>NZ_WJFC01000203.1 GCF_009725235.1 Scytonema sp. UIC 10036
CCAACAAATGCTGATAAATGTTGGGTTTCGTTCCTCAACCCAACCTACGTTCAATTTGAGTTTTTAGCAAAACCTACGTAGTATTGGGACTCTAACTATCCTTTACGATCGCTTCAGATGCAACATCGTTTTGGTTTACTTTCGTTTCATAAATGAAAGTAGTGGTTTCTCCAAACATAGGTAGAAAGCAACACCTGCTAGTAAGGTAACAATCGTATTGATAATGGCAAACAGACTAAATATGAAAGAGTTTTGAGTAAGAAAATCCACTATTCCAAGTTTAATAGCAGCTTTTGTTAAGTTATTAATCACAAAACTGTGTATTAAATAAGTAGAGTAAGATGCATCGCCTAATAATATCAAAACATGAGGAGGAGCGATCGCTTTCCTCATTTCCAAAGCTACACTACCAAGGATGATAAGCAAGGCTGGTATACCAAAGCTTATAACTCTACTTGATAGTGTAATAATTTTGTAATTATAACTTATAGCTGATAGAGTAAATAAAAAAATACCTACATAGAGTAGGGTACTGCCATAAGTAATTTTATATTTGGAGACAAGATATGAACATAACACTCCAAAAAGAAACTCTATGTGTATTCTATTAAAAAGAAAATCCAGCAGAAAAATATCCTGAGGAATTTTAATTATCCCAACAAAGTTGAAAAATACTATTGATAACCATGGAACAATTATTGAAACCGAGAATTTTGGCTTAAAATATATTAATAACCCAAACATTATATAGAAAAAAATTTCATAACTCAGTGTCCAGCTAACACCTATAAACTTTTCAATAATCTCTGTTTCTTGAGGAAATAGTAAATAAGCTTTTCCAATCTCAAGAAAACTCTGAGGATTTTTATCTGAGGATAATTCACCTATAGAAGTTAAGATTTTCAGTGTCAAAATCAACCAATATAACGGATAGACTCGCACAAATCTTTTCCAGAAAAAATCTTTTAATTTAGTTGGTTTACCAATATCCTTGCTGTGAATGTGAAAGATAATGAAACCGCTGATTACAAAGAACAAATCTACTCCCGATGCTCCAAAAAGAAATATATTAGATAAAAATGGTTGATTGAGATTTTGGTCAAATATAAGACAAGAATGACATAGTACGACGAGTAATGCTGCCAAGCCTCGAAAAACTTGTAGCAGATTCAGTTTCTTTTTGGCAGTTTTTTGTTCTATATTGCTACTATTTTCTACAGAATTGGAGTTTAACATGATAATTACTACCTGGGTTGATGAAAGTCAAAATTATGGTTCGATTGCTCTTTATCAAGATAGTCGAGAGCCATCTCAATTGTTTGACAATCTACTTTAAAGGGATCTTTAAAAGGAGATTTTACACAATCAGGATTGCCTTTGAAAAAATCGACTCCACGAAGCATTTGTGGAGTAATCTGACCGCGTACAGAACACCATTGACCGTTGATGACATTTACGAGATAGCGGAAGCATCGACGCTGGTTCCAACTAGGAGACATAAGCTCAACAACTTTTACCCCACTATTGGGCTTGGAGTCTGGACTTAGCCCCAAACGGTTAAAATGCAAATTACTGACACCCGCACCATGAACTGCAACAACTATTTTTGCGTATCTTGCAATTGACCATTGTTGACTTAATGGGAAATCTTCAAAGTAACAAGTCTTAAAACCTCGTTCTGCTAGAAATTGAGCCACCTCATCATTATTAATCAACCGACGAGTACCCCTTCGAGGAATGAAGATTCGCTCTACTCCCAAATCCTGGCAACCTGGAAAATTAAGATTAAAAAGTTGAGATTTGATGCTAAAAAGATCGCGCTCTGAAACAGTAACAATTTCACCACAAACATCATCATCTGTACTAATTATAGGAATATTAAGCAGATGATATGCATCTCGAGCAAATTTAGATGTTCTAGCTCTTAGAACAATATGAATGTCAATATCTTTTTGGAAATGTTCGCTGAGAACTTTGCGTGCGAATAAGATAGGGGATGTCAGACTATCAAAGAAGTGTGCTGGATTTTCGTCGGTATCATAGCGAGCATCAAAAATAAATTTTCCTGAGTAATCTAGTTTCTTTCTATTTCTTAAAAGGTTGGTTGTAGCCCGATACGCTTTCCAACTCCAACTACCGATACGTCTAGGTCCTGTGCTTCCAGTAAAAACCTTAACTCTAACTTTAGTAGGTGCAATATATTCCTCTGGCAATAGCACTTGCTCGCTTGCTGGAAACCATACATCTGCTAAACTCGTTGGGTAAGCAAACATCATAGAAGATTTTGCTGTCAATCCTGGAATCTCTTTACAAATTTCTATCTCCATGTCAAGACCTCATACAAAATTTACAAGGGACTGGGGATTGGGGACTGGAAAATTAATTGCCTTTTCATCAATCGCTTTTCCATAGGTTCTTGTGTAAGCAGTTGATAATAACTCTAACCATGTACGGGTGCAAGGCATTACACCCCTACTAACCACTAACCACTAACTACTAACTAATATAATGAAAGTCTTATTAGTTGAAGATAACCCTGGAGATGTTCGGCTGTTGCAGGAATTTTTATTGGAAGTTCCTTCCGTTGAATTTGTTCTGAAACAAGTAGAACAGTTAGATGAAGCGCTCAAATCTCTTGAGGAAGAAAGTTTTGATGTCATTTTACTAGACTTATTACTGCCAGATAGCCAGGGATTGGAAACATTTGTCAAAATCCACTGTCAATCTCCTGCCATTCCTGTGATTGTTTTAACAGGTTTTAATGATGAAACCCTGGCTATTCATGCAATGCAGCAAGGAGCGCAAGATTATTTGGTTAAGGCACAGGTGAATGGCGACTTACTGTTCCGTTCCATGCGCTATGCAATTGAGCGTCAGCGCACGGAGGAAGCTTTAAGACGGAGTGAAGAGCGATTTCGGGTTGCATTGAAGAACTCTCCGATCTTTGTATTTAACCAAGACAAAGAACTACGCTACACCTGGGTTTACAATCCGATTTTTGGGTTGACTGCTGAAGAAATTTTGGGCAAATGCGACTCAGATTTTATCTGGGGTGATGATGGTGAACGTCTCAAAGAGATGAAATTAGGCGTACTCGCTACTGGTATTGGAATCAGGGAAGAAATTTCGCTCTCGACAGCCCAGGGAACTGGATATTACGATCTGACTGTTGAACCATTGTATAATGAATCACATGAAATTGCAGGTATCACCTGTGCCTGTATTGACATTAACGAGCATAAATTGGCTGAAGAGAAAATTCGCCAACAAGCTGCTTTACTTGATGTTACCACTGACGCAATTTTTGTCAGAGATTTAAATAATCGTGTCTTATTCTGGAACAAAGGTGCAGAAAATCTGTATGGCTGGCTTTCCAAGGAAGCATGCGGAGAAGATGCTAGCAAGTTTTTGTACAATGAAACACCACCAGAAGAGGAAGCCGCTTTTGTGAGTGTAACTCGTAAGGGCAAGTGGCAGGGTGAAGTCACTAAATTGACGAAAAACAATAAGGAAATTCTTGTAGAAAGCCGTTGGACTTTGGTATGCGATCGCAATGGCAAGCCCAAATCAATTCTTACTGTTGATACCGACATTTCAGAAAAGAAACTTTTAGAGTCTCAATTATTTCGTACTCAACGCTTGGAAAGTATTGGAACTTTAGCAAGCGGTATTGCTCACGATTTGAATAACATTTTAACACCTATTCTGGCAGTCGCGCAACTATTACCCCTGAAGTACCCCGATATATACGAGCAGGATATGCACCTATTAGAAATCTTAGAAGATAGTGCCAAACGGGGTGCCGATCTCGTGAAACAGGTTTTGTCTTTTGCGCGGGGTGTTGAAGGCAAGCGCATTACTTTACAAATGAGACATTTAATTAAAGAAGTTATAACTATTCTCAAAGAAACATTTCCTAAATCTGTAGAAGTCCGCACTGATATACAACAAGATTTATGGATGGTTTCTGGTGATAGTACACAACTGCATCAAGTACTGATGAACCTTTGTGTCAACGCCCGTGACGCTATGGCTAATGGTGGGACTTTAAGTATCTCTGCCGAAAATCTTTTTGTTGATGAAAATTATGCTCGTATGCATCTAGAGGCAAAAACGGGACCTTATATCGTCATTACTGTTTCAGATACTGGAGTTGGCATTTCTTCTGAAATTATAGACAGAATTTTTGAACCATTTTTTACCACTAAGGAACAAGGCAAAGGCACCGGGTTGGGGCTTTCCACTGTTATTGGCATCGTCAAAAGTCACGGTGGTTTTGTAAATGTATATAGTGAAATTGGCTCTGGGACTCGCTTTAAAGTTTACTTTCCTGCAGTTGAGGAAATAGAAACAGAGGTAGCACCGGAAGTTGAGGTATTAACAGGCAATGAAGAACTCATTTTAGTTGTAGATGATGAACCTTCGATTCAAGAAATTACCAAAGCATCTTTAGAAGCATACAACTATAAGATTTTGACAGCAAATGATGGTGTGGAAGCGATCGCGCTCTATGCCCAGTATAAGGATACAATCCGTGTTGTGTTGATGGATATGATGTTACCTTTACTCGATGGTTTAACTGCTATCCGTACCATTCAAAAAATCAACCCACACGTAAAAGTGATTGCTACAAGTGGGCTTATGTCCAGCAGTAAGTTAGCTGCTGCCACTGGCAATGGAGTCCAGAAATTTTTACCCAAGCCATACACTGTTAAAGAATTATTGCATGCTTTGCAGACGGTGCTTGGTTAAGTTCGATACTCTATCCTCGTTCCCCCTCGTTCCCAGGCGGAGCCTGGGAATGCCTTTTTAGGAGGCTCCGCCTCCAGTGCTAAATATGCCACGCTCTGCAGAGCCTAACAGCAGCAGTAGGCTGGGCAATGCTAGCCCTGTCAAGGTGACTCAATACTGCAAGGGCTGAGAGAAATTGTAGTAGCGCATCTGGGCTAATTTGTTGGGTAGAAATTAATCGGTTAATGAGTCTGTGATTCTTGCCCCCCTGCTCCCGTGCCCCCTGCCCCAGAGCAGCCTCAACCCAGCATTTTCAGGTGGATGTGGTAGTAGGTTGGGTTGAGCACGAGCGTTACCCAACAAATGCTTCTAGATGTTGGGTTTCGTTCCTCAAACGCCACTTCACTCAACTCTGGGAACCAGAGCACTTTTTGTGGCTCCCCAACCTACGTGTTTTGGAATTTACTACCTTTGTTATTGTAAAAATTAATATAATTTTTGTATGATGAATCAGTCTACAACTCTAACAAAATCTGATACAGAGTACCGTCGGCGTGAAAATGACTGGCGGTTATTTTTGCGTTTAGTACCTTATGCCCGTCGTCACGGAAAATTGCTAGCGCTGTCAATGCTGCTACTCGTACCCATAGCCCTCAGCAACGCCTTGCAACCCCTGCTTATCGGACAGGCAATTTCTCTTATTCGCAATGAACCCAATACCTACGAGTTTTTCAGAAATCGCCCTATGTTACAGGGGCTACAGATGATTGAAGTTGCACTACTGATTACAGTAGCTATCAGACTAATATTAACAGGTTCTCAGGGTTATTTAGTACAGACGGTAGGGCAAAAAATCACGGCGGAAATCCGAAAAGACTTATTCCATCACGTAACATCTTTGGCAGTGCGTTTTTTTGATAGGACGCCTGTAGGTAAAATTATTACCAGACTCACCAGCGATGTGGAAGTGTTGGGAGATGTATTTGCGACTGGTGCAATTGGTATTGTGTCAGATTTGTTTTCCATGCTGGTAGTCCTTGGTTTTATGTTTTCTATCAATTGGCAACTTGCTTTGTTGCTATTGTCAATGCTCGTACCAGTATCGGGAGTCATTGTTTATTTTCAGAAGCAATACCGGGCAGCAAATTATAAAGCAAGGGAAGAAATTTCAGCACTGAATTCTCAGCTACAAGAAAATATTATTGGTATCAATGTCGTGCAACTGTTTCGTCGGGAAAAATTCAACGCGGAGTTGTTTCGCACCACAAACAACCGCTACGTTCGTGAAGTTGATAACAGTATCTTTTTTGATTCTGCTGTTTCAGCAACACTGGAATGGATTGCATTGATTGCCATTGGGGTTGTTTTATGGGTAGGAAGTGGTTTGCTATTACAGCAAAACTTGACTTTCGGGATTTTATCTGCTTTTGTCTTGTATGCCGAAAGGTTGTTCCAACCCCTACAACAATTTGCTGAAAAATTTACTGTCATTCAAGCGGGTTTTACCGCAGTTGAACGTGTCAGCGAAGTTTTAAATGAACCGATAGAAATTCGCGATCGCGCAAATCCCAGATTTTCAATTTTAGACTCAAGATTGGGCTATATTGACGAAATCACAGATCAACTTGCATTGCCCAATTTGCAACCCAAACGAGGAGAAATCCGCTTTGAACATGTTTGGTTTGCCTACAAAGATGATGAGTATGTCATCAAAGATTTAGATTTCACCATCAATCCTGGAGAAAAAATTGCATTGGTAGGTCCGACAGGTGCGGGGAAAAGTTCCATCATTCGCCTATTATGCCGTCTTTACGAACCCAGCAAAGGGCGTATATTTGTAGATGGTGTAGATATTCGAGAAATACCCCAAGCAGATCTGCGACGTTACATGGCAGTTATTTTGCAGGACGGCTTTTTATTTGCTGGTGATGTTAAGAGCAACATTAGCTTGGGAGACATTTACAGCTTTGAGGAAATCCAGCAAGCAGCAGAGAAGACAAACGTAGCCTCATTTATTGAGCAATTGCCTCAAGGATATGATACCCAATTGCGAGAACGAGGCACCAATCTTTCAAGCGGTCAAAAACAACTATTAGCCTTTGCCCGTGCAGCGATTCGCAGTCCAGAAGTTTTGGTTTTAGATGAAGCCACTGCGAGTTTAGATGTGGTCACAGAAGCTTTAGTTCAGGAAGCGCTACACAAGCTTTTGTCAGGACGTACTGCCATTATCATTGCTCACCGCCTGTCTACCATTCGGAATGTCAATCGGATTTTTGTACTAAAGCAAGGAGAACTCATAGAACAAGGAAGCCATGAAGAGTTACTGCGTCAAGGCGGAATGTACGCGACTCTCCATAATTTGCAAATGTTGGGATCTTAAGTTAGTTAATAGTTAGTGGTTAGTGGTTAGTGGTTAGTGGTTAGTGGTTAGTGGTTAACAACCAACAACCAACAACCAACAACTAACAACCAACAACTAACCACTAACCCTTTCTGGAGAAAAATCAATGTGGGTGTTTGCCGTATTCATCTGTTGCTGTTGGATGGTTTCTTTGTGTTTGCATGAGTTTGGTCATGCATTAGTAGCGTATTGGGGTGGAGATACTTCAGTTAAGGAAAAGGGATATCTCACCCTTAATCCTCTCAAATATACCGATCCGGGTTTAAGCTTAGTCATGCCACTTTTTTTTCTCCTTCTTGGTGGAATTGCTCTCCCTGGAGGAGCCGTTTACATTAACCACCATCGATTACGCAATCGTTGGTGGCTAAGTGCTATGTCGGCAGCAGGTCCCATTGCTAATATTCTTGTTGTGTTGTTGCTGTCGCTGCCTTTTCTCTTGGGTTGGCATACTCAATTACTACAGAATGGTAGTATGTCTTTGTTTTATCTAATGACCTGTTTGGCTTATGTTATCGTTCTGAATATCTACGTTGTTTTTATTAATTTATTGCCGATTCCCTCTCTTGATGGTTATGGTATTATTGAGCCTTGGTTACCCCGTTACATTCAAGTTGAGCTAAATAGAGTCGGGAAGTATGGTATCTGGATTTTGATTGGATTGCTATGGTTTGCCCGTCCGTTTAATAAATTGTTATGGGATATCACACATACGATTAGTGAATTACTTGGTGTTTCACCAGCTTTGGCATCGGAAGGAGGAGTAATATTTAGTCAATATTCCCTTTATATTATCTTAGGATTAATTTTTATATTATGGCTATTTCGAGATAGGAACAAAGACTTTTATCACAAAGGAAAACAGTTGATTTCTAACAATCGCTACCAAGAGGCAGTGGCTGCATTTGATAAATCTATAGAAAAGCAACCCAAGGACTTTGATTCTTGGTTTTTGCGTGGATATGCACTTCACTGTATGGAAAAATATGAAGAAGCGCTCGATTCTTACGATAAGGCAGCGTCAATCCAGCCAGACAGTGCAAATGTAAGGTATTACCAAGGAATTGTTTTTCAGGATTTAGGAAAATTAGCAGAAGCTTTAGCCGTCTATACCGAAGCAGTGCAACTCAAACCAGATTTTCCAGAAGCTTTAACTAATAGAGGTTATACTTTAACAGATTTAAACCGCTATGAAGAAGCGCTTGCTGATTTTGATACAGCAATCCAATATGAAAAAACTTATGCAGGTGCTTGGATAGGTAAAGGAGATTTGTTAGTTAAATTGCATCGCTATGAAGAAGCTGTTAGTGCTTATGACCAAGCGGTGAAATTACAACCAAATTCTTCAGTTTGGATAAGCAAGGTTAGAGTTTTAGAAAATAAATTACAACAGTACGAGCAGGTTCTGGCTGTCTACAACGAAAAAATAAAGTACCAACCAGAAGATGCTAATATTTGGTATCATCGTGGATTAATTTTAGAAAAAATGCAACGTCAAGATGAGGCTTTAGATTCATTTGAGCAAACGATAAGTTGCTATAATCGATTGCTAAAACACCAGCCAAAAGACGCCAATATTTGGTATGAAAAAGGGTCTTTGCTGGAAAAAATACAACGGTATCAAGAGGCATTAGTTGCCTATAGTAAGGTGGTAGAAATTCAACCAGATTTTTATCAAGCTTTGTATAACAAAGGTATAATTCTAGAAAAATTATGGCGTTATGAAGAAGCGATCGCAGCTTACGATAAAGTTATTGAACTAAAACCTGACCTCGATTATGTTTGGTACAACAAAGCTTGTTGTTATGCGTTAAATGGTAATATACCTCTGGCAATTCAAAACCTACAACAAGCCATTAATCTTAACCCAGAAGAAGTTCTCAATGAGATTACAACCGATCCAGCATTTGATGCAATTCGAGAACATCCACTTTTCAAAGCTTTATTAGATAACTAAAGCTTTTAGGAACTGCCAAATCAATATTGTGTAGGTTTTGGTGAAAAAATAAAAATCTGTAGGTTGGGTTGAAGAACGAAACCCAACAAACGCAAAATCAGGTTTTTAGTTTTTGAACGGGCAAAAGAGAAAGGAAAACTTGAAGCCACTTCTGTCACAAGCTTTTTCCCATACTTTGTTGTGGTAGCGCTGACACAGCAAGGAGGTGTAAAAGACGCCCGAAAATCATGGCAAGAAGCGGTTCAAGCTACGCCAGCCTCAGAAATAGCCCCGGCAAATCTGGATGCTCATTTAAAATTGCTATGTATTGTTTGCAACAGATAATTATTATATAATAAAAGCTTATGCCTCTTAAAAGCCTGCCTTATAAATTTGCTGACTGCAAGGACTCGAATCGATATGTTAGAAGTTCAACGATCTTTGAGATGGCGCTACAGAGTTCCTATTTTCTCAGTTCTACTAGCGCTCTTACTGGGATTGTTGCTACGAACGCTAAATTTAGACCTAGACATTTCACTTCTTTTTTTTGCACCCGTTGTCTTGAGTAGCTGGTATTCAGGTTTAACTTCAGGTCTATTTGCGATCGTTTTATCTATATTAGTCACCATCTACTTTTTTGTATCACCCATCAACTTGCTAGTAATTGGTAATGGTTCCAATATACCAAATCTATTGGTATTCTGCATAGTCGCACTATTCATTAATTGGTTAACTTCAAAAGGCAAGCAAGATAGTGTCTTTGGTCTGGATTTAACAAAAAGACAACAAGTAGATAAGGTTCTAGCAGAAGAACAGGCAAATCATGAACTCGAACGCCAGCGTCTTCGTGCCATACTGGATATATTACCTGTTGGCGTATTTATTTCAGATTCTAAAGGACAGCTTCTAGAAAATAATTCAGCAGCAAGAGCGATTTGGGGTGATAGTGCTCCACTAGTCAATGAGGTCAATGAATATAAAAATTACAAGGGTTGGTGGGCAAATACGGGTAAACCTGTTGCAGCTCAAGATTGGGCATTAGCCCGTACCCTAGCTACGGGTGAGGCGGTGATTGGTGAAGAGGTTGATATTGAAACATTTGACGGGCAGAGAAAAACGATTCTCAATTCTTCCGTACCGATTCTAGACAAGACGGGAACCATTGTTAATGCTGTAGCAGTTAATGTGGACATTACCGATCGCAAACTTGCAGAAGCTACCCTACGAAAGAGTGAAGCGATCGCTAAAGCACGAGCAGAAGAGCTTGAGATATTTATGGAAACGGTTCCGGCTGCAGTCTGGATTGCTCGCGATCCTCAATGTCATCATATGACAGCTAACCGAAGTGCATATGAATTGATGCGAGTCCCACCAGGCTCTGTGATGACAGCCACTCCTCCTGATGGAAAATATACCTTTCCATGTAAAATCCAGAAAAATGGTCAAGATATTCCACTGAGCGAATTAGCCATGCAGCAAGCCTGTCGCACGGGACAGGCTGTTGAGGCGGAATTTGAATTTGTCTTTGATGAAGGTGATATACGCTACATTTATGGAAAAGCAGTGCCATTGCTGAATGATTCCGGTGCTGTCAGAGGATCGATTGGCGCATTTTTAGATGTGACAGATCGCAAGCAAGCAGAAGCAGAACGCCAACGGTTAATGTCTCTGTTGCATCAAAAGCAAGAATGGCTGGATTTAGCTCATGCAGCAGCTAAGTTAGGTAGTTTTGACTGGAATTTGCAAACCAATGTCAATATTTGGTCAAAGGAATTAGAAGCTATATACGGTTTGCAGCCTGGAGAATTTGGCGGTACTTACGAAGATTGGGCAAAATGGATTCATCCAGATGATTTAGCTAAGGCAGTAGCAGAATTAGATCGATGCGTAAGTACACGTACAAACGAATATTTTACTGATTTCCGTATCACTAAGCGGGATGGAAGTATTCGCTGGCTACAAGCAAGAGCAAGAATTCTCTACGATGATGCAGGTCATCCCTGGCGGATGGTAGGAGTTAATATCGATATTAGCGATCGCGTACAAGCAGAAGAAGCATTGAGACACAGCGAATTAATGTTTCGCACGCTAGCGGATACAATGCCTCAATTGTTTTGGATTACACAGCCAAATGGTTATCACGAGTACTTCAATCAACGTTGGGTGGAATATTCGGGAAAAACATTAGAACAAGCACAAGGAGATGGATGGCAACTTATTTTACACCCAGATGATGTAAAACGTACCCAGGAAATTTGGCACAATAGTCTTCTTACCGGAAAACACTATGATATTGAGTATCGTTTACGTCGCGCCTCCGATGGAGAATACCGTTGGCATCTAGGGCGAGCATTTCCACTGCAAGAGCAAAACGGTAGCATCGTGAAATGGTTCGGCTCCTGCACTGATATTCACGATCGCAAGTTAGCGATTGAAGAACGAGCACAGGCTTTGGAAAGAGAACGGGCTGCTCGCATAGAATTGGAAAGAGCCAATCACATGAAGGATGATTTTTTAGCGATTGTCTCTCATGAGTTGCGATCGCCACTCAATCCAATTCTCGGCTGGGCAAAACTGCTAAGGATGGGTAAATTGGATGCAAAAAAAACCACCCAAGCTTTAGAGATTATCGAACGCAATGCCAAATTACAAGCAAGGTTAATCGATGATTTGTTGGATGTTTCACGAATTTTGCGTGGTAAACTCAGTTTGAGTCTCTGTCCGGTTGACTTAGTGAGTGCGATCGACGCCGCCCTAGAAACGGTGCGTCTGTCAGCCGAAGCCAAATCAATCAAGCTTCAAAAGCAGCTGTCTTCCCATGCTGTCAAAGTTGAAGGAGATTTTAACCGCTTGCAGCAAGTCGTTTGGAACTTACTGACAAATGCTGTGAAATTCACGCCAGAAGGTGGACAAATCAAAATTTCTTTAGAGAAAGTTGGTTCTCACGCCGAGATTCAAGTAAGCGATACAGGAGTTGGAATTAGCCCGGACTTTTTACCTCACGTGTTCGAGCGATTCCGACAAGCAGATAACGCAACGACTAGAAAATTTGGTGGACTGGGGTTAGGGTTAGCTATTGTTCGTCACCTTGTTGAACTGCATGGCGGAACTGTCAGAGTCGAGAGTCCCGGAGAAGGTATGGGAGCGACTTTTACAGTTTTGCTTCCTTTAATACCTTCTGTCTCCCAAACAAATACAAGCGATTGCAAATTCGTCTCTGGTTGTTCCCCAAATCTAGAAGGCTTGCGGATTGTGGTTGTAGATGATGATGTAGATTCTCTAGAATTGCTAGTTTTTACCCTCAAGCAGTATGGTGCTGAAGTGACAGGTGTTAACTCAGCAAGTGAAGCGCTGAAAGCAATTGCTCGCATACAACCTAATTTGTTATTAAGTGATATTGCTATGCCTGAGATGGATGGTTATGAACTCATCCGGAAAGTTAGAGCGATGGAGGTATTCCAAGAAGAGAAATTACCTGCCATCGCTCTAACTGCTTTTGCAGGGGAGACGAATTATCAGAAGATCATCTCAGCTGGCTTTCAACAACACCTGACAAAACCAGTAGATCCAGCCGAATTAGCTATGGTTATTACCGATTGTATAGTCACTCTAACCTTGTAGGGGCGCGGCGGCATTGCGCCCCTACTAACCACTAACTACTTACTACAAGTTGCAAGCTTAGTGGAAGCAAGCCAAAGACTATCAACTTTATAGTTGACAACTACTGACTCTTGTGTAGCACTACAAGAAGCTTTAATTTTCATAGCTTTGGCTTCATCTTTTACAAGCTTAGCTTGGTAACAGTACACGGAGCCATCTGGTTTTTCAAAAGTTATCTCACCCAGCACTATTTTTTCCTCTAAAGGTTGCTGGATAATTTTGCCTGTCACTTTGTAATCAAACCAATCCCATCCGTGGCGTAAGATGAGTTCTCTCTCTAAAACCTGAATTGCATTTGGTAGAATTCCCCAGCCTCGGTAGACTTTTGTCAAGGAATTAATATCACCAGTACGTGTCAAAATTGACTTAAATGATTCTTGATCTAAACCACCATAGTATCTTCCTTCGGGGAAGTCTATAGCTGTTGGTGCAAACCGATGTCCCCCTATGTGGCTGGATTTCCAAATCCGAATGTTGTCCAACCCCAAACTAAAAACGGAGGTTGTTGCATGGAAGTAGAAGGGATTTCCATATCGAGCACAACAGCGATCGCGACTACCGTGGGTACAGATGAGTATATCTCTCGTTGTACTTGTTTCTACTTCACAGTCAATCCCACCATGCAACCACTTTTTGACAACAGTTGCAACTTGTTCAATATTTCTCAAACAAAATTCTTGCTTGTGATATCCGTTGCTCAGTCCCTCCTTTTTTTGATAAATCATCAGGGTTGTTTGTTCTACTTTATGGGATGAGTTATTGCTAATTAAAAGAAACGAGATGGGTAGTTTCTCTCGTTTTACCTCCTTAACTAACATCTGTAAATTCTCAGGAACCCATCTGGAATTTATTGCTTCTGGTGTCCAAGGAGGAGGACATTCAATCAATATATAAGTTTGGTAATTGCTAGCACTACCAATAAGATCTTCTCCTGCTTCTCGGGAATTATCAGAACAAAAGAAAGTATTCATCTACCTTTACTAGTTAACGTGTTTTGACGGACAAAGGATATTACAAACAGAGATGTTCATCTTAGCTACACTCTCCCCTCTAAGCGTGAATTTACACTAGAAAAATGCACGTTCCCATGCTATTTTTTGCTTTCCTTAGTGAGATTAGTATTGGCTTTTAAATTAGAACTTTTTTAGAGTTTTTCAGATGCAATTGGAGTTTTTTAAACAGAGAAATTGCCAAAAATACCCTTATAGCAAATTTCAACCTAGTGAGGTACAAAAATTACCCCCCTCTGTCCCCCCGATGCTTTGGGGGGATGAAAGGGGGGTGTACCTCATTAGACTGAGAAAGGCTATATTCTTCCTGAAAAACAAGTTGTCGAGTGTCAAAAATAGCTTTTTTTGTACAATTTCCTTGAAGAAATCCTTTGAGAAAAATGATTTAAGTGTGTCTGTTAATAGGTTCATATTGCAAAAAATTCTCAATTGTATTTCAAAAAAAACAAAAATGCCGATGTTAATCTGCGAGCATTAGTTAGCTGGTTACCTAGCTAGCGCTCGTGTTCTCTATGCTTAATACTAAATATTAGCAACTACTAACCATTAATGTCACTTCATTTAGCACTAGCATTTAATGCCTTAAGAGGTACTTCTACTTAGCGGTTTCAGGATAATTGACTCAATTTTAATGCGAACCCTTCTGCCTTTTGACTGCTTTTAGGCAGATATTGCAATATCCTGAGACACACCTTGCCTCAGACACTCTCAGTCGCTTTTTCACACCATCTAACTGTCTGAAAATTACGTCAACAGCCAGAAAAGTGCTTATGCTACGACTGTAACTGAAGTCAATAACAAAAGCAAGTATTTGCCAATCATTCTAATCTTTGCTTAAGTTTTAAATGGAATCATACAAGTTAATCTAATATGAACTGGTATTGATGAGCTGAAAAGCCTTCTAAAAGCGAGTTTTTTCATCCGGATAAAATATATTAATTATTCTCTGTTTGGATAAAAAGCTTGTCAATACTCCCAGCGAGTGGCTGGTGCTCTAGGTTGGTAACTCAGTAATTTTAAAATAATGAGTTGAAATTGCTTATGGCTGTAGCTTCTTTCCGCTTTTATGCAGAGTTAAATGATTTCTTGTCCACCCAGAAAAGGGAGGTTAGCATAGAACATTCCTTTAGCGGACGAGCTTCGATAAAAGATATGATAGAAGCTTTGGGCGTTCCCCATCCAGAAGTGGACTGTATTGAAGTGAACGGCAAATATGTAGATTTTTCCTACATAGTTCAAGATGGAGATATAATTAATGTTTATCCAGTTTCTGCCAAAGTTTCTCAGCTAAGCAACATTCCAACAAAACCTCAACTCCCAATCGTGATTCGGTTTGTTTTAGATATTCATTTGGGCAAATTGGCAACATCTTTACGCTTGTTGGGCTTTGATACTTTGTACCGTAATGATTACGCAGATGAAGAATTAGCTCGGATCTCTAGCACCCAAGAACGAATTTTGTTAACTCGCGATCTCGGTTTGTTAATGAGAAGCATTGTATTACATGGATATTACGTGAGAAACACCGATCCACAGCAGCAAATTGTGGAGGTGATGCAACGCTTCAACTTGTATCAATTAGTATCGCCCTTCCAAAGATGTTTGCGCTGTAATGGGTTACTTGAATCTGTACCAAAGGAAGCGATCGTCGATCGATTACCAGAAAGCGTTCGTTTGTACGTCAACGAATTTTATCGCTGTCAAAACTGCTTCCAGGTGTACTGGAAAGGGTCTCATTATGAAAAATTACAACAGTTTATTGATTCGCTAATGGCTAATGGCTAATGGCTAATGGCTAATGGTAGATTGGCAATTAGCAATTAGCAATTAGCAATTAGCATTCACGCCATGACATTAATCTTAGCCCTTGATTTTGGTGGTACAAAGCTAGCCGCAGCAACCGTTAATGCTGGTTCTAGGGAATGGTTGAGTTACGAACGCCGTCTGCAAGGTGCAAATGCAAATGCTGATACCGATTTGGAGATTATGCGATCGCTGATTGCTTCGGTGCTACAAGGGAAAAAACCGGATGCGATCGGTGTTAGCTTTGGGGGACCTGTGGATGCAACAACTGGGACAGTGCGGCTGTCCCATCATGTCCCTGGATGGGAGAATATACCTTTAAAGAAGTTGTTAGAGGCAGAATTTGGTGTTCCATGCAGTGTGGATAACGATGCTAATGTTGCAGCTTTGGGCGAGTATCGCTTTGGTGCGGGTCAGGGATACGATAGCTTATTTTATATAACTGTCAGTACGGGTGTGGGGGGTGGTTGGATAATTAACGGTGTACCCTGGCGAGGTGCGGAAGGGATGGCTGGTGAAATCGGACACATGGTTGTCGATCCGTCGGGACCAGTTTGTTTGTGTGGAAAGCGGGGGTGTGTGGAAAGGTTGGCGTCGGGACCTTATATGGCGCAGGATGCAAGGGAGTCTTTGTTGAATGAACCACAGAGACGCAGAGAGAAGTTGCGTGCGGAGAGCAGCGCCGTGCGGGGGTTCCCCCCGTTGAGGCGACTGCGGAGGGTTCCCCCCGTTGAGCAAACTTCGGAAGGACGCAGAGGAGAGATTTTGAGGGAGTTGGTGGGAAATAATTTGGAGTTGATTACGGGGAAGGTGGTGAGTGAGGCGGCTGTGGCTGGGGATGAGTTGGCTGTTGAACTTTTGTACAGGGCGAGTTGGGGTTTGGGTGTGGGGATTGGGAATGTGGCGAATTTGATGAATCCGCAACGATTTGTGTTGGGTGGTGGTGTGACGAAAGCAGGGGAGAATTTTTGGGCTGTGTTGCAGAGGGTG
The DNA here is from genome assembly GCF_009725235.1 of Scytonema sp. UIC 10036. Next base: position 16,529 of record NZ_WJFC01000203.1, read on the forward strand.
GCGCGGGAGACTGCTTTACCGGAGGTACATTTTGAAATTGTTCCAGCTGTACTTGGTGATGATGCGCCTTTGTGGGGGGCGGTGGCTCTTGCTATGATTCGGTTGTAAACCACTTCTAGAAAATAACTTTATGGTAAAGGCATTAAAGTTCTGAGTAACGTAATTACTTCAACAGTCGCCTTGCTTGGGAATATATAACTCAGAGTCAGAAGACTTCACGACCTACAACTTCTCCACTATCAATTTCACCATGTAAATTATCCGTTGTAACCCGTGACAATAGCTCATCTAAGTTATGTGTTTTTTCACGAAAGCGGGGTAAGCTACTGGTGATACTTTGCAATGCCAAGGATTGTACTGATTGACCAGTTAACTCAGACAGGTGATTTAATTCTTCAAATAGTGATTCTGGAATTTCCAACGTTAGCTTCTGGGTAAACATCTTTAACTTGCTTTGATTATTGGTATCTCTTTATTATAGAAGAAGTTTTGCATAGCAATAATTTCCGTAAAGACTTGCCATGGCGCGTCTCTACATATGCTAACAAACCAAAACCCGAGCAGTATTGCGATGACGCAGAATATGACCAACTATAAATTTTGTGATGTTGTTTTAGTAACATTTCCTTTGACTGACCAGACTGCTAGTAAATTGCAAAACCTTTTACAGTCCTGTACTGTAATCAACTTTCTCCAATGATTTGTTTATGATTATTTGAAAAGTTTGGCGACATCAGTACTAAATTGAGCTTCAATTATAAAAACTAACGAATCTTCTCTGTTACCATTACATAATGCACAATGTTTGCTTGTATCTTTTGGTGATACAAAAGCAGTGATAATTCCATAAGACTAAAAGGCTTTGTACTTCCTTCTAGGTAAAATTTTTATGACTACTGATTTAACATCAAAAATCTCACCAGATTTTCTGACCGTGCTTTCTCAAGCAGTTGCTTTCTATCAAGGACAAACGAACCAACGTCCTTCGGCTGAATCCGTCGTTGATGCATTGCTGCAAGCAGAAAAAGCTGCTAAACAACAAAGGCTGACTTATGCGTTTGAACCGCTTTTAGGTAAATGGCGTTTGTGTTTTACCACTGGAACTAAGAAATTGAGAAAGCGAGGAGGAATTGTCTTAGGTAAAGGCTTTTATATGCCTAAGTTAACTCCAGCCCATATTTCCTTTAGTGCCGCTTCTCAAGAAGACAGCAATTTAGGCAAAGGAGCAATTACTAATTCCGTTCAATTAAAGCCAATATTCTTAAAATTTGAGGGACTGGCGCAGTACTTAGGAAAAAAGAATTTGCTTGCATTTGATTTCAATCGCATACAACTGCAACTCTTTGGTCGAACCGTTTACAGTGGAAATGTAAGAGGTGGTAAAGTTCAGGCTGAAAATTTTTACAACCAACCCATAGCTAAATTACCCTTTTTTGCTTTCTTCCTAGTTACAGATAACTTTATTGCTGCTCGTGGTCGTGGAGGTGGGTTAGCACTTTGGATTCGCGAACAGTAAATAGCTACGATCGCACGGTTTCAGCCAAGCGATCGCGATGGTGCGGTTCGTTAAGGTAATCCATATCAGGACCTGAGGGTATAATACCGCCCGGATTGAGAGGAAAAAGATTGCCATAATAATCCTGCTTGACACTTTCCACATCACATGTGTCAGCAACACCGGGAAGTTGGTACAAGTCCCGCAGGTACGCACTAAGATTTTGATAGTCTTTAATTCTTTTACGATTGCACTTAAAAAGCCCGTAATATGCACTATCAAAACGAAATAGTGTAGTGAACAGACGGACATCCGCCAATGTTACGGTCTTGCCACATAAGTATCGATTTGAACTAAGCGTATCCTCAATTTTGTCTAAAGTTGTAAAGAGTTCATTGCAAGCTTTATCATAAGCTTCTTGGCTTTGAGCCAAGCCGCAACGATAGACACCATTATTGACACTTGTATAAATCAACTCATTCCACTCATCAATTTTCTGTTTGAGTTCCTTTGGGTACAAATCCAAAGTCGGATTTTGAGCCAACTCGTTGAACTCCGAGTTCAGCATCACGATAATTTCTGCGCTCTCATTGTTAACGATGGTTTTGGTCTGGTTATCCCATAAAACCGGAACCGTACACCGTCCAGTGTAACCCGCTTCAGCAAGCTGGTATAGTTCGGCAAGCGTGCGACAACTTTCATACTCTTGGTTAAAGATCCAACCCCCTTCTATGGGAGAAGGAGAAACAACAGTCACTGGTAGAATTTTTTCCAGCCCTTTGAGTGCTCTAACAACAAGGGTACGGTGCGCCCAAGGACAACTCATTCCTACTATCAAGGTGTAGCGATTTGCTGCGGGTAAGTATTGGTTATCTGCTTCTGTTCGTACAAAGTTCCGGAAATAACTGCTTGGACGAATGTATTCTCCTGAGGAGTTGCGGGGGGCTAGCTTTGACATCATTATATGCCAGAGAGTGACCCAAACAAACTTCCCTAGCTTAATTATCAGCTTTGGTGGAAGTGACTTTCTTTTGTTACTGGTCATGAAACAATCTCAGTATCTATTGATATTAATTTATCCAATGGTTACCGGAAGAAAAACTGTTTTTCTTGCCAGTATATAATAGAATAACCGTTCTATAAACTCAATTATTTGTTACATCTGCTTAGCTAACACCTAAGACACTCTAATGTATATTCTTTAATAAAGATTAATATATAGTATGCTTTGCTGCCTGAACCCTGAGTGCTCTCAGCCTATAAATCCAGATGGGACAAAGTTCTGCGTAAATTGCGGAGCAGAATTAGTCTCTCTACTGAGAAATCGTTATCGCATCGTTAAGCCATTGGGAGGCGGCGGATTTGCTCGTACTTATCTTGCAGAAGATGTAGATAAGCTGGATGAGCATTGTGTTGTCAAACAACTAGCACCACAAGTTCAAGGGAGCTGGTCAGTAAAAAAAGCAACAGAGTTATTTCAGCAAGAAGCAAAACGCCTGCAACATTTGGGAGAGCATCCTCAAATCCCTCACTTATATGCCTATTTTAAGCAAGATGACTATTTATACTTAGTGCAGCAGTTTATCAAAGGGCAAAATTTGTTGGAAGAGTTAAAGCAGCAGGGGGTCTTTGATGAAGTAAAAACTCGAAGCTTTTTGTATGATTTATTACCTGTTATAGCAGCAGTACATCAGCAACAGGTCATTCACCGAGATATCAAACCAGAAAACATCCTTCGTCGGGAAAGTGATGGGAGATTGGTGCTAATTGATTTTGGAGTAGCAAAGCAAAAGACAACCACAGCAACAGCAACCGCAAATTATCGACCGGGAACATATATTGGTTCTTTTGGTTATGCACCCCTGGAGCAAATGCAAAAAGGGGAGGCTTATCCATCTAGCGATCTTTATAGCTTAGGATGTACTTGCTTTCATCTGTTAACTCATGCTCATCCCATAGATATATGGTTGAGAGAGGGTTATGGCTGGGTTTCTAAATGGCGACAATACGTACAACAACCCATCAGTCAGGAATTAGCCCACATTCTTGATAAGTTGTTGCAAATTCATCACGAAGAGCGTTATCAATCAGCGAAGGCTGTTTTACAAGATTTAAATTTTAACATACTACCACAACAATATTCTTCTACACCACCACTTAGCTCATTTTCAACAATACTATCACCGCACCAGCCCTCAACAATACCCTCATACACTCAACCACCAGCTCCTTCTTTGCATCTCAAGAAACTACTACCATCAGCAGTTATTGCAGGATCGGGAAGCTCATTTTTGGCTCTTATCCTTCTGAGTTTTTTAGAAACAGTTTGGATGAGTTCTGGAATCTGGTTAATACTTTTAGTAGCTATCATCTTTTTTCAAGCTCTCTCAATTTCCGAAAAAACCTATTTGTTTGTTGTTTCTGCAATTACAACATTATTTATTTTCCTGGTTTACCAAAGCTTGTCGGTTTCTAATCTTCTCCACTCTGGTCTAAATGGATTGGGGGTTTTTGTACTGCTCGTTCTTCTTGCTGGATTATTATCCTTTGCTCTTATCAATTTGTCACAGCTTTTCAACAAATTGATGTCTAATTATTTTTAAAATTAAGGATATGCAACTTCCCTACCCCCTACCCCTACCCCCTACCCCTCCTCCCTATTTATAATTTTATTCTAGGTTTGCTATATGAATGAGAAAGAAAACATCAGGTTGCTTGCTTTTTTTTGATAGCTGGTGTGTTAATAGCAGGCATTTTGTGGTTACTAGGTAGAGTTGTAAGTCCAAAACAAACGAACAATCAATTACCAAATTCAGGCTCAATCAATGCATCCTCAAACGACAACATGAGTTTGGGTGAGGAAATTTTTATTACTAAAAACAATTCTACTGAAAAAGTAGAAGGGAGTAAAGCATTTGCTAAGGGTGATTTTGCCACTGCTGTCAAACTATTTACTGCAGCTTTGAACAAGAATCGTAACGACCCTGAGACTTTAATTTATTTAAATAACGCTAACGCCGAATTAAATAAAAGTAATACAAAACCACCAATAAAAGTTGGTGTTATTTTGATACTCGGAACAGTAGACCAAGCGGAAGAGACTTTACGCGGAGTGGCTCAAGCTCAAGATGCGCTCAATAACAGCCGTGACAAAATTAATGGGGCTTGGTTGCAACTTCAAATTGCCGCTATTTCAAATTTTAGAGATACTCGGGCTATTGAAAGTATAAATCGTAAGTTGATTGACGATCCAACCATTCTAGCCTTGATAGGGTTTACTCGCGATTCATCAATTTATAACGCTCGCAGGCTGGTGATGGTTTCAACTGGCAATCTGAATTCCAGACAATCATTTCAATCGCAAAAATATGTATTTTATGCGACTCCCAGTCCTGATATTTTTAGCGATAAGCTGGCTGAGTACATAGTGAAAAAAACTGGTATAAAAAATATTGCTATTTGTAAAGATTCGTCATCACAACAAACACAGGAAAGATCGAGAGAACCAAGTATCAGTAGAGATATCCTCATCAAACTACACCAAGAATCTATTAAAAGTAATAAGTATGAAGGTAAAGTCACTAATACAAATTGTGATTTTGGTGATAGTACTCCGGTTGGTGATATTTTAAGACGAGCCAGAACAGATGGAGCAGAAGGTTTGCTATTATTCCCCAGTTACCGCTCAATTAACGATCCAAATTCAAAGTTTTTCGAGTTAATACGAGAAAATCAAAAACAAGGTAGACTACCACTTTTTGGTTCTCAAATTATGTACAACAGCAGAATGTTGCAGTATGGAAGAGAGAACCTAAACAAAATGGTTTTAGCTGTACCTTGGCATCGGGATGCAAATCCAGACAATCCCTTCTCCACAGAAGCTTCCCGTCTCTGGGGTGGCGAAGTTAGCCCGCGCACTGCGATCGTGTATGACGCACTTCAAGCAATTATTACTGGCTTGAGAGAAGACAGTAGTCGTGAGGGTTTACAAAAAACACTGTCTAAACCTGACTTCGTAGCTTTTGGTGCAGCAGGAAGAATTAAGTTTTCACCAACAGGTGTTCGCGATCGCGAAGGGGGAGTTTTTCTTGTCAGAGTTGAACCCTGTACTTCAGGTAGGGGTTGTGACTCGGATTCTCAACTTCGTTTTGATTTGATACAAAATTAATCGTTAGTGGTTAGTGGTTAGTGGTTAGTGGTTAGTGGTTAATAGCTACTAACAACTAACAACTAACCACTAACAACCAACAACTAACAACTAACCACTAACAACCAACAACTAACAACTAACCACTAACAACCAACAACTAACAACTAACCACCAACCACTAACTTAAAGAAGCTAAATTCTTTGACAAAAGTGAATTCAAGTGTGTCCATAATTGTAAATCGGTGAAATCTGGAATTGTCATAAATGCTCCAATTGCTAAGAGAACATTTGGATCGTGGGTGGAAGTTACACCAATAGTGGGGATAAGTGCGCTAACCGCAGAACGAATTCCAGATGGTGAGTCTTCTAGTGCGATCGCTTGTTCTGCTGTTATACCTAGCAGATCCAGCGATACTTGGTAAGGTGCAGGGTCTGGTTTTCCTGCTATGCAATCTTCTCCTAAGACAACTGTATTAAAGACTTCCTCAATATCCAAAACTTCTAACATAAATTTTACGTTGAGTTTTGGCGCGTTTGTGACTAAAGCACGTTTGAGTTTATGTGTATCTGTCCATGCTATGAGTTCTGTAAATCCATTCATAGGCTTGAGAATTTCTCTGGCTTTTTGCCGGAAAAGTTCTTCTTTGTCGTCTGCAAATCTAGTACCTTCTTCCGGTGATAATTGTGGCAGCAAGTCTTCTATAATTTGTGGATTTGTCCGCCCGCTTATCCGGGATTTATAAAATGTTTCATCAATGTCCATGCCATAATCTCTTAGCATTTCCCGCCACGCTTGGTAGTGTATTGGGTCAGTATTAGCAATCGTTCCATCTAGGTCAAAAAGAATTGCTGCCAGCATGGTTTTTTCCGTGTAAACTCTTGTAAAGTTTCTTTAATTAGTTTACACTCTTTTTTCCAAGTTTGTGATTTAACAACAACGCTCGGGAAGAAAAAACTATAATTAATCATCCAAATTGTGACAACCTATAGATGCGAGTAAGGGCTGTCGGGTAAGTATACCCTTACTCGTTTCCTTTTCTTAAGTTAAAGTCAAAGATTTTCTGTATAGTCCAATGCCAACCGCAAAAAAATCTTTTCGTGTCGATGCTTTACAAGTGCAGGTTTACAACTCTGAAGTCGAACTGGCGCAGGATGTTGCAGAGAAAACACAACAGTATTTACAAAACATCCTCCTAGAGAAAGAAACTGCCGCTTTATTATTAGCAACTGGGAACTCTCAACTGAAATTTCTTGATACTTTGATAGCAAATGGTGGTATAGATTGGTCGCGAATTATATTGTTTCATTTAGATGAATACTTGGGTATTGCATCTAACCATCCTGCTAGTTTCCGCCACTATTTACGAGAACGTGTTGAAAACCGAGTGAATCCTAAAATATTTCATTATATCGAAGGTGATACCATGCAACCTTTGATAGAGTGCGATCGCTACACCAAATTACTGCAAGCACAACCGATAGACTTGTGCTGTCTTGGTGTTGGAGAAAACGGACATCTTGCTTTTAACGATCCTGCTGTCGCTGATTTTCACGATTCACGTACAGTAAAACTTGTGAAGCTAGATGACGTAAACCGCCAACAACAAGTCAATACAGGTTATTTCCCCAAATTAGAAGCTGTACCGCAATACGCTTTTACCGTAACTCTTCCGTTGATTTGTTCTGCTCAAAAAATTATCTGTCTTGCACAAGGAAAACGCAAAGAGAAAATCGTGCAACGGATACTGCACGGTGATGTGACAACTGATTGTCCTGCGTCTATTCTTCGCACGTGCGATAAGCTGGGTACAGCTTGCGCTAAGAGCGAACGAGCAACATTATTTTTGGATGTAGATTCTGTAGCTTTAGTAGAAAGTTAGAGCAAATTTGCTCAGATTCCCCACCTCGTTCCCAACCCCCCACCTCGTTCCCAGGCTCCCAACTCGGTCGCATGCACACAACTCCTTGCCAACGAAACAAATGGGTGAAATGGAAACAAATAGGTGGGTGATAA
>NZ_WJFC01000204.1 GCF_009725235.1 Scytonema sp. UIC 10036
TTGAGAAATTGTGTTTTGGTGTATGGTCAATGGGAAGTGGGGACTGAAGATTGGCGATTGGGGACAAGGAAGAAAGTTTTCTCCAATCCTCAATCCAAAATCCAAAATCCTTTAATCCTCAATCCAAAATCCAAAATCCAAAATCCAAAATCCCTATTATGGCAAAAGCTAATTACATAGGTCGCATAGTGGATGGAGACAGACATGCTCCTATCAGTGGAGCGAAAATCTCCATTGGTTTACCTGGTACAGAACTGATTGTTTACACCGATCTGGAAGGAATTTATAAATTTCCTCTTGACTTTGGTGATTACAACGTGCTTGAGGGAGAAATCAAAGTAGAAGCTAAAAATTATAGAAACTACAGCGCCTTTCTCAGACTCTCTCCTCAAAACACAGATCTTGGCGATATTCGACTCGTTTCTCCCCAGCATCAAGAAAGCGATCGCAAATTACAACCCTCAGAAACCTCAGTCGCCTCAGAACCCGCAGTCACCTCAGAAAACTCGGTTAGTTCGGAAAACAACATTGCACTCCCACTTGTAGCAGCAATCATGGTCGTCTTTGCTCTCCTAGTAGCAGCAATGACATTACCATCCTCTCAAGAAAACCAACCTCAAGAAGTCCCAGAAAATACTATTAACTTTCAAGCACCTTTAAGTATTGCAAAAAATTCAACTGTTAAAGATTACTTTGCCTAGTGTTAAATTTACCTTTCAAAACCGCAGCCTGTAGGTAGCAGACGAACGCAGATAATTTTTAACTCTTCTTCCTCTCCTCTTCGTGCTCTTTGCGACGCCAGATGCTTCAACTCTGGGAACCAGAGCAACGCACTGGCTCCAAAATGCGGTTCATTAAAAAAAGTCTTAAAGCGGGAGGATAACAAAAATCCAACTCTCTGCATTCTTCTTTGTAACCTACATAACATACAAAAAAATCTGGAGAATCTATGACTACAACCAGCACAATTCAATCATCCACAGTTTTTCTTGTCAGTGGAGGCGCAAAAGGCATCACAGCCAAATGCGTCATTAAATTAGCACAACACTATTCCTGTAAATTCATTCTTTTAGGTCGCTCAGAACTGTTAGAAACCGAACCCAATTATGCTCGCGATTGTTTTGAAGAACCTATTTTAAAAAAGCGTATCATGGAATACCTTCTCTCACAAGGAGAAAAACCCACACCCATGGGCGTCCAGAAACTCTACAATCAAATAGCCTCCAGCAGAGAAATCAAACAAACTTTGGAAACAATTAAACAAGCGGGAGGATATGCAGAATATGTCAGCGCTGATGTCACAGACAATCATACACTCAAAGAAAAACTGATAAGTGTCACCGAAAAAATTGGTTCAGTTAACGGAATCATTCATGGTGCTGGTAACTTAGCAGATAAGTTGATTGAAAAGAAAACAGAACAGGATTTTGAAAAAGTTTATACAGCCAAAGTCAAAGGATTAGAAAATCTTTTATCCTGTGTCAATGCCAATCAACTTGAATACTTAGTTTTATTTTCTTCTGTCACAGGGTTTTATGGCAATATAGGTCAAACTGACTATGCGATCGCAAACGAAATCTTGAATAAATCAGCCCACATTGTCAAGCAGCGATATCCTGAATGCCATGTAGTTGCTATCAATTGGGCTGGTTGGGATAGCGGTATGGTAACACCGGAATTGAAAAAAGAGTTTGCTCGCCGAGGCATTGATATCTTATCTGTTGAAGAAGGAACAAAAATGCTCGTCAACGAACTCCATCCTGCAAATCACGACACCGCACAAGTTGTTATTGGTAGCCCTTTAATTCCACCTCCCATCCCATTAAAACCCGAACTGCAAACCCATCGAATTCGCCGCAAACTATCACTCGAAAACAACAGCTTTTTACTCGATCACGTTATTGCTAGTAAAGCAGTTTTGCCAGCAACGTGTGCGGTATCGTGGATGGTAGACTCTTGCGAACAGCTTTATCCTGGTTATAGATTCTTTAGTAACACTGATTTCAAAGTTTACAAAGGAATTAATTTTCATGAAAACTTGGCAAATGAATACATTTTAGATTTGCAAGAAATGGCTAAAACAGAATCTGAAGAAATTATCTTGCAAGCTAAAATCTGGAGCCAATCTCCCAAGGGAAAACCCATTTATCATTTCAGTATAGATCGCGTTCAGCTTGTGCGAGAATTACCTACTCGTCCTACATATGAATCCTTAAATCTCACAGAAGATAACATCATTACTATGACGGGGAAAGATTTCTATCAAGCAAAAACAGCATCTTTCTTCCCACTGTTTCATGGAGAATCTTTTCAAGAACTTAGAAGAGTTGTAAATATTAGTCCTGAAAAAATTACAACTGAGTGTATTTGGCGTGAAATTCCATTAAAGCAACAAGGACAATTTCCTGTAGGTTGGGTTAATCCTTATTCGATTGATTTAAGTACTCATCCGCTATGGATTTGGCTGCAACATTTTCATCAAGAAATTTGTTTACCTGCGAGTCAGCAAAGATATGAACAATACACTCGGATTCCATGCAACACTCCTTTTTATGTATCTTGTGAAGTTACATCAAAAACAGCAACTAGTGTAGTTGCTAATTTTATCGTACATGATGCTGAGGGTAATATCTGCTCTCGTCTTTTAGATGGCAAAGGTACTATTATCCCTACTCAGTCTTTGAGTTAGGGGTAGGGGGTAGGGGTAGGGGTTAGGGAGTAGGATTACTATTTTCCGTTTCAAGATTACTTATTTGAATGAACCGCAGAGGCGCAGAGGACACAGAGAAAAGAGTTGGAGAGGTTTAGGTAATTTTAGACTGGGAAAGGAATAGTTTATATTCTATTCTCTGTTCCCCATTCCTAGTCCCTAGCCCCTAACCTCTATCCCTAACCCCTACCCCCTACCCTCTAACCCCTTCAATCAACTCTTACAAGGAAATAAACCGTGGAAAAAATAGCAATTGTTGGGTTTTCATGCCTTTTTCCTGATGCGAAAAACGCAGAAGAATTTTGGCAAAATCTTATTCAACAAAAAGATTCAACATCATTTGTGACTGCTGAAGAACTTGGAGTAGAGCCTCACGTTTTTTACAATCCAGCAAAAGGTCAACCTGATAAGTTTTATTCTCTGCAAGGGGGATTTATTCGGAATTTTCAGTTTGATTCAACTGGATATAAGCTACCTGCTGAATTTTTGCAAAGTTTGGATAATACCTTTAAGTGGTCTCTTGATACTGCAAAAAAAGCTTTGCAGCATAGCGGATATTTAGGAAATGAAGCGGTTTTGGCAAAATGCGGAGTTATATTAGGCGCACTCTCTTTGCCTACGCAATTCTCCAACAAATTATTTGCTCCTATTTATCAGCAGGTACTATCGTTTGCTATTAAGGAACTTTTGGAGTGTCAGGGCTTTGATTTCATGTCTCCAAATGCTTCTGCAAAAGTTTCCGCTCATAATGCAATGATATCTGGTTTGCCAGCTGCAATTGTTGCTCAAGCTTTGGCTTTATCAAATATTCATTTTTGTATTGATGCTGCTTGTTCTTCACCGTTATATGCTGCTAAGCTCGCATCTCATTATTTACAGACGCATAAAGCTGATTTGATGTTAGCGGGAGGTATTAGTTGTTCTGACCCTCTGTTTATTCGGATGTTGTTTTCTGGTATCCAAGGATACCCTGAAGATAATGACCTCAGCCGTCCCTTGGATAAGTCATCGCGAGGGCTGATTACTGCAGATGGTGTTGGGATGGTTGTCCTGAAACGATACAGCGATGCAGTTAGAGATGGCGATCGCATTTACGCTACTATCAGTGGTATAGGGCTTTCTAATGATGGTAGAGGCAAGCATTTGCTTAGCCCCAGTTCCAAAGGACAAATTCTCGCGTTTGAACGGGCTTATCAAGAAGCACAAATTAGCCCCAAAGACATTGACTACATGGAGTGTCACGCCACCGGTACATTATTGGGAGATACGACCGAATTTAATTCAGTAGAAAGTTTCTTCGGCAAACATCAGGCAACTCCTCTAGTAGGTTCCGTAAAAGGAAATGTGGGACATTTATTAGTTGCGGCTGGTTCCGTCAGCATGATTAAAGCCCTTTTAAGTATGTCCAAAGGTGTGATTCCACCCACTATTAACATCACTGACCCCATAGGAACAGAAAACAACGTCATTGCACCCCAACGAATTGTTACCAATGCCACTGATTGGCCCAACAAAACACCAGTTAAACGAGCAGCCATTAGTGCCTTTGGTTTTGGTGGAACCAACGCACATATGATTTTGGAACAAGGAGAAATTTCTCCCTTGTCTCCCCTGTCCCCCTTCTCCTCCACCACCCGTCCTAACACACTCCTTGCTTGCTGCTGTAATGTATCAAAAAGCGCTCCTTGCAAAGAAGCACGTGCGGTTGCCAAAACCGTGAAATGTTGCTCTAAAAACTCATTATTTTGAAGAGCAGTACAAGTTTTAGATATGGGTTGTTCAAGTGGTGTACCTGTAAATACTTGCTGAAGACTGTTGAGAGTTTGCTGGTGTGGAGTGTCAAGATTAGCAAAACCTACAAGGAAGCACCGATCAAAATCAGCAATCAATTCAAAAGTTTCTTGAATTCCTTTAGGCAGTTGGTTCAATATATCTGGAAATACCATAATTTTCTTCCTTTAGACAAACCAACTCATTTCAGGTAAAAGATGGTTATCACTACTCAGTTCTAAGTAACGAAGGTAGTTGAGAAATCGACTGAAAACTTCGCTCGCTGGTTCTTTTTTAACTGTTCCCGTGCGGCTGAGTATGTCACCCATCGCTTTAATTTGACTCATGTCACCAGGAACTTTGAGAGTATTGGCAACTTGCTCGATCCCATAGGAAGTAACAGCCTCTTGAAGTAAAGCTTGCAAATGCTTGCACGGGTATCCACGCAACCCACCACAAGGACGATTGTTATTAGTGCTACAGTAGTAATCTAAAGTGTTGGCTTCAAAAAAAGAAACATAGACTCGTTCGATATCAGAACCACTGGAAACCACTCCTTGCAAACGCCCGTTAAACAGTTCCACAAAGGGGACATCTTTGATATTTCGCTTTCCAGAAAAGGTATTGCGTTTGGAGTGAATGAAAGATGAGTTAAGCATATAAAGCAGCACTCACGCTTGTAGAAAAATTTCAGTATATTCTGTCATTTGTCATTTGTCATTGGTCATTTGTCAGTCTTCCATTAGCAATTAGCCATTAGCCATTAGCCATTAGCAATTAGCAATTAGCAATTAGCCATTAGCAATTAGCCACTGATACAATACCTATCGCGTCCTTGCTGTTTTGCTTGGTATAACGCCATATCTGCTGTTGCAATTAAAGCTGAAGGGGAACTGTTTTCATCGGGAACTATGCTGGCTATACCCAAACTGACAGTGACATAATTCTTAATATCTGAGGAGGAGTGAGATATCTGAAGTTGGGCGACTTGTTCTTGAATATTGACAGCGACTTGCACTGCCCCTTTCTCCGTAGTATTCGGTAGAATAATGGCAAATTCTTCACCACCGTATCGTGCTACTAAATCTGCTGGGTATTGCACGGCATTGGTAATTGCACGAGCAATCTTTACTAAGCAGGTGTCTCCTTCTGGATGCCCGTATGTGTCGTTATAGCGTTTAAACTGGTCGATATCACATAAAATCAAAGATAGAGGTCTTTGCTCTCGGATCGATCGCTGCCATTGTTGCTGTAAGTACTCATCAAAGCGGCGACGATTGGCAACATGGGTTAATGCATCAATCTTGGCAAGGTGTTCTAGTTGCTGTTTTGCCTGTTGCAGTTTTTGGTAAAGTTCTGATTGCTGTAGGGCGATCGCTAAATTACTGGCAATTTGATGCAGTAAGTCTACTTCCTGTGTTTTCCATTGTCGATGAGCGTAACAAGCATGAACGATGAGCAAACCCCATAATTTTACTGTTTGAGATTTAAGGATTCTTGGATCGCTACTTTCTAAAGTGTTTTCCTCAGTACTACTGACGGTTGTTAAATCTTCTAAGTGTTGAATGATAGGAGTGACAACCTTAGATTTTACCCCTATATGCTGCATAAAGCTCTTCAAACAATTGCTCAAATCTTCTTGATTTGTATCAAAAATAACTTGTGACTGTCCTCGGAAGTAAAAGTCATAACACTTAGAGGGAAAACATCTATCTGAGAATTGAAGTCCCAATGTTGACGGAAAGGCAGGATCTACATATTCTTGAATCACAACTCCCGATCCATCTGATTTTAGTTGGAAAATTAAGACTCGATCTACTTGAAGAATTTGACGGACTTGAGTAACTGTTGTGGTCAAAATTTCATGAAAATCCAAAGATTTATGAATTTGTTTGGTAATTTCAGTTAATAATCGCTGACGCTGCATTTGACTTTGCAAGGCAAGTTCTGTCAGTTTGCGATCGCTTATATCTTCTATTAACCCATAACAAATAATTTCTCCATTATCCTGTCTAGTTGGTCGGTTAGCAATTTGAATCCATTTCATCTGCCCGGAAGAAATAACAATGCGTCCTTCCCATTTCAGGGGTTGCATTGTTTCCAAAGCAGCGTGTACCGATTCTTTTAAAGAACTAACATCTTCGGGGTAAATAGAACTTTGTATAAACTCACCCCCCTGTTGGAAAGACACAAGATCTCTTTCAAACAAGTTTTGGAAACTGGGACTGATGTAAAGCCATTGATTCGTTCCATCTCGCCGATGCAACAGCCTATAAATTACACTAGGCAGGTTTGCTGCTACCTCTTGAAATCTAGCTTCACTCATTTGTAGCTGTCTTTCCAACTGAGAACGTCGCAAAGCTGTGGTGATAGTTGTCTGCAGTTCGGTACGTTTAAAGGGTTTAATAAGATAACCGTAGGGATCGGTAGCCATCGCTCGCGCTATAGTTAGCTCATCAGCGTATGCTGTTAAGTAAACAATCGGAATGTTTAACCGCTCGCGAATTCTGGTAGCTGCTTCTATACCATCCATGCTTCCCTGTAGTCGGATATCCATCAGTATCAAATCTGGTGTGAGCGTTGCCGCGAGATCGACTGCCTTTTCACCAGATGTAATGTTACCTGCAACGGTATACCCCAACTTTTCTAAGGAAGCTTGAAGATTCCAAGCAACGACTCGCTCATCTTCAACTATCAAAATGCCTGCCATATTTAGCTTAGGACAGCTTGAAAAAGGTGAAATTCTATTTTATTCTTTTTATCTATGGAAAAAATTTCGCTTTTGTATTATTTGTCTGTACTTAACACTGAGATGGAAAGATTTGAATTTTAAACCATGTCACATCTCCCCGCTCCACTTCAAACTTACCCATCAATTGTTCAACCAACAGCATAACTAGCTTGAGTCCCATAGAAGCGTTTTGCTTAATGTCAAAATCGACGGGAAGACTATTCCCATCATTCCCAACGGCTAGTTCAATCCAATCATCAGCCAAATTTTTGATATGGATGTAGATGTTTCCACAGCTACCGTCACTAAAACTGTGTTTGAAAGCGTTTGTGATTAGTTCATTGAGCAACCATCCACACGGAATAGCTTGGTCAAGACTAAGAAAGACTGATTCAGTATCAAATTGGACGGTTGCTCGATTCCCAAAAAATCTTTCGCCGTTCACACAGGTCGTAAACATATAGAATTGCTGGAGTTGATTGTGCAATCTGCTCGAGCAACCGTTGTTTGTTCAATAGATCTGCCTCTATTCGATCGCGTTCTGTTTCAAGTTGCTTGCACTCGCTCGTAAAACAATATATTAATTTTTGAAAATTAATATGTAGTTCTGTAAAAATTTGGACAAATTGCTCGGATTGGTCTAGAGTTTGAGGCAGATTGTTGATTTTCATTTCTAAAACGCTTAAGCAATCTCGGAACGACTCTACAAGCTGAGTCAATTGCTTTGCTGCCATAACGTAACTCCTGCTGATTATTAATTTTTTAAGTATTTTCACACCACCAATTGGCAGTTAAATTTTGTTAAGATTAAACTCTGTACTAACACTTTCGCCTTAAGTGCCGATACCCTACCTTGGAGAGACTCAATGCTGCGACTAGAACATATAAGTAAAATTTACCCTACAGGCGAAGTTCTCAAGGATATAAACTGGGAAGTGAAACCGGGCGATCGCATAGGTTTAGTTGGTGTCAATGGTGCGGGAAAATCAACTCAGCTTAAAATTATCTCTGGGGAGATTGAACCCACTTCTGGTGAGATAGTTCGTCCTGCTAGCTTGCATATTGCTTACCTTAACCAAGAATTTGAGGTCGATCCCACTCGCACTGTTGGGGAAGAATTTTGGACAGTTTTTAAAGAAGCAAACCAAGTACAGCAGGATTTGGCGCTCTTACAGCGAGACATGGAAAGCGCCACTCCAGAGCAACTCGATCGCCTAATTAATAAGTTAGACCGTCTGCAAAGGCAGTTTGAAGCATTAGATGGTTACATCTTGGAAACAAGAATAGGTAAGATTTTACCAGAAATGGGTTTTCAGCTAGAAGATGGCGAGCGTCTTGTAAGTGCTTTTAGTGGCGGTTGGCAAATGCGGATGGGTTTGGGTAAAATTCTTTTGCAAGAGCCAGATTTGCTACTCTTAGACGAGCCGACAAACCATTTGGACTTAGAAACCATTGAGTGGTTGGAAAATTATCTCAAAGGATTAACAACTCCAATGGTAATTGTTTCTCACGACCGGGAATTCTTAGATCGTCTTTGCACTCAAATTGTGGAAACCGAACGCGGAGTTTCTACTACCTACCTTGGTAACTACTCAGCATACCTACAGCAAAAAGCTGAAAACCAAGCAGCGCAGTTATCGGCTTACGAACGCCAGCAAAAAGAACTCGGAAAACAGCAAGCATTTGTCGATCGCTTCCGTGCTAGCGCTACCCGCAGTACTCAAGCAAAAAGCCGAGAAAAACAACTCGAAAAAGTAGAGCGTATTGACGCACCAACATCTGACGTAAGAACGCTACACTTTCGTTTTCCCCCCGCACCTCGTAGCGGTCTTGAGGTCGTAAAAATTAAAGATTTAACCCATACTTACGATGATAAAATCTTGTTTTTAGGGGCAAATCTTTTAGTTGAAAGAGGCGATCGCATCGCTTTTGTTGCTCCTAACGGTGCGGGCAAATCTACTTTATTACGCCTGATTATGGGTCTGGAAAAACCCACAGAAGGCAAAGTGGAACTGGGTCAGCATAATGTGATTCCCGGTTATTTTGAACAAAATCAAGCAGAAGCCTTGGATTTGAAAAAAACAGTCATGGAAACAATTCATGATGAAGTTCCTGATTGGAAAAATGAAGAAGTTCGGACACTTTTGGGACGATTTTTATTTAGTGGCGATACGGTATTTAAACAAGTAGGAGCATTAAGCGGTGGAGAAAAAGCACGACTGGCATTGGCAAAAATGCTTTTACAGCCAGTGAATTTATTAATCCTGGATGAGCCGACAAATCACTTGGATATCCCTGCAAAAGAAATGCTAGAAGAAGCCATCCAAAATTATGATGGCACAGTTATAGTTGTATCCCACGACCGTTATTTCATCACACAAGTTGCCAACAAAATTGTGGAAATTCGGGATGGTGAATTTCGTGTATACTTGGGAAATTATCACTACTACTTAGAGAAAATAGCAGAGGAAAAAGAACAGGCAAAGTTGGCAGCGATCGCAGCCGAAAAAGCAGCGAAGAAAGCAGCAAAAGCATCAGGCAAGAAAAAGTAGAAATGTGTTAGTGGTTAGTGGTTAGTGGTTAGTGGTTAGTGGTATAACAACCAACAACCAACAACCAACAACTAACCACTAACACCCAACAAGCAACGCATTGAATAAGCAGAAATTCACTTGCGGTTGTGAATAGCAGTGGTATCATTCGGGTATTACAAAAAGTAAAGGGCAATTATACTATGACCAAAGCACCTATTGCTCCGGTGGTGCTAGTCATTTTAGACGGATGGGGCTATTCTGAGGAAACTCATGGAAATGCTATTGCCGTTGCTAAAACTCCGGTAATGGATAGCTTATGGGCAGCTTATCCTCACACCCTCATAAAAACATCAGGGAAAGCGGTGGGATTACCAGAAGGTCAAATGGGCAATTCAGAAGTTGGTCATTTGAATCTGGGCGCAGGAAGAGTTGTACCCCAAGAGTTGGTACGCATCTCAGATGCTGTAGAAGACGGTTCCATCCTCCAAAACCCAGCACTTGTCAAAATTTGCCAGGAAGTCTCTAGTCGCCAAGGCAAGTTGCATTTAGTGGGTCTTTGTTCCGAGGGTGGAGTGCATTCGCACCTCAGTCATCTATTCGGATTAATTGACTTAGCCAAAGTACACGGAATTTCAGAAGTTTGCATACACGCTATCACCGACGGTCGCGATACTACCCCAACTGAAGGGGTAAAAGCACTAGCGCAAATTCAAGACTATATCGACCGCATAGGTGTTGGGCGTATAGTGACAATTAGTGGTCGCTACTACGCCATGGATCGCGATCGCCGTTGGGATCGCGTCAAACGTGCTTATGATGTGATGACACAGGCAGAACCGGGCGATGGTCGCAAAGCTGTAGACGTTGTCCAGGCATCCTATGCAGAAGGTATTACAGACGAATTTATCGTTCCAGTGAGAATAGCACCAGGAGCGATCGAACCAAAAGATGGAGTGATTTTCTTTAACTTCCGTCCCGATCGCGCCAGACAACTCACCCAAGCCTTTGTAAACCCAGAATTTAACAGTTTTGAAAGACAGCAAATAAAGCCCCTGTCTTTTGTGACCTTTACACAGTACGATCCAGAATTAGCAGTTGGGGTTGCCTTCGAGCCTCAAAATTTAAGCAATATTCTGGGTGAAGTGATTGCTCAAAACGGTCTGAAGCAGTTCCGGACTGCAGAAACAGAAAAATACGCTCACGTTACCTACTTCTTCAATGGAGGTTTAGAAGAACCATTTGAAGGAGAAGACAGGGAACTGGTGAACAGTCCGATGGTGGCGACTTATGACTCTGCCCCAGCAATGTCAGCCCAAGCAGTCACAGATGTGGCGAAAGCAGCCATTGAAAAGCGCATTTATTCTCTAGTTATCATCAACTATGCCAATCCAGACATGGTGGGACACACTGGAAAAATAGATGCTACCGTCACAGCACTGGAAACCGTGGACAATTGTTTGGGGCATCTACTTGAAAGTATTAGCAAAGTAGGTGGTACAGCAATTATTACAGCCGACCACGGGAACGCCGAATACATGGTAGATAGTAATGGTAATCCCTGGACAGCCCATACTACCAACCCCGTTCCTTTAATTTTGGTGGAAGGAGAAAAAGCAAAAATTCCAGGACACGGCACAAATGTTGTTCTAAGAAGCGATGGCAAACTAGCTGACATTGCTCCGACAATTCTGGAAATTTTGCAATTGCCCAAACCACCCGAAATGACAGGGCAATCTTTGATACAACCAACAGGGTATGACCTGCAAGCTTCTCGCACTCCCGTACAACTAGGGCTGTAATCAAAGAATGATGAATTATGAATGATGAATGATGAATAATGATACAGGTCACAATTCATGCATCTCAATTCATAATTCATACTTCATAATTTATAATTTGTATATCCCAATTCATAATTCATAATTCATAATTCATAATTCCATGACCATCACTAACGTTGTACAAGGCATTTGGGCATTTTCTGCAATTGGAATGATTGTTTTAGTTTTACTACATAGCCCCAAAGGAGATGGCATCGCAGCGATCGGGGGACAAGCTCAATTATTCAGTAGCACCAAGAGTGCGGAAAATACATTGAATCGCGTGACTTGGGCGCTGACAGTCATTTTTCTAGGTTTAACAGTCGTTTTAAGTGCAGGTTGGTTACCTAAATAACCAGTGACCAGTGACCAGTGACCAGTGACCGAAAATTAATTCGGTTAATGACCTGTAAACTGGTTGGTTTGTAGTTGCGCTTTAGCGCATGCATCCCAAATACAAATGTAGTATAAGTATGAATCCGAACATGATATAAATACTCCCAATACTGCTTGGATAAGAATTTTTGTAGGTTGGGTTGAACGATAGTGAAACCCAACAAATGTGTGTAAATGTTGGGTTTCGTTCCTCAACCCAACCTACTGATTTTGCTATGAAACTTGGCATTTTTGGGAAAATAAATATAAAAATCTTTATTTGGCAGCGCTTAATTGCTTCGTTAGTATTGGCAATTGTTACAGCACTGCTTATTATTTTACCTAACTCTCAAATTCTGGCTGATTATCAAAGCCCACCTCCTCAACTCTCCCAATCTCCCACTCCCCTGCTCCCTCATGCGCTACCACCAACACTAGCACAATGGCAAGACCCCACAAACAGTGGAGATTATTTTGCACAAGTTACACCAGTTGAAGAAGGTTATTTAGTTTGGTCAAAATTTCCCGTTCGCGTTTATGTGGAACCACCAAGAGCAGTTAATAACCAACACGCAGAAGCATGGGTTAATTCTGTTGTACAAGCAGTGCAGGAATGGAATGCGTATTTGCCTCTAACAGTTATTGAAAAACCAGAGGAAGCCGATATTACTATTGTGCGAAAAGCTCCTCCACTTCAAATTTCTCCTGGTAATAAAATTAAGCGTGCCCGTTCTGCCCAAACTACCTACAATTTATACATCAGCAAAAATAATCTTTTGTCGCATCGCTTCTTAATTTTGCTCAGTCCCAGCCAAACAGGTGAGTATGTGTTGGCAGCTGCTCGTCATGAACTCGGTCACGCTTTGGGCATTTGGGGGCACAGTCCGCAACAAACGGATGCCTTGTACTTTTCCCAAGTCCGCAATCCACCACCAATTTCTCCTCGGGATGTGAATACGTTGAAGCGGGTTTACCAACAACCAACAAGTTTGGGGTGGTCTTTGATGAAAAAGTGCAAAAGAAAAAAACAGGTGTCTGCTTGAATACAAACACCCAACAACTTCTTATTTCAGGACGAATCCGCACTCCCTTAGAGTGTGCGGGCGTAGCAAAAGCGCTCCAGGAAGGAGACTGATTTCACGCCACGCAAAGCACTCTCTTATCGTTTGCTGGTGTTGCCCATTGGTCAGCTGGCGATCGGCGCGCAGTAACCCACGTAGGATAGTGTGGTACGTCAGAAAATCGGGGGATAACTCACCCCAAGTGAGTGATAGGAGCCGTCCCAGGTAATCCCTTGCCTCAAGCAAGGCATCTTTGAACTTAGCCTCATTCCCTGCGTAAGCGGCTGCGAAATCTGCTTCGATAGCGTCCAAATCTCGATCCAGGCCTAGCCCTAGTCCATGAGTTGAACGGTCTGCCAAGTCCTGAGTGATTAAGTTCCGCTTCACCAGTTCCTTCTGGAACACTTCGACCATGATGTCAAAAATTCCACCAGTGAGTGGGAGCGAACGGTCATGCGGTTCCACTCCGACATCAGACATACGCGAATCGTTAAAGGCAATACGAATTTCCCGACTTTTGTCAAGTTCGCCAACACGGTTTAGTTCGTTGACGGTAAAGAGGTTACCTTTGGTTTGCTCTAGAAGATAATCTACAACTGAATTGAAGTGTAGTGACGCGACAATGGCTACAAGATCGCCAGCCGACTCGTGCATTCCACCGTAATCAATAGCATCATCTGCCGTGCTTCCCGGAACACCAACCTCCGAGAAAATGATACTGTGCCCCAGTTCGTGAGCCAGCACGTCGAAGTTTTGGCAATAAGGCCGAGCGCGATCGATTCCGCCTCCTGGTCTGCGACCATAACCAAATTCCAAAAAACCATAGCCGGATTGAGCGTTATCCCATTCAATCAGAGGAACAAGTTCTAAGCGACCAAAGTCACTTTCAAAGTGCCACTCAATCTGGTGTCCAAAGTAGTCCTCCCAAATATCGAGGACGCGTCTGACGGTAGCGTACATGGTTGCACTCGAAAACTCACGGCTGTCCGGGTCTAAATGGTCAAAATGCCCATCTGGTCCTGGTTTAACAGGCGGATTTTTAGCTCCGAGATGGGGTGGGCGCGAGAACTGCGAGTAGGGCAGCTTGTTAATGGCATCAACAACATACATCCGGTTATCAGCAGGACCAGGCTGAATCTCGTTAGGTGGCACAGAGATATGAATAACTTCTGGCTGCGGAAATATATTCAGAAAACGCGGCTGCGGAAAAATGTGAAAGCGAGTTCCTGTATTCTCCAAAGTAGCATCAAGTTGCTTCGACATAATTAGTCTCTTTTACAATTTGTATTAGCATGAGTTGATAACTTTTCTTTGAAAGTTAACTTTAGATCAACTTTTAGAGAAAGTTATTTTAAGTGGAATATATCCCAGAAATGCCTAAACCCTCTTCCAAAAACTTGGCTCGAATTTAGCAATTCATCACCTTATAAATATTATTTTGAAAAAATTTTCTAGTTTCAACAGTACCCATCTGGGGAATTTTATTTGAAAGTAAAAAAAATAACTGATTGGCAAATTATGAAGAAAAAATGAGTGTAACAGGTCTAGTTTATAGAACTACAGCCAGTTACAGGACGCCAGAATTTATGGAGCTTAACAGCAGGTACATTGGCTGTGAGAATCACCTCCCCTTGAGAATTAACTGCCCATCCGGTAGCTTCTACAATGGGCATTGGTGTGGGGCTAGCGGAATTTTTGCTTGTGGTTGTAGATCGTGCTTCACGTTCAAAGTCAAGAGTAATCCAATCTGCTATAACAGTATCGCTGCTCGGGGGTTCTGTGGGACTGGGAGGCAAGCCGCCGCGTCCAACGATCGTAAATCGACTTTGGTTTTCACGAGAACTCACTTGACAATCTTGAGAAATTTTTGGCTCAACTATGTCCACAGGTAAGTTGACTATTCCCAGGCTAGGTTCGATCCCAAGGGTGTTGATTTCAATATTGCCGTTTAGCCCAAATTCAGAACTGGCGTTGATGTCACTCATCTCTGTCAGGTTGGGACGCTTGGAAAGCCCATAGATACCAAAGGTATTGATATTGATGTTACCTCCGTTGCCTCGGACAGCGTTGGCTACAATATCACTATTTTCACTCTTGATGGCAACGATGAAAGGAACGTTAATGCTAATATTTCCACCATTGCCATTGTTGCCTGCTTGGGTAGACAGCAAGCTATTGCGGCGCATTAAAATTAAATCTTGCACTTGCAAATCAATATTGCCACCCTCACCAGATGCAGTTGATGCAGTCAGTTTTCCGTTGTTGTCTAGGAGTATCGAGTCAGCTTCTACTTTGAGAGTGCCTGCATTTCCTGTTCCTTCACCACTTACAGTCACTTGAGCGCCATTCCAGATTCTCAACTGCCCAGTATAAATCTTCACGTCTCCGGCATTTGCAGTATCTGTGGAGCGAGCGGACAACCGGCTGGAAAATTTACCATCGCTTGAAGTTCCAATCAGTTCCACTGACTTCCTTGCTCTCACCTCCAAATTGCCCCCACGCCCTTTACCCAATGTACCAGAAGATACTACAGCGCCATTTCGGAGAATTAACCTTTGTGTGTCCAAGGTTAATTCACCTCCAGAACCCAAAGCACCTTCTTGAACTGAAGTAAATAAGCCACTGCCGCGATCGCTAAAGACTGAAGTCCCACTTAGTTCTATCAAATCCAAAGCAGTGACCGTTAACTTACCTGCTGCTCCAAAACCATAGGTAGCAGTTGTTACTACGGCTCCATCTCTGGCAATTATCCTTTCTGCTGTTAAGTTAAGATTACCTCCAGCGCCTCTGGTATCCTTATGGACTGAAGCCGATATCTGGCTAGGACTACCATATACTGACGTACCAATGAGTTCCACCGATTTATGAGCTTCTACTGCCAAATTCCCCCCATTCCCAAATCCTGTAGTATCAGCTAATACTGCAGCTCCATCTCGGACAATTAGCTGTCCCGTTTTCAGGGTGAGATTGCCCCCAGCACCCGTAGCTTGAGGATATACTAGAGTAAATATGCCGCTAAGACGAGTACCATCGACTGAAGTGCCAATTAGTTCCACTGAGTCGAGAGCGTCAACTACTAAAGTTCCTCCCTTCCCAGCACTTATAGTATCAACAGATACGTAAGCTCCATTACGGGTGCTTAATCGTCCCGTTTTCAAGATAAGATTGCCTCCAGCACCACTCGCTTTGGAGTTTACTCTAGAGCCTGCTATGGTGGATATACGGCTGGAACGAGTCCCATCTGCTGAAGTACCAATTAATTCTACTGAATCGCGAGCTTCGACCGTCAGGTTTCCTCCTCGACCCAATCCACGAGTATCAGCAGATACTAACGCTCCATTTCGGACAATCAATTGCTTGGTTTTCAAAGTTATGTTGCCACCAGTACCGATTACATTAGGGTAAACAACAGTGGTTATGTTGCTATCTACACCTATTAACTCCAGCAAATCTGATGTTCTCAAACTCAATGTGCCTCCTGGTTTGTTTCCCAGGGTACTCGCTTCAATCTGAGAACCATCTTTTAGCCTTACCTGAGATCCCCAGACAGAGAGATCGCCACCACCTTCACCACTAGCATCAACCACAGCCCTACCGGACAGTAGAATGTCTTTAAAAGTAGAGACGCTATCGTAGCCTAAGATGTAGCCCTTATCGATTGCATTCAGGCTAACAAAGTTGTTAGCGCCCACACTTCCCAATTCAATCCGTCCCCCTGCCGTCTTGAGTGTTCCTCCCTCAAGCACTACATCACCTCCAACTAAAGCCAAGGTTTGATTTGACTGCACGCGCAATCCGCCCACATTAGGCTGTATAATGGGATCGTTCGACTTCCTTGCACCTTGACCATCTCCTTGTACAAAAATCTGTCCTGGATTAGCACCAAATTGCAATCCCACAGGGGTATTGATTGTCAGTAAAGGTGGGGTGTTTTTATCAACAGCACTAAAGTGATTCCCATCAGCGAATTTAAGGCTACTGGCTGTTGAAACCACAAATGAGCCGTTGATGTTTAACTTTGCATTGGGACCAAAGATCACCCCATTGGGATTCAGTAGAAAAAAGTTAGCTGTGCCGTTAGTTTTCAGCAGACCATCAATGTTAGAGACAGATCCACCTGTTACCCGGCTGAAGATGTTTTGGATTTCGACAGCGTTGTTAAAGTAGGCTGTGTTGTCTTTGAGGACAGAAAACTGCTCAAAGCTGTGGAACAAATTGCTTCCAGATATTGTGCCACCAGTAATGGTATGGATATTACCTTCAGTTGTGACGACAGAGGGGTTGGGGAGGCTAGTATCCGAGACGATTTGCGCTCTAGTGGAGCTGTTGGTGATGGTGACTGAGACGAAGATGGGGATGCTAGCGCTGAACAAGAGGTAACAATGCAGTTTCATCGAATTCCGATATCAAAACTTAGTGGGTTGAAAATGTCGCCTCTTGGTCCTACTCCTGGTGGAATCGGAAATGGGGGGATTTCATCCTCATACCCCCTGAATTGGGTTGCGATCGATATTTGAGGCGAAAGGGATAGCCCGATACCACAGGTATGTGGTATGATATCTAACAGTCTTACAGAGCCTCCTACTACAGTTTCCAACTTCTCTTCAGATAATTCTTGGAAAAAGCTTTCTTGATTGGTAGGTGCTATTAATTCCTCTTGTGGCACGGCATTAGAAGCAGCCGCTCCCCAAAATTGGATGTCACTTTGATTAGACATGGGAAAAGTTCTCTGCTATGGGATTAAATTACAATCTAAGTGAACTTGGTAGGAGCACCCAGTCTATCTCGGTTTAGCGACATTCTCTCACGTGCTGACATTTGCCACTCTGGCTTTCTTACCTAAAATCTAATTTTCTAAGGTTAGTTAGCCTTAACTGCTCGATCATCAATGAGCGGAGGCAACAATACTGTATGAAATTCTAAAGTTCCTCAGATATGCTTCAATAAGAGCTAAAAACAAATTAACTCTCTTCATAATATAAATTACAGCCCTTTATGAACTTATCCGGCTCGCGTTTACCAATTATTCAAACTGTTACAAAAGTTTATATTTTCTGCTAGCAGTTTCAAATTATTGATAAACCCACGAACTAAGTAATTAGTAATTAATAACCACCCATTGCTCCACTAATTTCCCTGCAAAAGTGCCTGAAATCGCTTATTTTTTCGCAAACTATCTAAATCTTTATCAGTTCTTGCAGTTGGTAAATACTTTGCTGGATTGAGTTTGATAGCCTGAGCAATGCAATCAACCGCTAGAGATGCTTTGCCCTGACACGCATAACAGTAACCTTTGTTGTAAATACCGTTTGCATGGTCGGGTTTGATTTGCAGGGAGCGATCTATGCTTTCATGAGCTTCGCGATATTTGCCTAGTTTTGCAAGTGCATATCCCCGGTTATCCCAGGCTTCAAAATTGTTGGGATCGGCTTTAATGGATTTATCGTAAGATGCGATCGCTTCTTTGGTTCTGCCAAGTCTTCGCAATGTTATACCGTGGTTGTTCCATGCATGAGTATCTTGCGGATCGATCTTAACTACATAGTTATAGCAGGCCAATGCTTCCTCTTCTTTATTAAGTTCACCTAGCATATTTCCTTTGTTTATCCAAGCTGCTAGGTATTTGGGGTCAAGTTCAATGGCTTTGTCAAAGCTGTCAATTGCTTCTTCTGGTTTATCCCATGCCATGAAACAGCATCCCCTATTATACCACACAGCCGGATCGTCCGGTTGGATGCTCAATGCTTGGTCAAAGCTGCGAAGAGCAGTCTTGTAGCGTTTCAAATTGACCAAAGCGCAGCCACGGTTGGTAAAAGCCTTATAATAATTAGGGTTAAACTCTATGCAACGTTCGTAGGCATTCAGAGCTTCTGTATATCTTCCTAAGATGGCAAGAGAGTTTCCCTTCGAGTCCCAAGCTTCATAATCATCGGGATATAATGACAGTAATCGATCGTAGTTTTCCAATGCTTCTTTATGCTTGCCCCATTCAGCCAATATTAAGCTACGATTATTTAAAACACGGCGATCTCTAGGGCTAAGAGCAAGAGCACGGTTAAAGCTCTCAAGAGACTCTGCGTAACGCTTCAGATGTCCTAGAGCCAGTCCATGACAGCACCAGGCATCACTGTAGGTGGGATCTAGCTTTAGAGCTTCTTCCAAGGAAGCGATCGCCATAGTATACTTCCTTGCCTCAAAAAGCCGAAGCCCTTCATCAAACAAAGTTTTAGCTTGTGCTTCCGGGTGTTCTTGCATGAGTGTCGCAAAACTGAGATGAAAAACAGGATAACATGGCTAGCATTCTCGTTTATTCTAGAAAAAATTCCCTAAGACCGACTCAAGATGGCGAATATTCTAGTGCAGAAAGTCATGTTTGATGCAATTTCTTCCTTCGGATGTACGCTCCCCAACACAATGCTTAACTCTTGACAGAGAAATTGCTTTTCTCCCTCCGTTAGAACGGATAACAAAAAGTAGTGAGGATGAATAATGATTTATTTGGGATATGCCACTTTTTTTCTGATGCTACTGCTAGCGTTATGTGGGGCTATGATTCAAATGAGTGCTGCTCTAGATGAAGCTGACATTCAGGGCTTTTCTGTTTGGACAAGTATTGCGTGTGTTATTGCTGGGTTACCCATAATGCTTTGGTAGTTTACTGGAACTATCATCAATGCTAATGAGCAGATTGTAGAGAAGCTTTTTTGATGCAGTAATTACATTGATGTCGCAAAGGACACTCTGCACATAAGGGATTTCTTGCCGTACAAACGCTAGCCCCAAAGTCAAAAAGTGCTAAATTCCAAGCTCCGACTTCGCTCGTGGGTGCAGCTTGTTCGGCAGCTTGCCAAAGCAGGGGACACCGAGATTTTACCCGACCACCTTGCAATCCAAAAAATCGCTCCAAAATACGAGCAACATTGGTATCAATGACTGCTTTGGGCTGTCCAAAAGCATTGGCACAAACCGACCTGGCTATATATTTACCAACGCCAGGAAGTGTTAACAACTGTGCTTCTTGTTCGGGAATTCTTCCTTCATAATCTTTAACAATTATCTGCGCTGATTTATGCAGTCGTTCTGCTCGAAAAGCAAGACCCAAAGGCTGCAAAAGCTCCGATATCTCAGCAAGAGAGGCGTTCGCCAAGACCCTGACTGTGGGATATCGCTCCATAAAAGTTTCGTACAAAGACGCGACTGAAGGTGCGTTGGTTTTTTGCAGGAAAACTTCGGCGACTAGTATAGCATAAGGATCTTGAGTATTCCGCCAAGCAAATCGCCTGCGGTTCAGGTGTGCCCAGGTTAGCAGTTGCTGACGAAACCATTTGAGTTTCTCTTCATTAAGATAGATGGAATTTGCGCTCATATGTAATAAGCGAGCGATAAAAGCAGGTTTTTGGTATATATTGAGACAGTTTTACCCCCCTTAATCCCCCCTTGGAAAGGGGGGAAATAAGAAACTCAGTTCCCTCCCCTTTATAAGGGGAGGGTTAGGGAGGGGTAAACTTCACCTAAGCACCGCGACTAAACTGAAAGCTGCGCTGCTTAAGAACTTCAGTATAAAGTTCTACCAATTTAGCAATGTTTTTATTGAGAGTATAGCTGTCTAGCACTCTTTGTCTGGCTTTTTGCCCTAACAAAGTTGTTAATTCTGGATGGTCTTGGAACAGTGGCAAAAGTGTCCGCAATTGGGAACGCACTGTTTTAGGATTGAGAACGACTCCTGCTCCTTTGTCTAGAACTTCCCCATCTGCACCGACATCCGTTGCTATACAAGCAATTCCACAAGACATTGCCTCTAGTAGTGACAGAGATAAACCTTCTACAAGTGAAGGTAAAATAAAGACATCACCACCTCGTAAAATTTCGATGCGCCGTTGTTCATTTGCTACAAATCCCAACCAAATGATGTTGTATTCTTCACCATAAAATGTTTCTAGGGATGGCTTTAAAGGTCCATCACCAACAATAAGTAACTTGCTCTGTGGACCCATATCCGCTTGCTTCCATGCCCTCAGCAAAGCTTCAACATTCTTCTCTGGGGCTATGCGACCTTGATAGACAAACAGACGGTTGGCTCGAAACTCAGCTTTGACCTGAGAAGGTCCGGGAGAATACTTAACAACATCTACACCATTGGGAATCACGGCGATATTCTCTTCCGGAACTCCCAAACGGGCTAACAAATCTCGCTGAATCTGGGAAAACACTATCGTGCGATCGTAGTTACCCAGAAAAGGCGCGTAGAGTTGATAAGCCAAAAGTTGTGTTCCCGATACAAGTTTTGCTCCTTTACCTGCAAAGGGGGTGTGAAAAGTAGCAATTAACGGCAAGTTCAGTTTTTCACATATTTCCGGTAGAACAAAGTCAAGGGGAGACAGAGTCAGCGAAGCATGAACTATATCTGGTTTGATACGTCGCAACGACTGAGTCAAAACCTTAGTCGCGTTCAAAGTCGGAATTGTGTAAACCTGGGACTTGTAAATGAAGGGCAGGGTTACTTCTGGGCAATTAGGCCAATTGTCCGAATCCGATTCTTCTTGAGCAAAATGAAGAAAGCTAACTTGATGTCCTCCGTCTAGCAATGCGTTTGTAATTTCTCTGCTATAGGTGACATTACCGCAAAAGGGAGATTTTTTTCCAATCCAGGCTATACGCATTCTTTGTTAGCTATCAGGAAAGCGAAATTAATTATATTAACTTTTTGTCTTTTTTGATCGGTTCTTTTTGAGATTTTACTTGTTGGATATTGAGACATCTTAAAAAATTCAAAAATAACTGCTTTTAGAGAAAAATTGGCATCTTTCCGGACAGTAAATTTTTGACTTCGGTTATTCTCTCAATATTATTAATTCAACAAAATACTTCCCAGATACTAGTGATAGTATCCAGTGGAAGTTTTTGTTGCTCCCAATAAGTATGAGAGAACATCATTGGTCACTGGTCACTGGTCACTGGTCACTGCTACAACAAGTATGAGAGAACTCTTCAATGTGGTAAGTTTACCATGAAAAGTGAAGCTTTCAGTCAACAAGTAAGCAATAACAGCTAAATACTGGCTGTTCTGTTGCACGCAGTTCAGGGCGATGACTTGGAGGAGTTAAACCAGGTTAATACACCACCTGAAAAGACGATCGCAGCTAATGCCACAAAGACTGCTTGCAATCCAATAAAGGTTTCTGCCAAACCAGCCAATGCTAGGGGTAGGGTAAGAGCGATATTAATAACGTTGTTTTGCAAACCAAAAACTTTGCCACGCATTTCTGCAGGGGTTTCTGTTTGGATAGCAGTCTGCATGGGTATACCTATCAATGCTCCAAAAACACCGACTAGCGTTACCAAAGCCAGAACAACCCAAAGCTGCTGCGTAAATATTGATAACCCAATAAGAGATGCGCCTGTACCCAAACTACCAAACAAACTGAGTTGAGTGTATGAGAAGCGCTGACCGAACAATCCTAAAATTGTTGCTCCTAAGGCAATGCCAACTCCACCTGCGGCAAGCAAAAAGCCAAATTGAGATGCTTTTAAGTGAGGAATTAATTCTGCCATCCGAACTGCAAGCACGGTTAAAGCAGCAAAGACAGAGAACAATATTATAAGTTGAAGCAGGGCACTACGAAGACGAGAATTTTCTCCCAAATACCGAAAACCATCCCGCAAGTCAGCTAAAACATGAGGTGGTTCTACATCAGGTTGGTGAGGTTTTTCATGAGTTGCAAGGAGCAACAAAACCATTCCTGCGATCGCATAGCTACCTCCAACCACTATTTCTTTGCCCAACCCATGACTACCACCAAGTAGTAACCAAATGCGATCTGCCACAGCTAACAGAGGTTCTCCTACCGCAAACCCAACTATCACCGATGCCATCATGGTTGTGGTGTAAAGTGAATTAGCAGAAAGTAAATGTTGTTCTTGTACTATCAAAGGAATTGCCGCTTGCTCCGCTGGTGCAAAAAATTGTGTTAGTGTGGACACTAAAAAAGTAACTGCCAAAATAATGACAAATCCTACTGGCAAAACTCCTAGAAATGGTTGCCAATCCTGACTGAGCCACAAAAGTGGTGGAATGCTCAAAACCAGTATGCCTCGCCAAACATTAGTTGATACCAAAACTGCCTTTTTTGACCAGCGATCGACAAACACACCTGCAAGAGAACCAAAGAGCACTGCAGGAATAGTAAAAGCCATCATCAGCGCCGATACCCAACCACTTATAGTCTGATCGCTTGCTTGGAATTGAGTACTAATGATGGCAATCATCAGTACTAAATAAACTTTATCTGCCAGTTGACAAAAAACTTGTCCACCCCAAAGAGCAAGAAAGTTGGTATTTCTTAATACTGGAAAAAAGCCCGTGTCTTCTTTTTTTTCATCTGATGCAATCTTGCCATTAGAATCAGATGCCGCTACTACATTATCAGTTCCTGTCGGGACACGTCCGGAACCGTTGCCGTTGCCGTTGCCATTCTCATTACTATAAGTAGGTTGAGATTCCCATTTTTTTTCGTGGTTATTTGTGAAATTAGTTTTAGGTACTTCCGATGTTCCTCCTCTGCATTTGCCAGAAAGGTCGTTTGCCGACTTTTCTTGGAGATAAACCTGATTAGACACAGGTTTAGTCATACTAGGATGATTTGTCACTTGGTGTACCGAAGCCCTACTTTGTTTCTTGACATGGCTTGGTGACATTGGCTGGATTTTTGTATCCAAATCAGACGGTTGCATCATGGTGGGTAGCAAAATAAGAATCAATTAAAGCAGCAGAGCGAATTGGGCGACCAAGATGGTATTGAGCGTATTGGCGCAAAATTTGCTCAATAGAAAACCAGCCATAGTTTTTGGCTATATTTTGCATTATCTCTGGTTGTGATAACTGTTGGAGTATGGAAAGTTCTGAAGCATCCAACCGACAGGAAATAACAGGTAATTCTTGCTGATGGACAATAGTTTTGTAACTAGAAGTCTTTTCTTTAACGGACGGGGATTGGGTAGACAAGGGAGAAGGGGTAGACAAGGTAGAAGGGGTAGACAAGGTAGAAGGGGTAGACAAGGTAGAAGCTGCTCCCGTGGCGCGGGGGGGGGGGGGGGGGGGGGGGGGGGGGGGGGGGGGGG
>NZ_WJFC01000205.1 GCF_009725235.1 Scytonema sp. UIC 10036
CTCTCGCTGTCCCCCCTTCTCCCTCTCCTCACGTCAGAGGTGTTGCTTTGGATATGAACCAAGCACGATTGGCAATTCGTCAAGTCCAAGATCGTCCGGGAACGGCAGCAAAGATTTTTGGGCTGTTAGCACAACACAACGTTAGTGTAGACATGATTATTCAGTCCCAGCGCTGTCACGTAATAGATGGCATTCCTACACGAGACATTGCTTTCACCGTCGCCCGAATCGATGCAGAAGCTGCACAAAAAATGCTTCAGCAAAGTGCAGCCGAACACGGTTGGGGTGAAGTGGTTTTAGATAATGACATTGCCAAGGTCAGTATTGTAGGTGCTGGCATGGTAGGTCAACCAGGTGTTGCCGCTAAAATGTTTGAAGCCTTAGCAGAGCACAGAATTAATATTCAAATGATTGCTACCTCAGAAATTAAAATTAGCTGTGTTGTAGCACGTGAGGAAGGCGTCAAAGCTTTGCAAGCTATCCATGCAGCATTTGAGCTTGCGGGTACTGAAAGAATTCAAGTGCCAGCATAATCGTGCGATCGCTCTTAGGTGGAGCAAAATATTATTCTTATGGTGCAGGCGAGATGTTTACAAACAACCATCTCGCCCGTGCTATTTCCAGAATATAAGAAACGCGAGCAATACTTGGCGATTAAGCCTGAAAATACAAAAACACGTAGGTTGGGTTGAGGAACGAAACCCAACATTTACAGGCATTTGTTGGATTTCTCCACAGGTTTACCCAACCTACAAAAATTCTTACCCGAGCAGTATTGAGACCACCCTAGGATAACAAGGTTGACAAAAATTTATAATTTTTTAGTAGTAATTTTACGGTAATTTCATGTTCTAATTGTTTAATTGACAAATTACGTGGTACTGTTAGGTGTAATTCTCGTACATTTTCTAGTAATTTTTCAAATCAAATAAAATGTTAGGGCTAGATAAAGTATCAGTTTGTTTAAGGACAAGAATTTATTCAACCGTAAAATGGATGAATTGATATTCGTAAAATCCTAAAAACAAGCTTCAAAAATAGTTGTTGACTGGGACTAAAACAAACAGCCAAGTAATACAAGCTTCAAACTTTCTTGATGAAAAAAATAATTCCTAATTAACTGTTCACTGATTACTGGTCACTGGTCACTGATAGAGAGAAGTAGGGGGAAATTTTGAATACAAAAACTTTGCATCTGGAATGGTTCTCGAATGTCAAAGCAGATATGTTGTCGGGAATTCTAGTGGCTCTGGCACTTATTCCTGAAGCGATCGCATTTTCCTTCGTTGCAGGTGTCGATCCTACCGTTGGATTGTATGCCTCTTTTTCTATGGCTGTAGTCACGGCTATTGCAGGAGGAAGACCGGGATTAATCTCAGCTGCTACTGGCGCAATGGCATTGTTGTTAACCACGTTAGTTAAAGAGCATGGATTGGATTATTTATTTGCAACAACAATTGTTACAGGTATTCTCCAATGCCTGATTGGCTGGTTCAAATTAGGTCACCAAATCAGGTACGTCCCACGGGCTGTCATGAATGGCTTTCTTAACGCCTTAGCAATTTTAATTTTTGTAGCGCAGTTACGACATCTTGTAAATGTTCCCTGGCAAGTTTATCCAATGGTAGCAGCTGGTCTTGCCATCATATATGTCTTACCCCGGTTTACAAAAATCCTACCGTCACCATTAATCGCCATTCTTGTTCTGACAGCTATTTCTATTGTTGGTCATATTAATATTCCTACGGTAGGTGATATGGGTGAGTTACCCACAACTCTCCCGGTTTTGAGAATCCCTCAAGTACCGCTCAATCTTGAGACTCTGCAAGTGATACTTCCTTACGCAATCCCCTTGAGTGTAGTAGGTTTGCTGGAATCACTATTAACAGCATCAGTTTTAGACGAGCTCACAGACACTTCTAGTGACAAGAATAGAGAAGCTAGAGGTCAGGGAATTGCCAATATTATCACGGGGTTTTTAGGAGGAATGGCGGGGTGTGCCATGATTGGTCAATCGTTAATCAACATTAGAACTGGTGGGCGCACTCGTCTTTCGACCCTAAGCGCAGGTGTTTTCTTACTGTTTTTCATCCTAGTTATGGGTAACTGGGTCAAGCAAATCCCAATGGCATCATTAGTAGCAGTGATGATTATGGTTTGTATCAGTACATTTAGCTGGTCTTCCATTAAAACTTTACATTTAGTTCCAAGACATGAAATTGCCGTTATGGTTACAACCATTTTCATCACCTTAATTACCCATAACCTAGCCTATGGAGTCGTTGTTGGAGTCGCTCTCAGTGCAGTCTTGTTTTCACGTAATATTGCTAAAGTTGTCTTTGTTGATTCAGTTCTGGGTGTAGATGGGACTCATCGCATATATAGCGTTGCTGGGCAATTGTTCTTCTTATCAACGGACAGCTTTCTAGCAGCATTTGACTTTAAAGAAAACTTAGATCGTGTCAAGGTTGACCTGAGCCATGCTCACTTATGGGATCAAACAGCAGTCGCCGCCATTGATAAGGTTGTCCTCAACTTCCGCCGCAATGGTATAGAGGTAGACTTGGTAGGGTTGAATGAAGCAAGTGCTACATTAGTCAATAAGCTTGCCATTCACAACAAATCCGGCAATGCTGCTACTCAACCAGGTTTAACCCAATAATCATTGAATAATTATTTAATAATGTTAAAAGGAAAATATTTATTAAATATATGTCATATGCCCCCTCGTACTGGAAGATAGCAGCACTATTATTTATAGGAGTCGTTGGAATTTCTACAGCAGCAATTTTTGTTAGATTATCGACAGCTACAACTGGTTTGGATAGTATTGGTTTTAGTGTTTTTTTAGCGGCTTCTCGATTAACTATATCTTCCCTGATAATGATTCCATTATGGAAAGGTATATCTAAAGTTGAAATTCAACGTGGTGCAATTACTTACTCTCTTGTTGCTGGTATTTGTCTGGCTTGCCACTACGTAACTTGGTTTTTATCTCTCTCTTACACAACAATAGCAGCCTCAACAACTATTGTTACTAGTAATCCAATATGGGTTTGTTTATTTTCATGGATTTTATTTAAAGAAAAATCTTCGCGTTTTACAATATTAGGTGTTGCTTTTGCGTTATTAGGTGGTTTGTTAATCGGTTATGATGGAACCCTATCTGAAGTACAAGAAAAAAATCAACTATTGGGATACTTTCTAGCTCTAATTAGTTCCTGGGTATATAGCATTTATTTTTTAGCAGGTTATGAAGCTCAACGTCAAGGTTTAAGTACTGCTCATTACGCTGTCATTGTATATGGTGCATCTGCATTAGTTCTTCTTCCATTTCCTTATTTTTTGAAAACCGGATATATTGGTTATCCATTAATTGTTTATTTTTATTTGTTGCTAATGGCAATCTTGTCACAGGTTATTGGTCAAACCTGTTTAAATTGGTCGTTACGCTGGATATCTCCTGTTATTGTTACATTAGCGGTTATGTTTGAACCTATTTTTTCAGCTATACTTGCATATCTATTTTTTCGTGAAGTGCCTAGTCTTCTTGTGTTCATTGGTGGAACAATTTTACTTTTTGGAGTTGCAATTGCAGCGATTAACTCAAAGTAAATTTTCTTATATAGCAATCCTACTCGAGTTTCAAACATATAGTATTTTTATACTAAAAAAGAGGTGTGAGGTAATACAATGAAGAACTTTTTATTAGAACTCCAGGAAAAGGCAGAAAAAATTAGCGTTTTAACAGCATTTATCGAAAGTAATTCAGATGGGCGAGAACTGCAAAGCGCTTTTTCTGGTTGGTGGCGGTGCAATTGTATGGATTTACCGCCATCCCATGGTTCAGTGGACATGGAATGCGATCGCCCACTCATTTAATTGTGGCAATCTCTCAGCTTCACAGTCCATTTCTCATAATCAGAGTTGCCTCTGACACGAGCTGATAATCATTGTGAAGCAATACCCAAAAAGCGTAGCCCGATCCCCAATGACTGATTGGACAAGCTAGTTTTATAAGGGGAATGTTACACATTGTGACAGTTCCCTAATTTCTTTAAGAAACGTTGCGGCTCTTAAACACATTTGTTAACTTGAATTTGTGGATGAAACCAATTAATGAGGATTTATACTCACAGGAGGTTGAATCATGTCAAGTTCAATGATGGCAGTTGTAGCAGTGCTAATCCTGGGCTGGATTCTAGCTTCTACTATTGGGACTTGGGCTTATTTTGCTAATCAGCCTAACAAAAATGAGCGGTAATCTTTCGGATGCGTGAAGAAGGCAGTGGGCGCTAACGAAACGTGAATCAAGACAGAACGTAAAACCGGAATTCAAACACAAAAGAAGAGAACGAAAGAATTTGTAGTATGCGCTCCGCGCACGCTACGTGAACGGAATTCGTAATTATGGAATAAAATTGACTTTTTTCATCAATAAATTGAGGTCTACCTTAATTTATCCATAATTAATTCCGTAATTCATGAATTTTTCATTACGGATGAAGAATCGCGATCGCGCATTTGGGCTTCAGTCCCTTAAGACAATGCGTGAGTATCCATATGCGCCCACTGCCTTTCGTATCTTAGATTCGGTGGTTTTGTTTTTCTAAGCGATTTTTCTTCCCAAGATCCTACGCTAACCCAAGCTTTCCAAAAATTGACTGGAAACACGTTGATATAGACGCCACTCTCATGATAGGTTAATTGACTCAACTAACGATCTAATCAACGACTCACCCCTGTAGTGTAGAAATTATTCGTTAAATTGTGGTCATCTGTTCGTCTCTTTTGTTTTCTCTATATTTTTGTAGGAATTTATACTCTTACAAACATGGGTTTAAGCATGACATTTGTTGAAGTGTTTATCCTAAAACTTGTCTTACTATTTCCTAATCGCTCATTAACTGATACTAAGGTAACTTCCAGACTTGAACCTGTGGGTTTATGCGCTTATACGTACTCGATAGTTTCCACTATTTTATGTAATCGACGTATCAGCCTACTTGCGATTTACTACGCTGTGTAGTATTTATAATGGTACAGAGGTAGACTTGGTAAGATTGAATGAAGCAAGTGCTACATTAGTCAATAAGCTTGCCATTCACAGCAAATCCGGCAATGCTGCTACCCAACCAGTCCATTAACTGTGTTTTAGCAGTCTTACAATCGTGAACGTAAAATTTTAGTGTATTTAGTAAGTCGGCGCACATAACAATCCCAGGACTTATGCATAGCCCTCCTTTACAAGGTTTGGGTAGAGTGGGGTAAAACTTGAGCTGACTAAGCTACGTAAGAAACAACTCTTTGATTCCTGTACTACCAATTTCTATTGCTAACGCTGCTAACAAGAAACCCAAAAGCTGAGTAATAATTACCTCTCCTTCTGAGCCAATCCATTTATCAATCTGATTTGATAAACGTAAAATCAACCAACTTAGAAACATTGCTCCCACAATACCTCCAATGACGCTGAGGTGAGGGCTAGGAGATTCAGACATGAGTAACATCACTGTTGTCAGAGTACCCGGTCCTGCTAGCAATGGCAAAGCTAATGGCGTAATTGCAACATCGCGATCGCGATCGATAATTGGTGTATCCAAATCTCCTTGGAGCATTTGTAAAGCAATTAACAACAACAACAGTCCCCCTGCTACTCGTAAAGACCCCAAACTGATATCCAAGTAACTTAAGATAAATCTGCCACCAAAGGCAAAAACTAAAAGAACTGCAATTGCGACTAAAACAGCTTTATCTACAACTTTGTTTCTGCGGTCTGGTTCCATACCTTTAGTTAAAACCAAGAGTATGGGTATGTTGCCTATGGCATCTGCAAGCACAAAGACAGCAAGAAAGGTTTTAAGCAGAATAGACGTGTCCACAGTAAATAGCTTAAACCAGGTTACTCTCACAAAGGTACTTGAATGAGGAGCGCTTTTACTCAATCTATAGGTTAAGAAATTACCTTGACAAAATATGCCATAGTTAGTATTGCTAGGACATCACTAAATCAAGGAATGAGAACACTTCATTTCCCCCTACCATTACCTTCTGGTTTATGAATATACCCATGCAGCACCAGTTTGCCACTTAAGAATGTCACCTCTTCAGGCTCACGGGTAAGTACTAACTCTTCAGATCGGGTTTCAACTGAGCTTCCAACAAATGGAACAGTCGCAAGTAAAAGCGATCCAAGAGTCCGAAGTCGTTGAATGAAAATAATTTTAAAAATGCTCATTTGCTTACCAGAAGAAAGGTAGAGAGCAGAGAATAAAAGGAAAGATTCTCAGGGCATGAACAGGCGATCGCAGTTTTGTCTTGAGTGCTTTGCAACCTTTTCTCTGGCATATCTCCCAAAGATTGTATGACACTTGTTGACTCGCTAGCTAAATCAAAATCAGGATCGGCTATTATTAAAGATGTATTCGCAGTATGTTTTGTCTGAACTTTAGAGCGAAGAATATCCCGTCCAACTCCTAGATATGAGATAGTGTATTTATCTATAAGGAGATGTTTGCCTGTCTCATTTAGTGGTAATGTTTGAAACGGCACTAGATTGATGTTTCCATCTGGTGCAATTATCAAGTGTTTGTAGCCGCTGACTCCCTTAAGAATTGGCTGAAAAAGTGTTTGACTAAGTTGGATAGCTGTTTTGGAAGCGTTTGGTGTAATTTGGGACTCAGGTAAAGACAAGTCTTTTTGCCACCCCCAATGTTTTTTTAGTAGAATCGGATACCTGTGAATGAAAGACTTGAATTAAATTATCAATGGGTTCTACTTCTCCTAAATCAATCGTTTGTACTGCATCTGGTTGCTCAGATGGTAAAATGAACGCTAGATAACGAGGAGGATGCCATTGTTGATCCCCCTTAGCCCGAACTGCCTGAAAGTCGAAAAAATCGAAGCGGACGAATTCAATTAAAATCGAATGGCTTGGTAATGCCTCAGCTACCGCATAACGGTTGGGAAGTTGCTCGGCTAGTTGAATTTCTGGAACTTCTGATGCGAGTTGCTTTTGTAGGTTATTATGTTGCTCTTCAAGTTTTGCTAACTGTTGTTGATACGCAGTGAAATCGCGGATTCGAGACGCGGAGAAAGTCAAGGTGACTAACTGCGCGTTCAACTCACCCAGTTGACGAAACTTGTCCTGAAGATGAGGATAGCGATCGCTATAAAGGGCTTGATTTTGGGCTGCAAGTGAAGTACTTGTCAGAGCTTTGCGTTTCAGCACAAAATCCAATGCTTGCTGCTTGGCGCTATCTGAGTCCAACAGATGGTTGTAAATTAATGAGAGAAACAAATCAAAATTGCCTCGAAGTTTCTCAATCAACGCGAAGCGATCGCTATCGGAACTGAAGGCAAATACTCTGCTAATTAACTTGTCATTAATATAACTTGCTTGAACACGGTAAGACAAAGCCTCAGCAGGGCGATTTCTAACCGTTAATACAGTTGCAAGATGATTCAAACTTTGTGCAACATCTGGATGTTCTTCGCCTAGTAGCCGTTTCCTGAGTTCCAAAGCTTCTGAGTATTTCCGTTCTGCTTGCAAATAGCGCCCTAGCGAAAAATCTATTGTTGCCACATTATTTAAACTGCGAGCCACATCAGGATGCTCGTCTCCATACAAGCTTGTTCTCATAGCAAAGGCTTCTATCTGTTTTTTTTCTGCTTCTAAATAGCGTCTCTGCTCTTTGTAATGTCCTGCTAGATTATTTAAAGTTGATGCAATATAGGGATGCTTATCACCTAGCAATTCTTTCAAGATTTCCAAGGCTTGCAGATAGTTTTCTTTTGCTTGGGAGTAACGTCCTAGCGAATCATACAGTACTGCTAAGTTATTTAAGCTGACAGCCATATCATGATGTTTTGAACCCTGCAAATGTTTTATTTTATCGATAGCTTCTAAATGCTTATTTTCTGCATCTTGATAACGTCCCTGAGACTCATAAAGAGCAGCAACTTAGAACCTACTGGGAGAGTTGCACGATATAAAATCACCTACATCTTAAGAGGTGAGCAATGGGGAATACTGCCAAAATACGCGATACTAGCAATTAAATAAGGAGAACAGCATATGACCACAAATCAACCAACCATAGAAGAACGCTACCGCAGGTTAGAAACTTTATTTGTCAATGTCGGCGAAAAAGTTGTAGAGCATGACGAAACAATCAAGCAGCATAACGGTAACATTGATGTACTGGTAGCGAACATTCAGCAATTGACCGAAAACGTTGCCGCAGTAAGCCAAAGAGTAGACGCGGTAAGCCAAAGAGTAGACGCAGTAAGCCAAAGAGTAGATTCCTTAGCCCAGCAAGCAGCAATTGACCGCCAAGCTTTTGGTGAACGAATGGATCGCCTAGCAGCCGAAGCAGCACAGGACAGGCAGCAAGCAGCAATTGACCGCCAAGAATTACGTAATTCAGTTAATCAAATACTCAATTACTTGCGAGATCGCAACGGTGGTAGCAGTCCGCCACCGCAAATTTAAAAACTGGCAATCCAATGAGACTAAGTTGCTCGC
This sequence comes from Scytonema sp. UIC 10036, assembly GCF_009725235.1. Next base: position 8,528 of record NZ_WJFC01000205.1, read on the forward strand.
CTCCTAAAACAGGAATGTTGAATTCCTGTCCATCTATACATACCTTTCCCTGATAAATATTAAACCGCGCTTCCCCCTGAGCTGTTCGCATCAATTGTTCACTATCGACCAATATCCAGCCCAGAGTTTCTGCTTCTTCATTATTCATAGCTAACCAGTCTGTAAAACCTGTATCTAACATGGCATTAACTTCAATAGGCTCACCCTCAGTGTCAATTAAATCAATAATGAAAAACAGTTTGCCTTCATCATCAAACTCGCCTTGAATCATATTGTACCGCAGACCCCGGTCTCATTTAGACGAAAGATAAAAGACCGTTTGTGTGGATATGTCTGACAACTGTGTAACAACAGATTGTCCCTATTTGGGGCAATGATATAATCCCCAGTATCTGGTTCAATAGAAATAAACCAGTTGTAATGCTGTGACATCAACTCAGGGCTTAATTTCTCAAAAATCACATAACAACACTGATAAAACGCTTCAGATTCAGCTTGCCGTTTTAATTTTTCCTCCAGAGATAATTTGTGTCCTGGAAGGGTTCTTCTCTGCTGTAATTTTTTCTTAGAAGATATTGCTGTCATTTGGTTTATCTATATTTTTACGTTCTGAAATCAAATTTATCAAAAAAAGTTTTACGGTGCTTGTAACAAACATTTGTCTTTCTTTAAGTTGAGCATGTAGCTCATTTAGAATTATTGCAACTTTTGCACTTCCATTTCAGGTAATCCAGTAAGTTGGCTAACTTGTGTGATTGACATTCCTATCTCAAGTAAATTTCGCACTACCTGTAGCAATTGCTCTGCTGCTTGTTCTGCCCTTATGCGTTCTTGTTCTGCTCTGGTGCGTTCTTGTTCTGCTTGCTCCAAAGCTTGTTCTTTCTCCGCCCGTTCTTGTTCTGTATCCGTTGGTATCCAGTTGCCATCAGCATCATACCAGCGCAACCACAGGAGAGTAATTCCCCTAAACTCACCATGCCACAAACCTAGCCCAATTTCTAGTTCGGCAATCCAAATCCGGGGATTCTCATGGTCGAGTGGCTGTTCTTGATATTGCCCACCCATCAATCTAAAGAATCGTACCCGATTTGTATAGCGACTGAATACAATGTAGTAAGGTACGTCTAGAAGTTTCTCGTACACTTCCCACTTAGAGGGTAGTGTAGTTTTCTTCACCAACCCATTTTGACTGTCTGAGGAATGTAACTTTCCACTCACTTCAGGTTGAACTGACAACAACATATCCGGTTCTGATTCAGCGTAGACACCAAGATCTTCTTTTTCAGTACTGGGAGAGAGAAGTTCAACAACAACAAAAGGACTTTTTTGTTCTTGCCAAACCACGTAGCTTCTTCTTAAATCTTCCTCAGGGTGTAGGCGCGGTACACCCTGAGCCAAAAACCAGTCGGGGCGTTTGTGCCACTCGGTCTGCTCCACATCATAGTAAAGATTGAGATTTGTACCTGTAAAGAATCGGTCTGTTATGTAGTTCTTGAGGCGCAAGCTACGACTCAAGAGTGCGGGTTGGAGGTGATGAAATTCGTCAGGCAAACCGGGTTCCTCCGGATCTTCACTTTTGAGATCGCACATTGTTGGCAGAGTTTGCCAAGCAGGTAAGGGCGGATCTGTTTGTGAAGCGGGGAAGAGATTCATCACCTCGGTACGCGAATAGGCACTTGCTCTGCTTATATATTAATGAGTTGGACACCATAGCAAATTTAAGGTACAAGATTTAACTGTGCTGTTTGCACGCTAGATACGTGAGTGTCGGGAAACAGCCCAACGCACTGCCTTGCTTTTGGGTTTTAGCGTGAGACAAAAGATTCCCAATCATTCGACTATATAATTTTTTTGGGAGGGTAGTATGGCTTTCAGTAATTATAAAACAATAAGTGAAGTTCTTATAGAATTTCGCATTACCTATGCAGAATCTAATTTTCTTGGAGAAATCGAGTTTAATATCTCTGACTATTTTCGAGAAGATTTACAAATAATGATGAGGGACGGTGTTGTTGATAATTCAGAATTTGCTATTTGTGAAAATCTAGTTTATCCAGTCCTTAAAGAAGTTTGGAAATGCTATCGCAGTCAGTTCATTCTTTGGAGTCATCATTCTTTAAATTATGACGAGAAACTTTCAGGTTTTCCAGAGTATATTTTAGCAAGAAAATCTCCTTTAGGAAAAGTAGTGTTTGATAAGCCATATTTCATTTTGGTGGAGGCAAAACAGGACAATTTTGAAGCCGCTTGGGCGCAATGTCTAGCAGAAATGATTGCTGCCCAAAGACTTAATGGGGAAATGCAAATAGTTATCTATGGTATCGCTTCTAATGGCGATCGCTGGCAATTTGGCAAGCTAGAAGCAGATGTTTTTACTAGAAATATCACTTTTTACACAATTCAAGAGCTAGAGAAATTGTTTGCTGTTGTTAATTACATATTTCAACAGTGTGAAATGCAGCTAAACAATCTCAGTCTCTAGCGACGAAAACTGGTGTCTATTCTTTGCGTAACTTCTCCCCGTTCTACCTTCACCAAGTTATCTCTTGCAGCAATGGTAAGGTACAGTGAAATTTCACAATCAACAGCTGCCATGACCATCGCCGCCGATAAAGTTTTAGTTCCACCCGTGTAATCAGCCATAATCTCATGACTGGTTTCTTGCTGCAAATTGAGGATGCGATCGCGAATTTTGGAATAGCATTCGCCTAAGTCGTCTGGATTTTGCACGAGAATTAAATCCCGTTCTGGTTGAAAGCGATCGCCTAACCCCACCTGTGTGGGAATATTGGGTAGTCTTTCGATAACTTCTGCACCCCGACGCACCTCGCAGGGAGTTCCCTCACCTATGACTTGTGACTTGCTACCCTTTTCGCCATCCGAGGCGATGAATATTACTCGATCGGGTTGTAAACTGTGGATAGCGGTGATGATGGGTTGGAAGGAACCACCGATGGTGACAAAAAGGATTTTTGGCATGAGTTTCTATTCATTTGGTAATAATTGGTTTCCTAATTGTAAAAGTCTAGGATATAAAGACTCTACTTTTTGTTTAAGATTATTTGCTGTTTGAGCTTGAGTTTTCATACCTACATGAGCTATATCATTTCTTATTTCAGTTATCGCACTCCAAAGCTTCGCAAGTTCATTAGCTTCCGGCAAAGATTCAAACATTTCATCACAACGCCCAGGTGTAATTTCTCTTGGATTTTTTTTTAGCTTTTCTGATGCATTATTTAATGCTATTTCTACATATTTCCGACCTTGTGAATGATTTAATATATCTTCATTAAATTTGAAAGCTAAGACAGATACTATCCATTCGCGTGCTAAAGTAACTGACTGAACAATTTGTTGTCGTTCGAGATACCACTCGATCATTTTTAATTGTCGGTGCATATTCTGAGGTATCTGTGACTGTTCGCTTGGTTTAAGAAGTGCGAACTGTCCGTATTCTTTTACTATTTTTTCAGTCAAAAGATTAAAAGGCTGTGCTTTTTGAGCAAAACTAGGAGTAGCTTTTGCTAAATTTTCTTCTAATTTTGTCGCCAATGTCATTGTTTCTAAAGGTCTTGTAATAGCCAATGCGATAGATATTGCTTCTATAGTCTCTGCTGCTAGCTTCAAATTAGCTTTTAGTTTTCTAGCTTCTAAATTATGACTGAGTTCTTCATTGCTTGGTATTTTTGCTTTCAGTAAATTAGCTACTAACTGCCCATCTCCTGTTTCTACAAATCTATTTGTAGCAGTTAGCCAATCTAACAATTCAAGAGCAGGAGTTAAATCAACTATAGGTGTTTGTAGCTGATTACGCTCAAACGCTGCATAATAAATGCTTTTTACAGTTACAGCTTTTGCTTTTTGTAAAAATGCTGTTGCTAGAAAAGCTAAAAATGGAATTGAGCGAAAAGCATGAGTGATATCAAATATAATTTCTGATTCTGATTCTACAGAATTTACAACTGCATCAAATAACTGCCAAAAATCTTCTTCGCCTTGTCCTGAATTTATTTGAACAGATTCAACAGATATATTATTTAATTGGATAAGATTTGTTTGTAACTTCTTCCAGTTTTCATGTTGTTCTGCTTGTGGAGTAAGAAATATGGTGACTTTTTGTATACTATTAAACTTTAATAATGCTTCTACAACATAAGGTGATTTTAGTAACGATTGATTTTTCCAAGTAAATTCTGTTGTCTCTAAATTAAAAACTCCTAAAAATGTTAACAGTTGCATTTAAATTTACCTCTCTTTCATTAAATTTGTTTGTCCCATCCCCAAGCGTGTCTTAATTCCTGTTCCTGCAAACTGAGCATATTGCACTAACAAATCCGCTACATTTGCTAGTAAAGAATCTGCACGGTTAAAAATTTGCAGCGTTACATCACCCACAAATCCATTTACGTATCCCTTTTGTAGTTGCCATTTACGTGTTTGAATTTTGTGATGTTTGAGAAGAACTGCATTACTTAAATAAGCAATTAATTCATCGCCACCTAAATAAACAGGTGCAAAGTTATTCCAACGTTCCAACCAGCTTCGGAACATTAATGTTGGTATAGGTAGAGGTAACGCGCTCCCACCTTGGGCAAAAGCGGTGGGTGTTGTAAACTGCAAATCAAAACGTCGAATTGCCTCTGGTTCGTTGGCTACTAAATTGGTATAAAGTTCTTCGTAGCTAGCAATTTTATCTTCGCGATTAATAATATTAAACTTAGCACCTAGAAATTCTAGTGATTCTCCTAAATTAAGTAAGGATATGGCTTTGGCTGTATGTTCTTGTAAACCACACAGTGATAATTGATAAAATTCTTCCGGTTGAAACGTGAAAAAATCTTGTGAAGGAATGTATAAACCACAAATGGTAGAAAAAGATGTAGATGGAATTTTCTCTAATCCTACTTCTATGTTTAATTTGTTATGTAATAGTTTTACCAGTTCTAAATGATAGGAACGAGGTAATACTGTGATATCGAATACTATTAATGTCCAAGTTGAGCGAATTAGCATTATTTAAAATGATAATTAAATTTTGATAAATAACTTAACCAGAATATCTTAACTTTATCGCTCAGTCAGATAAAGTAATATCTAATAATTTTAGAACTTCTATCGGATAATCACACTGATTTACCACAGCCTTTCTTGCCCACCAACTAGCACAAGTATGTGTTCTATTTTCTTCTTTAATGCGTTGCACTACAGCAACTTCGGATTCAGGGTTGCCGCGCTTATTGCGACAACAAATATCATAGACACAACGACTATAAACTGCCCATATCACAGCAATTCCTATATGTCCATGACATAACCATCGAACAACTTTAAAATCAGCTTGTTCAATAATTTGATGCCAGTATTGATATCTGGTGATTATCTTTTTTGCTTCTTCTTGACAGAAGTTTTGGTCAGTTATAAAATTTTCTTCCCAAGAATTAAACAAAATTTGAACATTGTTGGACGCAACAAGAATATTTAACATTTGCCAACTAACACTGCATTTAATTCGTTTTAATATACCTAATTCATGACCTACTAAACTTACAGAACAAGCTAGACGAATTGTTGAATCTATAAGTTGTTTAAACAAATACAAAGCGTCATCAAACCATTCAGCAGCTGAAAGGTCTCGCAAAGGGTCTCGAAGAATCGAAAAATCAAAAAAATAATTTTCCATTGAATGTCCTCTTGACCATACAAGTTGACCTTGAACTTTATGTAAATTGAGATTGTCTTGAATAGTATCACTAATATCAAAGTCTCTAAATTCGCGGTCAACAAAACCAACTAACTTATGATTATAGGGTTCATTTGTAAGGCTTTGACATATTGCTTCAACTTTTTGACGATTTCCTATTGCATTATCGAAATTAATCAAATCTTCAGCGCTATCTATATCAATCTTATTTTTTTGACTATATAATTCATCTAAAAGTAATTTAAAAAGAATTTTATCCTCTTTACCCTCAACTAATAAACGCTTTTTGTTGCTCATTCTTATTAAATTTCTATAATCACTTGGTTTATAAGTAAAATTACTCATCATCAATCTCCTCAATCTTCATCTGTTATATTAATATCTAAATTTCTAATTCATTTTCCGTACTATTATCTTCAAGATATTCAAAAATTTTTTCTATATCACTATCTTTATACCAATTATTTTTATTAGTAGGTTTTAAGTTTAATTCTTGTAAACAATCCTCATAATCTGCTCCTACTGTTGGAGAATGTGTACAAGCTATAATTTGATGATTGGGCAATTGTTCAGACATTTTTTGAAGTAGCTCTCTTTGCCAGTCAATATGAAGTGATATTTCTGGTTCGTCAATCAAAACTAACTGTTGTTTACTCATATTAGTAGCTGCGTATATCAGAGTAATAATTTGTCTTTCTCCAGATGACAAAGCACTTAAACCATTATACAAAGAATCATCTTCAAACCGAATTTGAATTAATGAATTGATAGAGTTTAAATTTTCTGCATAAATAATTTGTTTACCTTGTAAAAAATAATTAACCGCTGATAAATAAGATTTAATTCCTGAGAATGACTTTTCTAAAGTATTAAAAATTTGCTTAAGAGAATCTCGATAGACAGACAAAACAGCGACAACTTGTCTGGAATCGGTATCATAAGATTTAATACCATTTATTATAGTGCGAAGTTGTGAATCAACTCCTGTAGGAGACATCGATTCTTCTTTAAGCGGATAATCTTGAATGTTTTTAGAAAGTATTTTAGTAATTGCGATACGTCGTCTTCCCAAAATAAGCTTATAAGGTAGTGACTAGTCAATGTGTCTGGATGTTCAACTACCGATTGCCAATCTGAAGGTATATCGTTCCATTCAACTTTAAATCGACCAGCACCACTTGAACGTTCTCCTCCCAATCCCTCTTCACCTAGGAGTTTTAATGCATCCTCTAAGCGTGTTGCTAGTTCTACATCATCTTGATGAAAGTGTAGTAAAAAATATAATCCTGATAAACTTTGGATACTGTTGCCATTTTGATTCCATTCAAAGTAGACAAAAGCAGTATGATAGAGGTTTGTTGCTCGTGTATTCCGGTCTACCGCAATTTTGGGAACTTTCTCAATTTTAAAAGCTTGTTTGTAATCAAAAGTACCTTCAGCATCAAGATTACCTCCCTTAGCTCCATTCGTTCTAGCTATGAGTTCCTGCCGATCTGCTGATGTAAATCCCTCGCCTTGATACCATCTTTGCCAAACTTTAAGTGGTAAGTAATTCAGTTTTTTGTAAGTCTTGAAAAATTCTAAATCATTGTCTTGAGGGTAATTGACAGGAAACTTGAGCGGACGTGGGAGATAATAAATTGTACCTTTGTCAGTTTCGCGGTAAATAAAAGTTGAACTTATTCGTATTGCTGGAAGCGCATCGTCATGAAATCTGTTAAATAAAGCATCAATTTCATTCGGATATAATCGGGCAAAACTACTCATCCAAGCACTAAACAATGTATCAGAATGTACTCTTTCAGTGGTTGATTCCATCCCGATACCTAATTCCCCAAAATGTGCGGGACAACGCTCAAATTTAAGTTTAATCAGTTTCCAAGTTGCCATACTCTTACTGTCTGTGTGTCTGTCAGTTTTCGTTGAGCGTATTTAGATTAATTGCTATTTCCCTCTGCTGGTGGTAACCGTCGCAGAATATCATCACGCAGACGCACAAAGTTATCAAGCAACGCTTGAGTGTCAGCAACGGGTTCGATTGTTGTTATCTCTGAACTACCACCTGGAGTGCTAGTAATGCGACGATACTGGTCTAAGCTACGGTATGAAAAATTAAAGCCCTGAAATTTAACTTTGCCGTAACCGCGAGAACCGTGTCCGCCCAGTGCATCATCTTCGAGAATGGCAAGTGCGATCGCAATATTTTGTAAATCCTCTATAGCTTGTTCTCTGTTTTCAACGGTGTAAACTAATTCAAATTGAAACTTCGACCCAGCCGGTACGCGTTCTAATTGACGCGGGTTAGCAGCAGCTGTGACACGGTCAATACCGTTTTCAAATTTCCACTCAGTCATAAATAGACCTGTGTCAATTTTCTTGAGTTGTTCAGCAGACTCAGGTAATAAATGACAGTCACGAATAATCAGACGTGCAGGACAGTTGCGTCCTTTAACTTTTATAAACTCTTTAACAACTTCTTCTGAATTAAGTTGTGTCCGGTCGTTGTCTACAAATCTGCCTGTTTTTGCTTCATCAACCCAAGCAATATAACGGGATGAAACATTTTGTACGCGTTCTAATGATTGTGATTCAAATTTATCTTTTTCTAGCCAACAGTTGCTACCACCAGTCGAACCGAAAAGTCGGGATATTGGACAAGTCTTTGCACCTTCATAACGTATTAATAACCTCTCAATTTCTGTAAATCCATCTTCTAAATCATCGCTTTCGTAACGATAAGTACCACTTCCTCCAGTCCGATTGAGGGGTTTGTTTAACAGTCGTTCCAAAATAGAGCGTAATTTGCCTTTGATGGATGAACCGGGAAGATAAGGATATTGCGTTAGAGGATCGCGAATCACAGGTTTATCAAGTCCACCAATATCTACAGTTTTCACCACCACCACCAATATGCAAGCCAGTTTCGACTACTAGGTGAGTGTTGATTGTCACTTTACCAAATAAAGGTTTTTGTTCGATTGATGCAGGCATTATTATTTTCCACCTTCTGCTTTATGATAGGCAATAATTGACTCAAGCAATTGAACCAGGCGTTCAAAATCTTCTTTACTATATACTTTATCGATGGCTGCTGACATCACATCATTTAATGGTCTAGCAGATCTTTGCCTAGCAGCAGCATAGGCTAATTTTGGTTTAAGGAGAACAACATCAGCTTCAATTTTAGTAAATAGTAATTCTGATTTTTTTAGAGCGGCTTGATTCTGAATTTTTTTCAGTTCGACTAGTAAATTTTGTTCTGAAATATTTTCCTTTTTCTTAATTTCCTTTTTTTCTTCATCAGCTTGATTTTGTATATTTTTTAACTCCCATAAAAGGATTTCATCTTCATCTTGCTGTGCTAGTTGAGCTTTTATCTGATTAATAGCATCTAAGAACTTCCGCACCTGATTAGTTTCCAATCTTTGTTGTTTGAGGTAGGGTCCAAATTTCTCAGCGTGTTTCACCAGGTCACGAATTGGGTAAGACTTGAGTCCTTCAGTCAAACCTTTAATAGTTGTAATAAGTTCATCAACAATTGTTTTTTGTGTACTGCTTTCTGTCATGGTTATAGCATTCCTAAATCATTTGTTAAAATAAATTAACCAAAGAGGTGCTCCAGAGCATAGAGAGAGGAATCAGAGATTTTCATGACTCCTACGCGGATTGCTATATGATGTTCTGTTTAAGAGTTCAATCCAAGTTGCAATGGCTCGAAAATATGGAGAATTGTATGGGTTTTTCAAGGAAGTACGAAAATCTCCATCCTTTAGCACATTCTGAGGTAATCGAGCCAGAGTATAAGCAATTTTGGGTAAGTGTAAATAGTAGCGTGTTTCCATCGCCTCCTTTGATTTTTGGTCTTCAAACTTTTTCATTACTTGCTCTTGTATTTGCGCTGTAATTAGCAGATTGCGAACAAAATTCGTGAATAATTTACTCCTATGTTCTCTTGTTCTAGTTTTAGAATAAAAGGTAGTACTCCTAAAAGCTTTGGCTTAGATTCTTCCTTAAGATAAGCTTTGATTTCTGAATTGACTAGGTTAATGTCATCAATTCCCAGCCACTCATCCCATTTAAAAACTTCACCAAATAAACCTAAACTATCTCTACCTTTTCCCTTTGCTGCTTCTTCTGCTTCACCTGATTCATTTGCAGCTTGATAGAGGGGAAATTTAGCATCAGCAATATTGATGCCTCCTGACAGAGTAATGTCTGGGTTATGTCCAGTGTAAGCACGAAAGCACTGATAGACATCAAAAGCGTATTCTACAACTTTGTTCCAGGCTCCACTGATAAAGAGGTCATCACCACCTGCATAGATAAATAGCAAAATTTGAGTTTTACCTTCTGGTAAAGATTCGCTAGTATTATAGCTATTTTGAGATGTTTCCTTTTGAGGTAACTGTTTGATATTTTTAGGTATATTTTGCTCTTTATGCTCTGCCAAGCTATTAAGATATACCTTGAAAAAATAACTCATTTGCCGGGAAAGCCCAGCTAATCGAGGTAATGTTTGGTTATCACCTAATCCCCTAGCAAAAATTTGTCCCAAACGGTCTACATCCATCCGTAAATAGCCAACTCTTTTTATACCACGAGCCAGTTCTGCCATTTCCTCAGCACGCATAAAACCTGTTTCTCCAGGTATTTGCGTCTTTATACCATACTTACCTAGCAGTAGAGGTGCAGAATTAAACTTACGAAAGTGACGAAATCTATAATGGTCTAATTCCCAGTCATTGACTAACAAAATTGTGTCTGCATCTGAATCTATTTGCTTCCAGTCGTCACACAGACGGTAGCGAACATTAACAGCAGATAATTCATCTTGGGGAGGTAGTTTTAACTGTATTTCATTCTTTCCAATTTCAGAAGCTTCTGAGAATTGCGATCGCAATATCGCATCAACTCGTAATAGCTGTCCCCCTAACTCATACATTCTCCGACATGTTCCGCAAGCTAGTACCGCACCTGGTTCTTTATTCAAGGGTTGTAAATTTTCTTCGTCATCCCGATGGCAAACCTGACAAGGTGTATGAGCGTAATATTTTCCTAGCAAGTGAGAAAGGTTAGTCAGCTGCTCGCCAAATTTCCGGGATTTCAAGACATCACCGCACAATGTAGCGATCGCAGTTGCATTTGCCATCAAACTTTTTCAGAAATAGTCTTCGAGCAAAACTTCCATCTAAATGTTGACAAATGGCAGCAGTCCATGATTCAACTGACAGGAATGAGTGAGGAGGAACTACAAAAGGGACTGCAACAGCGTCCTTTTGCTACCGTGCATCGTTCTCTCAGAGATGACCTCAAGCAACTTGTCCGCCTGGGTTGGTTGCAGATGACAGAGATGCAAAAGTATCGCTCTGTTTTAGTCCAAAATTTACCGACTCCCCCAACTCAAACAACCACGGAACTGAGCCTGTTTTCTCTAGATCTAGCACAAACATGGGAACTGCTGCAAATCTTAGAATCAATTTCCTTTGTACAGCCAAACTTATCGTTAATTATAGGAAAGTTGTGGGAGCAGATAGCAAGCTCTTCTGCCTCTAGAGGGCTATATGCCAAAGATCCGCATCAAAGAATATTCCTGCACCTAGACTATATCCTTTCTCCACAAATGCAAGACCGAGTTGATAATTACCAGGAACAGCTAGAACAGCTTTGGCGCAAACCCCCTGGTAGCGTAGTGCAGTTCGAGTATTGGATAGCAGCAACAGAGAACAAAGTCAAAGTGACAGTCTACCCAGTTTGCCTGCATTACCGACGCCGTGCTAAATACCTCAGTGCATACGGCACAGACCCCAATGGTAATATAGCATGGCACAACTACCGCCTAGACCGCATTGCCTGCGATCGCCTGCAAGTTCTGACATGGGACGATCCCCTTATTCCCACGGTATTAAAGCAGATGTGGCAAACAGGAAATTTACCCATACCATCATATGTTGATGCAGAACTGAAAGCTGCTTGGGGTTTTAATTTTTATCTTAAAAAAGAATTGCTCGTTCTCCGTTTTCCAACAGATTTTGCCAAGTGGTACGTGGAAAACACCACAAGACATCCTACCTTTTGTGAAGTTTCCTATGACCAACTCCCCAAATTAATTGCTCATAATATTTTCAACAAGCAAGAACAGCAACAGTTATTAGAAATTATCAGTCAGCGTTCGAGAGAAGATGCTTATTACCAAGCCTGGATACGAGACGGCGATATCAACGTCCTGATGCGCCTGCGAGAATGGCGACCAAAAGGCGAGGTTATTGCACCGTTATCTATTCGGCAACAAATGATAGCAGAAGCAGCACAAGAATTAGCGAATTATTCTGAAAAATAACAATGCCTCCACTCAAACACAACAAGAATACTCGTGTTTGTTGGGCTTTCCCTGTGGAGAAACCTCACAAATGCCTATAAATGTTGGGTTTCGTTCCTCAACCCAACCTACGTATTTTCGTATTTTTAGCCAAAACCTACACAGTATTGGAGCGGACATCCTCTTAATCTGGAACGATCACCTTATCTAAGCCCTCCTCTGCTTTCGGGTATTGTGGGTTCATTGCTTCTATTGTATCAGTAATTGTACGGGCGACCACTAGATTTCGATACCACTTTTTGTTAGCTGGCACTACGTACCATGGAGCATAAGCGGTTGAGCAATGATTAATTGCATCCTCAAAGGCTGTTTGGTATTCATCCCAAAACAAACGCTCTTTAATGTCACTATGAGAAAATTTCCAATGCTTATCGGGATTTTGTAACCGACTTTCCAACCGTCGTTTCTGTTCATCTTTAGAAATGTGTAGAAAAAACTTAATTATCTTAATCTTGTTAAGAGTCAGCATATACTCAAACTCATTAATAAGTTGATAGCGTTTTTCCCAAACCTCTTGAGGTACTAGCTGCTTGACTCTAACAATCAGAACATCTTCATAGTGAGAGCGGTTGAAGATGGAAATCATGCCTTGTTGTGGGACTCGGTGATGGTAACGCCAGAGAAAATCATGGCTTGATTCCTCTTGACTGGGTGTTTTGAATGACCACACCTGACAGCCTTGGGGGTTAATTCCGCTAAAAACGTGTTTGATTGTGCCATCTTTACCACCTGTGTCCATTGCTTGCAACACAATTAGCAGACTGCGCTGGTGTTCTGCATACAATCTCTCTTGTAAGTTCTGAAGGCGCTGGCGTTGGTATTCCAGTTCATCTTCAACATCTTTTTTGTTTTTGTAGTTTTCAGAGGCATTCGGATCGATTTTAGCTAAGACAATTGGTTTGTCTGGTCTAACTTGATAGCTAACATTGCTTGGTATATTCATAGCAATTCTCTTTATGTTGGAGCATTGATGTAGCAATCCTATTCAATTCATGAGATAACCGTAGGTAGGGAAGACAGCGCACCACTAAGACTTTTGTGCGGCAAAGCCCTACCTACTTACTTACTACTTAATTTAGGATTGCCATAGCATTATTTCTTAACCTTAAGGAATGTAAGCGATCGCTACCTCTGTCATTAGTTACTGGTCACTGTTAAAACTTAGGAACTCAGTTGTTAGGAATTCCGTCATTATACATAATTCAGTAAATTCTGTTGTTAACCCTCTTTAAGTAGTGGTTCTTAGGTAGGTCTCAGTTAAAAAGCAAACAAATATCATCCCCTTACTAAAATGCATCTCAATCAAATTTCTGCTTTACCTGTGGCTTTGTTTATCTCTGTGACGACAGTGGAAATGCATGTACCAATTGCCTCAGCAGAGGAAGTAAAACCTTTTGATTCTCCCTTACTGATATCTCAAAGGTATAGGGAAAGACGTACAATCCGAGCGGTATCCGGACCAGATGACCAAGGACGCTGGCGGTTCAACAAACCCAGCGGTGTTTCTAGTGACGAAATGCGAGCACAGGGTTGCGTCGATGTTGGGTCAAATAATGCACAACGCTGGCGCTGTCCTCGTGACACAATTCGGCTAGAAATTTACAGTGGGGATTATGACGATCGCTATAATGACCGATATGACAGGGACCGCTATGATGACCGATACGATCGCGGAGGTTCTTACACCCAAAGGCTGCGAGCGGTATCAGGTCCAGATGACCAAGGGCGCTGGCGGTTTTACAAGCCAAATGATGTTTCCGATGACGCCATGAGAGCACAAGGCTGCGTTAATGTTGGAACACAAATACCTTGGCGCTGTCCGAGTGACAGAATTCGGGTAGAAGTTTTTGATAGAGAATCTGGCGGTCGCTACGATGACCGATACGATAGACGACCCTATGAAAGACGCGTGTTGCGAGCAGTATCCGGACCTGATGACCAAGGACGCTGGCGTTTCTATAAGCCAAATAACGTCTCTGATGATGCTATGCGAGCGGAAGGTTGTGTCTATGTTGGAGCAAGAAATGCCCAACCTTGGCGCTGTCCTCGCGAGAGAATTCGGGTTGAAGTTGGTCTTTGATAACAGTTATTAGGTTATTTCTGTAAATATATGCGAAGGCATATATTTTTTTGTATTTTCTTGATAATAGACATTTAAGAAAAAAAATGTAGAGACTAGCATGGCTAGTCTTTACAAGGATTGTACTCAAATTCAGTTATTCAGGTGCAGAAAACGAGCATTGTATGGTTTTAATGATACATTGCACCAATGATGAGCGTAACAACGATTGGAATAACAATGGGGATAGCAACAATCAGCCCCCATTTACCAAATCGAATTTCTTGTCCTTCTGATTTTAGGAAAGCTATCAAAGCTGCTACTCCCATAAAGAGCCATATACACCCGAAAGCAATAAATATAACAAATACAGAGTCTTGCATATAGTTAAACCATTAATACATTTAATTGCTACTTGTATTTTATCAGTCACAGAGATTTGTCTTGACCTGTCTCCTTCATATTTCTGTGAATTGCTAGTGTTCACCAGGCAAGATAGACTATTAAAAAAATATTAATTTTGTAGTAGCAATTTCAATACTTGTCGGTTAAGCCTAAAAACGCGAAAACACGTAGGTTGGGGGACCACAAAAAGTGCTCTGGTTTCCAGAGTTGAGTGAAGTGGCGTTTGAGGAACGAAACCCAATATTTACAGACATTTGTTGGGTTGAGGAACGAAACCCAACCTACAATTTCCGAAAGCCTAATACAAAAGTTTTAGTTTTCCTTACAAGCAAAGGCGATTAGCTCACAAGCCAACCGCCATAAACTGATTACCTTATGTGAGAAACCTTAATTACCACCAGAGGTAACAGCTTTGTAGTGCTGAGCTGTTACTTCGCCCTTCGCATACCAATTACCATTTTTGTCTTGACCGTACTGGTTGCGAACGCTGTTCCAAGCAATTTGACGCGCACCCTCTTCGCTGATACCGTCGCTTTGAGCAGCATTGAAAGCAGCAACGAAAATCTGCTGGGCTTCTTGGGGTAATTGTTCTCTTATGTCTTGCGCTAATTCATCAACTTTCATCTATTCTCTCCTATTCTCTAGCTTTGGTTTCATCGTATAAAGTCAGAAGATAAATTTTCCTCTTTCTGAAAGTAGAGATAAAGAATGACCATACTTTCGGTAGAGAGTTAGTGGTTGGTTGTTAGTTGATAGTTGATAGTGGATAGTTGTGAGTAGGTAGGGTGGCATTGCCGGATAAAAGCTCTGTATGGTGGGCTGTCTTCCCTACTAACCACTAACCACTAACCACTAACCACTAACCACTAACAACTAACAACTAACAAATAACAAATAACAAAAAACAAAAAACAAAAAACAAAAAAAAAAAAAAATATAGAATAAAGCAATAAAACTAAATATACAAAAAGAAAACATAACAAT
>NZ_WJFC01000206.1 GCF_009725235.1 Scytonema sp. UIC 10036
TTTTTTTTGATCCTCTTATCTTTGTTTTTTTGTTTTTTTTTTTTTTTTGTTTGTTGTTAGTTGTTAGTTGTTATTGGTTAGTGGTTAGTGGTTATTAGCAACTAAAAACTCAAAACTATCAACTATCAACTAAAAACTCAAAACTATCAACTATCAACTAAAAACTCAAAACTATCAACTAACAACTAACAACTATCAACTAACAACTATCAACTAACAACTAACAACTAACAACTATCAACTATCAACTATCAACAGAGGAACTTAAATCGATGATTATTGTAGATCGTGCCTTACAAGCCCGTGCAGAAGCTTTTAACCCTATCAAAGTTGGCATGATTGGAGCGGGCTTCATGGGTCGGGGAATCGCCAATCAAATCACAAATTCTGTACCCGGTATGAAACTGGTTGCCATTGCTAACCGCAATGTTGATGCTGCAGGACGTGCTTATTCAGAAGCCGGAGTTGAAAATTATAAAGTTGTTTCCTCTGTTGGCGAATTGGAAAACGCGATCGCAAACGATGGCTATGCTGTGACAGATGATGCGATGTTACTGTGCCGTGCTGAAGGGATTGACGCTTTAATTGAGGTGACGGGTGCGGTGGAATTTGGCGCTCATGTTGTGATGGAGGCAATAGCCCATCACAAGCATGTTATTATGATGAACGCTGAATTAGATGGCACTATTGGTTCCATCCTTAAAGTTTATGCAGACAAAGCAGGCGTTATCCTCACGGCTTGTGACGGTGACCAGCCTGGGGTACAAATGAATCTGTATCGTTTTGTAAAAAGTATTGGTTTAACTCCATTGTTATGTGGTAACATTAAAGGTCTACAAGATCCTTATCGCAACCCTACAACTCAAAAAGCATTTGCCGAACGTTGGGGTCAGAAGCCTCACATGGTAACTAGCTTTGCAGATGGGACAAAGATTTCATTTGAGCAAGCGATCGTTGCCAACGCTACAGGGATGAAAGTTGCCAAGCGCGGGATGTTGGGATACGACTTTAAGGGTCATGTTGATGAAATGACCGGGATGTATGATGTCGAACAATTGAAAGAATTGGGCGGCATTGTAGATTACGTCGTGGGTGCAAAACCAGGTCCTGGAGTCTTTGTATTCGGAACTCATGACGACCCGAAGCAACGTCACTACCTCAATCTCTATAAGTTAGGCGAAGGTCCCCTTTACAGCTTCTATACCCCATATCACCTCTGTCACTTTGAAGTACCACTGTCAGTGGCTCGTGTTGTTCTTTTCCAAGACTACATATTAAGTCCTCTAGGTGCTCCTTTAGTGGACGTTGTGACGACTGCCAAAATTGACCTGAAAGCAGGGGAAACTTTGGATGGTATTGGTTATTACATGACCTACGGTCAATGTGAAAATTCCAACATTGTTCAAGAACAAAACTTCCTACCAATTGGTTTAGCAGAAGGATGTCGTCTCAAGCGAGATATTTCCAAAGATCAAGTTCTGACATATGACGATGTCGAACTCCCTTCAGGTAGGCTGTGCGATAAACTGCGTGCCGAACAAAATGCTTATTTCTTCAAAACCCTAGCAGCAGTGTAGGGGTAGGGGTAGGGGTAGGGAGTAGGAGGACAAGGAAGACAAGGAAGACAAGGAAGATGTACCAATTCTCAATGCTCTTTTGCCCTTTTGTCCAATTCTCAATGCCCAATCCCCAATCCGCAAGAGCACGTAAACTTCTTTCTGTTTCCATTACAAAACATTTATTAAAAGTTAATAATCTAAAAATAAATTTTTAGTATCTTAAAAATCAATAGGAGGATCGAGTAGATTGCCAAATAGTTTATAAACTGCTAAAACGAGGGTGCGGCGTTCAATGCGGTCGTCATTAACTTTCCTCAGGTGATTCTTGACCCCCTAGCCCCCGACTCCTAATTCCTATAAAAATTTGTATAGAGTAAATCCACCAGGTTTAGTATGAAAATTGCCCTAGTTCATGATTACCTAACTCAAAAAGGAGGGGCGGAGCGCGTTTTTGAATTGCTGTGCAAGCGCTACCCTGAAGCAGATGTTTATACTTCCTTGTACGATCCCGAAGAAACCATAGACTTGGGGGATCGTTCTGTTAATACCACCTTCTTGCAAGGTATACCAGGTGCTACAAAGTATTTTAGGTTGATGGCACCCTTTTACTTTCCTGCCTTCCGTGCATTAGACTTACAAGATTACGATCTAATTATTAGTAGCAGTACTAGTTTTGCAAAAGCAGTGCGGAAAAAACCAACAGCACGCCACATTTGCTTTTGTCACAATGTAACTCGTTTTTTATGGGATACAGAAACTTATTTACGGGAGTACGGAGACTACCGATATTTTGCTCCTCTCATCGAACAAGTTTTTGGGATGATGAGAAAAGTAGACCTAACCTACGCACAGGAGCCAGATCTTTACATCGCTAACTCCAGTGTTGTTGCGCGTCGTATAAAAGACACCTACGGTAAAAAAGCAATTGTTATCAATTATCCTATCGATACAAAAAGATTTGTTTTTTCAGATACAAAAGAAGACTTCTATCTTGCCTCAGCTCGCATGATCGGTTACAAACGACTTGATATAATAGTCGAAGCTTTCAACTGGCTGGGGTGGCGATTGCTGATATCAGGAGATGGCCCGGAAAGAGAAAGATTGGAGTCTAAAGCATTGGGCAACGTAGAATTTGTAGGACACGTTTCCGATGCTCAACGCACTCAATTGTTTTCTAAAGCTAGGTCTGTTATAGTGGCAGCCCTAGAAGATTATGGATTAGTGCCAGTAGAAGCAAATGCTAGTGGAACGCCAGTCATCGCATTTGGTGCTGGTGGCGTATTGGACACCCAGATCCCTGGTAAAACAGGAGTCTTTTTCAAGAGGCAAACACCAGATTCGCTACAAACTGCACTACTAGAAGCCAGGGATATCTATTGGGATTACGAGAAGATTCGTAATCACGCGGTCACTCATTTTTCAGAAGAGGCTTTCTTTAGTAAAGTCGAGCAAGTTATTGACCAAACTTGTGCTGTAAAGTAACTATTCATTTAATTTGATTAGCTGAGGGATAATAAACGTGGTTCAAAGCAGTCTAGGTCCATATGTAAATCCAGTTACTGAGTCAGAACCGGGTTACGGACAACTGTTAGCGGTTTTAGTACGCAGATTCCCCTGGTTTTTAGCAGTATTTGTGGCATCTATTGCCGTTGCAGGTCTGGCAACAAAAAGAACACCAACTACTTACGGAAGCTCAATGCAGCTTCTGATAGAACCTAACTATCAGGGCAAACAAGAAGCAAATGGTTCAGTAGATAGTCAATATACCGATCCCAATATTGAAATAGACACCGCAACCCAGCTGAACTTAATGAAAAGTTCTGAACTGATGGAACAAGCGGTTAGCAAGCTCAAGTCAGAATATCCCGATATAACTGTTGACGAATTGAAAGGCTCCTTGGCTTTAGACCAAATCAAGAGAAAAGAGGATAACATTGTAACTAAAATATTTCAAGTAGACTACATTAGTACCGATCCAGATAAATCATACAAAGTCTTGGAGACGATGCAGCGAGTTTATCTGGATTACAACATCAAACAGCAAGACGAACGTATCAGAAGAGGTCTGAAAGTCATCAGGGACCAGATTAGAAAAGTTAATAGCGAGGTTGTGGCAGCAGAAGCAAATCTACAACGCTTTCGTAGAAGTGAGAATATAATCAACCCAGATACACAGGCAAAAGCCACAGAAGATGAACTAACCAGAATTCAGCAAGAACGGGGTAAAACTCGTGCTGAGTATCAAGAAGCTGATGCTCGTTACAAAAATTTACTACAACAGCTTCAAACAACTCCAGAAACTGCTCTTGCTGAAACCCGTCTCAGCCAATCAAGTCGCTATCAAGCATTGCTGAACGAAATCCAGAAAACAGAATTGCTTCTGGCACAAGAACGCCTGCGTTTTACGGAACAAGCACCCAGCGTACAAAAACTTGTAGAACAACTTCAAAGCCAGAAGACATTGTTGCAACAAGAGCAAAGGCGGACTTTGGGTGTAGACGCAAAACCCCAAGTA
The DNA here is from genome assembly GCF_009725235.1 of Scytonema sp. UIC 10036. The sequence continues at coordinate 4,075 of NZ_WJFC01000206.1, forward strand.
CAGAGTCTCCTAGGGCAAGGACAAAAAAGTCAAATTGACATCAACCTTTCATCGGATCTGTTAAAAACAAGAACGGATTTATTGGCTTTTGTTGCTCGCGATCGCGTTCTAGCAAAGAAAGAAGATCAACTGCGTAATGAACTCAAACGCTTTCCACGTGTATTGGCTGAGTACAATCGTTTGGAACCTCAAGTACAAATTAACCGAGACAAGTTACAGCAGCTGTTAAAAGCAGAACAAGTTCTAGAGCAAGAACTCGATAAGGGTGGATATAACTGGGAAGTCATCGAAAAACCCAAGATGGGCGTGAGGTTGGGTCCCAACCTCCAGCAAAACCTTCTTTTAGGTGGAGTCGTAGGACTTATGTTGGGTGGTGTTGCAGCTTTCTTGAGAGAAGCAGCGGATGATTCCGTTCACACCACTGCTGAATTGGAGAAGCAAGTTGCCCTACCATTGTTGGGAACAACACCGAAACTACCACCAGCAAAAGCAGCTAGAGACTCTGTCATCAAGTTGCCCTTTGGCAAGCCACAGGAACCCGCACCTTGGACAATTCAAGTATTGCAGTCCTCTCCCCGTTGGGAATCTTTAGATCTGATTTACAAAAACATTGAACTGTTGAACTCTGTTTCTTCGTTCAAATCCTTAATGATTACTGCAGCCTTACCAGATGAGGGTAAATCAGCTCTGGCATTGGGTCTAGCCATGAGTGCCGCCCGCTTGCACAAGCGAGTCCTGCTTATTGACGCTAACTTGCGCGAACCTTCCCTGCACAAACAGTTGAACCTTCCCAACGAACAAGGGCTTTCCACTCTCCTCGCCAGTGATGTTTCCATACCCAATCAAATTAGCATTCAATCTTCAGGGTCATCCTACATTGATATTTTGACTGCTGGACCTACCCCAGTTGACCCTGCTAATTTGTTGAGTTCTCCTCGCATGCAGCAGCTGATGGCAACATTTGAGGAAAACTACGATTTGGTGCTGGTGGATTCAACACCAGTTCTTGGGTTAGTGGATGCCTTGCTTACAGCATCATCTTGTCGTGGAGCGATTATGGTGGCTAGCATTGGTAAAGTGACTCGCACCCAAATGGCGCAAGCTACAGCCATGCTCAGCCGCCTGAATCTCCTTGGAGTTGTCGCCAGTGGCGTGTCTAACTCTGGTAGTGCATATATTCCCTACACAACACACCAACATCGGTTTGCACTCCAACAAGCCGTGGAGAAATAACCTTTTAAGGTGTTTGGGGGGGTGCAAGGTGTTCCGCCCCTACTATGGTTCAAATCTCAGAAAAATACTGTATGCCAGGAGTGGGTGCGATCGCACCCCGCTCCTGTTTGCCTTAGAAACTATATGCCATAAATCACCTGGTGAAATACTTCAGCCGCCAGATAGATGTCCTAAGTACCTTTTTCTGTTCAATATAACTATAAGATTATACTTAAAGTATTATTAACAAGTTTGTATATCTCCATAGACTGCTAGTAAATTCTTTATTTTTACCATCACTAAATGTTAATAATTTAACCCTTATGTAAGGCGATAATGTATTCTTTATAAGTTAATATAGCCTTTCTCAGTTTAATGAGGTACACCCCCCTTTCATCCCCCCAAGGCATCGGGGGGACAGAGGGGGTAATTTTTGTACCTCACTAGGTTGAAATTTGCTGTATACATAACTCTTCTTAAAATGAATAAACAAGTGATTTTTTTGATGTGTTGGTTCTTTATTGTTTAACACTTACGCTTAAGTATTTCCCTCTCAGAAAAAATATGGACTCAAAAGACTGGTTTTTCAGGAATTAGGTCTTTTGGTGTTGAAATTATTTAAGTGCTCTTACCCATATTACAGTGGTTACTTGTGGCAAAACAAGCCAAAATGCCCAATCATGCTTGCTTTTGGGCTAGAGACACAATTCGTCTGTCCGCCTTTGTATTATGGAAAAGATTTTATACTTGAGTCACTACTGAGAGGGGATAAATGTCAACTATCAACGGTTACGTATTTAAAGATTGAATTCTATAAATAGAAAAATTAGATAAGTATAGAAAATTTTTACATATAAGAACGTTTGCGGAATTTGTGTTATCTGATTAGTAGTAATAATTAAGGTTTTTTGAACTGTGAATTTGGCATTATGATAAAATGAATACAAAAATGATTATTTAGAAAAATCGTTCACGATAGCTTAATAATTCTAGGAAAAACACAGTGACTCTATAAAGAGTGAATAAAGAATCCGAACGGGTAACTGTTATTTCTACTGCGTCTTATATCCTAGAGATCGAATATCCATACGGATCGGCCATATCAAGTGAATGAGTAGAACTTTTAAAGTTATTTGGAGAATACTGTCGTAAGTCATGGATCTAGTACAGAAAAAAATGGCTGATGGTGTGCTGTTGTTATTAGAGATAGTTTGATGCTTCCATAACTCAATGCTATGGGTCGTTCCTAGAGCAACAGAGATAAAGATCGGTTACGGCATTATAAAGCGTTCAAGTATCAGGTCAGCAATCTACTACCTTATGAGATGAAATACATATGACAACCTCAATAATACCAACGATACAAAGTTACTATACGGTGAAGCAGCAACCACAAGATAATCCTCCCCAATACTGCACAATTCAATGGCGGCGGAATCAGTTGCTAGTTATGCCTCCAGGGCAAGTAAAGCAGCCGTATATGCCTTCACTACATCAAAAGCACCTGCTTGTGGAGTGTTTAAAGGCAACTCCAGCAACTTTAGTTCGCATAGATCCAAAGTTAGGTGAAGCTCGGTTACAATTTTGGGCAGACGCGTGTCAAGCTGCTGACTTGCCTATTTTCCTTCGCATACCTTCTACTGACTCGCAACCAAAAATCAGTAGCTCGCTCCAAGGAGCGTTAAAACGGCTGAGCAATTGGCTGGTTGCTTTGATATTCTTAATTGCATTTGCGCCTTTAATTCTGGGTTTAGTTTCATTGATGTACCTCCACTCCAAAGGCCCAATCTTCTCTTGTCAATGGCATATTGGCGAACGGGGTAGACTCTTCAAAGTCATCAAGTTTCGTACAACTGTAACAAGCCAGAAAGCTTTTGAAGAGGATGCAGTTTACCAAAATAGTTTGGGCGATCGCAAAGATAAAGAAGAGCTAACAGTCCTTGGGCGTTGGATGCGTAAGTACGGATTAGACAATTTGCCGCAGTTGCTCAACGTGTTGCGAGGTGAAATGAGTTTAACCGGACCTCGATGCTGGTCTTTAAAAGATGCCGTGCGACTCAACTTTGAAGCACAAAGACACCTCAATCGGTTACCAGGAATCATGGGATTGTGGGAAGTTGAAGCAGAGTCAGACCTGTTGCATCTGGATAGCCAAATATCCTAATTAACTTGTTGGCATTAACATAGGCGGCTGAAAAAACTATTACCATACATCCTACAGGCACTGTGTTATCTAGCGTGCTTGCCAAGTAAGTTTGCCGCTTGTCTCTATCGTTGGTATTATTCTGACAAAGTTATTAATGGACGCAGCTTGCGGTAATTGAGCCATTCATTTGCCGCAATTAAGTGCAGTGACACGCTCAGTTTTACTAACGCTATGGAAATTGAAGACTGAAACATCACGCTAGACAAGCGTTGAGCAAAAAACAAATTGCACGGACACAAAGTCCTTCGCTCGCCCAGCCACAAAATCTCGACAGACAAAAAAAATGCAGCCCAAAATCTCCAAACAAGTTAACTCTCTGTTAAAAAACATCATTAAAGCTAATAAGTTTTGGCAGGAAAACCATACCATATTGCGAGAGTTTGGCAATTTTCGCAAAATAACTGTCTTAGCCATCGTCTTTACCTTCCTTGCGGCAACTTTTGAGGGTTTTAGTGTTGGATTTTTACTTTCCTTTCTACAGAGTTTAACCAATCCAACTGATTCAGCCAGAACAGGAATTGGCTGGTTAGATGCTTGGATGGCAGCTAACGCTACAGTCATCAATCCCCTATACGTAATATCTTTGATGATATTACTCACCACTTGGACTCGTTCCATCTTTAATTACTTAGCATCAATTTATACGGAATCTGTCCAACTCAGCCTTGCAGATCGTTTGCGAAAGCGGATTTTTGAACAGCTACAGTCTTTACAACTTGGTTACTTTACTGAAGCTCGTTCTGGCGAAATCATGAACACGATGACGACAGAAATCGAGAGATTCAAGCAAGGATTCAGTGGAGCGGCTTTTATACTGACTAGGGTATTGGTCGTCGTTGTCTACTTTATCTGTATGTTTTTGATATCGTGGCAATTGTCTGCCCTGTCAGTCATGTTATTTTCTTTTTTGGCAGTAGGCTTAACTACACTCAATGCCAGAGTAAGAGAAAAGAGTTTTGACATTTCCAAAGCCAACGGTAAATTTAATGCGCTGGCGTTAGAGTTTATTAATGGAATTCGCACCGTTCATGCAAACGGAACTCAAGACTTCGAGAGACAGCGTTTCTACAAATCAAGTAAAGAATTATATAACGCTGCCATTAAAGTAGTAGCTACCTGGACATTAGTAAAACCTATAGCAGAAAGTGTTGCAACCACAGCTCTTATCATTTTAATTATTATTTCCTTCGTTAAATTTACACTGCCAATCGCTTCACTGCTAACCTTTTTCTTTGTTCTAGTGCGAGTGGTGCCAAGTCTCCAAGATATTAATGGAACTCTAGCCTACCTAAGTACGTTGGGTGGCTCGCTAGAAAATATTAAGGAACTATTGAGAGAAGATAACAAAACCTACTTTCAAAATGGCAACATTGACTTTCCTGGATTGCAACGCTCAATTGACATAGTGTCTGTTGATTTTGGCTACCAAAAGAGCAATTTGGTACTCCACAATGTAACCCTGTCTATTGAAAAGGGTAAAATGACGGCACTGGTAGGAGCATCTGGTGCAGGTAAAACAACACTTGTTGATTTAATTCCTCGATTCTACGATCCGACAGAAGGACACATCTTTGTCGATGGTGTAGATTTGCGACAGTTTGAGATTAACTCGTTGCGCCGGAGAATGGCAGTTGTCAGCCAGCACACATTTATTTTCAATACTTCAGTTTGGGACAACATTGCTTACGGTACACCCAATGCAACAGAAGCAGCAATCAGAGAAGCAGCCCGACTGGCAAATGCACTTGAGTTTATCGAACAAATGCCCCAAGGTTTTGCAACAGTGTTGGGCGATCGCGGCGCTCGTTTATCTGGCGGACAGCAACAGCGTATTGCCATAGCTCGTGCATTGTTGCGAGATCCAGATATTTTGATTTTAGACGAAGCAACCAGCGCTCTCGACTCAGTTTCGGAAAGACTCATTCAAGAATCTATTGAAAAGCTTGCTGTAGGTCGAACAGTGATTGCGATCGCTCACCGACTTTCAACAATTGCCAAAGCAGACAAAGTTGTTGTTATGGAAGCAGGACGAGTTGTAGAACAAGGAAACTATCAAGATTTGTTGCAAAGACGCGGCAAACTTTGGAAATATCATCAAATGCAGCATGAAGTAGGGAAAGTCGAGTAAAGACTATTTTTCGGTGGTCAAAAGTCGTAACGTGTGTAAATAAAACTAAGAAAAGGGAGGTTCAAAAACTAAATTTAGACAACAATGCTTAATACCCTGCTGATGCAAAATTGCTATTGAAGAAAGCAGGGCTTACAACTCTGCTGTCTTCAACTTACACAAGCCCTCCATCTACTGTCCAAAATGACAAGTTATTGTCATATTGTTCACACAATTTTTTCATATGAATATGTTATTTACTATATGATTAGCAGAAAATTCTTTAAAACATCCCCGTTTAAAGAAAAAATACCTACTAATGAGAATATGAATGGCGATAGAAAATCCTCAGAACCCTTAGTCAGCATTATTACACCTACTTATAACCGTCCTGATTACCTCAAGGCAGCTTTAAGTAGTGCAGTTAAGCAGACTTACCGGAATATAGAAATTATTGTTTCTGACAATTGCAGTCCGGACAACCCCCAACCCATTGTAGAGTCTTTTAATGATGATAGAATTCGGTTCTATCGGAACTCAACAAACTTGGGAATGTTTGCCAACACCATGAATGCTTTTAAAAAAGCAAGAGGTAAATATGTGGCGAGTTTACTTGACGACGATATGTGGGAAGAGAACTTTTTAGAAAAGCTCGTACCACCTTTGGAAGCTCATCCAAATTTAACGCTTGCTTTTTGCGATCATTATATGATGGATGCTGAAGGGGAAATAGATAGCGATCTTAGCGAGCATTGTTCGCAGCTGTTTAAGCGTGCTCATTTACCTGAAGGAATCTTTCAACCTTTCTGTAAGCTTGCCTTAATAGATAGGTCAGTGTCAACAGCGACAGCAGCAGTGATTCGCAGAGACGTTGTAGATTGGAAAAGCATTCCATCAGAAGTCGGTGGTTCGTGGGATTTATACGTAAACTACCTGTGTTGTCGTGATGGTTTGGGAGCATATTATTGCCCTGAAAAATTGACTCGGTACAGAGTTCACGAACAAACAGACACAATGATGAGCGGTAGCCGAAATCCTCAAGCAAAAATCCGAAAAGCTCAAGCCGACATTTTTTGTTATGAGAAGTTTATGGAAGATGAAAGACTCAAGGAATTTAAACCCTATTTTCTACAACAATGGGGATTCGTAAGTACCACTTTGGGAATTGGTTTAATGCGCTCCAAACAAATTAAAGAAGCGCGTCCCTACTTTTGGCGTTCCTTGCGTCAAAGTCTAAGTTTCCGAACAATGGTTGCACTTGTCTTGAGTTTTGGACCACCCAAAATAGCAGCTAAGTTCTAACTTGGATTTTAGTAAATTTAGGAACAACCAGGGATTTCATATATCGTAAAAGGGGAGATGTCAAGGTGTTTCTCTGTTTTATAGATACCTAAACATTATATTTTATCATGAATTTTACAGGAAGTTTAGCGTGAAGCTCTGCATCGTTACCCACAGCGTTATTAAAGGTGATGGACAGGGTCGAGTGAATTACGAGGTTGCTCGAGAAGCAATTCGACGCGGTCATCATGTTACCTTGTTATCAAGTCAAGTAGCCCCAGAATTACAACAAAACAATCAAGTTCATTGGGTTCCAATTCCGGTAGAAGGATGGCCTGCTGAATTGCTTCGTAACTTAATTTTTGCTCTTACCAGCACAAATTGGTTGCGTAAGCATCGTTCTCAACTGGATGTCGTGAAAGCCAATGGTGCAATTACTTGGGTGCGGAGCGATCTGAACGCCGTTCATTTCGTCCATGGTTCTTGGCTAAAATTCTCCTCCAAACAGGCAAAGCCCAAGTCCGTGAAAACTGGATTCAATCCACGTCAAGTTATTTACGATTTGTATCAGTGGTTTTACACAGCTTTAAATGCCCAGTGGGAAAAAAAGGCTTTTCGTCAAACACAAACTGTCGTGGCAGTTTCTAATAAAGTTGCTAAAGATTTGTTAGAAATTGGTGTACCTCCAGAGTCCATTGATATTGTTGTCAATGGTGTCGATTTACAAGAGTTTTCACCTGGTGCTAGCGATCGCCAAAAATGGAGTCTTCCAGAAGAAGTACCCCTGGCTTTATTTGCAGGTGATATCAGAATCCCTCGAAAAAACTTAGACACGGTACTGCACGCCCTCGTGAAAGTACCCAATTTGCATTTAGCGGTTGCGGGGATCACAGAAGGTAGCCCCTATCCCCAACTGGCTGCAACACTGGGGCTAAATAACCGAGTCCATTTTTTAGGATTGCGGCGTGACTTACCAGAAGTCATGAAAGCAGTCGATTTCTTTGTTTTTCCCTCCCGATACGAACCCTTTGGCTTAGTTGTGATTGAAGCTATGGCAACAGGCGTACCTGTCATCACCGCTACCTCTACGGGTGCAGCAGATTTGGTAACACCAGAAGCCGGGATCGTTTTACCAGACTCAGACGACGTTGAAGCTTTAGCCACTGCAATGTCAACCCTGACAAACAACCCACAGATGAGAACCCAAATGGGTCAAGTCTCCCGAACCATAGCAGAACGACACAGCTGGAGCAAAATGGCACAAACCTACGTGGACTTGTTAGAAAAGTTAAGTAGTAGGGGTTAGGAACAAGACAAGGGGGAGATGGAAGAAGTACCGAGCTTTCATTCCTAACTCTAATCCCTAACCTCAATCCTTTTTTCATCCTAACCACAATTTATTTAGATTTAGATATAGACTTTGTAGTGGGTTTAACGTTATAATAACAAAAATAACTTTGAAAGCACAGAGGGTTTTTGGGGTCTACAAAATCTCTATATTTACTATAGCAATCCTAAATCATTTGTAAAAAATTTTAAGCGCTGTAGCGCTGTAGGTAGGGCTAATGCCCACCGCTATAACTGTTTTGGTGGGCTTTAGCCCTACCTACGGGTATATTACAAATCAAACAGGATTGCTATATACGTCAAAGAAAAAATGTAAAGAATGCCAACATTTTTCTGTTTTTGCATAAAACTTTTTTGTATATCCGAATAAATAAGGGAAGTTTCAACCCTTCTACTTAAAAGCTCTTTAGATTTGTCTAAACGAGTTTTATTTTAGTACAAATAACTTTCTGGCGTTTTGGTAAAAGGTTTCACCTTTAGGGTGTAGCAATACTAATACCAAAGCTTCTTTATTGTACAAAATTTAACAATTGAATTCGGATTTTTTCCTCAATCAAAGTTAGCACTCATTAACCCAGTAAACCCATAACTAATGACTGCTCGTGAAAAGGAGCCACCACAATATGCAGGAATTGCCATCAGTCGCTGTCTGTATTCCCACTTACAATCAAGCCCAATATCTCATTCATTCAGTAGCAAGTGCTTGCAGCCAAACGTATCCTAATGTAGAAGTGTGGGTTTCAGACAATGCTAGTACCGATGAAACCTCTGAAGTGATGGAACAATTGTGCCAACAGTTTCCCCAACTGCGATATCATCGCCATCCAGAAAATATGGGGATGACGCCTAACTGTAACTGGGTTTTAAGCCAACCAGAGACAGAATTTGTGATTCGTCTGGACTCAGACGATAGTATGTCGCCGCACTATGTGGAAACTTTAGTCGCTCTCATGCAAAAGTACCCAGAAGCGGGTTGGGGTCATGTGGCAACATTAGAAATCGACCAATTTGGAAACTACCTTTCCGAACGACGAGTCATGAGAAAGCATGAGTTTCAAAATGCAGAAGAGGCGTTAAAAGCTTCCGTGTCTGGGTTGCGAACGGCTTCCAGCATTTTCATGTTTAAAGCCAAAGCTTTACGAGAAGTAGGGTTTTATGGTGATGGACGCCTCAAGTATAGCGAAGACTACGATCTAGCAGTTAGAATGTCCGATGCTGGTTATGGAAACGTATATTCTGATGCGTTGTTGGCTGAGTATCGTGTATGGACCGATACTGCACACGTGCGATCCAAGCGAAAAGGCGACCAGCTGCGAGCTTATCTGTGGATATACAACCAGTCATTAATGTCTGCTTTTCAAAGACGCGGTTGGGATACGAAGATCATTGATAAATATCGGCGTAAAATGGCACTCATTCATTCAGCAGCTTGTTTTTCTCCAATTTTTTCCACAACAGAACGAGCAGAACTGATCGATTTGTTAAAAGAATTGGGCGATTCACCAGCTTTGCGGATTCGTTTTTTTGCATTTTCCTTGGGTTTGGCTCCTCTGTTTGAGTGGCAGCATCATACAGAATTGAAGCTCAAAGGCATGGTTAAGAGCTGGTTAACCAAAATCAAGACCCTCAATCAAGTGAAAACAGCATAATCAAAACACCAGAAGTCATCCTGAAAATAAAACTTACAAACGAAAAAAAAGTAAGTTGCAGATTCTCTTCGGAATTGAGCATAATAAGACTGTTTTATAGTAAGGATGGGAGTCCTTGCTTTGTGAGTCAAATCAGGCTCTTATCCTTAACTGCAAACTGCTCCATCTTGTAGGCCGTGACTTTAAGATGACTTCAATGCCAGATTCCCCCTCAATAGCTATTTGTATTCCCACATACAATCAAGCTCAATATTTGATTAAATCCGTGCGTAGTGCTTGCAGTCAAACGTATCCAAATGTCGAAGTTTGGGTTTCTGACGATGGCAGCACTGACGAAACTCCTCAAGTTATGGAACAACTGTGCCAGCAGTTTTCCCAGGTTCACTATTACCGCCAACCAAAAAACCTAGGAATTGCTGGCAACAACACTTGGTTAATGAGCCAGCCAAAAACTGACTTTATCGTGCGCTTGGACTCAGATGATATAATTTACCCCGATTATGTTGAGAAATTAGTCGCGCTACTACAAAAATATCCACAAGCAGGTTATGCCCACACTGCTATTCAGGAAATTGACGAGTATGGAAATAACCGTTCCACCAGCCGAGTCGCCAGAAATCATGAGTTTCAAGATGCAGATGACGCTCTTATGGCAGCAGTTTCTGGCTATCGAGTAGCAGCCAACATCGTTATGTTTAGAGCAAAGGCATTACGGGAACTCAGGTATTATGAAAACCGTCCTGAGTTTGTGGAAGATTACGATTTATCTGTAAGAATTGCAGATGCTGGCTATGGTAATGTCTATTCAGAGGAAGTACTAGCTTGCTATCGAGTATGGACTGACGTTAAAAAAACACGCTCCAAACGCAAGCACTTGCAATTAAAGGGATACGTTCGGATTTTCAACGAAAGTTTCTTACCAGCTTTTCAACGTCGGGGTTGGAATACAAAGCTACTAGACCAGCAGAGACGCAAGATGGCACTTTTGCACTCCGCTTATTGTTTTCTACCTATCTTTAATAAAGAGGAACGAGCAGAACTTGTCAATCTTCTAAAACAGTTGGGAGATTCACCAATGTTGCGGCTGCGTCTTTTCGCCCTATCTTTTGGGCTGGCTCCTTTCTTTGAGTGGCAGCACCATACAGAACTTAAGTTAAAAGGCATAGTAAAAGATTGGTTAAGCAAGCTTAAAGCTCGTTCAACAGTCAACACAGTAAGTTAAGTTATCTGTTAGCAGTTATTAGCGATCGCTAGTAACTGCTGCGGTACTGGTTACTGTTAACTCATCACTATGAACTGACTCAATTACTTCAGCAGCAACTCATGATGACCATCACTGCCATTATTCCAACCTACCGTCGCCCGAAAGATCTCAGTCGTTGTTTGGAAGCGCTCAAAGGACAAAACCGTCCGGCAGATGAAGTGCTAGTGGCGGTGCGCGACACAGACAGCGACAGTTGGGCGTTCCTTAAAGAATACAATCCCGAACCATTAAAATTAAGGACTGTAACAGTTACAGTACCAGGAGTCGTAGCTGCCCTGAATGCGGCTTTGAAAGAAGCTAAAGGAGATATTGTTACAGTCACAGATGATGATGCAGCACCTCACAGGGATTGGTTGGAACGGATTGAAAAATACTATCTGTCAGACGATCGCATTGGGGGTGTAGGTGGAAGAGATTGGGTGTACTGGCAAAACAAATTGCTTGATGATGGTACAAGTGACGTTGTAGGTATAGTTCAATGGTGGGGACGTGCGATCGGTAAACACCACATTGGTATAGGTAAAGCCCGCGAAGTGGATCTTCTTAAGGGTGTGAACATGAGTTTTCGCCGTCAGGCGATCGCCCCCATTGGTTTTGACGAACGCATGAGAGGTACGGGTGCTCAAGTTCACTTTGAGATGTCATTATGCTTGGCACTGAAACGAGCTGGTTGGAAAATTGTTTACGACCCAGAAATTGCAGTCGATCACTTTCCCGCACAACGTTTTGACGAGGACAAGCGTGACAGACTGAATGAAACCGCAGTTATCAATTCAGTACACAATGAAACCGTAGTATTACTAGAACACTTACCCTTTATTAGACGTGTAGTATTTATTTTATGGGCTATATTAATAGGAACCCAAGAAGCTCTAGGTTTAATACAATGGTTGCGATTTTTACCCAGTGAAGGAAACTTCGCCAGGAAAAAGTGGTTAGCGTCAGTTCGGGGGCGCTGGCTCGGCTGGTTAACCTGGCAAGCTAGTCAGTGAGTAACCAATGACCAATGACCAATGACCAATGACAAATAACAAATTAACCTTGGAGTGGCGCAGTGTTTCAAAGGCAGCCGATCTCAAATCCATACTCTGTAGCAAATAATATTCCACAACCACCACCGCTGTACGCTTGGATAGCGATTGGAGCGCTAATACTCTTTACGGTTGCGGGTATTGCAATACGTGCTGCCAGTATTATGCGTCCGGGATACATACTCGTATCTTTTGTTGTTGGGATTCTCCTTTACGCTCGATATCCTGCCCTTTACGTTGGGTTCACTTTATGGATGTGGTTTATCACGCCGTTCGTTTCTCGCTTAATCGATTATTACAGTGGCAGCTTTGATGAGTCGCGATTGATACTAGTATCCCAATATTTGGTGAGCTTCATCACCATATATTCCTTCAAGGACTTACCCAAATATGCCCAACAGGGAGGGCTACCATTTATTCTTGCCGTCCTGGGAGTGATTTACGGTTATCTTATAGGATTAATAAAAACATCACCAGTCACCGCAACGCGTTCGCTTTTAGACTGGCTAGTTCCTATTTCTTTCTCCTTCTATTTTATTGTCAACTGGCGAAATTATCCTGAATACCGCAAAAGCATACAAAGTGCGTTCCTGTGGGGCGTGTTAATTACAGGAGTTTATGGAGTTATACAATACCTAATTGCACCAGAGTGGGATAGATTTTGGCTAATCGGTACAAAAATTACCAGTTTTGGAGATCCAGAACCATTAAAAATCCGACTCTGGAGTACGATGGCATCTCCCGGTCCTTTTGCCGTCATGATGATGGCAGGGTTGTTACTGTTATTTAATTCCTCCGGACCGTTAGTAATTCCGACGGCTGCCTTTGGCTACCTCTCCTTCCTACTAGCATTAGTACGTACTCTATGGGGATGCTGGTTAGTAGGATTGCTCAGTATGATTACTGCTATCAAGCCAAAACTGCAAATGCGTCTCATGGTAACGATTTTGGTAATGACACTTTGTGTCGTCCCCTTAACCTTTATGGAACCATTCTCTGACGCAATCAACTCCCGTTTGCAAACATTAACAGCACTTGATAAAGACGATAGTGCGAGTGTCCGAAAAAAGATCTATGAAGATGGTCTTAGTAGGGCATTAACAAACTATTTAGGGACTGGGATAGGAAATACGTTCATTGTTGACAAAGACGGCAAATTACTACCAATAGTTATTGATAGCGGAATCCTAGAAACGTTTTTTACCATAGGTTGGTTCGGAGCGATCCTTTACCTAGGAGCAATGATCATGCTGTTGCTAAAAGTATTCCAATATACTGAGTTCCGTTTCGATGCTTTTATGGCAGCATCTCGTGCTGTTGCCCTCGGTTGTTTTGTAGCGCTACCCGGTGGTAGTGCCATGCTAGCGTTTTCAGGTATGTTGCTTTGGGGCTTTTTAGCCATTGTTATGGCAGGGCATAAGTATTATCAACACCAAAAACAGGTTAATAATTTTCAACAAGCATACCTACAGTACTACCAAAATATAAATCCAAATATAAATAATCTTCCACCTCAATAACACAGGAGCGCGGGAGCCTCGTAACTTTAGGTCGGAGAGTGTCAAAAGGTTAAAGAGTTCGTAGGGGCTGGTAACTGTCACTCAATTCTCGTTCCCAACCAGAGGCTGGGAACGAGGTGAAATCCTGTACGGGCGCGGCGACCTTGAGCCCCTACCAACCACTAACAACTAACTACTAGCAACTGAAAAAATATCACAGTTTGTAGTTAATTCTTCATAAACTGCCATAGTCTCTTCATGAACGCGCAACACACTCAATCTTTCCAAGTTTTGTTGTGCTTTGCATTTCCATGTTTGCAGTAAATTAGGAGAACCGAGCAATTGCTTTAAAGCAGCTGCCAAAGCTTCACTGTCAGTAGGCGGAACTAGTATGCCAGCTTGACCATTATCTAATGCTTCAGGTATTCCGTCTACATGAGTGGCGACGATCGCACAACCGGCTTCACGGGCTTCTGGAATGACAAGTGGAGAGGGGTCACGGTGGGAAGCCAACACAAAAATATCACAACCTAACATATAAGGCTGAGGTTCTGCTTGAAAGCCTTCAAAATGGATTCTGTCTTTAAAAGGGGTGTTATTGGCTTGCTCTTCAAATATGGAACGCTCGGGACCGTTCCCCACTAAGTAGAGATGGCTTGAAGGAAAATCACAAGCAATCCGAGCAAAAGCATCTATTAACTCACCAATACCCTTACGCTCATACATTCCTGCAACAGTTGCAATGGCTGGTTTATGCAGTTGCATTGGTAAGTACTCTTGAAGCCTTCGACTACGGACGCTTCCCAAAGTCCCATTAGACACAACTCTTAGTTTCTGTCGCGCAATACCGCGCTGTGCCATCGACTCAGCAACAGCATGACTGACTGCAATGACACGATCTGCGAAACCCATGAGTGTCGAGCTTCGCTGAAATTCGTTGTGTACTGTAGAGACTAAAGCGTAACGAGATGAAGCTTTTAACAATTTTGCCAGTACAACCCCAGTCATCATATGGGTATGGACAATATGTGGCTCAAACTCTTTAACAATTCCCCGGTAACGCAAAGCCGCATTCAAAAGATTAATGAGGGTTCTTTTTTGATCCAATTTGAAGTGCTTTACACCATAACTTGCAAGCAGTGTTTCGTACTCTCCACCTACAGAGGCAACACCTACTTCATGACCATTTTTAGCTTGCAGGCAAGCTAAATCTACTGCCACATTGACAATTCCATTACCGATTTCTTGAACGTGGTTTAAAATATGCAGAACACGCATTGAATTCGGCTCATCTTCAGGACATATAACATAAATCAAAAAAAGATTTAGTTTCTCCGGATAGAATTACCAAATTCTATATGCAGTAGAAAAAATTCCTGGATTTTTTAAGAATCCTAATATTTTTTAACAAGAAGGAAGGCTGGGGGCAGAGGGCAAACGGTAGGACTCTTGTGCGGTTGGGCTATTATAATCATGTCCGCTTATAGACCCTGAATAAAACTCACGCAAAGTCGCAAAGGCGCTAAGAAATGAAGAAATTTTTGTTATGGTGATGCTAACGGACATGATACTACTCTCTACAAAACTAGTGAAGTTTTACAACGCTCTTTTAATAATTCTCGGTAAACAGCTAAAGTTTCTTCGTTAACCCTTGCAGTACTGAATCGTTCTAAATTTTGTCGAGCGACAAATTTCCACTGACGTAGTTCAACAGGATCGCTGAGTAGTTTTGTTATGGCTTCTGCTAAAGCATGGCTATCTTTAGGTGGTACTAAAATACCTGCTTGTCGATTGTCTAATGTCTCAGGAATACCATCTACATCACTAGCCACGATCGCACATCCTGCTTCCCGTGCTTCTGTCAAAACTAAGCCAAAGGATTCATAGTATGAAGCTAGGACAAAGATGTCAGTTGCTAGCATATACTTTTGAGGCTCTGTCTGAAACCCTTCAAAGTGAATGCGATGGCTCAATTCTGTCTTTTTCACCTTTTCCTCAAACATCTTGCGCTCAGGACCATCTCCTACCAAATAAAGATGGGCATTGGGAAATTTATCGGCAATTTCTATAAAAGCATCAATCAACTCACCAATCCCCTTGCGTTGATACATCCCTGCGACAGTCGTAATTGCAGGACGGTGTAGGGGTAAGGGTTGGTATTCTTGGATGTTACGATGGCGGGGACTGCCTAAAGTTCCATTGGAAACAACGCGCAATTTTCTCTGTGGTACACCCCGTCTTTCCATTGATTTGGCAACTGCATGACTGACAGCAATGACGCGATCTGCCAATCCCATAAATATTGCACTGCGCTGAAACTCATTGTGTACCGTAGAAACCAAGCGATATGAAGAGTTTCTTAAAACAGATGCCAGTACAACCCCCGTCATCATGTGGGCGTGGATAATCTCCGGTTGAAACTTTTGCACAATATCTAAGTAACGCCATACTGCTTTTAAAAGCTTAATCGGCGTTCTCGATTGATCTAGGTGAAAGTGGGTGATGCCATAACTTTGTAGGAGCGTTTCAAATTCTCCTCCTGCAGACGCGACCGCTACATCATGGCCTAACCGTGCTTGCTGACACGCAAGATCTATCGCCACATTAACGATGCCGTTACCAATTTTTTCTACGTGATTTGTAAGATGTAGTATACGCATTTATATTGTCTCCACAGCGATCGCTTACTCTTTGATTTGCTTGCGTGTGTGTACTTATTAGATACCAAAGTAACTCCAGGTAAAAGTTAATCCTCATCAAATATTTACCTACTGAGTTGCTTTAAAAAAGATTTCGTAAGGGCTTGAGAAACGCTTTACAAATCCACTCGGTAAACCTCCTATTTGGGAACGGTAAGAGGCTATTGCTTGGCTTTTTTTATTTTGAACAGACGTAATTGAAAGGCAGTGTGCAGCTGCCATATCCTGCAATTTCAGCATAATAAAAATAGGGGCTCGCCAAAACATCCAAATAGGATATTGCAGTAGCTCTACTTTGATACCTGCTTTTGCTATGGCTTCTTTTACTAATTCATAAGTCGCTTCGTGATCTTTATGACAGTCTTTTCGATGAGGAACGTATACTTCTTCTGGATTGTAAAGCTTTATCAGTTGAACTATCTGCTCTAATGTCTCGGTTCGAGAATCGGGCTGTAAGTCTGGTAAAGTTCCATCAGGCTTATCTAAAAAGTGAATCCTTGATGCTTCTACTCCTAAAATGTCTAAAGCTTTTAAGGCTTCCTGCTTGCGAATTTGAACAATTTCGTGTTTGATGGGTGAATCCGGACTCAAACCACCCTGTCCATCTGTTAAAAACACCACTGCAACAGGTATTCCACGTTCCCTTTTCAAAGCGATCGTACCACCGCAGCCAAAGGTTTCATCATCTTGGTGCGGAGAAAATACTAAAGCAGATTTTTCGCTAAATACGGCAGGTTCACTGCCACGATATAAAAGCCACCAAAAAATTAAGTTAGAGTGAATATTTTGTAACGGGTAAAGCCAACTGCTTGGCACTTGTTTTTGTATTCTTTTTAGAATTTCTTTTGTACTCATGTATTTTGCAAATTTACAAAGATTAAAAAAAACTACACTTTCAGTATTATCCCTTAGTTTTTGCTTTTTCGTATTTAAAATCTACATAACAAATATAAATTTATTGTAATAATTGTTATTTATGCAACAATTTGTACTCCAATTGAGGGATTGGGTACTGAAGCATCGGTCAAGTAGAAGTAGTTGACATAAAATGGAGGATATGCGTTCGCATCGCGAAGCATCTCCGTTTTGTTGAGATTTAACTAGATTTACCAACAACTGTAAACAACGCTATTGGATTACCTACAGGCGTAGATAATCCAATAGCGCTTTGCGAGTCATGTATTTACGGATTCACCCGCGCATTCTATACACAATGACTTTTCCTTTGTGATCTTCCTCCACAAACACTAAGTATTCTCCATTAGAACGACGGAAAGCCCGAACGCCGTATGGGATATCAACCCACCCACTCTCGCTTGCAACCTCAGAACCAGGTTTTAATGTTTTGACAAGCGCCCCCGTCTTCGCGTTGTAAACGTAGACCTCCGCTTTTTTTACGGTGACGGCAAATACATAATCTCTTGCTACATCAATTGCTGCAGGAGTCAAGACTTCAGGAGGCGCACTTTTATCTATTGGAAAAACAATCCGCCAACGAGGTTTGGTGTTTCCCTTACTCCAATTATCAAAACGGAACATTTCCGAACCCACCAATTTTGCGTAATCACCATTAATGGCAGGGTGTTCTTTGGTAAAACCCGTTAAATACATAGTGTCCGTTTCGGGAAAATACTCAATTCTCCGTATATCAGTAAGGACGCTGGGAGTCTTTTGCTTTTCCATGGACTTATAAGTATAGACAGGGTTGCCCTTGTTATCTATTCCCTGTAAAGGATAATGCCGAATGCCAACACCATCCTGCGTTCGCAGAGTTTTCCACACATCACCTTTGCTATCTACCCACCATCCCCCCATATATGGATAATCTTCGCTGTTATCGTATTCACTAGCATCAAAAGCACCATTGCCATTTTTATCCCGCCAGATCCATTCGCCTGATTTTGGTTGATTGGGGGGCCACTTTCCTGGAATTGCCTGTTGACCTACGTTAGTGCCAATAAACATTCCTGATGGAACGGCAATTTCCCCATCTGAGTCTTTTTGAAAACGATAGATTTGTAGAAAGACACCGTACATATCTGTAAGAAACAAATACGGCTTGCCTTGAATGCGGCGGAAGAAGGGGGCGTCTGGTGAGGTATTCAAACGCGGATCTTGAGGATACTTAAAGGAGTTGATCGTAAAACCTTTATAAGTCCATTGCTTACCGGGAGGTTTGCTGTAATCCATGACGAAGTGTTCGTCTTTTGTGTAAACATCCACAGCATCTGTCGCGGGATCTCCATCAGCGTTATCTACAAATGACAAACCCATTAACTGCCACTGTAGTTTTCCTGATGGAGAAAATTGTTTTATTTGTACCCCCGAACGGTTGAATCCATCAGTAGCAACGTAAATATGACCTTTGGCATCTGCACCCACTCCAGTAATACCGCCAAACTTTAAATCCCCTACAGCACCGGGAACACCCGCATAAATCCCACCTTTTGTACCAAATGTTCCTACTTGTACTGGCTTGGTTCCCGTTATGCTATAAATCAACACTTGTTGGCGAGGTCCATTGTCTGCAATCAAGAGCCTACCTTGATTATCAACTGCGATCGCACTAGGCTTGGCAACATCGGTGATGGTATCTGGCAATTGCTTTCCTTGTTTTGAATAATGGAAAATCTTACCAGAGGCAGCGTTTTCTGCCTTTGGAAGAACCCAGAGACTACCTTTGCCATCGACAGCTAAAGGTCCTGGGTTGGGAACAGAAAAACTCCGGATTTCCTTCATCGTCTTGGTATCGTAGACGCGAATTTTGTTCCCTCCCGAATCGCTCACATACAACTCCGAACCCGCGTTTGCCAATCCCGCGATCGGACTTTTGGTGCTCACAATCACCATACTTTTATCCCAGCCACGACCACCCGGAAATGGAGCCGTTTTTCCGGTTGTTCTATTGTAGCGTCTGACACAATGCCAAGTTGTTCCCTTTGGTGGGTAATCTTCTCCGGGACTCCCGCTTTGACCTTGGGACATAGCCACGTAAATGTAATTTGTATCAGCAGTGACAGCCAATCCACCGAGTCTTTCCCATCCGTGTAAATCGTCAGCTAAACCGATGACATCACCATTCTTATAAATACCAACTTCCCGACCTGCTTCATCCCACAGACTGTTTGTGTAAACTGTACCATCAGGAGCAACGTACATCCCACTGATTTGAATTTGTACCCACTTTTTTCCTCCACCAAATGAATTTGCTATCCAAGATGTTGTGTAAGCATTGGCGGCAGGCGTAATTTTGGGCACAAAGTATGTTGTTATGAAAATTGCTGCGATCGCACCAACAATCAGAGTGAGTACAAACTTATGGTACTTCTTCTGTAGAAAGTACTTGATTTGAGATAAATTCTTTATGTACCGATCGAACATATACATTCTGGTTCCATAGCGTTAGTCAATATTGCTACACAATTACAGGCTTCTAGTTTTTCTACAGCTAGATCAACTGCCTGTTTTTCATCTCTTGTCTACTGAGAATTAATTTTTTTATACATAATTTAAATTTTCACCCTGACTATTTCGCGTTATTTTTATACAATAAACACTCCCATTGTTGAATCTATCAATCTAACAAATGTATTGTGTAGGTTGGGTTGAGGAACGAAACCCAACAATTCAATTC
>NZ_WJFC01000207.1 GCF_009725235.1 Scytonema sp. UIC 10036
CCATTGAGAATGCGTAAGTCCCGATCGACTTAAATCGACCTTAAAATAATATTATAGACTTGCATGACGAATAACAAAATGAGGAACAAAAAATGACGACGCTATTAATTCAAACTCAAAGCGTCCCACTGACGGTTAATCTTCCTGCTATCAAATCAATGACTGTGGAACAGTTCTACGAATTCTGTCAAGCCAATCCCGATTTAAGAATTGAGCGTAATGTCAGTGGAGAAGTCATCGTTATGCCACCTGCTTTTTCAGATACAGGCAATCGCAACTTCAAAATAGCTGTACAACTGGGGAACTGGGCAGAACAAGATGGAACAGGCGAGCCTTTTGATTCTAGTGCAGGTTTTACCTTGCCCAATGGGGCAACTCGCTCCCCCGATGCCTCATGGATTAAACTAGAGAGATGGAATGCCTTAAGTGAGGAACAAAAAGCATCATTTGCTCCAATTTGTCCAGATTTCGTAATTGAGTTACGCTCAAAGAGCGATCGCCTTAATGAATTGCAATCTAAAATGCAGGAATATATTGACAATGGCGTAACATTAGGATGGTTAATCGATCGCAAAAACCGTAAAGTTCACATATACCGTCCCAATAGAGAACCTGAAATCTTAGATAATCCAGAAACAGTGAGTGGTGAACCACTACTACCAGGATTCGTGCTACAGATGGAGAAAATCTGGTGATAGATGTCATAGTTGTACAAATAGTTACTACAAAATAAGTGTTTTTGCTATCGGAAACAAGGCACTTGGACTGACTGTGCTCGTGAACTTTATCGTCGTGGTCAAGCGTTATTTAATTAATGATAGCCTCACGCTCTACACCCAGACGCTGTAAAGACGCGAAATTTTGCGTCTCTACTGGTATAGGTTAAATTCTGTAGCAACATCATCAGCAATGTTTTTTCGTAATTCCCAAGGCAGAATGACTTCAGCTTTTGGTCGCCATGCTCGTATACGCATACTGACATTATTATCGCCGTGTCGGTAATAGAGGCGATAGTAAGCATCTTTGTCGGAACGATTTTCTAAAACTTTGAGTAATGTCTGTCGTTCTGGTGGCTTTGTATTTTGCTGTATCAGATTCTTGGCTTGTTTGTAGCTAATTGCCTCAAAAGTTTCGTGTCGAAAGGTATTTTGAATATAGCGCTCGTGAAAATTGCGGTCAAATCGTAATAGCATCAATTGGGAGGGTAAATAGAAATCAAATCCCCACGCTTTGGACATTTCTATAGCAATGTAATCTGGATGGGGTAAAGATGCTTGTCGATCGCACTTTTGTAAATTTGCGGGAAGATCTGATGTCCATTCTAAAGCAGTCATTTTGTGAATGCGATCGAGGCGAAAATTGTACCAGTGTGTTTTTTGTTCAGGGCTTTCACCGTAAGCACACAGATAAACTGCTCTTTGGACGTAGTAAATACAGACTGGATAAACGATGCAATTTACAGTGTTTCCCAATCTAGCGCTTTTATAACTGAGTTTTACTGGTGGTACGGGAGTTTTTGCCCAAAGTTGTTTTAATTTATGCTGCCAATCCTCTACTACATCAATGGTACTTCGAGGAATAACGTAATCTAGTTGTAGGAAAAAGCGTTGCACGCCGTTGATTTTTTGGGCGTGAGTTTCTGCGATTGCAACCAAATCTTCTTGTAGAAAGTTTAATTCATAAGCACTCACTTGGGTAGGTGTGACTTCATCTTGAGAACTAGCAGGACGTGGTGGAAATTCCCGCACGCGATGATATTTTTGGGCTTTGTATTCCAGCCAGCCAAGATCGACGAGAGTTTGCAAATCGCCTTGGAGAGAACGACGAGTGACACCGAACAAGCGCTGTTGTAGCTGTTGTTCCAGGTGAGATAAATCTATACCCGTGTGAGCCAGCATCAATTCCTTCCACTCGCGTGCAGTGATGCTAGTTTGTTTGCTAAATAACCACTCGGATGTTATTTTGGAACACGAACAAAGAGAGTCATGTGGTTTGGGAATAATATCTCCTTTAGGATGCGAGCGAGTGAAGAACGCATCTCGCCATTCTGCATAAGTGAAAGAGTCATTTAAAACCAAACGCTCTTGACTGTTTCCGTAGAGCGATCGCAACCACACCCATAAGCGAATAGCCCGCAACAGGTTTTGTTTGAGGGAACCTCGTGCCAACCACTGTAATAATTCTACAGAAGGAAGATCTTGAAAAACTTGTTCGGACACTAGCTGAATTCCTGTATGTGTGACTTTACTTTATGATAAAGCTAATTGGAAGCAGGGTTTTCCAAAGAGAATAAAGATTGTCAAAATAGAAAATTGCGGCAATATGCCGTACAATTGAACAGAATACATATCCATAAAGGCTGTTGTGAGTACTACAATATTTGACAGTTCCGAAGATAACTCTAAGCGTTCTACTTTAGAACGCTTAGAGGCTCGTGTTAGCAAAGAACAAAAGGAACTTTTCCAAAGGGCTACTGATATTCAAATAACAATGTTCATCGCTATTTTGGGCAAAACGCCCAACTTTCTTGTTGTAGATTAAGTATTTTAAGCGGTATTTTAATAACAGCGTATAATACACCTATTTACTATGCAGAGCAACTTTACGAGCAATTACTAAAATCCGCTAAGAACCGAGCGAAAAAACTTCAAATAGTTTGTGGCAATTTGGTAACTTAGAAGCCAATTTATTTACTAAAAATATTATTCCTTACACTATCTACGAACTAGATAAATTATTTAGTGCAATCAACTATATTTTTAAACAATGTGAATTGCAACTAAACCATCTAAGTTCTGTTAGTTAAAATAATTATTATCAATATAATGATAGCCGAAACGAATTTCTCCATTATTGACCAATACTTCCAAACTCTAACCACCTTTCTCCCACGAGATTTTCAACGAAAAACCGTCGCCAAACTCTTACAACGCCAAAACATCCTCCTTCGCGCACCTACAGGATCGGGTAAAACTGAAACAGCGATCGCGCATTGTTGGCGCAATCTGATACCATTTCACTTTTTTAGTGATACAAATGCCTTGGTAGGGGCGCAAGGCCTTGCGCCCCTACGACCAATGTATATGTATTACGATCGCGATTTCGGGTTAGGACAACCAAAGGGGCTGATACAAGAGTTGTGTGATGCCTAATTGTGTGAAGTTGTATAAAAAATGTTTACACCCTGCAAGGCGACTGAAACTCAACTTGCTAGGACTTACGCAACACCAACTGTATTTCAGGGATTTTACGCCTTGGAGATCCCCCCATCTCCCCCCAACCCCAGAGGGGACCCCTAGCCCCCCTTAAAAAGGGGGCGTAAGTTTTGCTTGCGTGTAGTTGCCGTTCTTTATGTAATACGTTTCCAACTGCTTACACGCCGCAAGGGGGACTGAAACCTTCTATATTACATAAACGGATAAGTTTCATCCATTAGAATCTCTTTTTAAAAAGACGACAAACAATCTCTCCAGGATCGTTTTTCCCAAAAGGTAAAGCAGTTCCGTCTTTTTGAATTTTCTTGCGATCGCGACAATTATAAACCTCAACAGGTCTTTTCACCCCATCAACACTAAGAACAGCCCTATATTCCCAATAATTTTTGGCACTTCGTTTAATATCAATAATACAAATCTGATGCCCATTGTCATTACGGCAAAAAGATGCATATGCGGGCAGTGTGAAGAAAAAGCATATAGCAATTACTAGTACCAAAGAAAGATGTTTCAGTAGAATCATATTGATATAATATTTGACTCAATATTTATATTAATCCTAAAAGAATGCGAATATTTCAAATAATATTAAGCAATATTTAACAGTATCTTAACTATACATTGGACGCTAAATTGTTAATCTTTTGATGCGTATTTATAAGTTATTTCAGTTTTTAGAAAAAAGTCCTGCTAAATACCAAGAGGCGAGATTTGTCATGAAGCACTTGCATATCGAACGATTGCTATCAACTCCATTGAAGCGTCGTAACCTTTTAATTGGTGGTGGATTCTTAACAGGTTTAGCACTGACAACGCAGTGGACAAGCAGAGTCAATGCTCAAGCTAAATTTTCTAACTATCCCTTCAGTCTTGGTGTCGCATCAGGAGAACCCTATCCTAGAAGCGTTGTTATCTGGACGCGATTGGCTCCAGATCCACTAAATGGAGGTGGAATGCCGTCAGAAAATATCCCCGTACAATGGCAAGTTGCTACTGATGAAAAAATGACGAAGGTTGTGCGGAGCGGTACAACCTATGCAATTCCTGAATTAGGACACTCCGTACACGTTGTTGTAGAAGGATTGCAACCTGCTCGATGGTACTGGTATCAGTTTAAAGCAGGCAATGAAATTAGCCCTGTTGGACGCACTCGTACAGCTCCTACTCTTGGGCAAAAAATAGAACGATTCCGCTTTGCATTTGCTTCTTGTCAGAATTGGGAAGATGGCTACTATGCAGCATATAAGCATATGGCAAAAGAAGAACTCGAGCTCGTTGTTCATCTTGGTGATTATATATACGAAGGAGCTGCAAATCCCACTCGTATCAGACAGCATAACGGACCAGAACCCGTAACACTGGAAGAATATCGCAACCGTCACGCCCTGTACAAAACTGACGAAGACCTACAAGCCGTTCATGCTGCTTTCCCGTGGGCTGTGACTTGGGACGACCACGAAGTAGACAACAACTGGGCGGATGAAATTCCTCAAGACCCACAATTACAGTCGAGAGAGCAGTTTCTTGCACGTCGTGCTGCTGCTTTCCAAGCGTATTACGAACATATGCCATTGCGCCCGTTGTCAAAACCAGAAGGCATCGATCTGCAACTTTATCGGCGTCTCACCTTTGGCGATTTAGTGGAATTTAACGTGCTAGATACTCGCCAGTATCGCACCGATCAGCCTTGTGATGACGGTATCAAACCCCGATGTGAAGAAGCTTTTAACCCATCTGCCACTTTGACTGGTTCCAAACAGGAGAAATGGCTGTTTAATGGTCTCGATCGCTCCAAGGCTCGTTGGAATATTCTTGCCCAACAGGTAGTGTTTACCCAACATGATTGGACTGCAGGGGAAGAGTCAGCTTTTAACGTTGATGCTTGGGATGGTTATGTGGCTGCTCGTCAGCGCATTCTTGATTTCCTCAATCAACGCAGACCCTCGAACCCAGTTGTTATTACTGGTGACACTCACTCTAGTTGGGTAAGCGACCTTTTAGCAGACTTCAACAACCCTGGTTCTCCTGTGGTGGGAACTGAGTTTGTCGGTACTTCTATTACCTCCGGTTTCGGCGCAAGCGACAGAATTGAAGCAGCTTTACCTGAAAGCCCCTGGGTAAAGTATTTTAACGGAAGACAGCGCGGTTATGTTCGTTGCGATCTCACTCACGAACGTTGGAGAAGTGATTACAGATTGTTACCACAGTCTCCACCTACCGGAGCAAATGTTCCCGATCCCAATGCACCAATTACTACGGCTGTATCTTTTGAGCTTCCAAATCAGGGAACTGTGAGACAAGTGTAGGTGGGTTAAACTTGGGAATTGAGCATGGGGCATTGTTTAAAGCTATTCAATTCCCCTTGTTCAATTTTCAGTATTTGATAAAAACTTTGTATATTTATATAATTTTTTTAACATTTTACATATAAGTCAATACGGTTCAGTTAGAGCTAAAAACCTGATTTTGGGTAGGTTGGGTTGAGGAACGAAACCCAACATTTATCAGAATTTGTTGGGTAACGCTATCGCTCTACCCAACCTACAATTTCCGAGATCCCTTGCAGTATTGACACCCCATCTAAGTAGCATGATGCATAGTAATTATCTTTTGTAAGACGTGAGATATCTCGTCTCTACAAAAGATAACCAGACAAAAATTTCCTTAAATTTTCTGAGCGCCCGGTTGTCCGCTTGTAACGATAAACGAAGCAATGTTGCTAATTGTAGCAGCCTCTCGGTTAGCAGTTGTCGAAACGACTCGATAATCGCTTCGCCAAGTGTTACGTGTAATTTGACAGCTGATGTAACCGCGAACATCACCGTTAAAAAACTTGACGTGCGGGTTTTCTGACAAGTTTGCTTGGACGTTTGGAGCCCAAGGACAAAGAGAACTAATTGATGTACCAGCAAATTCAGTTGCTAAGGTTTCAGAATTTGGGTCATCAAAATCTTTCTTAATATCTTGAACACAGAAAGAGTGCCAGTCCCCTGTGATAATAACGGGATTGGATGGGCGACGGCTTTCTATAAAGTCTAAAATTCTTTGCCGCGCAGCAGGATAACCATCCCATTGATCCATATTGAATGCTTTTTCTGTTCCTGCTCGATAGTCAATTTGTCCAAACCAGATTTGTTGAGCTAGAACATTCCAACGAGCTGGCGATCGCTCCAATCCTTTAAACAGCCATTCTTCCTGTTCTTTGCCAGTCATTGTGAGAGCAGGATCGAGTCTATCTGGGCAATCTGGTGCAGAGGGAAAAGTTTGCAAGCAGACTTGATCCGAACGATATTGACGAGTATCAAGCACGTTAAAAGAAGCTAAATCGCCAAAAGCAAACCGCCGATACAGTCTAAGATCGTCACCTGTTGGAAATGATTTCAAGCGCAGGGGCATATGCTCGTAGTATGCTTGGAAAGCTACTCTACGACGCTGGCGGAACTGTTCGGGCGACTGTCTATCTGGATCTTCTGGGACAAAACCCGCCCAGTTATTATCTACCTCGTGGTCATCCCACGTCACAATCCAAGGGAATGCTGCGTGAGATACTTGTAAATCTGGGTCGCTCTTGTACAGGGCGTAGCGGTTGCGGTAGTCCTCCAACGTAATGATTTCTGGACTATTGTGCTCGCGGACTCTATTGGGATTTGTGCTAATTCCACCTTCGTAAAGGTAATCCCCCAAGTGGACAACAAAGTTAAGGTCTTCTTCAGCCATGAACTTGTAGGCTGTATAAAAACCGCTTTGGTATTCCTGACAAGAAGCAAACGCAAAATTCAATTGGCTAATAGAGGTTCCCAAAGCAGGTGCAGTCCGAGTACGTCCGATAGGGCTAAGTTCGTTTCCGACCTTAAATTGATACCAATAAACCTTATCTGGTTCTAAGCCTTGAACATCAACGTGTACGGAGTGAGCTAGTTCTGGAGTTGCCACAGCAAATCCCTTCTGCAGCACTTTTGTCATACTTGCATCGGCTGCCAATTGCCACCTTACAAGAATATTTTCCTGTGGCATACCACCGCCGTTAATTGGGTCAGGTGCTAAACGCGTCCACAAAACAACTCCATTTGATAATGGATCTCCAGAGGCAACACCAAGAGTAAAAGGATAGGCAGAAAACTTTGGTTGAGCTAGTACTCTGTGTGACCATTGGCTGGCAATTGTAAAACCCAAAAACCCACCAGCACCAATTAACAGGTTTCTTCTTTTGAATTTAGTTGACAAATAATGCTCAAAATTTGAACGGCGCACAGATACCTCCTTCAGAGTTGGGGAAATTCAGGGGCAGTGAGAGGAGTGATTTCGTGGAGTTTCTACAGTGTCGTTAATCTCACTTAAGCCTGAGTTGTCCCGATAAATGTTAAGTAAAGACCTTATCAAGCGAACGTTAACAACCTGTCAAGTAACAGCCAATTTGTGGTTAAAGCTAAGTTAATGAGGGATTAGGAGAAAAATAACTGAGAGATAATTTATAAAGTAAATATTAAGAAGACTGTAGGTTGGGTTGAGGAACGAAACCCAACATTTAATCGAATTATTGGGTGTCACTTCGTTTTATCCAACCTACACAAAACATTTGGCGATTTAAGATTTACTTTATAAATGACCTCTGAAGGATGTTAAGTAGTAAGGTTTACGTTAGCTGTTTCCTGTAGAGACGTGCTGTTGGAAGCGTCTGAACGAAAAAACAGATTTTTTATCCTCGGTTTTGACTACTGTCCTAACAGCTTTAGAAATAGTAAACCAAAGATTCTGGAAAGAAAGTAAGCCCTTCATGGCATCAGATGGCAAAAATATTGCATAAGATTCTGGAATCTAAAGTTGCTAATTTGTATTTATTTTTAGAAGAAAATTAACCAAACAAAGTATAAACTAATTTAGGAGTTAAATATGACTACACAAGGTAACAACGACGAACGAACACGCGACCTTGGACCCCCACGAAACCCAGACTCTGGTCGCGGAATACCCAGACCTGAACCCCTCCCACCAAACCAAGAGTAATCAGTAACCGTTCACAGGATTTTCAATTCCGAATCGTTTTCTATCATCTTGATAGATTTAGCTGAAACTAAGTAGGTGGGCGTGAATATTTATCGTTGGGAAAAGGCAGGAAGCGCAGGGCAGAAGGGAAGACAGTTTGAGACTTATTTATATTTCTTTACATAGTTACATTTAATCATGCCTACTTACTTAGTTTTTACCTTATAAGCAACATAAGCAAAATATTTTTTTCCTTGAGGACACAGCGCAGCATGGCATCCCGATCCGCTACTGACTTGGCTAATGCTTACACATACGCAGAAGCTCACCCCGATGAAATTGAACTCGCTATTGAGCGCAATGAGGTAGCGTAGTTAATGGCACGCTTTTACATGGATGAGTAGAAATATCACGGACTTGAGGCGATTTTGCTGGCGGAATGGGAAGAGCTTGTCTACTGAATTGTTACTATGTATACTGAAGTGTCACTCAATTTTTACTTCTGACAGTCAACAATCTTGGTTTTAACAAAGAATGGCAGACCTGACCCCTAATTCTAGTTTTAGCGTGACAATCCGGGTGGAAATCCCCAACCGCATTGGAATGTTGGCGACTGTAACCAAAGCGATCGCAACCACTGGCGGTAACTTTGGTCAAATTGACCTCATAGAACAGACAAGAGCTATTTCGATTCGCGATATCACCGTCGATGCAGCTAGCACCGAGCATGCAGAGACAATTGTGCAAGCGGTTAAAGCCTTACCAGATATCAAGGTTTTGAACGTCTATGACCGCACTTTCAATTTGCACCGTGGTGGAAAAATTAGCATTACCAGTAGAATTCCCCTTAAAAGTGTATCAGATTTAGCAATGGCTTACACGCCAGGAGTAGGGCGTATATGCAATGCCATTGCTCAAAATCCCGAAGAAGTTTACAATTTAACCATTAAACAAAATACAGTAGCTATTGTTACTGATGGTAGCGCGGTCTTGGGATTGGGAAATCTCGGTCCGGCGGCAGCTTTGCCAGTTATGGAAGGTAAAGCTATGCTATTTAAGGAATTTGCAGGGATTGATGCTTTTCCCATTTGCTTGGCGACTCAAGACACTGACAAAATTGTTGAGGCTGTCAAAAATATTGCGCCAGTCTTTGGAGGAGTGAATTTAGAAGATATCGCCGCTCCTCGTTGTTTTGAAATTGAAGCTAAACTCAGACAGGAACTAGATATTCCTGTTTTTCACGACGATCAGCACGGTACGGCGATCGTCACCTTAGCTGCGTTATTGAACGCTTTAAAGCTAGTCCGTAAGTCTATCGCAGACGTTCACATCGTTATCAACGGTGCGGGAGCAGCAGGAGTCGCTTGTGCTCGATTGCTCCGCAAAGCAGGAGCAGAAAAAATTTGGATGTGCGATTCCAAAGGTATTCTTTCTATCAATCGTACAGACCTTACAGAAGAAAAGCGCGAATTTGCTGTCAAAGCTCAAGGGACTCTGGCTGGTGCATTGCAAGGAGCAGATGTCTTTATCGGCGTTAGCGTACCGGGAGTCCTAACACCAGAAATGGTGCGTTCTATGGCAAAAGATCCGATTGTGTTTGCAATGGCAAATCCAATTCCTGAAATTCAACCAGAATTAGTTAAAGACGATGTTGCTATTATGGCAACAGGTCGCAGTGACTACCCAAATCAAATCAATAATGTTTTGGCTTTTCCTGGTGTTTTCCGAGGTGCTTTGGATTGTCGGGCAGCAACAATTACCATCGGTATGTACTTGGAAGCTGCAACTGCGATCGCATCTTTAATTAACACGAATGACCTTGACAAAGAACACATTATTCCTTCCGTATTTGATGAACGTGTTGTGACTGCTGTTGCAGGAGCCGTGCAACGTGCAGCACGTCAAGAAGGTGTTGCCAAAAATTAATTTCTAATTCCTAGAGATTTTCTCATAAAAAAACCCAATCGACTTCTAGTAGGACGGGTATCCTTGCCCGTCCTAATATGAGCGAGTAAATTTCAACCAAATTGACCACTCACGTACTTTTTAGTGTCTTCCTGTTTGGGATCTTGGAAAATGTCTTCTGTAGTGCCATGCTCTACGAGGTAACCAGTCCGAGCGCCATTGTCTAAGGTTTGAACGTTAAAAAAGGCAGTCATATCGGACACCCGTAAAGCTTGTTGCATATTGTGAGTCACAATCACGATCGTGTAATTCTGTTTGAGTTCGTGCAACAAATTTTCAACCCGTATGGTGGAGATGGGGTCAAGTGCAGAGCAAGGTTCATCCATGAGAATGACTTCTGGCTGCACTGCGAGGGCACGCGCAATACATAAACGTTGTTGTTGTCCTCCAGACAAAGATAAACCACTTTGGCGCAGTTTATCTTTGACTTCATCCCAAAGAGCCGCTTGTCGGAGCGATCGCTCCACCAACTCATCCATATTGCCTTTAAAACCGTTCAGCCTTGGACCAAAGGCAATATTGTCATAAATTGACTTTGGAAATGGGTTTGGTCTTTGAAACACCATTCCAATCCTGCGACGTACTACAACAGGGTCGATGTGAGGTGCATACAAATTTTCCCCCTGATAATAAACTTTTCCTTCAGTTCGGAACCCCGCAACTAGGTCATTGAGACGGTTATAACACCGCAACAAGGTACTTTTTCCACATCCAGAAGGACCAATGAAGGCAGTGACTCGATTTTGAGGAATCTCAAGCCAAATTTTGCTTAAAGCCAAAAATTTGCCGTAGTAGACGTTGAGATCCTCGGTACGCAAAACAGTTTCCGTTTGATTTTCTTGAACGATATTGATTGCCATACTCTTAAGCTAGAGAAAAAGTAAGGTGTTGGCAGTAGATAATTTCAAAAGGGACTTTGGAATTAAATTCTCTTTGGAATTATGCCCTGAAAATCTCCTAGAGAAAAATATCTCAGCGAAGAGGTTCTAGTTACTCAGACAGAACCTTTCAGAGATTTAAATTCTCTTTTAAAGCTTCTATGTTTAAATATTTTTTATGAAAAATGTGACCTCTTGACAGAAAAAATTCTGTTTGTCAAGTAAGTTTACTGAAGCTTACTGAAACTTCATTAAGAATTTATCCTTCAATTTCAATAACTGCCACTTTTATTTCACTTCCTAAATTAGAGAAACTTTTTCATATATACATAAAAATCAAGAGTAAAGTCTATTACTTTTTTGGAAAAAAGTCCGTGAGTTTTTTGTAAGTGGCAGGCAGGATGCCTTACAATCACCGTACTCTGGTCACCACCAAAGTACGGCGCTGCTCTGGGCATCAATTTGATGAATTTAAGAACTCTAGATACCCCTGGCTCAGTTCCTTGACGGCTAATTCATAGAACTGCTGACCGTGTTCGGGTGTTGCTAAGGCAGGATTTGAACCCATTCTGCCATCAGGATATTTTTGGCGAAAGTCAGTTGCACCATAAATTTTATGTCCGCTACCCACTTCTGAAGAAAGAGGCGCTTGTTTGATTGCTTCTGGATAGACATACTGTGTCACGGCGACTTCACTCGGCGTTGCATGAGAACCTTCTTGGTCACCGTATAATTCTTTTGCTAGCTTGTAAACTGAACTACACATAAACCAGTTAGCAATTTGGCATTGCACTTTATGGGCATCGGTAATCTGCAAATCTTCCAAGTGGGCGTAGGTTTCAGAAAAAGCTGCCTTGAGGGTCGCAATGTTACCTCCATGCCCGTTGATAAAATAAAACTTGGTAAAACCAGCTTTTGCTAAAGAGGTGGCGTAGTCCCGCACCAGTTGAATCATCGTACTCGGACGCAAACTTATTGTGCCGGGAAATTTTGTGTGATGCAATGCCATACCAACGTTGATTGTTGGACTAACTATTGCTTGAGTTGCTTCTCCCACACCACGTGCGATCGCTTCTGCACAAATTGCATCTGTGCCAATCAATCCCGTCGGTCCGTGTTGTTCTGTGGAACCGATAGGTAAAATAATACCTTGCGACTGTTGTAAATATGCTTCTACTTCTTGCCAAGTCATTAAATGTAACAGCATTTTTTCTAATCAAAACAATAATGTTTTTTTACATCGCTTCTAATATCCCAGGTGCAGGACATTCCCGCAGGAAAAGTGACTAAATCTCCTTTGCCCATTTGCACTGGCTGACCACCATCAGGAGTCACGATGACATCCCCTTCTAAAAAATAACAAGTCTCTTGCTCGTCGTAAGTCCAAGGAAATTTGGATGCTTCCTTAGTCCAAATTGACCATTGGAAGACACCTAATTCCTTGAGGCGTTCTTGGCTGGGCTGGTGCTCTATCTTAGGTTCCATTTTGCGCTCATTCCTACAAGTAATATTAAAAAGCACTCTTCGATATTATCCTTACTTTTAAAAAAAGTTGGTGTTGCTGAATGACAGCATAATGCAACTGCAATGCTCAAAAGTTGATATAGCCTTTCTCAGTCTCATAAGGTACACCCCCCTTTCATCCCCCCAAGGCATCGGGGGGACAGAGGGGGGTAATTTTCGTACTTCACCAAGTTGAAATTTGCTATAAATAACATCTCATGCACTATATAGAAGCAGTCTCCCTTGGAGAAAGGGTCTTTAAAAAAGTTTCTAAATTTTCAATAGAGACTAATTCATCAAACATCGACGGTACTGTATTGTGGATTCTCAGATGGATCGCCCTACCGGATTTGTCTTCTAGCCATTCGTAAATCAGGTTGTTTTTCACGGCTTGGGTGAGGAGGATGTGATGGAGCGGGAAGGCTTTTCTCGCGAGAGTGCGTTGGTCTTTGGAGAGAGCATACCAGACTGTTTCTTTTCTGTCGGGGTTGATTTTGGCGATCGCTTCAGTGATTTGTTTCCAGTCGGCTTGTCCCATGGCTGCTTGTAAAAGAACTTCAGTTGCTTTGAGTTCATCTAAAGACAGTTCTGAAAGGGGAGTTCTCAGGGGAGATTGTGCCATCGATAGGTCAGCTTGGTGTTGTGTAATTTTCTCCAGAGTTATCTGACGTTCGACACTTTCTTGGGAAGCAAATGGAGGTTGGATGGGAGTGAGCACGGGTTGATCGAGTTCCAAGACCAACTTTTTGCTAGGGTCTAATAAGATAAACTCCTTTCCCTGAAATTGGACTTTGGGGAGCGTCGGGTTAATGGCAACACTCAGGGATGAACTATCTTCTTCGACAACAGAAGTTGGAAGCGATATTTCCGTAACGCTGGATTGGATTTCTAGAACTTTCACCACTTCCTGTCGCAGTTCTATTGATTGGGCTGTAATCGTTTGAGGTGTTTTCCCTTCTTCTCGTGCCATGCGCTCCAGAGCTACGCCTGCAGTTGGATGGTCGTAGATATCTCCCGTATTGAAGAACATACCACCCTCACCCCAAATGGTATCTCTGAGTTGCTGAGGTTTTCTTTCCCGCTTGATAAGGGTTTTGGTAAGGTCTTCTATCTTGGCTGGCGTAATATCGGTTAAATTTTCCAGAGCCTGCCTTACAGGATCTAGAGAGGGGCGAGTTAATTTCTTGAGAGCCAGTATGCCCAGTGCGGATATTTCTTGGGGGTCGCAATCTGAGTATGCTTGTACCAATTCTAAATATTCTTTAATATCTTTGGGGTTCTGCTCGTAGCGTTTGAGTTCCCTGTTGAATTCTATTTTGCCAATGCTCTTTTGGATCGCAACCAGTTCTGACGCTGCTTCTAGGAGTTCCAGGGTGGCTTCTTGGATTTGGGCGAGCCAGGATGAAATATTTTCTTCTAGGGGGAGCTGGCAAAATAGGGCTGAGGTTGCTATCATAATCTCAACTTAAAAATTTATTGTTGTTACTTTGCCCCCTTCAGAGCCGTTAACTCGTTGGGGGAATTTCTATTTATTATACAGCAACCCGGAATCTTTTCGTTGCGCTTTAAAAAAATTAAACTTTAAAGATGGCTTTGCAGCCAGTGGTAATTAGTTGGCGTTGTTGAATCAACGTATGAGTCATACAAGCAGTATAAATAGCAACATTCAGCAAATAGACTATCTAGAAGCACTCTTATCCCTTGGAGAAAGGGTATTTAAAACGACTGCTACATCTTCAACAGATAGAGTTCGATCGAACATTCCTGCTACCGGATTATGGATTCTCAGTAAAATCACTTGACCGGATTCATCTTCTAGCCATTGGTAAATCAGGTTGTTTTTAACGGCTTGAGTGAGGAGAATGTGGTGAGGAGGAAACGCTTTTATTGCTAAAGCGCGTTGGTATTGAGATAGGGCAAACCAGACCTTATCTTTTCTGTCGGGTTGAATAAGGGCGATCGCACTCTTGATTTGGTTCCAATCGGCTTGTCCCATAACCGCTTTTAGTAGGACTTCAACCGCTGTTAGCTCCACCAAAGAAAGGCAAAGAGTTTTGATGAGGTGTTCTATTTTGGTTGGGGTAATATCGGTTAAATTTTCTAACGCATCTCTGACAGGAGTCAGGGAGGGGCGGATTAATTTCTTGTAAGATTCAGGTGAAAAAAGGAATGCAGGGATGCAGGGGATGAGCAGGGATGCAGGGGAGATTAATGATTCATTAACCAGGGATGGTATTATTAATCATATTTACCAAACCGGATAAAACTTGGTTGTAACGTCCGTAAAGTTCTCGTCCAGTCTCGACATCCATGTAGTTGGATTTGACAGCAAATTCAATCCAAGTCCTAGCTTCGTTCGCTTCGGCTTCGCAATCATTTAATTTAGCAACAAATGCTGCTTCATAACGACGTTTCCGCCAAGCTT
Organism: Scytonema sp. UIC 10036; assembly: GCF_009725235.1. The sequence goes on from NZ_WJFC01000207.1 coordinate 14,970, forward strand.
CTGCTATGTTGGCACATACAGAACGTGAAGCGCGACGAATTTGGTCAGTTAAAGAATATCGTTCCTCGGAAGGAAATTGCTTTGAGATCTCAAAAATTTTCATTGCCGCTTCAAAGGCAATTTTGTAAATTCCCAAATCTTTATGGTCTCTAATTGGTTCTTTAGTCATTGTCTTGCCCTCAAGATTCAGGTTGAAGATTGGGAATTAGAGAAGGACAAGATTGAAAACCATGAGAATGAGCTTTCAATGCTTGTGCAAAAAAATCGATGGCCTTTCTTCCTTGACGACGACAAGTTTGTACCACCGTCAATATATGAGCCGTGTGCTGAAATCGCTCCATTGACCTTGAGCCACCACTAACTTTACGCTTAGTAACAGCCAAGCGTAAGGAGCGTTCTGCCAAATTGTTGTCAGGAGGTACTTCTGGGTGGTCAAGAAAGTACCACCATTGTTCGGCTTTGTCATGCAAAGAGCGTAAAAGCTTGAGAGCAGTGGCTCCTGCATGAGCAATCCACTGATTGATACTCAATTGCACTTTTTGTTTGAATTGAGTTGCCCAATCGTGGTAAGTGACTATCACATTAGTCTCTTGCCACAGACGATAATTTTTGAATGCTTCATCAATCATGAGATTTTACTATCTAAATCTCTGCTAAGTTTTAATCTGTCTATTTCTTGCTGGAGTTCTAATACTCTGTTGTGTAACTCTCGAATGACATTTCCCTGCTCAATGATGTTACTCACCAGTTCTTCAGTAGACAACTGGCTGAGAATTTCTCTGTCTTGTTCTTGAGGCAGGTGTTTGTTCATAGTTTCGATGCTCCACCCCAAGCCTCCCCTTTGTCAATACCTACCACCTAAATCCTGACGACGAATCATTCATCTTCCCCTGCATCCCCTTCCTCCCCTGCATCCCCTGCTCCCCCTGCATCCCTCTTTTACCCACCTGAATCCTTACAATTTCTTCAGGGTGAGGATGCCCAGTGCGGATATTTCTTGGTGGTCGCACTCTGAGTACATTTGTGCTATTTCTAAATACTCTTTAATATCTTTGGGGTTTTGCTCGTAACGTTTGAGTTCCCTGTTGAATTCTATTTTGCCAATGCTCTTTTGGATGATTGCCAATTTTGATGAGGCTTCCAGAAGTACCAGGGTGGCTTCTTGGATTTGGGCGAGCCAGAATGAAATATTTTCTTCAAGGGGGAGCTGGCAAAAGATGGCTGAGGTTGCTATCATAGTCTCAACTAAAGTAATTTTATTGGATATTTCTGCCCCCTAAGAGCCGTTAACTTTTTGGGGGAATTTCTATTTATTATACAGCAATACCCGCTCTTTTTGTGACGCCTTAAAAAAATTAATTTTTAAAGATTGCTTTGTGGTCAGTAGTCCACCACATTTGCTTTGAGGGGTAAAACGATTTTTTTTCTGTGGTTTTCTATCTGGGAATGCAGCACAGCAGGCTGTGTAGAGCGATACAGGAGGCTGAGCCTCTGGTAAGGCATTCCCAGGCTGAGCCACCGGCTCGAGGTGAACGCCTACATGGGTTGATAATCAAGAGCATTCTACGATATTATGCTTAGTTTGAGGCTACATTCGGTATAGAGAATGGGGTAGGGTCAAAAAAATTGCCCCATTTCCGATACCGATGGTTTAATGCCTCCTAGAATTCTGCTATTTTATGGCAAAGTCAAAAAACATCCAACTAACGTAAATTGACCTATTATGAGGATTCTGCTAGTTGAAGATGAACCAGGGATTGCTCAATTCATCCGTCAAGGTTTAAGAGAAACGGGTTACGCTGTAGATGTTGCTCTTGATGGTAAACAAGGTAGGGAATATGTCTCCTCTGCTGAATACGACATTATCATCTTAGACATCATGCTACCCAAAATTGATGGGTTGAAGCTACTTGGAGAGTTCCGGAGTCAAAAAATTCAAACTCCAGTTTTACTGCTTACAGCAAGGGATACTGTAGAAGACCGGGTGGAAGGATTAGATCGGGGCGCAGATGACTACTTGGTCAAACCTTTTGCATTTTCAGAACTCCTAGCACGTTTGCGGGCTTTGCAACGCCGCCCTCCTCTACAATTTAATACGACGTTGCAAGTTGGGGATTTAACGATGAATGTCGTTAAAAGAGAAGTTGAGCGTGCAGGGCGTGTGATTGAACTCAGTCCTTTAGAATTTAAACTTTTAGAATATTTGTTGCGTAACTCCAATTCAGTAGTCACCCGAACTCAAATAGGAGAACATGTCTGGGATTTTGATTTCTACAGCGATTCCAACATTGTTGATGTATACGTCGGTTATCTCAGACGAAAAATAGACCGAGGTTTTGACCAGCCACTACTCCATACAGTCAGAGGGGTAGGATATTGCCTGAAATCTTATTCCAATAGTTAATTGTATGTTTTTTTTGCCTTTAAATAAAAGTACTATTAGGATGCGTCTCACAGCATGGTATATACTGCTTTTGGGGTGTACGCTGGTACTTTTTGGGACTTACCTGTACTTTCAATTAGAACATAACCTACTCAGTCAATTAGACAAAGCTTTGCAACTTACTGCATCTGCAACTGTCGCCGAGTTGGTTGAACGGGATGGTCATCCTGCTTTTCACATCACAAATCAGTCAGAAAATATTACCCGTCAGCTAGCTAATGCTGGGTTTGCCGTGCAGTTAGTTTCACCCAAGGGTGAAATATGGGATGGCATTGGCAGTTATTTAGTTGTTCCAACGTTTGAAGAAATAAAAACGGGTTACACTAACGTAACCCAACACGATCAAATTTGGCGAGTTTATACTCAACCATTACCTTTATCCCCCACTGTTGGTTGGTTGCAAGTTGCTCAAACCCTTGAACCAATTTCTAGAGCAACAGAACATCTGCTAACTGTGATGCTTTTTTGTTGTCCTCTGATTGTTTTGATGGCAGGGTTTGGAGGATTCTTTTTAGCTGAAGGGGCGTTACGTCCTATGGAACGCATTATCCATACCGCACAGACAATTAGTCCTCATGATTTCACCCAACGCATTGGCTATCAAGGTTCAACAGATGAAGTGGGACGATTAGCTATCACCATAGATGGAATGTTAGATCGCCTGCAAGCAGCTTTTGAGCATGAACAACGATTTACGGCAGATGTATCTCACGAGTTACGCACACCTCTGACAGTGATTAAAGGACGACTGGGTGTTACTTTAAGCCGAACTCGCACTGTAGAAGAATACGAGAGTACCCTACAAGAATTACAACGGGAGGTCAATCGCTTGATTCGCCTGACGAACAGGCTGCTTTTCTTAACTCGTTTGGAGCAAAGCGAATCCGACTACCAATTTAGCTTCACGAATGTTGATTTGAGCGATCTACTGGAAATCCTTATAGAGCAAATTCAGCCGATGGCAGAAATTAAGAGCATTCCGATAAGTGTTAGTATAGAGCCTTCGCTTTACGTTCCCGGCAACTCCGACCACTTAACCCGCCTGTTTTTAAATTTACTGGATAATGCCATCAAGTATACACCCCATGAGGGCCTAGTTACGGTGAAAGCACATCGGCACGGGGGACAGGTTCAAGTGATTTTCACGAATACGGGTCAAGGAATTAGAGCCGAACATCTACCCCATCTCTTTAAGCGTTTTTACCGCGCCGATAGCGATCGCTCCCGCGATACAGGAGGATCGGGATTGGGACTGGCGATCTCCCATGAAATTGTTCGCTTGCATCAGGGTACTATTGAGGTCACGAGTGAACCCGAGCATATCACAAACTTCATTGTACAATTGCCATGTTAAAGATCGGGACTACCTAAGAATATTCTTAAGTCTTTCTCACGATTTTCTTAAGATCTGTGAACTAACCTATACATCAGTTCATCAAGATTCATAACTCTTAGGTAAGAAAATAACAATGGATGGCAGTTTAGTCCTATCTAACATCCTGAATCCACCAGTTTTATTCTTTTTCGCGGGAATGCTGGCGGCCCTGTTGAAGTCTGACTTAGAAATCCCTCAACCCTTACCCAAACTATTCTCGCTTTACTTACTTTTAGCTATCGGGTTTAAGGGAGGACATGAACTAGCAGAAAGTGGGATTAACTGGCAAATCGCCATTACTATTATAGCGGCTATTCTCATGGCTGCAATAGTCCCGGTATATACCTTCTTTATCCTGAGAATCAAACTTGACCAATATAACGCAGCTGCGATCGCATCCACCTACGGTTCCATCAGTGCAGTCACTTTTATTACAGCTAGTTCTTTCCTCGAAAAAATGCACATAACCTACGGAGGGCATATGGTTGCAGCACTAGCCATCATGGAATCTCCGGCTATTATTGTTGGTTTAATTCTCCTGAGAGTCTTTGGTGCTAAGGCAGAAAGTGAAGAACAGTTTTCTTGGGGAAACGTTCTGCGCGAGGCTTTTTTAAATGGCTCTGTTTTTCTACTCATTAGCAGTTTGATCGTTGGATTGCTGACGGGAGAACAAGGTATGGAGAGGTTATACCCGTTCACTAATGAAATTTTTTACGGTGTGCTGACCTTCTTTTTACTCGATATGGGATTGGTTGCAGCTAGAAGAATTAGAGACTTGGGGAAAACAGGTTCTTTCTTGATAGCATTTTCCATCTTCATACCAGTTGCGAATGGGATCTTAGGAGTTTTGATATCAAAAGTTTTAGGTATGGGAGAAGGAAATGGTTTGTTGTTCGCGGTTTTATGTGCAAGTGCTTCTTATATCGCAGTTCCTGCAGCTATGAGATTAACAGTTCCCGAAGCTAACCCCAGCCTATATGTATCTATGGCTCTGGCTTTGACATTTCCCTTCAACATTATCGTAGGAATTCCTCTCTACTTGCAAATTGTAAATCTTGTTGGTGCATAAACTATACAGCTTGCCAAGTAGATAAATAGCTACTTGAGTAAATTCTAAATCAATCAGTACAAGTATTCATGACTAGTTCATTCGTGGCAATTTAAGAGAGCACACTCTTTGTCAATAAGCAATGAAACTGAAAATTTTTGAGAGACTTTGTAGAAAACTTACAATTTCAGGAAAATTTCCACATAATCTTTATATCTGTCTCTCCAGAATCCAGTTAAAGTTCTGATAATAGGTGAATTAAATACCTGAACTCGAACTCTCTATTCAGCATAATTGCTTATTAACTTTAGAAGTGCTATCTTAACCAGTCACGAATGCGACTGGTCTGTAGTTGCTTTAAACGCGTTCGCCGCTAGCGTGCTGTAGGTTAGACAGCGCAACTACTAACAAAGTTTAGAAATTTTCCCCGCTCTTTACACAATCGTGTTTTTTCACCAATCTACTTAATTATTGGTGTAACCACTAAATGAACTGGATGAACATTATGGTGCGACTACGGAATGAACTAAATCAACATTGTGGTGCGACTACCAAGCAAACCAAAAGTAAGGGAACAATGAGATATGAACTCCACAATGCCAGTCAAACGAATCATCAAAGGGCTTAATGAATTTCAAACCAACTATTTCACTATTCATCAGGAAATGTTTCGTCAGTTATCTCAAGGACAAACTCCTGAAATTCTCTTTATAACCTGTTGTGATTCCCGCATCGATCCAAATTTATTAACTCAAACAAAACCGGGAGAGCTTTTTATCATCCGGAATTTAGGTAATATTATTCCACCCCACGGTAGTTCAACTAGTGAAGGTGCTGCAATTGAATATGCTGTTTCAGACTTAAACATTAAACATATTATTGTTTGCGGTCATTCTCACTGCGGTAGTATGAAAGCAATTCTACAATTAAACAATTTATCTGATGAGATGCCTTTAGTTCATAACTGGTTAAAGCGTCATGCGGAGTCTACTCGTCGCCTTTTACGAGAAAACTATCACGGCTGCGATGTAGAAACCCTGCTAAAAATAGCTGTCGAACAGAATGTTCTGATTCAAATTGCCAACTTAGAAACTTATCCCGTGGTTCGTTCTAAATTACACGGTGATAAATTGTCTCTTCATGCCTGGGTTTATCAAATAGAAACAGGAGAAATATCTGCTTATGATGCCAAAAATAGTAAGTTTGTGCCGCTTAGTTCAGATCCTTTTCCCGTTCCCGATCCTTTAGCTTGTTTACAAGCTAGTTAATCTTTTGAAGAATTTCTATTTGTTTTTTTAAAGTAGGTAGGAGACAAATAGAGAGAATTTCAATACCAACATTTTTCTAACTTTACTTTCTCTTGGAATTTTCATGTAAAATATAATCTACCTACTTTTTTTGAATAGTACATCTACCAAAGATATGAAAAATTACGTAAATGCTTCGAGGTCAGATAAGTTAGTTAACAAAATCAATAATGTTCTTTATGAAAGCTCTCAATGGCTTTTTAACACACCTGAAAGAGCATTAGATCAGGCATATCAAATGGCGCTCAAAATTAAAGATATTGAGTTGAAACATTTTGGGGGTGACAAAGTTCCCATTCAATCAAGTGAGTACAGCCAAAATTTCTTAGAATGTTTTCAAATAGACGTTGAAAAATACTTAAATACAATCAAAATAAGGATTGCAGAATTTAAGACAAGCCGATTTTTTCAAAAAAACCCAAATTACGCATTTTTAGAGAAACTCAAGTTGATAGACGAGGTTCTTACAAAATACAACAATTGGGATGTTGAAATATCTACATTTAAAGCTACGGATTCTACTCAAAAATCTGTTGTTTCACCCATAGAAAATCAACAACCACGCTCAAAAAAATTATCTCAACCAAGTCTGAAAGATGTCACTCCTGTGACAAAGAAAACTGGTGTTCTTCCACGCTCCATTGGGAGAACAATTCAGAAAATCACAAATGATATGAGTCCGAGTTCTGAAGAAGATTTAGTCAGAAACTATCAGGTGTCTCGTCAAACAACCAGGCTAGCTATAAACTTTTTACTATTGTTAATCGTTACTCCTCTTTTGACTCAAGCAGTTTCAAAGCAGTTTTTGATTCTTCCTCTTGTAGAACATTATCGAGGGAGTGAGAGTACACCTATTTTTCTTAACCACGAAATGAAAGAGGAAGCTCTCGAAGAATTGCAGTTTTTTGAAGAGGAAATAAAGTTTGAGAGATTGCTGAAAAATTCTCCTCATATTACTGCAGAACTGGTTGAAGAAAAAGTATTAGCGAAGGTAAATGAGATAGCTGAAGAGTTTAAACATAAAAGCAATAGCGCGGTTGCGAACGTTTTTGCAGACTTAATCGGCTTAGTTGCTTTTGCAGGCGTTGTCGTGACAAACAAAAGAGGTATAGCCGCCATTAAAAATCTCCTCAATGAGATTGTCTATGGTTTGAGTGACAGCGCCAAAGCATTCATCATTATTTTAGTCACAGATATTTTCGTAGGATTCCATTCACAACATGGATGGGAAGTCATTTTGGAAAGTACGGCAAGTCACCTAGGTATTCCTGCAGATAGAAATGCTATTTTCCTGTTTATTGCAACATTCCCTGTTCTTCTAGATACCATAGTCAAGTACTGGATTTTCCGCTATCTGAATCAGGTATCACCTTCAGCAGTAGCAACACTCAAAAATATGAATGAGTAAAGAATTTTAAGAGTTGAAATTTGCCTTGTAGGTGAATGCAATCTACTAGTGTATAGCGCTGTCTCATAGATTGTATTCGCCTTTTTCTATATCCCCTGTTTTTATAGTTTAGGCGATCGCCAAGTTGTGTGCTTAACTTAACTTATATCGGACGAGAGTGTCTTCTAACAATAGGAGCGGATATCCTCACCGCACACATCCGCTAAGTAACACAAAGCACGAAAACGCAAGCCAACAAATTGATCGTAGAGAGGGTTGAGTTTGCACAGAGGGGGAATATGAGCAATTTTACGATTAAACAAAACAATATCTCTTTCAAATGGGCATTGGGCGGGGATTGTTTGAGCAATGAATCTTGCCAATTTTCGATTCTGAATATCTAGTGAATCAAGCCAATCGCGCAATGGTTGCAGTAAATCTGATTTAGGCTTAGCCAAGTGGTTGCCATTTACGGTTTCCTCGTTTCCAACACCAGGATTTACAAAAGCAGGGAAGTAGATGTTTTGATTGTTAGTTTCAAGCATAGTTGTTGTCAGGCTCCATTTAGGAATTATGTTCTGTTTTGTCATGAACCAAACCATCTATTGCAGCAGTTTAATGTACGCTGCCCATTAACAGCATGGTATCATCTTGCGGCAGCATTTACATAGATATTCACCGAGCAAATACCGCTAACAATGTTATTAAAACTGACTGGGATGTGAAAAACTGTCCAGCTTAATACAAAATTCTTAAAAGAATCTAAAGCGTTCTGTTTTCGCCTATGAAATGCTCATATCGATTACAACGGTTGTATACTTAAAAGGTAAATGACTTCTGCTTAAATCAAACAGTATCTTGAGTTGTAACTTCTCCAACAAAATGGTTGTTTTGCTCATACTTAGGCTAGATTTCACCAAGATTTAGTATCGGGACAACCGATTTTAGGCTATTCCCTAATTAGAAAATTGTAGGATTTGTTACAAAATGTAAAGGTATAAATAAATTAGATAAGTAAATATATCTAAAAAATAGTAGACACTCTCCCACTCTCGTTCCCAGCCTCAGGCTGGGAATGCCATACGGGAGGCTCCGCCTCCTGTATAGCGAGGCGTAGCCGAGCAGGTAAGAATTTTTGTAGGTTGGGTTGAGGAATTGGAGCTTAGAGGATGTTTGAAAAGTGGTTAGCTGTCATTTTAATCACATGATTACCCCCCTTAGTCCCCCCTTGGAAAGGGGGGAAATAAGAGAAATTCAGTTCCCTCCCCTTTATAAGGGGAGGGTTAGGGTGGGGTAAAAAATATTTGATACATCAATCATGACTTTTCAAACA
>NZ_WJFC01000208.1 GCF_009725235.1 Scytonema sp. UIC 10036
GGAGTATATGTGCTTATCCTGCAAGAATCGCTTGTATGGAGTTGTAGATAGAAATAACTGCTCCCTATGATTGGCTCGGCGCAATCCCTCGGAAATTTCCCGTACCTCTTCATCGAGCCGTAACCTTGAGCTGCTTGCAGGATTGGCTGTCAGAATCAAAATGGTTTTGACACCGATTGTGTCGTTCATAAAAAAGCAATCGAGATGGTGGTACGGGCTTACGCTTTGATCAAGTCAATAAAATATCATCGCAGAAAAAACTTGAACATTAGCAAAGCTTTTACTTTTTTTATAGATAAAACTTCATCAACTTATGCAGCAGTTTCAGGCGCTCGATACTTTTATCTTTGAATTGGGTAAGCAATCGACTCTCGATGACCAACACTAACCCCAATAACTGTGTTTACTCTCCCAATTTCTGAAAAATTTGAGAGAGTAACTGTAATTTGTGCGCTCAACAAGTTGCACAATAAAAAAGCCCGTAGTGTTAGCACCACCGGCGGTAGCATTGTCATCAGTTGTTAGTTATTGGTTGTTGCCGTGTCATTGTCTTCATCTCCTTCATCGACTGCTTAACTGGTTATAAATTAGCTATAACAAGTTATGAATATTTCCGCTAATTCATAACTTGTTATTGATTGGTTTTACCCAGATATTTTTGTAAGAACGAAGGAGAGAATCTATGAATCTGCTAAATCTTTACTACTTCATTATTTTCATTAAGGTGATAGACCGCGACAACTTTACCCCGCTCCTTAGTAGCGACTGTCCAGCCGGGATTTTGCTTAAGAGCGTGCTCAATATCCATCAATGAGGCTTCCGTAGCTTTTAAAGTGATGGTTTTATCTTGAGGTGGCTGAGTAGCAGTGACAGGTTTTTCCTCTGACTTGCCTGATTTCATTGCTTGCCCGTCTAAGAACTTATCGCTGATTAGCTGGAGCAGTTCTGTAATCCGTTCGCTTCCATGCCGTTTGTTGTAGTAAGTCTCAATTTTGCCAGGGTCTTTCGAGTTGCCCATACCGTGCTTGGTATTATGAGACACAACCTCATCCGCGTGAGCTTTTATCCAATCGCCAACAACCATGCCGTTCGCTCCCGATAGTTCCCGAAGTGCTTGATTAGTAACAGCTAGGCGGTCGTTGTCTCCAGTTGCCATCGTATCATTGTAAGTTGCGATCGCGAGAAACGACCGTCGAACTTTTTCTTCAGCGCTCCCTTTAGCCTTGCTCTCCCAAAGCTCTTTGTCGCTGAAGTCTTCCCAATTGGTAATGGACTTTGCTTGCTCCGCTGGCTCTGTGGTTTTTATCTGTGGTATGGATGTGGGTGTAGGTGTGGTATTGACTTGCATTCCTTGCAATTCTTCTCTAATTATTGCTTGAATCATTTCTCTTAAATCTTGATTGGTTGCTTGTGGCTGTGGCTGTGGCTGTGGCTGTGGCTCTGGTTGTAGTTCTGGTTGTAATTGCATAGCAGATATTTCCTCTTTTAGCTTGATAATTTGGTCGTTAGCTTGATTTAAACGGCTAGAAGCAACAGCCAGTTCTTCTTTGAGGCGATCGCATTGACTTTTTGCTTCCAGAACTTCCTTGGTTGCATTCTCGTAAAAGTTCAACAAGTGACTAACAACGGACTGCTGGTTGGTTAATCCCAACTTGGATTGCAAGTTTTTAATTAACTCAAAATCTCCCTCAGTAACTCTTACCGAAACTGCTTTTTCCTTCTGCGGTGCGATCGGGTAAGGGACTGGCTTTGTAACGTAATAATCTGAATAGCCCAGAGTAGTAACGATGTGGTTCAAGTCTCTATCGGACGGCTTATCATTTGGTGCAATATGACCCAAAAAACGACCAAATGCCAGCATTTTAGAACCAATGGAACCAGGATAGTCACGTTCAACAATCAAGGCAGCACAAGCAGCACGTAAAGCTTTGTTGTTGTTCTGGTCATCTCCTGAGCGCAGTTCTAGTGCTGGATTTTCGGCGTATTTATCTCCGAAATATTCCTTGACAACACGTCTGAGCGATTGACCACGACGGTTGTCTATGGCTCTGTTTTGTGCTGCTAGGTCGTTCGGGAATTCGTTGGCGACTTCTTGAAGAAGTGATTTGGTGGAAGGCTCTTTACGTAAGCGATTTAGACATTTGATTATGTATTCTCCAGGGTAAAGCACACCAATTTCAAAGCTGGTATCTTGACCGCGCTTCTTGCCCTGACCGGAGAACATCACCTTATAAGCTTGCCCCTCAACTGGGAAAAATTTAGCACGAGCTAAAATTTCGTGTGGTCGTCTACCAGTTGCGGCAATTAACCCAACAGCTAATTCGTGAGGGTCTTCACTTTCTAGCAAGCGCCCGGTAACTTCCAGATATTTATCTGGATCGATTTCTTGTCCTTCGTTGGATAGGCGGTCAGTTACTCGCGTGGTTTGGTTGCGATCGTTCCACTGCTCTTGAGTCAAGCCACAAAGCTCCAGGCACAAATGCTTGATTGTAGTACCCGTAACATTTCCGTTTTCGTCGTGCTTTGGCACAATAACAGCGTTTTGTCCAGGAACCAAGTTAGTAATTGACTTGAATTTTTTGTAGAACCCAGCACGACTCAGGACAGTACCTAGAGAGTCGCTGCTATAACTGGTTTGAGTGTTTAACCAGATGTTGAACTGTTCGCAATGTGGCTCGATCTCCTCACGGCTCATCAGGTCTTTTGTGGCTTCAAACAGTTCATTTACCTTGTCTTGCAGTACTTTAGACATATAACATTCCTCTAATTTCATAACTGGTTACATCCTAACTTAACCTGTTATAGATGTCAATAACCAGTTATGATTTTTATGACTTAACCAGTTAAAGGGGATACAAGTAATTGCTTCCCCTTCTGTAACTACTCAAATTCAGATAAATCGACTGAAATTTCTGACTGGCTTAAAGGCTTCGTTTCTTCGGCTTTTTTCACTTCTGGCTGAGCTTTTGGTTGGGGGATAGCTGAGGGGATTACCTGTGCTTGTATTCCTTTTTGTTGTACTCGGTAGTTGTCGATTATCCAATACAGAGTACTTAAAAAACTTTTCTCCAGTCTTTCGCCTTCAGCCCTGATGTACTCTGCATACTCCGTGCGAATACGAACTTGTTCCGATCCATCTTTTCCCTTCGTCATCATGATTACCTGCTTAGTATTTACTATTCGTTTACATAGTATCCACGCTTTTTGGCGGTAATCAAAGCCAGTTGGTAAAGACCTCTGGCATTAGCCATCTCTGGTCTGTCAGTAATAGGTTCAAACTTTTTACTGGTGAGAACATTGGCAAAACCTGGAAGTGCCACACCGCCACCAATGCAGATAATTCTGTAGCCGTCTTTATGTAGCTCAAATGCAATCTTCCCTAATTCGCTCAAACCTTCATTCCACCAAAGTTTGAGGCAATCTTTGTAGATTGGCGCGATCGCAACGCCATCTACTTTCATTTCCCCTCGCTCCAGGGAACGCCGAATCATTTCTTCATCCCCTGGATACCCTCCATTTACTACCTTCATTTCTTGTGAGATGAGCTTGATTAGCTTCTGGACACCGTAATGCTTAGTAATTGACTCCCCTGGCTTACCTTTTTGGTATGGGGTCAAGATGGTCGTACCAGTCCCAAAATCAAGAGTCGCGCAATTGTCTGAGATGTTGTACACTGCCCCGAATCCTTCAGGTACGACCATCAGCACTTCAGTTGTCAGTTTGAGTTTTTTACCAGCTAGCGTAAGTTCTCTGTCAAGCCCTAAGTTTTGCTTGATTTGGTCTTTGTGAGTAGCATAAGCGTGACTTGAAACTACTACACGGCTAATTAATTCTTTGGGTAAGTCGGTGTGATGGGCTAAAGCTCCTAAATATAAGGTTTCGATACTGTCAACCTTGGCATTGCGATCGTCCACAGTTCTCCGAATGAACTTCTGGGACAATAGAGCAGATTTGCCAACTGTGTAGCTAGTCCCATCGAACAGAACTGAACCGAGAGCGTCAATCTGGTAATCATCTGTTCTGTACGAGGGAATGCGTTCGTCCAGCCCATCACCGGAGATTTTGATATTGCCGTTACCCACATCAAGCCCGAAGTAGAAATTGGTTTTTGGTCGTCCTGGTTTGGTCATTGTTGTTGCCTCTTGTGCTTAGTATTTACTATGCAAACCTGTCTGTATTGTATTCACTCTCTATTTACTATGCAATCACTATGCTATTTGAAAGGCTTATGGTGGTCTAAAATGCCAGAAGTTCAGCTTAGTGTTTACTATGCAAGTGCATATTACGGTAAAAATGTTAAGAAGTGTCCACAGATTTTTTACTAACACTTTCATTTAACGAATTTCCTAACAGTAATCTAAAGTGCGTAATTCCTAACATAAACTTTTTGATAATTTACTATTAACAAATATTTTTCTTTTTTAATAATAGTAATTGTTAGATATCTACAAGCCATGCTAGAGCCATTCTGATAATTAACTAACAAAAAATCCAGATTGATTGCTTACCTCTGTCCCAAATGTCACAGATGTCAGCCTACCCCCTATAGGAAAATGTCCGGGACGCGTCAACAACGGAAAATCAATACTTCTAGCCATTGTTGTGACTTGACTGTGACGCGTGTCCGGACGCAGTAGTCACCCAGTAATTTAGCGTCTCATCTCCTATAAACGCTAAATTACTGTTAGTTAATCTACTTTTTAGAATTTTTTAGCCAAGTCTTACCGCAAGATGGATTTTGGCATAGCCACCGCTCGCCCTTAGAGCGAAAGTCATCAGAACCGCAATGTGGACACTTTATAACTGGCTTAACAATTTCCGTTGCAACCTCTTTTTCTACCTCATCCAAAATATTAGAAATTAAGCCCTTTTGAGTATTTGTACTCACTTTCGCCTCTTTTTCGCCCATCACTTCCCAGTAGTCGTAACTGTCAAAATCGGGTAACTGGATGAACTTAGGTTGACCTGATAGAGGTACTGCTAACGCAAATCTGTAAGCTGTCGGATCGGTGAAGATGTCCAATCCCAAGTCTTCATTCTTCTTGTCGCAGTACTCTTGAATCTTGGCGTTCTGCTCAAGTAGTTTGGTTTTCTGTTCGGCAGTAATGGTTGTCGCCTTATTTATCCACACGCCAGCATTTGCCCCGATGTGAAGCTGGACAGCACTATTCCAATCAGACCAACTCATTCCTGGTATGGTCGAAGCATCTGCGGACTGACCGATGTATATTGCCCCTATACTCTGGTGAGAAGCTTGCTTAAGAGAGTAAGTTACTTTGTCCTTGAAGTAGTAGTACCCATTCTTCTCCCTCTCCTGTGCGATCGTAGAATCCACTTCGTCAAAAATATAAAGCACAAAGGGATGATTGCCTGGAGATTTAGTACGTTGGTCTAACTTAGAGCAAAGTTCAGCCATGCCCGTTACATTGTCCTCATGGCTAGTCCCTGCTTTTGGCATATCCCAATAATCTTTCTTTGACCCGTGTTGAGGGTCATACAATTTAATTTCACCCTGACCGTTGCGGGACTTCATGATTGCTAATGCAAGGTTTTTGGCTGTGGGAGACTTGCCCCCGGTACTACCTGCTGTAATTCGTATGCGCTCCCAGTTCTTAACGTAGCTCTCAAAACGTTCCACTGGTACCCAGAGTTTATCTATATCATTTTTGGCGTGCTCCTTCTTAACTGGCTTGCGTAGGGTCACATCAAGCGTTACGGTTGAATGCTGATAATTGAAAGTGAACTTAGGCAATGTACCTTGTAGAGCATTAGTGAATGCTGCTAGTTGTTCCTGGGTGTTGTGAGGTAATAATTCCGTTTCTGTTAGTCCAGGATTTTTACGCGTTGCAAAGAGAATACTGTACCCTGTCTCATTTTCAATCCAATTAATCACATCGAGCTTATAGCCATAGTTTTCAAAGTAATAATTGGCAATTCTATTAGCAGCTAGCGCATAATCAGAAGCGCCTATTGCTAACAGGGGCTTTTGCAATTCCTTATTTTCATTTTGCAAGTTCTCTACTTCTTTGGTTAAATCGTCAATCACCAAATTGCGCTTCTCCAATAAATCTAGTAGTTGCGCGTGGATAGAATTATTATGCAGCAGTAAGTTTTCATATTTCTCTGTGATTTGCGCGTCCACCTCATCTAATCCCTCTTTGTGTCGGGCAATAGCAATATCCAAAGGCATTGAGTTTTTCAGAGATTCTTTAAGCCCTTTATTCTCTTGCTGACTTGACTTAAGTAATGAATTTCTCCACCTAACCTTCATCCCCAGAAAACTGTTATCAAATTCAAAGATAAAATCTAGAACCGTTTGAAAATCTTTGATGTCTAACTGTTTAATTTCCTCCATAGCTTGAAACATTTCATCTTTCAGTTCACGTACATCTTTGAGCCTTTGCTTTATAGCTGGACTATCAACCAGTTTCATGAGGTCTTTTTCAATTAATACAAGCTGGTTGTACCTCAGTAAGAAAAACTTTCTGGTGTGGTTTCTAGAATCTTCTAAAAACTCTTCAACTCGCTTGTCTCTTTCACTAACAATTCCCTGTAGCTCACCAATTCTTAAATCTTTTTCAGCAACAATTCTGAGAAACTGCTCTGACTTTTCATTGAGTTGAGACTTGAGATTGCTAATCTGTTCTGTGTACCTGCCTTCTTGAGTCTCAAGAACTTTGATACTGCTTTTCAGATTGTCGATAGATATTTTTAAATCTGTTAATTCTCTGTTTTTAGATTGCTCAATACCATAAATCTTGTCAGCAGTTTCTTTCTCTAATGATTGATGCTTTTCGCTGTAAGCAATTCCCAAGCCAGCACATACTAAAGCTGAAGTAGTGCCAGCCACACCAACAGTTAAAGCCAAGCTTTTGGTAAAACCTTCTGAGTTCCAAGCTTGAATTAAACCAGTAATACCGAGTAGGGTGCTTCCAACAAACACCCCATAATAGATATGATTAAATCTCATGATGACCTACTTTTAATTACAAATTAGAGGGGAGTTTCACCCCTCTTTTTACTTAGAATCCAGCTGCAAATTTGGCTACAGCTTCTTGCTTAATCTTCTCTTTCTCATATGCGATATTTTGAATTTCGTACTTAACTTTCTCGTTCTGTTCACGAAGCTTGTCAACCTTAAGTTGTTCTTGTTCTCGAATCAATTCTGTCTGGTTTTGAGTGCCTTCAGTACGAATATTCTGTTGAACCAAAAGTTCACGGTCTTGATTAAGCTTGCTGATTTCAGTGTCGCGAGAAACAATTGAACGGTGATATGTGATCGCTTTTTTCTCATTGTCGATACGTGCTGTTTTGCCATCAATCAGCAATCCAATTAAGCGTTGTTGCTCAAGGTCGAGTGTCGCTAAATCCTGCTTAAGTTTGGTATTGTTAATCGCTACGCCAACAAAATTTCTCTGTCGAGCGATCGTGATATTTCGCTTGATTGCTTCACCTGAATCTAGCTGAGGTACAGATTCATCTATTTCTGCATCTGCTTTAGAGAGAATGCCGGCTGTGTCAACAGAGCCATTACTTAGGCTCGAAGGATTGTAGTCAATGGACCCGTTAACTGTGGCTGTAACTTTGTTGGCAACACCTTGAGCAGCTGCACCAACAGCGCCCTTAACAGCCTCACCGACCGCACCCACCACAGGGGAAACGACCTGTCCGGCTTGTTGCAGTTTTTCTTTTAAGTTGTTTCTCGCGGCTTCATCAACAGATGCTACCTCAGGGCTAGATTCAAAAGCGGATGTTGCTTCTGGGGATTGTACGGCTTCTGTTTCAGTGACCAACCTTTTCGATCCGGTCAGTCCACCACGTACACCTCTTTTTGAATTTTCAAGATTTGCACCTGTGAGTGTTCCTTTTCTTGGCATAATATTCTCATCCTTTGTGTTATCAGTCGTGTTTACAGAGGGTGTTGAAGTCGGGGAAATTTTGCGATTCTGCCCGACTCTCAACCTAGAACGCGATATCAAGTAGGTAAGATATCGTAAGTGTTGCGATCGAGAGAGCAAGGATTTTAAGGGGTAACATCAGGTTCCCGAAAAAATTGATTAACGAAATAGGTGACTGACCGTGCATAACCACAAAATTGTGTAAGCGCGTTGCCACAAGCGAAGGATACAGGGTAGGAGCTTACTACAATCAGCAGAATAAAAGCCAAAGACCCATTCAATATTTGGTTTATTTGTGCTGGCATGGTTAAGTTTAGTTTCGCCTCTTCAAGCTTGCGTAGTTCAGCGTCGTGTTTGATTTCTTCAAGTGTTTGAATAGCACCAGTAAGATTCAGAATTTTTTGCTGATTGGGATTAGACAAACGCACTTCACAATACAGATCGCGTTTTAACATTTTCAGCTTTTCTTCATCGCTAATCAAACCTAGCGCTGTACTTTCTTCATTCCAATCGCGATGTCTTACAATCATTGCATCGATTTTATTCAAAGCATCAGCAAAAATTTCGTTGATTCCCATGATTGTTTCTCCTATTTAACTTGAACTTGATTTCTTACTTGAAAATACAAGCCATCTAGTAACTCAATGATGTTTTGAAGGCTTGCATCTTGCTCCACTGAGCTAACAGCTTCCCAATCTTCAGATGAACGTACTTGTAGCAAATCGTCAACCAGAAGCACAAGTTTATGCACTACTTTATTTTTGCTTGAGCCGTTTGTAGTCGTTAAGGCGATTACATTTTGTTTTAGTTTTGCAGCACGTGTCATGGCTTTTACTGTGTTTCTTTGCTGTTGTATTCTTTCTAGTTCGTTCATGAAACTATCTCCTTATGCTGCTTGCAATTCTTGTTGACGTGGTTTGAATGTGACAACCTTATTTCGTTGTTCCTTGAGGTAAGAAATAGCATTCAGATAATTCTCCTGACCTTTGCGGCTTGATGTCAGCTTCCATTGAATGAGTGAAGCCGCCATTGCATACTTTGTACTTCCAGCAAAAGTACGCACTGATTTACAAAGCTGTTTAAGTTCCGCACCCTTCATTGAGTCAGCGAGCGCCTGGATGTCATCACCAGACATGTAGTCCTTAAGAATCTGTCTGACTCGTGCTGCATTCTTAAGTCGTTCAAGACACTTAGCCTTAGTACCAGAGTAGGGAATACCCATGACCTGACATAGGGCTGAGAGATATTTGCCTGGAAGGATATTGAGTTGCGCGTCTGACCATTCCCAACTAGCTATACCAAGCATCTTTTTAAAAACCGATCCTGGATGCAAGTGTTTAACAGGGATGTCCCCAAACTTTTGAACTCTGGCATCTATGAGTGATTGCAACTCGGACTTCTTAAGACCCGATAACCGGATCAGCTTTAGGGATTTTGCTTGTTCGCGTAACTGGGTAAGGGTAGGCATTACTGGTCCCTCATCTGGTTGGAAACTTGCGTCTCGAAAACCAGCTTTTCCAAATAGCTCGCGATCGCATGAGTGCTGGCATCTGCAGGTAACGAGTACATTTGCTTAATTTTTTCCACAGCAGGATAGCTCAGACTGAGTCTCAGCGATTTGTAGGATTTCGACATATTCGTAACTGGCTGAACGCTTGTTGGCGGTTTTTGGTTTATGGTGCTATAGTAACAACTGGTGCGTCACCTTGTCAACTAAGAGCAAGTAAATACCATTGAAAGCAAGAAAAAGCGATAATAACGTACAAGTGACATTTATATGAACACCTGTATGCTATGCCATCTCAAAAACCCCGCATAACTTTGCGGTTAGACGAAACAGATATTAATAACCTAGAGGAGTGGTCTAAAGAAGAATTTTTAACTGTGCCTCAACTAGCAAGAGTGATTGTCAAAAAAGCCATAGCAGAATGGCAAGCAAACAAAAAGGAACTCAAAAATGACTAACACCCCAGAACAACCCAGCAGGTTAGACCGGATTGAGGCGATTCTTGAGCGAGTAGCGAACCAGCAACAAACCAATACAGCAGCAATTGCTCAGTTGACGACCAAAGTTGAGCAAAACACCACTGCCATAGCAGAACTCCGGAACGAACTGCAAGAGAGCATCAGCCATCTTGTAGGGGTGATTGGAGATTTTGTAGAAGAAGCTCACAACGACCGGGAGCAAGCTAAAAC
Source organism: Scytonema sp. UIC 10036 (assembly GCF_009725235.1). The sequence goes on from NZ_WJFC01000208.1 coordinate 10,095, forward strand.
TGACCGCCAAGCGTGGCAAGCTGAGATTCAACGAATTTGGGAATACTTGCTGCGGCAGTCGGGGAACGGAAGGAACCCATAGTTAGGGACGAAAGTTGACAGAAAAGCTTGAAAGCACGTTTGTGGTCTACCGACATGAAAATCAATCGACACGGGAGGGCTAAAGTTTTGACACAGGAAGAAATTCAGCTGCTTTTCAATTCGGGGCTTCAGTCTGACCGTGACCGAGCTTTATTCGGTGTCTGCCTGTATACTGCGTGTCGGATTGACGAAGCTTGCACCTTGAACACTGCCGATGTTTACGATGGGAGAATGCGTGTACGTGGAGAAATCATCTTCCGCAGACACAACACTAAGGGAAAATTGGCTGCTAGGGCTATCCCAGTGATTGATGAGCTAAGGTCACTGCTGCTTCAGTACAAACCTACTACTCGCCAAGGATTTCTCTTTCCCGGTCGTCACAACAGAGGGCATATCAACTCGGATTCGGCAGCCCGGATATTGAGAGAGGCGTGCTATAGCCTTGGCTTAGAAGGTGTTTCTACTCACAGTTTTCGCCGTAGCGCTTTAACCCAGATGAGCAATGCTGGCATCCCGTTGCGGGTCATTCAGGAGATTTCGGGACACAGAAACTTGGAAGAACTACAGAAGTACTTAGAAGTTCGACCGGACCAGGTACGGGGTGCGGTTTCGGCTTTGTCTATGCTGTCTCATGTTGGGGATAGCTACGTCGTCAAATCAATCTTTGACGACGTAGACTCTACCCCCGATACAGAAACGATTTCCACCCAAGAAGCTAGCGCCGATCCGCGCAAACATCAAAGGTCATAAGCCATGCTAAAAAAAGAATCACGGTTCAGGGTGCGATCGTATCCCCGATAATGCAACAAATTTTAATGACAATTCAACGGCTTTCAGCGATTTAACTTGCAGCAACAATGGGAGGGCAGATGAAAGCGATCGCCTTAAAAAAGAATAATACTTCAATTCAATTGCAGGAAATAGACCGAAAAATGCAAAAAGGTGCGTTTATAACAGAAATCGACAATCATCTATTCAATCACTGTGTAAACACTTCTTATGGCTCTGCACTAATAGCAAAGATTGTTCTCCCAATAGGTGAAGACTCAATAACATTTAAGTCACCCGCGCTGCGAAGCCAATTACAGTTACAGATATTGCGTCATCCAAAAAAAACGGTTCCTTTTTGGGCAATACAGCCTAGCAGATTAAATAGAATTCCAACAGAAGATGATTCAAGGGAACCGCTACGACTCATGCTTACCCCCTATACTCTTCTACCAAAGAAATTAAATAAATTTCAAGCACAGCAACTAAGTCAACTAGAATTTCTCTTAAAATACGCTGCCGCCTACATAATCAGAAAACGCTATAGAGAAAACTTCTGTTCATTGCCTACTGTTGATAACAGGTCAAAACCTTTTTGTGATGCTTGGGCAGACCGTTGGTATCGAATATTGAATCTTTGCTCATTGGGCATGGACTTCCTAAGCGATCGCGAACGAGAAAAAATTCCAAAATCCTGGAACTGGCTTGATATTCTTGTGCAAGAGCATCGCCGGACACAATTACTTGAACTTAGCGCAGATGAAAATCCGATAGTGCCGAAATACGAACAAGCCAATTATTGGGATACATATGCCGATTATTTAAGAAAACGCAAAGTCCCACCTAGTATTAACTCAAAAGAACACCCAAGTTTGTTTCGCTTACTGGATATCAGCACACAAACGATAGGAGAGGCTCTGACAGATTACATTGATTCGATAGAACGTTTCGCACAACAAATCAGAGAAAATTCAATGGTAACTTCTGTTGGTTTTAGCAGCAAGGGGCTTATTCTTCGCGAACGGAGAGGAAAATGAAAAACTAAGATTTTTAAAGAGACACGTATAAAACGTGAGTATTCACGAGATTCCAAACAAAAATTGAGCTTATTTGACATTTGTTGACGGTTTGAAAGCCCCCCACTTGGACGCCTTGCCCTGCAAGGGCTACAGAGGTTTTTATCACAAACCTCGTTTTTAGGGGATGTAGGCTCATAAATGACAGTAAATTAGCAATAAAAACGGGCGCAGTCTTTAGCTTGGGCAGTAGCTCTGTTTACGAACCACCAAAGAATGGCTAAAACCATTCACCGCTGCGGTGACTGACACCCAGCAAAAGACTAATAAAATTTCACTTCTATCGTAAACGAGTTACGAAGTAAAACCAACTATAAAAGCTAAAAGCTGCCCCCAATAATTTGGAGGACAGCCGATGATTTTTTTAAATTTTTATGTTGACGACATTTTACCAAAACTCGGTAGTTTAATCAAGGAAAAACACCTCACAGAAACGCTGGAAGCGCTCGAATGCCTTGGATACTACGGTGATAGCTCAGTAGCTCTGTTAATTTACCTCCAACAGGAGGTCGGATTATGAGCTATGTTCCTACCCGGCACGGGAATCCATGCGTTCACTGTGGCGACATCGGGGGAAATTGTCGGACACACAGAAGCCGCGAGATGCATTTGTGTGTTTCCCTGGCTGGTTCCTTGAAAGGGGAGAAAAGCCAGGGATACGTAGTGATTGGGGATACAAGTGATGGCAGATGGGCGCAATTGCTACCCGATACCGAGGGTCTGTCCGAAGAAGCCAAGCGGGAAAATGAAACTAAGCGTCTACAAGAAAAGCAGTTGTGGCAAAAAACACAGCAGGTTGAACACAGAGAGCGCCAAGAGAAGGCACTGTCAGCTAGCGATCGGCACCAGTTTTACTCACAAATTCTCAGTCAGTTGACTTTTGACCATGCGACCTTAGCTGACCTGCGCCGTCGTGGTCTTTCTGAAGAAGAAATTTTAGGGAGTGACTTTAAGTCGGTTCACAAGTGGCAGGAGATAACCGGACCTTTTCCCCCCAACTTACCGGGCATTAGTAAAAATGGAAATGCTTTAATAGTCCCCGGTGATGGCTATCTACTCCCAGTTCGCAATGTGAATGGGGAGATTTGCGGTCTCCAGTTAAGACTGCATACCCCAATCGACAACAACCGCTATCGGTGGTTATCTTCAGCAGATTATCCGGTCAATACTCAAGAATTTGGTGAATTACCTTTGGCGGTTTATATCCCAAAGGAATTAAAAAATTTCAGCATCCAACTTGTCGAAGGGACAGGACTGAAACCATTCTTAGCAGCTGAGAGGACAGGCATGGTAACCATTGGCGCTAGTGGTGGCAACCATACTAGCAGCCCAGAAACGCTTAAGAAAACAATCAACGAACTACAAGAGGCATTATGTCAAATCGCTCAAGAAAATGGTATAGCCTTAGTCACGCCGAATCTACAAACAGGCGTCAAATTGAAGAAATCAAAAGAGCAATTATCAGCCAATGGGAAACAGTCGGAAGCGGAAGAAACCCAGACAAGGCACGTATCAGAATCCGTAAATATCCAAAATCATTACTTGCCATCGCGGCTAAGGAACTCGCTGGCGAACACCCAGAACTTAAAGACTATAACATCTACTTTCTGTAGCATCATTATCACTCCAGATGCGGGTTTTGCTCTTAACCCATCCGTCATCAAAACACTATTGAGAACGATAAGTTGGCTGAAAGAGAATTTTAAAGAAAACCCAATTTATGTTCACGACTGGAATCAAATTCATAAGAGCCAAGGTGATATTGATGAGTTAAATGATTTCTCTATTGTTCGCTGTTTGAGGCTTGAATCTTTCCAGAAGAAATACAAAGAAGTCGTTGATTTTGAGAAAGGATTTGCTAACAAGCGCTATCAAGAATGGGCAGAGAGTAGAGTCAAGTTAACTGCTGATATTATTCAACATGAAAAGTGGCTTACCATTCCAGATGGCATACAAAATGACTGCGATATCTTGCTGATAAGAAAAGCTTTAGGTGGTGGGAAGACTCAAGCTTTAATCAACTTCTTAAAAGGAAAAGATATAGATTCATCGGGTGCTGTTGCTCTGCTTGTTGGGTATAGGAACACTCTTTTGAATAACACAATTGAAAGAGCTAATCAGCTTGGTCTACCAGCAATGCATATTAAGGATGCAAGAGAATTGGTAGACAAAACTGTTGTTAATTTCGCGGCTGATGATTCTATCAAGCTCTGGGGTGGATGCGCCGACAGTTTCTTTAAATTCGATGCAGTTATAAGCCACAATCCCAATTACTTTTTAATCCACGATGAAATCTGCTCTGTCTTAGGACATTTGAAAGGGGGAGGAACTCTAAAAGGTCGCCAACAGCAAGCGATAAAATGGGATGTTGAGACAATTAGAAATTCTAAATTCTGCATCATGATGGATGCCAATCTTTCTGACAAAGAGGTAGATTTTATCCGACAAATATTTCCTGAGAAACGTATTAAAGTTCTTGATAGCACTTCTCCTGCTACTCCCCGAAAATTCATCTTTTTAGAGACGGAAACAAGCCAAAAAGATTTCACGGTACTACCAAAATATCTGCCATCTCAACTGATGGAAAAAGCCAAGGCAGCAAATCGGGTGCTTTGGCTTTCTGATTCTCAGAGAAGTTGCGAGATAGCTGATGAAATCCTCACTAAACATGGACACAAACATTTCCGATTGGATGGAAAGACCAGCCATGATGAGATAGCAGCACAATTTCAAAAAGCTCCAGTACAATTTATTACGACTGAAAACCTTGATTCAGTTAGCATTTCTCCCAGTGGGGAAAGCGGATTATCAATTGACCTCTACGATTATTTTGATATTGTTTGTCTTGACATTCGCGGGACAGTTAGCGTTAATACCTTAACCCAGTTGTCAGCTCGATTAAGAGATACAAATGTACTAATTTATGTGGCTTGTCCCGAATTCGTGAACATGACTAGCGACCCTTGCCCCTACGCATCAAAGCGAGTAGCAGAAGTTCTTAACCAGCGACTTGATATGCTTCTGGCTAAAGCAATGGAAATTGATGAGGAGTTGGTAAACAGCCAATTTGTGGTGGATATGTTCAGTGAGATGGGCGAAAAGTTTTCCACCGACCCCTGGTTTACCGAGAGCCTAAAAGATGCTAAAGAATTGAAGTACGAGCACTCAAATCTGAAACTGACACTCAAGACCGCGCTGTCCCAGGCAGGACACAGGGTAATTGACCTAGCAGAGGTAGCAAGTGAGGAACAGCACGAGGAGATACTAGAAACTAGGGAGCTCGTTAAGCGTCGGGAAGCGTCAAAGATTTTTAACTCCCAGGACATTGACTGGGAGCGAGCGCAGGAACTTTCCAAAAAAGATGTTGATTACGAGACAAAATGTCAAATTCGCAAGGCACGTTTAAAACACCAGTTGCCTGGAATTGAGGAGACTCCAAGCTGGAGCGCCGACCTTGTATATACTCTGCTGCTTGACCAGCCAAAATTTTTGGACGAGCGATGGCGACTGAAACAACTTGAGGATGAAGAGCTATTTAAATCGATTTTCAAAGTTGAAAAGCAGTACAGTTTTGAAAATGGATTTGCTCCCACAGATATTTGGAAGTCCACCAGCACAAAAATAGAGGCGCTCAAATTACTGGGAGTAGGGAAAATTATTGAGACTGGCTTGTTCTCCTCACAAGATGACTGGTTACAGGAGATTATCAATCAATATTATGAGAACGACGACTGGTTCAACTTAATTGGCATACCCAAGGCGAAGCGATCTCTCAACGAGGATGGCAGCTTTAAGAATTTGCAATATATCAAGAAAATGGTGGACAGGTTCCTAGAATATTTCGGGCTGGAGTGCAAGCAAAGTGCAAAAACTCGCAGTAGCCGCTCATACACCATAACAACGCCAGAAGCACTAGAAGATTACCTTCCAGATATTGACCAATGTCTCAATACCAGGGCTAAAGCAATTCTTGAGTCAGCTCAAAAGTTATCGCTTAGAGAAGCATCTGACAGAGCAGAGGAGAAGCAGAGGCAACAACAGGAGTGGGAGGAGAAACACCAAACTGAGCTTAACAAGCGGATGCTAGAAAATCAGCTAAAGCGGAGTGACTCCGCCCGTGGCACTTCTCCCATTCTTTTATATAAACCAAAAGCGGAAGTGCCACACACCGAGGTATATAATATGACTGATACTGAGATGGACGAGTGGAATCAGCCAGAAACCATTGCCGATGTCGTTCAATGGTTGGGAAGCTGTGAAAGTCCAGAAATGTTAGCCGAGTTGCGATCGTGTAATGTACCGCCTGAAATTTTGAAGCTAGCAAGTCGGCAACTCCCTAAAGAGAAGCGCGACCAGATACGAGAGTGGGTTCTATCAGCTCTGACCCCAGATTAGCCACGCGATCGCAACAAGATGGTCGCCGCCGTGAACACCCATTGAGGTTCGTAAAACTTTCTGACGACAATCCTGCGACAATGAAGTAAAAAAAATTAAAAAACATGACCTCGACGCTAGCAAATGGCGGCAAATGTTAGCATTCAACAATCGTAACCACGCGCTCGTAAAGCTGCCAGTGCTTTTTGGTAGGTTTGGTAATCTTCTATAAAATCCTCATCACATTGAAAAAAGTTGAGAAAATGTTCTAGATCGAAGTCGTCAGTTAACTCGTTTGGAAGGCGTTTGTAGTCCGCGAAATACTCACACACGTTATCGTTATAGTCGATAATTTTTTGTTTCGCTGCTTTTTGTTCTCTTTCTCGCTCTTCCTCTAATTTCTGTTGAGCAAGCACCACTTTCTGTGGTTTGACGGTTGCTGATGATTTTTCAAGATCTACAATTTGCAAATCCGCATCGCAAGACAAAGCGACCTGATAAAAAACTGACCGTCGTTCCTTATCGTCCAATCCAACCCACCGTGCGACCATCTCAGCGGCTTTTAATCTGTCAGTTGGTTTCACATCCACATTCGTCAAACACTCTTCTACTGTCGCGATCGCACTTTCAGTCAAATTCAATAAGCGAATCGCCAGTCGGCTGCTTAAACTGAGGTCTAGAGTTTGATTTGGTTCAATGTTTGCGACTTTTTCCAAGACAGATATTGTTGGCGACACAGCAGCGACATTATTCGTCGTTTCCTCCTGAGAAGTTTCATTTTTTCCAATAATCACTATGCCTGTTTGCTCAAATTCGGAAAACCATCGCTGGACTGTTCTCCGGCTTACTCCGCATCGCCGTGCGACTTCATCGGTCAGCTTATTTTCCTGGTACAGCTTCAAGGCAAGCGCTTTAGCGTTCTTGTTACTTTTCATTCGTGGTTATTGTCGTTCTGTACAGACTATTGTCGCAAATATCACCGCCGTGTCGTTTCTTTGTTGTTTCTTTGTCGCTCAGTACCGAGTCTTGTGCTATAAGCGTAGTTTTTGTAGCAATTGGCAGACGTAGAATTCTGTCGGTTAACTAATTATGTCTCAAAATTATTTTCATCCTTTACATGAAAAAACACCTGTGGGGCAAGATGTCGTCAAATATGAATATGACGACATTTACCGAGAGTGGGTTTTACTAAGAAATGATTAGTTTAACTGTACTCTTGGTTCAAAACCCAGTACCTGACAAAAATTTCTTGTAGTCCAAGTTCCACTGAAATGTGTTGACTTATGTAACAAAAGTTTCTGATATCTATCTTGTGTCATAGTAGTTTATATTTCTTCGGAATAAAACAATATCAATCGTTTAGATGATGTACTAAAAAACAATGTCTGTCATTAAGGTGAGGTCGTTGAAAAATAATGAGGTTAGATTAGATTACAGAAAGGAAACAATTTTCATTTACATTTCCTTGAGGTAATTATGGGAGCTATTGGTACAGCATTACATCTTTTTGGCTTATCTACTCCATTTGGTTGGGGTGTAGTAGGTGCAACCACAGTAGGATTAATTTTATATAGGTGTACTCGCAAATAGTAAATATTAAAAAATTTTTTTAGTTAAATGACCTGTACTTGTAATTTTGATAGTACAGGTCACTTTGTTTTATACCTTGTATGTCTCACTACAAGTTCATTTGTCACAAGTTAAGGCTACAAGGCAGTTGTCAAGGAGATTTTAGAAGATGCTTGAAAGAAAAACTCCTTGGAGCCTCGTTGTTGTTCTGGGAAAGGTGCGACAATTAACTTAACATTTGGTTTTCGTTTTCGTTTAACAATACCTAAATCTTGATTTTCTGGAGCTGCAAAATATTCAACTGGGTCTGTTGCTTGCCCTTTTTGATGAGCAACATAAAAATGATAAAGACCGCGATAAATCATTTCTAAAGAAATGGAGTCAAAGGGTAACTCTAGCTCGTCAGCGACAGCATCGCCTAAATCTACCAACACAGCGTAAAACAACCAAGTCCCCCAAATCTGTAGTTGAATTCCATTAATAGAACCGGTCCATAGATAACTTAAATCCAAGAGTCTTTTGACAGTATTAAAAGCATCTTCAATCCGCCACCGTCTTCGATATAAATCAGCTACAACGTAGGGAGGTAAAATAGTTGGGTCTAGTACGCTTGTTAAATATGAATGCCAAGTTTTTCCTGAATGAATTTCGATGAGACGTAAAGTGACAAATGGGGTCTTCTTCGTGCCAGATCCCAGTTTTATTAAACGGTCACGCAGAGAATAGCTGTCTGTAAATACCCGCTCAACCTTAATGGCAGCCCCTTTCTTAAGTCTAGTAATAAAATGAACTTCTTGTTCAATTAATTGAAGCCAGAAGCTAAAATGGTAAAATCCTCTATCCAGTAACAACAAAGTTTTGACTGGGACTAAATTTAAAATATTTTCTTCCAGTTTTGTATCAGAAGCTCTGGGATTTTCTTGAAACCAAATTTCTACAGGTAATCTAGTCATTAAATCAATGACTGTTGCCATTTTCCCTGCTAATTGCCCAGTAGGGACATCTTCTAAGCTTTTGAGCTTACAAAACAACGCCTCTAAAGTTGAACTATCTATTATCCAAATTTGGGAAAATTTGGTTAAAGTAAACTGAATACTTTCAGGTATTGGTCGTTTATTTCTACTGTGCCAAGCCGTTATCAAACTGGGTAATAAATTTTTAAAGACTTGCTCAAATAGTTCTGCAGGAAAACTTAAAAATCGTTGCGAGAGTGCTTGTTGAGTAACGATTGTGGGTTTGCACCATAAAAAACCTTCTCGTGCTAACATTCTTGTTAGCTCCGTGACTCCCGCCACATCTCGCCATAGTAAGGTTAACACTGCTGCAACCATTAATGGTAAGTTGAGAATTCTGCTTCTTAATCCCAGGTTACGGTAGTAGTTTTCTTGACTTGTGATTGCTGGTGTAAGTAATGCGGACAGTTGCTCTGCAATGACTTCGTCTTCTACCATCGGTCTCTGAGTCTTTTTGGCGTGGTCTCGGTTAGTTTTTCGGTTGCCGCTCATGGTAGCTCACACAATCCCTTAATTACTGATAAGCGTCTGAGTTTCACATGATTTCTCCTCAAGGCAAATATTACTTGAAAGCATATTAATAATGATAATCGCAACAAGAGGTGGAGAGGCAGCCTGAGGCTGCCTCTCCACCTCCCTCCCCTTATTTGATTATCATTCCTTTAAAAGAATTTTCTACATTTAGACGTATTGACAAAATACACTTGTTTTTAACTTGTTACCAATGCCCAGCAAACGTGTATAGTGAAGACTTTGAAGAGCTATCCGATTTTGAGATGGCTAGACAAATGTTACGCGATATGGCTCTCAGTTCTGGTGGTGGCAATCCCGCAGTTACAAGAGCTGCTAGCTCTCTGCTAAAAATTGTTGAGATGGAGGCAGAACTACCGAAATCTCTACTTTCTGGGCAAAAAGAGGAATCGCTGGAAGTTGTCCGCAAAGAAGTAAGCCAGATGACTCCAGACGAACTTATGGCAGAGTACAAAAGTATTATTGCTGGTAATTACAAATAGCTCTGGCAAAAAAAACAGGGAATGAGGTAAAAAGACGACACCCAATCACGGCAAAGATGCAGTGTGTTGGGCGTTCTGTTGAATCAATGAATTAAGTTAGTTCACACGTGGACACTCTTCAGAGTACAGGAACTTCAGTTCCATTTACCTACGCTGAAGGGTTTCAGTTTCGTGGAGTTGGAGATTTATCAAGTGACCAAAGTCATTTTAGGAGAGAATTGAGAAAACCTTAAGTCTTTTGAAAAAAAATCCTCCCTCTATTATGCAACGCCATATCACTATTTAGGAATGAAATCAACAGTCTTTGGTCTTGATATCACAGCACCAACTTGTATTCACAAAGAGCCAACAGATGGTACTCACATCTATGAGTTCATTATTCCGACTCTACCAGCCTTTGCAATCGAATATTACACACTACAATATGGAGCCATGTCCTGCTTTCCAAGCAAGGCTGACTCAATTGAGAATGACAAACTAATTATTCATTTAGAATATAATCTATCCAACTTGGATAGTAAATTAGTCATTCATTATTACGGCATTCGTGACTATAAACTTCTTTTTCCCTTCATCAATAACATTTCTTTACAAGAACGGTTAGGTCATTTTTATCGTGAAGCAGAAATTACGTTTGAAAATGGTTCATGGCTGTCTTTCATGCTAATGTGTGGAGCGATATTCGAGGGTATTTTGTTCGCAAAGTTGAAGCAGAATAAGTCCTTTAAAGACCTAATTGATGCTGCAAGCCAGCAAGGTCTTATTGATACACAGACTAAAACTATAATGACTAAAGTTCGAGAATATCGAAATCTAGTTCATGCAAATAGACATACTGAGACATACGTTTCTCAAATTGACGCAATGGATACCAGAGTCACGCTTGATAAACTTATAAAGGGGTAGTATTACGGAAGCTGCGAGCAAGCGCAGTCATTCAACATTGGAATGGACAATGTTGAATTAGTCACGAGTTAGGGTGCAAGCCACTGTTATAGACCTGCGTCACTTTTTCTAGCTTGTATTTCTTTGAGAGTTTGTTGCATCTCGTTTATAATTATCTGTTGCTGCTCTCATGCGTTGTAGGGCAGTTTGCAGGGCTGGTGGAATATTTGTGTGGTGCAACGGTGGACGCGCCCAATTTGCGTTCAAGCACTCTCCCGTACCAAATAGAACACAATAAGACAGGGATAGTACGGGGAAAAAAGTGAGGGAAAGTGAGGCAGAAAAATCAATTGACAGTTTAGCCCTCTAAGTCAGTTGTGGTAAGTGGTCTAGCCCGTCCCGCACTCAAGATTATCCTTATATAAAAATAAAAGTGCGGGACGAAAATATAAGCCAAGGCAAGTAGTGATTGTTATACACAGCCACGGTGGAGGGTAGGGATAGGGGACGGGTAGCCAGTCACATAACAGTGACACAGGGAAGGGGACACGGTGAGATGGTAGGGAGTAGGAGTGCGTTCTCAATGTTATTGAGTAATAATGCTTACTTTAAATGATTTCCTATGGCAAAGCTTTTATTGGTCTGCGTATGTTAACTAAGGTTTCGCCTATAGGAATATAGAGGAGAATTCTCCCAACTGAAGCAAGATTGTTTTAGAAACTACTACTTACATGAGTATTAATAACCGACAACGCTCGATCACTGAAGGGAACCGCGCATTAGAGTTATTTACCAATCGTGAAGGATTAGTCCGTGTTTTTGCTACGTATATCAATGATGACCCATCTCCAGAAAAAATCTTGTTTTTTCACGGTGATGGTGGAAATGGGAAATCACTGCTATTGAAATTTTTACTAACAAAATGTTGTAAGCGTTTCCTCTGGCATATTTGGCAGGAAGAACTCAAACCCAAAACTGATGTTGAGCTAGTAGAATACATGACTCAAAAAGCTGAGGACGGGAACTTTACCAAAGTGCCAGCGGTATTACATGATTTTGGGTTAAGATTACCTGGTGAAGAGCAACCCCAAGACCTCTTTTACGGGTTACTGATGCTACGCCGTAATATCGCCTCTAAAGCTCAAGAATTGGGGTACCGTTTGCGCTTTCCCCTCTATGACTTTGCGTGTGTTTGGTATTTGAAACAAAAAGGTAAGCTTTCAGCAGAAAAGCTCAAAGAACTGTTTCCTCAAGAAGAAATCGACTTTTTAGTTGAAATTGTTAATGCTTTAAGTGAGACCTCTTGGGGTGCTATTGGTAAAGCAGTTTTAGGTCTTTTTTCTAAACATTTGGGAGAACAACTTCTCTTGTACTTACAACAGCGAGGGCTGGAGCAGGAAGATGTTCAAGAGATCCAGAAAATGGATGTAGACAGGGAGTTGATTTTTGAATTGCCAAAACTGTTGGCACAAGGTTTAAATGCGGCGAAGTTTCAACCAAATGCACCAAAAAGGATAGTCCTTTTTTTTGATACTCATGAAGCATTTTGGAATGTGGAGGAACGAAGTGTTCTTCAAGGTGAGCGTTATTTTGCAGAAGATGAATGGTTCCGATATTTTCTGGCAGAATTGGAACTCTCATCTGGCATAGTAACAGTTGTTGCTGGAAGAGAATTACCGAAATGGCATCAATCTCATAATTTTCCCATTCCTCAAGATTACCTTGATACTCATTCTGTTTATCATCTATCACTAACTGACGCTAATAAATATTTACAATTAGCAGCAATTAAGGATGTGACTCAAAGACAAAGTATTATTAATTACTCGCTGGTTGCTTCAGGTCAGGTACATCCTTTTTTATTGGCTTTATGTACCGATGTTGTACTGCTTTCTGTACCATCTCAAGTGCTTCCTAAGTTTAATTTAACAACCAGCTTTCAGGAGAAAGCGTTTCAACTCATTGACCGCTTGCTCAGTTATGTAGAGCGAAAAATTGCTTATGCCGTTCATGCTCTGAGTGCTTGTCGGGCATTTAATTTTTCAATTTATGAACACTTAGGTCAGAAATTACGTTTTGACACTACCAAGCCCGCTTTCGATATTCTGACAGAGTTCTCTTTTGTATGGGAGGTACAGCAACGAGGTCAAAATTGGTATCGTATTCACGATTTGGTTCGACGTTTAGATTACGAATCAAATCGCGAAGACATTAAAGGAATTCATTGGGAAGCACATACGGAGTTAGAAACTTACTACCGTCAGATTGGAGAAGTGGCAGAAGCCATTTATCATGCTAATCGCTTAGATTGGCAACGGGGTGTGGATGAGTGGGTAAAAACATTTAACGAAGCTTTGGAGCAGAGTCACTATGAGCAATGCCGCAGTTTATTAGAAGTTAGAAATGAGTTAATTGTTCAAAGCAATTTTCAGTTAGGAAGAGTTTCATGTGCTGAAGGTGACTACTTTGCTATATTGTCTCAACATGAGCAGGCAGAACAGGAATATTTGGAAGCGATCTTTGCTTACGAGCAACAGCTGCACATCAGCCCCGATGATACTGACACTTATAACAACAAGGGGAATGCGCTACAAAGCTTAGCAGACCTACAGTCGAGCTTATCCCAGCACACCCAAGCACTCTCTAGCTACGAGCAAGCCA
>NZ_WJFC01000209.1 GCF_009725235.1 Scytonema sp. UIC 10036
AAAATCCAAAATCTCAAATCCAAAATTGATTAATCCAAAATTGATTAATCCAAAATCCAAAATCTCAAATCCAAAATTGATTAATCCAAAATTGATTAATCCAAAATCCAAAATCTCAAATCCAAAATCCTATGACTGCATCTGATACAAATGATACTTCGATACAAAAGCAATCTTTAGAACAGCTTGCTTCTCCAGAACGCCTTGACCAACTTATGCAAGTGGTCAAACCCAAAGACTTTATCCCGGTAATAGCAGTGGGTGGATTTACAGCGATCGCACTCGTTTGGAGTGTTGTTGGTAGAATTCCTGTCACTGTAACGGGGATGGGAGTACTGATTTCGCCGCAACGTGTTGTAGAGCTACAATCACCAATTGCAGGACAGTTAGAGACTCTATCGGTTAGGGATAACCAGTGCGTGAAAAAAGGGGAACTCTTGGCGACTGTCGAACCGACTGAGTTAAAAGAAGAACTCAAACTCCAACAAGCTAAACGTCAGCAGTTGATAGCACAAGCCGCTAACAGTAATGTACTTCAAGCACAACGCACGCAAGTGGAACGAGAGGCGATTGTAGCCACGCGTTCGAGTTTGAACCAACGTCTGCAAGATGTTCAAGCCACTTCTGGGGTTTTAAAGGGTCAAGCATTAATGACTCTCGGACAGCAACGCCAAACTCTACAACAACGCATTCAAGATACAAAAACGCTAGCCTCAGTCACAAAAGAACGAGAGTTAAGCGCAATTGGACAGCAACGAAATGCTCTTAAAGAACGTCTTCAGGATGTTTATGAGTTAGAGCCAGTGCTGAAAAAGAGGTTAGAAACTCGAAAGCAACTTCTAACTCAAGGCGCAATTCCTACAGATCTAGTTTTGGAGGCGGAAGATGCTTATCGAGAACATCACAATAAAATTTCTAGTATTCAAGCTCAGTTAAAGGAGTTAAATAGTAAAGAAATTGCTGTTGAAAAATCTTTTCGAGAAAATCGCTCTTCCATTTCCGATTTTCAAGCTCAATTGCAACAACTTAACAGCCAAAAGATTGCAATTGAAAAATCTTTTCGAGAAAATCGCTCTTCTATGTCCGAGCTTCAAGCCCAGCTACAAGAATTAGAGACTCGAAGCAAGCGCTTGGAACAAGATAATTTACAAGCATCCACTACTAGGAAAAATGAAATTGCAGAGGTCGATCGCACTATTGCTCAAATGGAACAGCAAATTAAAGAGCGTAGTTTGATTCGCTCACCACAATCTGGTTGTATTTTGGAAGTAAGTAGTGCGATCGGACAAGTTGTGAATCCCGGTACTCGGCTTGGTACATTGCAAACTCAAGCACCAGGAACACCTCAGTTAACAGGGATAGCTTACTTTGATGTCAAAGATGGCAAGCGTATTAAACCGGGAATGCAAATTCAAATTACCCCGGATACTGTTAAACGAGAGCGATTTGGGGGTATTGTTGCAAGAGTAAAATCTGTATCTGCTTACCCAGTTATGTCAACAAGAGCAGCAGCAAAGGTGGGTAATGCAGAATTAGCAGATACGCTGACGAGTAAGACTGCTAAAGTGGAGGTTACTGCTGAGTTAGTGCCACACACAGGCAATGTGAGTGGCTATAAGTGGTCGTCATCCAAAGGACCGGTATGAAGTTGACGCCGGGAACGACAACAGCAGTACGGGTGAAAGTGGAGAACAAGCACCAATTACATTCTTGCTACCATTTTTGCGTGAGTGGAGTGGACTTCAGTAATGGGGTAGGGGTAGGGGTAGGGGGTAGGGGGTAACAAACTACCGCAATCTCTTTGCTTGCAAAAGCGCATTTGCCCAAGCGAGGTCTGCTTCCTGTAAAGGTGGAATTGGGTCTTGGTGATAATCGATCGCTAAATCGTACCGCGCCTGGTTGTAAATTTGCAAGAGCAGGCTTTGCAAATCGACTGACAGTTCTGCATCTTTTGGCTTTAACGGGAGTGGGAACGTAGGAATCGTTTGCTGAAGATTAAACGCATAAAGTTGCGCTCTCGGACGTTGTGGAGCGCGACTGACTAAAATTCGGTAGTGTGACTGAGGAACGTTACCTACCATTACCATTGGCGTTCCTTCCCGCAATAAATCTATCTCCACCAAATGGGTTGCGCTTTCTAAAACAGCATTGCGTTTTTTTTCATAAGTATCGCGTCCTTTACCGGGACGCTTGTTCGTTGGAGATAAAACCTCAATGGCTGCAATGACTGCTCCTGTTGCAATATCCCGAATTTCTAGATAACTTTCTCGAATTTCTTCGGGAATTGGTAGCATGACAGTGATAGATGAATCGGATACAGTTGTTAGGGTGATAGTAGATTGACGACTACTGGACTTGGATACCACTGATGCATCGGGAATCCCAACTAATACCGCATCTTCCGGTACGCTGGTATAAACTCTCTTCTCAATTGCCACCCGGTAGTCTTGGCTCAGGTTTGACTCGATTGCATTAGCGATCGCACTAATCAATCGATGATGGGCTTCTGGCCATAATTCGGGATTTTCAAGATAAGGGTTCATTCCCGGAAATGGAGACGGCATAAAATAGGCATGTGTTCGGAAGTTTTGACTCTTCTAGTATATAAATTCTACGTTTAGAGTTTTGCGCTCTCCAGAGCGCTATTGTTGCGAATAGTTCTTCAATTGAGCTTACTACTGAGTAATTCAGCACGATTAAAGCTAACTAGTCAAGATCGTAATTTGTCATTGGTCATTAGTCATTTGTAAGGTTTTAGCCGTGTTTACAAACCTTTACATAGTTTTGCTTTTTCCCACCTACCTACTTAGCTTGCTACCTTGTTTAAAGAACGGTTAAATTTATCGCTATCCATTAAACCATTTTCTGACAATATTCGATGTACAGCTACTAAATGCACTGTTCGTACATACGCTTGTTGCTCGTAACCAAAACTAAATGGACAAAAAACTTAGTTTATGCATTTGATGTATAAATAAGGTTTTTCGTTAATTTTCTTTATACTGTGCTGCGATCGCCTAATTATAATAATGACAGCACCCATTTTGATAAATTGCCTCTTATAAATTTTATTACAGGTATTCTGTTACATAATGCAGAACAATCCTAGTAATTTTAGTGGTTTTGGGGATGAAGAAGTTCTTTTAAAAGAATTTGTAACTTCTAAAGGTTCTTTGGAAGTTGCAGCAGAGGTAAGTATTGAAGGAAAAACACTTAAGCTTAAAAATATATCTATCTTTCCAAAAGATGTTCGGAGACTTGAATTATCAACTAGAGAAGTACTAGAGTAAAAAAATAAATTGCTACAAGAGGTAAAAGCTACTGGGTTTGAAAGGTTACAAATTACTGGGAAACGAGTTAGTGGGGCTAATTTAGGAAAAAATGTGGCTATAGATATCGAACTCACAAAAATTTGAAGATAAAATTAGGAGAAAATTGATGGAAAGTCCAAAATTATTAGTTGAATCTTCTTGGCATATGCTAGCAGAAGGTAAAAATTTAGAGTTTATCCTTAGCTTTTTAAGAAAACATGGATGTTCAAAAACTCAGTCGATTGTTCTACTAAAAGAAATTAAAAAAATCTTTTTAGATGAAGCGAAAAGGTTGGTTCACTTCAGTCAAGAATGGCAGGATGTTAGTAAAGTTGATGCAGAACTTAATGAACGTTTATATGAGGTCTTAATTAATGATAATATCAAAGAGTAAAGCCAAGTAATTTTAGAACGGAAAGGGAGTAATCCCTATGCAGCGAGAGTTTAGGAAGTAGTCGATAGTACATGATGTTACACTAATGGTTAAAAATATGAATGTTAACTTAAAGCCCGAATCCGAACAGTTTATTCAAACGCAAATTGCTAGCGGTCAATTTACTAGTGTAGATGAAGTGATGAATGAAGCTGTTAAATTGTTAGAAATACGAGTTCATCAGTTGGAAGCATTAAAAAGAAAAATAGCTTTAGGCACAGAACAAATAAAAGCAGGACGTGTAACGGATGGTGAAATAGTTTTTGCTCGATTACAAGAAAAAATTCGCTGTGTTGTTGAAGAGGCGGGCGAGTGAGCAGTTATTCTTTTTCGGATGAAGCAATCCAAGATTTAGATGAAATTTGTGAGTATATTGCTCGCACTAACTCTAAAGCTGCTAGCAAGCTTTTCGATGAAATTCGCAAAAAATGCAAGTTAGTTGCTGATTTTCCAAATATGGGGAGAAGTTATGAAAGACTTGCGCCTAATTTGGAAAAAACACGCCCGCGATGTTCGTAATCTCAGCTATACAAACCAAGTCCGCCTACACGGACTAATTACAGCTAGAGAAGTACTAGTGCGATCGCAGCAGCTACAGTCCCGTCAATCTGTCGTTTAACTCAATCTCAAAAACAAATGGAAGTCAACAAAATCAAATGGCTTAATTTTTCAGGTGCTTTCATAGATGCGAAGTACGTGGAAAACGTGGAAAATTATCCCATTCAAAACCGTACTATCGTTATCAATCCCCAAGCTTCAGATGCTCACCTCAGTGAAGTTCCTGCCAGTATTATTCCCGCTTTTTCATCCACTATTCTCAAAGATACCATGATCCAAAAAGCAGAATCTTTACTTTTGCTTGAAATGCTTGAAACTAACAACATTGGCAATATCATCTCTGAACAGAACTGGAACTTATTAGGTAATCTTGATAATTTTCCTAAAGATGTACCACTGTGGCGTTCTCCCAAGGATGAGGCGGGAATCGTAGAACTCGATCCGTATTTGATGACCAAACAATCGAGTACGTTTCACCAAAAAGAAAGGTTTTCCGTTAAGATTAACTTATGGTTTGCTCCTTCTAATTCTGATTGTACCATCCATAACCAGCATGACTTTATTGAACTTCATACCCAAATCTTTGGTCAAGGAAGAATGCAAAAATTTAAAGTGAAAGCATTTAACTCACTCTATGAAGATGTGTTAATGAGTCCGGGCTATACCACATCTGTTCCTTTTTGCCAGGTTGAGGAAAATCAGAAATATGTCTATCCTTGGCATCAATACTATGCCGATACAGACTGTATTTGGTTAGCGATCGAATATCACCCTACTAAAGCTAGCTAATCAGTGCTGAGAAATTGAGGTTGGACGACGTATGAAATAAGTTCGCGTTTAAGTGGCTTTGGTACACATTCATCAAGTAGGATTTGCATACGCAATCAGCATTTCCTTTGCTAATTCTAAGGCGGCAATTGCCTGAGCGCGACTTACGCTAGGAAAATGGTCGAGAAACTCATTCAAAGAGTCACCTGCTTCCAAATAGTCCAGTAAAGTTTGAATTGGTACACGAGTGCCAATAAAAACAGGTGTTCCCCCTAATATATCAGGATCGCTATGCACAACACGCAGCGTTGAAGACATAAATATTTGTGCTATACAAGGACTTCTTAATCCTAGCTCACAATTACTGAAATTAATGAATTGTGATGTTCGTAATCGCGGTTATATAAACAATGAATAGCAGTATCTCTCAATATTTCGGGGTAAGCAATTATCCAGCTTTGTTAAAATCTAACGCTGAGACTTTTTCCTTGCCCTGATTTTAATACCAAAGCGGACTTGTATTATAGCAGACGAACTAGAGTGCGCTCGCACATCACATTTCAGAGCAAGACCGATCAACAATGAAGGTATTCGTTGTTAAACACACCTTGGAAAAGACCCGCGAAGTTTATGCTACGCAGGTCTTTCGGTTCGCTCATACCTTGAAAAGTTAAATCTGAGCAATCCATTTTTTTAACCATTGTTAAACGGTGAGCGAGCGATTAAAGATATAAGCATTATTTAGGCAATTGCCCTTGTTTTTTCTTGAGCTTCTTCTACCTCTGGTTTTAAAGGTTTAAGAAACTCAAAGTAACCTTGCTCCCACAATTGTCTCACCACATTTTCCATCGCTTCACGGGTAACTTCGGGTAAGATAATTAATCCGGGTTGAGCCAAGAAAGCAGACCCCAATTCCTCTTCTGCTTCCAAGTCTTGCTGTAAGCGAATAGGATCGATGAAGTAAACGGGATATCTTTCCCCCTCTGAACTCTGAACAATGCCATCGCTTCTATACCCTTTCATCAAGGTTTCTTCATCGTCTCTATCGTCCCACCCATATTTAAAGGTTAACCTTGGATAGTCAGTATCCATCATCTATTCCTCCTTAATTGCTTGGATTTTTCTGAGTTCGGAGTTAAATTGTTCAAATGTTAACAAATTTGCTTCATTAGGAACAATTTCATAATGCTGTGGGTCGCGCCCTCGTTGTATCATTGTTAACGTATTGGGCAAGGAAATAATTTTATAAGCTCCTCCAAACCGCCGAACTTTATTAGGGTCTAGATGAACAGAAATACCATTAGTTGGTTTGACAAAACCAGTGTTTCGATCGATTTTTACTTCGTTAAGTTTTGCTATGAACTGATCTCCCCCTCTATAAAATATTTGTTCTCCGTGCAACTTGCTCACACCCTTGTTATACTATCGTTTTAGAACATAGGTTGAGCTTACCGTAACGAAGCCCAATACCAACACCATCAGTTTAATTATAAATAAACGTTACAATGAAGCAAAGTATGTAGATAAGAATAACATTATGCAGGCTTTGTCGTGGGATCATTCGCTGCCACCTAGTTATCCAGTGTTGATTGAATTGGAGCGGGAAAATCATTGGATCGCAAGCGTAGTCGGTTGGTCTGATGCCAAGGGGGTTGGAACAACACGAGATGAGGCGATCCAAATGTTGCGACAGTATTTAATGGGTAAACAGTCGCGAGGGGAGTTGATTGCTTTAAGGGTGGATTCTTCGCAGCAAGAGTTGCATCCTTGGATGGAATTCGCTCTTATGTGGGCAAGCGATCCGCAGTTTGATGAGTTTGTGGCAGAGATGCAGGCTCAAAGGGAATTAGACGATCGCTGTGAGGGCATTGTGTGAGTCGTCAGATATTTGATACAGATAAAGTTTTGCGATCGCCCTCTGGAGCGTTGTTGATGCGAGGTGCCTTACGACAGCTTTGCGATATTCCGGCGAAGATAGTTGACATACGAAGAAATTAAACTTTAGCACGGTGGGTTGGAATGCGATGGCTCTGAATGTACCCGCATTGAGGGTTCACGCTACCTTCAATCCTTCCTGAGTTTACACCGCAGCTTAAAAAGATTAAAAAGAGGGAAAAAATCCTTAAACTTCCAAATTTGGAGTTATGATTTCTTGAGCAAGCTCTTCTCCAAAACTCATGGGTAAGTTACAAGATGTTTCTAAAGCTGGAAGATGACCAGCCTCTATATTAGTCTTAAAAGTCCTTGGTAACTGCACTCCAAAACCAACTATTCTTCCTGCCAGGAATAAACACAAAGCCAACCACAAAATATGATTGCTGTGAAGCTGATAAGCAGCAATAACTGTAGGTGCAAATCCTATGAGAAAGGCGATTAAGCTCACATTACGGACAGTCTCTCCTTCTGTTAAGCCTAAAAAGTAGGCTTCTAAAACGAAGGCAATGGAAGTCAATCCTAGAATCGGTAGCAACCACAAAACGTATAGCTCCCAATACTGCCCCAGTTGGCGTTCGCGAAGCGTGCCGGAGGCAATCGCACCCCTTACGGTTAGGGAATTCCCACTCACTTGTTTACCTCATACCTCTGCCCACGTGCTCCCAATACTGCCCCAGTTGGCGATCGCCCTTCTACCCCCTGAACGCTTACCGATCTTCGACAGCAACGCAGGAATATATAACGCCCCACTCGCCGAATTTAATGCAGCCATGACGGAAAATTACTTAGACTTAGAAGCGAGTTATAGTGATATGACAAAACTGTTCACATTATTCAGTTTAAAAGAGAAGAAACAAGAAAAACATTAACTCATCCAACATCTGGTTGGTTGCCTTTAACCTCATTCCATACCCAGAGAGTCAGACTAAATAGATGGGTTGACGAACTCCGTGCCGAAGCTGCCGAAGCTGTCCCATTTCTAGGTATATCGCCTTCTGGTGCGATCGCGGCTGGTGGAACTTGGGGAAGAGGGGATGAGATCGCCCCCTTTTCCGCTTATCGCGCTCATCTCATAGGGAGCATCAAGTTAGAAAAAAAGGACAAGGGAATTATTTAGCAGTACTCGTAGATTTAGACACCCGTAAACAGATTGAAATAGTCGAATCCAGACGAGTAGAAGAAATTCGTGAAGTTCTTGGATCGTGAGGAATTGAAGTACTTAAAAAAATTGAAGAAGTCAGTATTGATCTCTGGTCACCTTAGAAAAATTTAGTAGAAGAATTAATGCCAAACGCTAATATAACGGCTGACAGATTTCATGGAACTTTACTATTAATTCTCCATAAAAGTAGCCGAAGAACCATTTTGGGTGTATCGTTACTACTGGTCGCCATACAGATTTAATTCAACAAGGAGGACTCTATGCCACACTCTGGCAACAACATAATGGAAAAAGCAGCGACATCATTGAAGTTCCCTGTGCTTGAGTTAGAAACCATTCGTAGCGCTCTTTCATCAGTCTGGGGAAGTAAAAATAATTAAGGTTCGATTTTATCCAGAGTTAGGCGATCGCGGCTTTACCCGAGTGGGGCGAAGCCGCCTATAATGCACTCCTCACCATCCTTCCAAAAATACTTGTGTCTCTTGTTTTACTTGACCTTGAAGAAATGATTCTTTTAGCACGTAGTCATAGTTTTGACATTTACTTTTCTAAGTGCAAGATGTGAATTTAACTACTTGGTTATTGCAACTATCAACATTCGTTGTTAGAGCCATGACCATTCAACCAAATAGTATAAATAAAGTAATCTGCCATCAACCTCAGTATTTATACTTAATAAAATCCAGATCGATAGACTTGTATCTTGCACTCTTTGGGTCAAACTCAGACAAAGCAGAAATATCAGCGATTACCTTCGGTAGAGCTTCGCTTAACGCATTACCTTCTTACGTGCGTCTTCTGTACAAGTTATTTTGGCAGTCCATACTTTCTCCCATTCATATTTTGGAAGTCCCTTACTGGCGATTGGCAAAAAGGTTGAATCCTCAAACGGAGGTTATTAAGAATACTTTAGGGATGAGAAGATGGCTTGGAATTAGAAGTAAATTTCCAAGACATTGACGTGGTAGTAGCAGAAGTATCAACGGATAAATTAGTAGATATAGTTTTGATGATTTCTTTCGAGGTGGTGGGTTCTTTGAGAAATTCCGCCAACAGCATCATCTACTTAACAGACGCTATTGCCTGTCCTGCAATAGGAATCTGCTTTTCATGGGCGGCTTCTCGCTCTTGCCAATTTTTTACTTTGTAATGTTCGCAATGAGTCTAACCTCTATCTTAGAAAGATGTCAATGGTCATACACTAGCATTACTGAAATTTTCTGTTTGGGCTTCAGATTACGTTGCTTTAAACCAAAACAACACTAGGGCAAGGATAGAACGAGAGTTAATTTATACTGTTCATAAATGTTTACGAAGGAGTCAATTTAGACTTGGCGAGTCGTAGGCTGTATTGGTCACTGCGTTGCTTTCATTTGGCGGCGGATATACCGATATCGAACAGGGGATCTCCCTGGGATGTCCCCTGTCGCCTCTAATAGGTGCTTTGTACAATAAGCTGTTGGACGACAAGATGGCGGCGATGGGCTGCTTTTATGTCTGCTATATGGATGATTGGGTGGTGCTGGCTCCGACGCGGTGGGCGCTGCGACGGGCGATTAAGGTAACCAACCAGGAGTTGGCGGGGTTAAAGCTGGAGATGCACCCGGACAAGACTTTTATCGGGCAGGTGGCACGGGGGTTCGATTTTTTGGGGTATCGGTTTGCGCTCCAGGGGTTGGGGGTAGCGCGGGTGACGGTGGAACGGTTTGCACAGTGGGTTTCCCGGCTTTACGAGCAAGGTGCGACGGCGAGTCTGCATTGGGAAATACGCTCGCCGTTGGTGGAGATGGGTGAGGAGTGGAGTGTCGAGGGTTGAGGTCGAGATCGTTGACTGTTATTTAATCAAACCTTTCTTTTTTAGTTCTGTTAGGCTCTTAAAGTCATTTTCTATTGCTCGACGAGTGTCTGCATATGAATTAGAATTAACATCGATACTTGGCATTTCTTTGTTGATTGCATTCTGTGTGCTCATTGGTATTATTGTCTTGTACCAGTTGCTCTTTGAGATTTCTCCGATATCAGAAAGGTACGACGTTTTCAAATACACCATCATATTTTTCTTCTTTTCTTCATCTGTCGGCGACTCGCTCCATGATTTGATCAGTATTTTTCCATACTCTAACCACAGTTCTGAAATGCTTTTATCCCATGAGACTGGTCGAGGTATATTATGGTCTTTATAAAACTGTTGAACATCAGCTAACGTTTCCAAGATATAATAATTATCTTGACCCACAAATGCTGCCAGTTCCTCATCCATTTTCATGACGGCAAAGAAAAATTTTTCACGCTCTTCTATGGCATATGACCAGTAATCTCGTTGCGCTCCATGTCTGATCAATGCGTATGGATTTTCCCATGTTTTCTTCTTTCCAAAATCGCTATTTAGTGTCGCATTGAGGTTTATGTTCGGTATATCGTATGATGGTTGTATGTAGCTATCTTTATCATACCCCCGCGCCTTTTCCTCTCTTCTAAATGTCGGTGCCGGTTCTGATCGCACTTTCTCAGTCCTTATATCTTTAGCAAACCAGATTTGGGCATTGAGGATATTTCGCACGACTTTCGACTTTGGCTCTACCAAAGATCCTGTGCCGGCTGCACCTCCACGTTGTAAAATATCGTGTAAATCG
This sequence comes from Scytonema sp. UIC 10036, assembly GCF_009725235.1. The sequence goes on from NZ_WJFC01000209.1 coordinate 10,801, forward strand.
TAGTCTCCTGTAAAAACTCTCTTCAATTTCTCAGGCATAAAGTTACGAAAACATATATCTTCAACGATCGGTTTTCCTAATTCATTTTTTTCTCCTAATGCTTTGACTCCAACAGGTATAGCGACGTTGTTTTTATCCTCCCACAGACCCACATATCCAAAATATGCTTTATAACTGTCCTGGTTTATATTTCCTAAACTTTTCAGTTTGATAGTTTTGGTAAGAATGTCATGTCCTTTACACGGATTTCCCTCACATATTCTATTCAAACTATCCTCACCTGTCTTACGAATTGTGATGATTATTCCACATTTTTGACAAACTTGATTAATGGACTCGGCGTGGCTCTTTATAACATACCCCGCCGCGTCTAACTCATCGGGTTTGACTTTCTTGATAGCCATTTTCTTTTACTCCTTGTGAAAATACATTGATTTTTGACAAATTACTTGTGTTGATTAAAATCTGAATTTTATTTTTCAACACGTTCTATATAGAAGACGTTGCTGTAGTCCTATTTTGGAAAACTTTGGCAATTCTAGTATTTTTAAGGTTGTAACTAGCAACTTGGGTTGATCTAAGGAAGTTTGACTCAAAAGAAACGAACCCTCATCTTCATTTTCGGCAGTCTTTTAACGTAGGATTGAAAATAGGGCAGACAATTCAAAGGAGGAGAGCGAGAAGGTAGCATAAATTCTCCCGCAACTTTCCCCACAAGAGGCTTTTGTTGCATCCTCAGCACCGCTAGACAGGAATTCCCCCAACTTCCAGTTTCTTCATCTAATTGAGCCAAAGCCAAAATCGGTGTAGGCTGCCTTTCACACAGCACCGCCTCAACGCACCGACAACCATCTCTCATTACTTCTAACTTCTCATCAAATGGAGCCGCAACAGAAGCCGACTCAGAGTGCTGCACTGATCGCGCTACCTCAATCGATTCCTCACCAACAACACTCTCTACTTCCTCCACCGCCACGGAAAATGTCACCGTCTCGCCCACAATCGGTTTAACTCCCGCATTCCCCTTGGAAATTTCCCCCATTGCCGACTTAGTTGCAGCCGATGGAACCGATAAATCGGTATCAGTCCCATCCAACCCGATAAAATATCCCCTCAACTCAAGACGCAGAATTGCCCGCACCTGCGAAATGCGCTTGCAGACATTCTGATAGGATATATCTTGCTGTTGGGCAATTTCTTGATAAGGCAGTTCCTGATAAAAGTGCAGGATAAACGTCTCGCGTAGCCTAGTCGGTAAATTAGCGAGCGCACGGCTTATCACAATTGTTTTCTCGCCAGTTTCCATTGCACTTAAGGGCGTATCCTCAAAGGAAACCAGCTCAAGTTCCTCTAGAATCGTATTTATATTCTCAACTCTATTCGCAACGCGATCGCGTTCTCGATGAACATCTACACAGAGGTTATGAGTCAGTCTTGTCAGCCAAGCCTTAAAATTAGCAATTTTCCCCGCATAATTTTGCACCTTTTCCCAAGCCTTGAGCATCGCCCGACTAAGCGCATCTTCAGCATCAATCGGGTTTCCACCCATCCACTTGATGCAGCAACGGAAAAGATAGTCTTTATTCTGCTCCCATAGCTGCCAAAATGCTGTCCCTATATCTTCAGTACAACTATGCACTTCGGAGATTGCAACTACTTGAGTACCCATCATCACTCCTTTGGTAGATGAATTGTGTATCAAATTTTTCAATGGACTTGCGAGTGCAATAGACCATCAACCAAGATGCACTTGGTTTGTAGCCTATAATGTATAAAAAGCTTAGGTCAGATAGGATATCTGATTAGCGCTCTTTAATCACTCTCTCCAGAGAATATTTATAACTATTGCAGTGAAAGGCTTTACATAAGAATCAATGTTTTAGGCATTGTATAAGAATTTAAAGCCCTAACTTTTTACTGTGCCTTATGTTCAGATTTTACCTTTGATTTTTCTCTCACCAAAGTGATGGAAGAGCTTTAAAAAACTTAGTAACTTGGGACAGTTAGCGCTATTTCAACAAAGTTGTCAGCGCCATCTGCCTTCTACAAGCCAGTTTAAATGCAATACCCATGAATGAATTTAGTTAAATCTCTCAAACGCTCTCAATGAAATGCTTTTGGGCATTTTTCCCGAATCTTCGGTACTCGCTAAAGCCAACAAAAGAGGCGATCGCAGTGCGTGGTATTTTCAAGAATACGTTGTGTGGGTTAACAATTCCCGTTGGAACTATTAGCTTGTCTCCCTTGCTCAACAAGGGTTTCTCGTTCTCAGGGGCAATTTCATTCACGGGTATTGAGTTTAAATGTAGCCTGCTAATTGCTGCTTCAGTATTTTTATGGGAAATCAGTAATTTTACATTTATTTTACAAGTGTACATTTACCGATTCGTGACAAGCCTAGCAGCGTAAGCTCTAGTTGTACTGTGTAGTCGCGTTAGATCCCCCGTAGCTGAAACGCGCTCTCAGGTAAGGGCTGGTAGATAATGGGTTATTTTGTCATAACCGTTTGCTTTTATATTTTCTTTCGCTTCTTTTTGCTTCTTTCCCCAAGTCATTATTTGTCCTGTTGAATCTACATATATCCAGTGCAGTAACCCGTAACGAAAATTTCCCCCTCCTTTTTTTCCCAGTCCGTATATCGTGTTTACATACGGGAATTTTTCTACATTGAGTGTGTTTGTGGTTGCTGTTGTTCCATGAAAATCAGAGTTGGTTAATCCTAAACTTTTACAGAGCCGACTCATCCCTTTCGCGGTCATTGCTATTCCGATCCCTTCTTGCGTCATCAAGGCGTCTCCTTTCATTTTATTTAGGACATCGTTAATGCTTTCATAATGAAACGCTTTACCAAAAACATCAGAGAAATTTAATAACTCTTTCTCTATATCTTTGTTACTTGAGCAGAAATTCTCGATCACGGGATATAATGTATCTTTGTGGCTCTCTTTGAGAGATACCCCACTTTTTTTGTTGACAACTGCGGCTTGAATGGCAGCCACAAACCCACAAACTCCCCAGTTTCCTTGATCTAATTGATAAACGTCCATCTTGCTTGCTCCTTTTTTTGTGTTTATGAACCTTTCAACAGTTTTGTATGATAGTGAAGTTTTAATTCGGTAACTCGATTATTTCTCTTCTCTCACATATCTACATCAAACATCTCCTTTTTTTGCTTTTCGTTTATACACCATACATGACGATTCCCAAAATCAATTTATGAATTTTTCGATTTAGAGATAGTTTTTTCCTTATTTGATTCACATTTCAACAGAGTTATCAGAGCCACCTGCCTTCTACAAACCAGTTTAAATGCAGCTAGTAAGTAGCTGGTTCAGTATTGTTACGGAAAATTAGTAATTTTACATTTATTTTATAAGTGTACATTTCCCGATTCGGGATAAGGCACAGGAGCAACCGTACAGTTATTAGGTTTGCTTATCATATCTTTTTTCTATAAAATCTGAAAAAATATATTCACAAATATAGTTAATTAGACAGCATTCTGATTTTCAATCTGTTTTTCAAGGCGAGCGCAAAAGTTTTCGGTCTACTGAAACTCTATCAACCGCAGCGCTCACCCGATCGCTCTCCTTCCCCTTGCGAAGCAACAAACTTACACTGTGCTTTCATTTGTGAAATTATTAAGAACGCCAATAATTTAATGGCCCAAGTGTTCCTTTCGTACTCAGAAAAAGAAAGGGGATTCATGGAGAAAATTGCCGCAACTTTCATGCGGAAATCTTTCACTGTCTGGACAAATAAAACAGATATTCACTCAAGGTCAGATTTTGAGGAGGCAATTTACCGAGGCATTGAGGAAGCGGATAATTTCGTTTATCTCATGTCTACGGCATCTTTACAATCGGAGTTCTGCCAGAAAGAAAGCTCTCATGCTTTCTCTCTTAAAAAGCGGATTATTCCTATTTTGGTAGAGGAAATAAACCTAGAAAAAGTCCCTCTAGAATTACGGGTTTACAATTCATCAATTTTGTAGACCATGAGGAGGAAAAAAAATATCAAGCTGATCAATACCTTTGGCAATTGTGAGCCGAGATTTGAGAATTGCTGCCATCGCACTTTCAAACGAAGGAATTCTGGTTAGAAGGATTTTAATCAAGTTCCGGGACTCAAGATTGAAGATGGGCTGTTGTAGCAGGGGCAAACATACTATACAACAGAACTTTTTTTTCCCTGTTTCGCCATTAATTTAGCAAACATCCCCTCCTGAGATGCCAATTCCTCAAACGTCCCCTGCTGCACGACTCTCCCCGCCTCAATCACATAAATTCGGTCAGCATTACGAATCGTACTCAAACGATGAGCGATCGCAATCCGTGTCACCTTCAACTTATCCAAACTTTCACTCACAATCGCCTGAGTACGATTATCCAACGCACTCGTCGCCTCATCAAAAAAGATAATCCTCGGCTTCAATACCAAAGCACGCGCAATCAACAACCTTTGTCGCTGTCCGCCCGATAAATTTGCACCCCCTTCCGATATCACTGTATGCATACCCATGGGCATATTCTCCACATCAGAAGCAAACCCCGCCATCCGCGCTGCTTCCCAGGCTTCCTCCATGCTAATCAATGCACCGCCACTGATATTTTCAAACACAGTTTCGCTATTAATGCGTCCATTTTGCAGCACCACTCCCAATTGACGGCGTACCGCAGAAACATCTAACCCCGATAAATCTTGTCCGTCGTAATACACAGTACCCTGTTCCGGAACATCAAAACCCAATAACATCCGCAAAGTTGTAGACTTACCACTACCAGAAGGACCAACAAAAGCAATAAACTCACCCGGCTTTGCCTCAATTGTCACATCATCCAGATTCAACGGTCCATCTTCTCTGTAACGAAACGTCACGTGGTCTAACTTGACATATCCAGAAAGCCTTCCCGGATTGGTTTTATTTAAATCCACCTCTGGCAATTCATCTACAATTGGTTTAGCGTGTTCCCACAGCACCCCAATTTCCAACATATCTATCAGTGTATTGCTCAGGGTAGTCACCCCTGTCATAAAACTAGCAAACGCCGTATTGAATGCTAAAAAAGTTCCTGTCGATAAGCCACCTGTTTGTGAATCACTCAACAAGCTAGCAGTCATCCAGAAAATTAGGATAGGGGTCAGATTTGACTGTAACAGATTAAAAGTGGCGATCGCATCCTCAATCCCTTGATTATCCCGCATCAGCTTGAGTTGCTGCTGATAGTGCTTTGCCCAAAAAGCAAACGCCCGTCCCTCCGCCCCTGTCGTGCGGAGTTTGGAAATACCGCCCACAAGTTCAATAGTCAATCCGCCAATAGTACCTTCAAGTTCTTCCATCTGTGTGGTTTTCTGACGTTTGAAATAGCCCGCAACACTCGTGACGACGGCAGTCAGAAATACTATAACAGCAGCAACAGATGCAAGTGGCGGACTGTAAACAAATAACAGCCCCAAATTCAACAGGGAAAATAAACTCCTGAACAAAATATCCAACTTGTCTGCACCCAGCTTATCGCGAATTTGGTTAATCGCATTGACACGGGAAAGCATTTCTCCAGACGAATACTGGCGGAAGAAAGCAAGCCGCAGTTTGAGCAGGCGATCCCACATGGCGGCTTGCAAGCTGAAAATGGAATAGATTTCAAAGCGGCTCAAGTTAACTCCCTGAGCAAATCGGAAAATGGCTACACCAAAACTAGCAGACAGTAAGCCCAGAGTTAGCTGGAGTAACAAAGAGCGATCGGCATCGGGAATAGCAGTATCAATTAAAATACCCGTAGCCTGGGGAACAACCATTCCAGCTATTGCTCCGGCAATTCCTAAGACTACAATAGTTGTCAGCTCGCGGACTCGACCGCGCAAGGAATACTGAAACAGCGTCAGGAGATTCAGTTTTTTCTCTGGGAAAGGTGGATAAAACATATAGGCATTGGGAGCCAGCAGTTTAGCCGTGCGATCGCCGAGCAACACGCGCTGCTCAGTCATCGGGTTGTAAATTTCATACTGGCGTTTATCGGTGAGCAGTAAAGCAACTGGAATATTATCTGTTTGGAGATAACCTAACAGAGGACCGCAATCATTACGCCACTAACGTTCTGAGAGTAGCACCCGTCGAATTCGCACATCTGAAGCACGAGCGATGGCTTCTAAAGGTTCCTTCACCCGCTTCATATTTTCCGACTTCCCAGGGGGCTTAATCTGAATTCCCATCGCGTGTCCCACGGCTCCTGCAACTGCTAGGAGGGGATCGCCAACAAAAGCTGTGGCAGTTTTTTGAGGTGATATGAGGGAAACAAAATCCGCGATCGCACTTACAGTTGCATTTTCGTTCAACCGTTCTCGTTCTTGAAACTGTTGAAGAACTTCCAATTGAGACTGCTGTTCCATTTCTTGCAAACAAGCCAGAAACTCTTGGTGGAAATTATCTAAAATAGTCAGTTGAGTTTGCTTTGGAGTGTGACTCGACAGTTCGGGTGCTGGTAATAAAATTCCCGTTTGATGAAACACCGAACTCAACTGTTTGAACCAAGCAGTCAGAGTAGAACTAGGGAAGGAATTGCGATCGAGTTCTGAGCGATGGAAGTGCAGTAGCGTTGAATCTGTAAGAGGAACTGCCAGAATACACAAAACGTTGGTATTCTCAGATATGGATGAATCCGAGAAAGTGGTGGGAAATCCAAACAGTGCTTCACCAACCTCTGCTGTAAACAAGTACTGTCGAGATCCTTGCAAGCTACCACTTTGAAGCTGGCTAACAAACACCGCCACTGAACCCGACTCAATCATCCATACTTGCTGCGGGTCATCCAGCAACAATACTTCACCTTGACGGAGAACTTTGGTTTCATTTAAAGCTGTGCGATCGCATGGCAGCGCCGCCGTACCCGGCTTATCGTTCCTCATTGTCTTCTGCTCCTCACCATGAACTAGTTTACCCCTGTCTCCTAATTTCTATGCTTTCTGTCATTTTTCCCGAAATATTTAGCGAACTAACACAAGCCATTAAATTTGAACTTGCTTCGCCATCAATTTAGCAAACATCCCCTCCTGAGAAGCCAATTCCTCAAACCTCCCCTGCTGAACTACTCTTCCCGCTTCAATCACATAAATCCGGTCAGCATTGCGAATCGTACTCAAACGATGAGCGATCGCTTGGGCTTGTCACCTTCAACTCAGTCAAGGTCAGATTGCCAACTAGTGTTCTATACTTAGGTTTGGAAAATCGGTATACTTAGAAAGTATTCTAAATTTAACTTGTTAAACTTGCGCGGTTGTAAATAAAAGTGGATAATTGGAATATTTTATTAGAAAGTAGAGCCGATGGCTTTACCACAGCCACCGTCTTAGAAGTTCCCGATCTTCAAATAAGTGATGAAACTAAACAAGGTGCAGTCGAAAAAGTTCAGCAGTTGTTACAGAAGCGTCTAGCTAAAGCTGAAATCATTCAGATTCCGATGCCGATACAACCAGTTACTTCTCAAAGCCCTCTCATGAAGTTTGCAGGAATTTTTCAGGACGATCCAGACTTTATGGAAATCATGAAAGAAATAAGAGCCGAGAGGGATTTGGGCGATATATGACATGGATTATTGATACCGATCTGCGTCGCTGTTTTTAAAGTACAAGGAGGTTTTCTATGAATACAGAGTCAAAGGTCTTAGAAGTAAGTGCAGCAGACATTACCAAATTTTAAAAACAACGCTACTTACTACCAACCATGAAAACATGAAAAGACCAATACAAATTGTACTTGATACTAACGTGTTAGTTGCTGGTCTACGCTCCAAACGTGGTGCGTCTTACAAACTATTAGCAATACTCAATTCAAATCGCTGGCAATTAAATATTTCTACCACCTTAGTTTTCGAGTACGAAGAAATCCTCAAACGAGAAAAAGACCAATTAAACCTAACCTTTGAAGAAATTGATGACGTTATAGAAGCAATTTGTTCAATCGCTCACTTATGTGATATTTTTTACCTATGGCGACCCATAGCGAGAGACCCTGATGATGATTTTCTGATAGATTTAGCCGTTGAATGTCAAGCCGATTTTATTATCACTTATAATCAAAAAGATTTACAAGCAGCTTCGTTATTTGACATCAAAGTTGTTACACCCAAAGAATTTTTACAACAAGTAGGAGAAATACCATGACTAATTTAAATGTACAAATACCCGATTCTTTATACAAACAAATAGAATCCTTAGCAGCCAAAGAAAATGTGCCTATCGAGCAACTCGTTGCCATAGCTTTATCAGCACAGGTATCAGCGTGGGCAACCAAAGATTATATAGAAGCAAAGCAAGCACGCGGCAGTTGGGAAAAATTTACACAAGTGTTGAACAAAGTTCCTGATGTTGAACCGGAGGATTACGATAAATTAGCATAATTTAAAAAAGTAACCTGAGAAATATAGCTAAAAAACTTAATGAATTAATGATGCTGACAAATCGAAGATATAGACTACAGCAGCCTTTCGTTAGATACACTGAGAGAACTGACTTTAGGCGATGAATTATTTATTGCTACTTCTGCCTTAGGAGAGTTATCAATCAGGGAAAGCAATACTGCTGCTTCAATTGCTTGGGAAATTTTATTTAACTCACGGGGTGACAGCTATCTACAGGCTGCGGCATTGGAAATACTTTTTCAAGTTAACCAAGGAAAAGCTTTTGATTATATTAGTAAATTAAAAGTGGCGATCGCATCCTCAATCCCTTGATTATCACGCATCAGCTTGAGTTGCTGCTGATAGTGCTTTGCCCAGAAAGCAAAGGCTCTTCCCTCCGCCCCTGTCGTGCGGAGTTTGGAAATACCGCCCACGAGTTCAATCGTCAATCCGCCAATAGTACCTTCAAGTTCTTCCATCTGTGTAGTTTTCTGCCGTTAGTCCGGACAAGAAAGGCAACGTATGTGTAGTAGCTTATTCTATGAGGTCAAAACTTTTCAGATTTGTCTGCGAACTAAAAGTTGTGTTGACATTGAGTATACAAACTTCGTATACTCAATGTGTGGACGTTAAAGGATTTCTATTGATGAAACCCCATTCTGCTGCATCAGAGAATCAAACCCGTGATGTAACAATTAATATCCGGGTACATCGGGCGCAACGCGATTTAATCGATCGAGCGGCAGAAGCTCTTGGTAAAAACCGCTCTGATTTCATGCTAGAGACGGTTTGCCGAGAAGCGGAAGCTGTTTTATTAGATCGTCGGTTATTTATAGTCGATGACGAGCAGTTCCAGCAGTTTGTCGAACTCTTGAACGCACCACCCTTGGCTAATGAGAATCTACGACAATTGTTGACTACAAAAGCACCGTGGGAGTAATGGTGGCGGGCGAACAAAACGAGCTAATGCAGGCTCCTCAACCAATCAAACCAGACCATCAGCTAGAAGATTTTGAGTCCGGCAATCAAGAACTTGATGACTGGTTAAAGAAGCGATCTCTTAAAAATGAAGACAATGGTGCTTCCAGGACCTATGTGGTGACAAGCGGACAAAAAGTTATTGCCTATTATTGTCTAGCAAGCGGTAGCATCTTAAATGCAACTGCGCCTGGTAGAGTCCGTCGCAATATGCCAGACCCAATTCCCGTAATGACGATCGGGCGACTGGCGGTGGATCGAAACTGGCAAGGCAAAGGTATTGGATATGCATTGATACGAGATGCCGTCCTTCGTACCCTGCAAGCAGCGACCATTGCTGGTATCAGAGCTATCCTTGTCCACGCGATTTCTGAAGAAGCAAAACAGTTCTATGAGAAATGTGGTTTTATGCCTTCGCCTGTCGCACCAATGACGCTTATGGTCACAATAGCGGATGCAAAAAATGCTCTTGGCATTGCTGACTAAAGTGTCACCTTCTTAACTAATGACTTCGATCGTTTAGCTTGCGGCATTCAGCTACCCAATAACCATCTTCTCCTGGATAAATAATCACTTGCCTCTTCATATACACTAACATTTGAAATAACTTTTCTATTTTACTTTATTATATTTTTTCTGGCTCAGAACCTCGACAACTTCTACAGATGCTGTTGACGTATTGTCAAAGAACATAGGTTTCATTCAAAGCTGCGCGATTATTCCTCATTATCTTCTGCTTCCTCACCATGAACTAGTGAGAGCGTAAAGTCCACCCATTTGCATCAATTGGTCGTGCGTTCCTCGCTGTACGACAACACCGCGATCGAGCACAACAATTTCATCACAGTCTTTAATCGAACTGAGGCGGTGTGCCACAATCAAACAGCTACAGCCTCGTTGTCGCAGGTTATTGTAAATAAATTGTTCTGTCTCTCCATCCAAAGCACTTGTCGCTTCATCCAGAATCAAAATTGTGGGGTTATGAATCAGCGATCGCGCAATTTCCAACCGTTGGCGCTGTCCGCCACTCAAGTTCGCGCCCCCTTCTAGCAGTTCTCCATTGTAAACACCAGGTATAGCAAGAATCACATCTTGAATTCTGGCATCAATACAGGCGCGGCGAATTTGCGAATCAGTTACCGTCGTATCCCACAAAGTCAAATTATCGCGCACACTACCTGAAAATAAAAACACCTCTTGCTCAACAGTAGCAACAGAGTTAACAAGAACCGATCGCTTAATGTCATTTCTTAGTTTCCCATCAAACAAAATCTCACCCGACCAAGGTTCGTAAAGCCCCGCAACCAATTTAGCAACCGTCGATTTTCCAGAACCACTACCTCCCACCAAAGCCACCCGTTGTCCTGGTTGAATCGTACAGCTAAAGTTTTCAATCAAAGGTTTATTGACCTTAGCATATCCAAAAGTGACGTTACGCAGTTCAATATGTCCCTGCAAACGGATGGGGGAGTCGAGAGAGGGGGTAGACAAGGCAGAGCCTAACATCGGGTCAGTATCATTTGCCAGCACATCATCCAACCGCATAATATTACCCGCCAAGGTTGGTAACGTCGTACCAAACCCCATCAACTGATTGATGGGTGTTTGGAAACTTGTTAGCAGCGCTTGAAATGCTACCAACATCCCAATACTTATCTGCCCATCCATAACTTGCCATCCACCTACTGCCAGCACTAGGGTAGTTGTCAATGCGGTCAATAGAATTGGCAGCACTAGCAGGATCTCATACGACACTGCTATTTCTCGATAGGTATTGGCTGTTTTGGCAAAATGACCCGACCAGCGAGCAAAAAAGTCTGATTCCAACGCCGAGGCTTTTAAGGTTTCCATGCTTTGGATGCCAGCAATACCTACCCCCTCCAACTTGCCCAAGTCCTTATCACACTGCATGAAGGCTTCTTCTAAAAACCCTCCAACTCCAAACAGTGCCACAATATTAATAACCGCCAAGGCAAGAGCCACTGCTGTCAGCAACCAGTTGTAAGCAAACATGACTAGTAGGTAGATAACTGTCATCACTACATTAATGATGGTCTCCGCCATGCTGCCAGAAATTGCCTGCGCTACTTTGTCATTGAGCTTAACTCGTCCACCAATCTCACCAGGAAAACGTTGAGTATAGAAGCCCACAGGCAGTTTCAACATATGCCAGAAGAATTGACTGGACATACTGGCAGCTAATTTAATCTGTAAATGTCTCAGATAGCGTCGCTGTTGGGAAAACAGAAATGCCTGAATTATAGTTGTGAGCAGCATTCCCAACAGCAATGGACGCAGCCAGTCGGTGCGGTCTTCCACGAGGATTTGATCTACGAATACCTGACTGAAAACAGGCAGTACCAATCCGGGAACTACCAGCAAAAAGCCAATCAGCACGCTCAGCACTACTGCACCCTTTGACCCACTCAAGCGTTGTAGGAGCGATCGCAAAACACTCGGCTTGTGTCCCCCTTTTTGGAAGCCTGGTTCCGGTTCCATTGCTAGAACAACGCCGATATATGCTTCGTCAAACTCCTGCAATGAAACCGTGCGGGGACCGGTGGCTGGATCGTTCAAGTAAACCTTATCTTTTTCAAAACCTTCCACCACCAACAGGTGACTGAAATTCCAGAATGCGATCGCTGGTAGTTTCATTTGGGCCAGTTGAGAAGTTTCCTTTTTAAAAGCTTTTGCCCGCAGCCCGTAGTTTTTCGCAGCTTTAACAATACTAGCAGGTTGGCTGCCATCTCGCGAAACACCACACTCCTGACGTAATTGAGCCAAAGGGACAAAGCGACCGTAATAGCCCAGAATAATACCCAATGCGGCTGCACCACACTCTACTTCTTCCATTTGCAAGACTGTAGGCGTTCTAATGCGTTGCTTTTTGGGTTTTTTAGGTTGTTGTACTTGGTTAAATAACTGTTTCAGCAATGTGTTACTCCTGGGTAGGGGGTAGGGGCGCTTTCTGCCATTCTTCCCCAAATCTTTGGCGAACTAACACAAGCAGAAGAAACTTTTCAAAAGTTGCAACTGCATACTATGATAAACATCGACGTACTTAGATACTTCAAATGATTAAATAATATTAGGAACACCTCTTACTTAGAGGATTTTTGAAAAGTAGTTAGCTGTCATTTTCATCACACTATTACCCCCCTTAATCCCCCCGATGGATTGGGGGGAAATAAGAGAAATTCAGTTCCCTCCCCTTTCTAAGGGGAGGGTTAGGGTGGGGTAAAAAATATTTGATACATCAATCATGACTTTTCAAACAT
>NZ_WJFC01000210.1 GCF_009725235.1 Scytonema sp. UIC 10036
TTTTTTCTATGTTTCATTTTTTTTCTTTTATCTTTCTTCTCAAATCCAAAATCCAAAATCAAAAATCCAAAATCCAAAATCAAAAATCCAAAATCAAAAATCCAAAATCCAAAATCCAAAATCCAAAATCCAAAATCCAAAATCCAAAATCCAAAATGGTATTAGTAATCACCTGTAGTGATGTCGTGCCAAATTTCCAAATCTAAATCATTGATGTAGATTAAAGCACTCTCGATTTGTTCGTGACTTCCTTGTAAATCTAAGTCAAACCAACCATCACCAACACCATTAGAACCGAGCATCGCAGCAGTGATATTCACTGTTAAACCGTAGTTTGATACCAGGCGCGAAATCACTGGTTCCTGATGATATTCTTTAGGAACTCTCAGTCGAATTCGTTTGTGGGTAAGCTGATTTTCTGTAACCATAGTTGTCATCATTGCATTTAATGTTTAGAGTGTTTGATACCTGTTTTCCGTTCTAAAATCTCCTTCAGCACCAAAGTAACGACTGCTAGCAACGCTAACAGCACGGCTGCGGAGAAAGCTGCTTCAGTTTCATACTGTTTGTAAGCATCTTCTATATAGAGGGGTAAGCTTTGGGTTTTTTTAGCAATGTTGCCAGATACTACCGAAACAGCACCAAATTCACCCATTGCCCGTGCATTTGTCAAAAGCAAGCCGTAAAGTAAACCCCAACGGATGTTTGGCAGGGTAACACGCCAAAATATCTGCCAATCTTTTGCACCAAGTGTTCTAGCGGCTTCTTCTTGATCGCTACCTAACTCTTCTAAAACAGGGATCACTTCCCGTGCGACAAAGGGTAAACTGACAAAAGCTGTGGCAAGTATCATCCCAGGAAAGGCAAAGACAACTTTAATATCGTTGGTTTCCAAAATTTGACCGAACCAGCCATTTCGCCCGTATAGCAGTACAATCATTAGCCCTGCAACTACAGGTGAAATAGAAAAAGGTAAGTCAATCAGGCTGAGAACAAAAGCTCGACCGGGAAATTTGTGGCGTGCGATCGCCCAAGCCGCACACAAACCAAACACTGTATTCACAGGCACAGAAATGACAGCTAGAGCTACTGTCAACCAAGCCGCGTGAGTAAATTCCGGACGCGAGAGGTTAGAGAGAAAAGTTCCTACCCCGCTCTTAAAAGCTTGGACAAAAACATTGATGGCGGGGATATAGATGATTAAAGCTAAGTAACCAACTGCGATCGCAATCAGTATGGCAGGAGCAAAACTTTTTGGTTGGACTTGCTTTGAAGTGCTCGTGTCGCTAGTTGTTGAGTGAAAGTGCGGTTGTGGAAACTCATCTTGCGTCATATTTTCTTCCCCAAGCTTGTATGAGATTAATTCCTAGCAACATCACCAAAGAGATAATTAATAACACCATGCCAATAACTGTTGCACCCGAATAATCATACTGCTCCAATCGCTGGAAAATCAGCACCGGAGCAATCAAATCGTTAAAAGGAGTGTTAGAAGCAATAATGACAGTTGAACCATATTCCCCAACAGCACGGGAGAAACCCAACGCAATACCCGTCAAAATAGAAGGAAACAAGGGAGGCAGAAGCACCTTCAAAAAAGTCTGTAGTTGAGAAGCACCCAAACTCCATGCGGCTTCTTCAATTTCCTTCTCCATTTCCATTAACACGGGCTGCACCGTTCTCACAATAAAGGGAAGAGATATAAATATCATCGCTATCCCCACACCTAAACGAGTAAAAGAGACCTTGATTCCCAAAGGTGCTAGTAACGAACCAATCCAACCATTCTCACTGTAGACTGTCGTTAAAGTTAACCCCGCAACTGCTGTTGGTAATGCAAAAGGTAAATCTATAGTGGCATCAAGCAAACGTTTCAAAGGGAAATCGTACCGAACAAAAACCCAAGCAATGAGAGTTCCAAACACCCCATTGATGAGACCCGCAGACAACGATGTAACAAATGTTACTTCATAAGTTGCCAAAGCAATAGGGCTGGTAGCAATTTCCCAAAATCGAGCTGGAGGTTCACTACTTGCCTTTGCCAACATTGCCAGAACTGGTAAAAACAACATTACACTTAAATAGGCAATGGTGATTCGCCAAGTCCAAGGCAAGTTGTAGAGATGCAGTAGATACCTTTTCCAAATAGGAGGCTGTTCGCGAACAGTTCTCCTTGTAGAAGTTGATGAAATGGACATAATTGCTAATTGCTAATTGCTAATTGCTAATTGCTAATTGCTAATTGCTAATTGCTAATTGCTAATTGCTAATTGCTAATTGCTAATTGCTAATTGCTCTTTTTCTATTAGCCATTAGCCATTAGCCATTAGCTGTTAGCATAAATTCCTATTTTACTTTTCCTTGAATTTTGTCAAAGATTGCGCCATCGGCAAAGAACTTTGTCTGGATGGAGTCCCAACCGCCGTAGTCTTGCACTGTGCCTAGATTTTGCACTTTTGGATATTTGTCTGAAATAGCTTTGTTTTGAGCAACTGTCTCATTTACAGAGCGGAATCCTACCTTAGCAAACTCTTCCTGTGCTTCTGGTTCATACAAGAATTTCACAAAAGCTTCTGCGACTTCACGGGTTCCGTGTTTGTCAACGTTTTTATCTACAACTGCAATTGGATTATCAATGGATATATTGACATCAGGAATGATGTAATTGACTTTCTCTCCCTTCTGCTGTGCCAAGATAATTTCGTTTTCGTAGTTGATAAGGGCATCACCTTGCCCTTGCTTGAAAAAGGCGTCAGTCGCTTCACGAGCATCTTTTGTCAGAACTGGTACGTTGCTGTAAACTTTTCTTACAAACTCAATCGCCTTATCTTCTGTTGCTCCACTCTTGATGGCTGAATTCCATAATGTCAGGAAGTTCCACCTTGCAATACCGGAGGTTTTGGGATCGGCAGTGATAAGTTTAACACCATCTTTTGCTAAATCTGCCCAAGTTTTAATACCTTTGGGGTTTCCTTCACGAGTCACTAGGGCAGCAACTGATTTGGAAACAATAGCATTGTTAGGGACTTCTTTGTCCCATCCGGGCTGAATTAACCCAGCTTTCTCAATTCTTCCCACGTCTAAGCCAAGTGCCAAGTGGACAACGTCAGCTTCCAAACCATCAATCACAGCACGGGTTTGAGATCCGGAACCGCCATAACTTTGATTAAACGTGACATTTTGGTTGTGCTCTTTCTTCCACTTTTCCACAAATTTTGGAATAATGGCTTCATGCGCTGCTTTCGTCACGGCGAAGGACACAAGGGTGATTTCAGCATCCTGTTTGTTTGCCGCCACAGGGCTTGCTGTAGCACCTGTTCCAGCACCATCTCCAGAAGAACTGTTTGTATTGCCACCAGAACAAGCTGCGATCGCAACACTTAAACTAATTCCTACTAAAAAGAGAGATAAAAAGCTTTTTAAGGATTTCAGCTTAAATTTACCAGTATTTGTTAAAAATGATTGCCCTGCTTGTCTTAGGACACCCTGCCAGAAACTCATACTCTCGCCCCCCGAAGTTATACGGTTAATTCGTTAGCTAACCGTATTTATTGATAATTGTGAAGTATAATACATGGCTGACGCTAAAAAAGCAAGAGTAAAACAGCACTTAATCGCTCAAGAAAGTGGTGTTTTTAACACACCCCCCCCTCTCGTTCCCAGGCTCCGCCTGGGAATGCCTTACTTGAGGCTCCGCCTCCCGTCCACAGCTAGCTAGGAGTAACTCATGGGTAAGCCATCCTGAAAGACTAACAGTTCTCCTGGCTGGATTATTGTCCAGACTTCATTGTCAGTTAGAGGAGTAGTAGCAATGACAGCAACGCGATCGCTTGGAGTGGTTAATTCGCTAAAATCTACAGTTAAGTCCTCATCAATCAAATGGGCAGCAGCAAAAGGTGCTTGACGCACTATGTAGCTGAGTTTGGTTGAGCAATGGGCAAAAAAGTGTTCACCATCAGATAATAAGTAGTTAAATATACCATTCTCTGCAATAAAACTAGTAATTTCCTTAAGAACCAAATAAAATTTTTCTATAGGTGGCTTATTATGAGGAAAACAGGCTCGCAACTTATCTAATATAAGGCAGAAAGCTTTTTCGCTATCAGTGTTGCCAACAGGTTGATAAAACTCCAAATCCTGGGGATCGAAATCGCGTAAATCGCCATTGTGAGCAAAAACCCAATACCTTCCCCACATTTCCCGCCGGAACGGGTGACAATTTTCTAGAGAAATTTCACCTTGAGTTGCTTTGCGAATGTGGGCGATCGCGTGTTTGGTGTGGATGGGAAAGCACCGCACCAAATCCGCAATGGGAGAAGCAATGGAAGGTTTGGCATCTAAGAAAAGCCGACAGCCCTTACCTTCAAAAAAGGCGATCCCCCAGCCATCGCGATGGTCATCAGTTTTTCCTCCTCTTGCTGCAAAGCCCTCAAACGAAAAACAAATATCAGTAGGTACGTTGCAGTTCATTCCTAGCAGCTGGCACATGGCTGTTGAAATCCTGAACTCTATAAAAACGACTCTGGGATCAAGATACTTTAGAAGTCATACACTATTCTGGCACTAATGTTTCAATTGGCATTTGTCATTTGTCATTTGTCATTGGTCATTTGTTATTGGTCATTAATCATTGGGGATGAGTTATTCTCCCATGTCCCCCTTGTCCCCCATGTCTACCTTATCCCCCATGTCCTCGTTCCTGATAACTTTGACAGTCTCACCTGTCATATTGGGGTGTAGGGGAATATTAAGGGGTTGCGATAAAGTAGACCAAAGGAGATCGCCAGTTGGACTAAACCACTCTAGGTCAATGCGATCGTCTTCTACTGTGTCAGCGTTGTTCCGAAAACTGGCTTCTATATTAACTCGGAATTGACCTGAGTCTGAGTTAAGTGGTTCAATGACTAGCGATCGCTCGACAACTTCCACCACATGATTTAGGGTATCGTCCATCCGCTCTATTAAAGTATTGCGGACGTATAAATACACTCCACTTGCAAATAGTAGCAGAAGTACAGCTGTGATGGCAGTGTACCAGAGAGCAAGACGACGACGGGTGACTTGAAACATAAGGTAAGAGGAGCGTTAGTAGTTAGTAGTTAGTAGTTAAGTAAATCGGCAAGAAAAAACCAACCTATGTAACGAAAAGTAAATCTTTTGTATTGGCTTGTAGTAGCGCTTTAGCGCATGCAATATAACTACACACTAGTAACAATTATTTGCACCGACTTACTGAGTGATTAGTATTAAAAGCATTGCTTTCTGTAGCGCCATAATTGCTCCCCTTACCAGTTTCAAGAAATATGCACTTTTGTTAGTAGTTTTCTGGTTGTCAAAACTGCCGCTTAGACTGGGAGTTTAAAAGCATACTTAGACTTATGTAAAGAACTTAATGTTCCCTATTTTTTATAGTAAAACTTAATTATTCAACACTTAAGTGTCATTACGGAATTCTTTGGACACTCCACCCTACAGAATTCCATATTCTTACTGAAGTGGTCTTAGAGTTCCAAAGGTTAAAGTCTTCTTGTAAAGCTGCTTTGAAAGTGTTTCAAAAATATCTCACAACTCTGTTAAAGTTCAATTTTGATTCGTGATATGTTTTTATCACTCTCTGGGTAGTCTAAACAATAGAAAACAATAAAAAAGGCATAATATTTCAAATTCGATTATTAAATTTAGTTTGTAGCAATAAGCAACCTGTCTGAAACTACAAACTCGTAAATTAGAGAATGATAGTCTTAAAAATGCGTTTTCTGGGTATTCAGCTAAAATCTAGGGCAAAATTGTTGAATTTATAAAATTTGGAAAATTAATTTTTCAAAATCTTATAGAAAATACAGTAATGCTTTAAGTGGAATTCCTAGCATTTTCAAGACTTATTGAAAAGCCTTCTACATTATCTCGTGCCTTTGAGTAACAACCTACTGTATTTTATCAAGAAGCAAGAACCTAGTTATAGAGAAAATCAAGTAGATGTTTACCTTAGCAAGCTGTTCTTAGGTGACAGTACGAGACGTAGTAACGGAATTTTACTTTTTAAAGCGGGAGGTGAATTGTCAGACTTTTGTAAATAATCTTCTAATTTCATTCTTCAATCCACTCTCGGGCTTACCAGGGAATTTCTATTAAACAGTCATTATTAAAATCCAATTTATTTGGATGTGTAAGAAAACGAGAGTTCATCAAACTTACAAAATTGACAAAATCTACCGCGAGGAGCAAACTTTAAAATGAAAAAGGTTCTAGCCATTCTCACCGCTGCTGTTGCTTTGGGAAGCTCTATTCTTACCGCACCAGCCAATGCTGTTGAGCAACAAGTAAACGTTCAAGTAACTGTCGATCCAGTTATTTACCTGCGTACATTCAAAACTATTGATTTGCGAATTACTCAAGGAAATTTGGGTGGAACCGACGGCGACCAAATTCAAGAAACAACAGATGGTAGTACTTTAATTGACAGAACGCCTCCCGAAGCACTGACTACTGGTGGTGCAACATCTGTAGAGAAAGACGTCAACGAACTATTTGCCGTTTGGGGAAATACCGGAACAAGTGTTCAGGTTACTGTTGTACCTGTTGAAGGTTCAGATACACTTACAAATGGAGCCACTGGAACTGCGCTTAGAAAGGCAAAGGTAACTGTTGGTTCATATATTGGTAATAGCACTGGAGCGCTTGGTCCAGAAACTCCTGTAGTAGGAGGCGTTAAATTGTCATTTGCGTTCATGAATAGCACTGACTCAGCAACGAAACCTACAGCAGGTGTTTACACTGGAGGCAAGATTAAGGTAATAGCAGTACCTGGTATCTAATTGAGTCGAGTTGCAGTCATTTCTGGTGCAGGTTTTTTACCTACTGCCAAAATTAGGTCAACAGAAAGTTAAGCCTTAGTCAGGATTTGGGCAACGACATAAATGCTTTAAAGAGTCATAAGTCAACAGTCAGTGGTCAGCAAAAAATAACTGACAACTGACTCTCAAATCCTCTTATCTATACCATTTGTCAGCTTTGTGTAAAAGTCTTATAAATAGCAACTTTGAAAACTAATGATCTGCCAACACAATCTTAAATATTGCTTGGTTGTGGTCATGGCACTTTCTGCTTTGCCACAGCCTCAAGCTCTGGCACAAACAGCATCTGATTTTTCTAACCCATGTCCAACAACAAAATACGAGATGTCATTAATTAATAATGCAACACTCGATAAATTATTACCAGGAGATTTTTTAAGTAGTGATAAGGGATGGGCAAACAACCAACAAGATTTACTAGTACCTCCTTCATTTAATGGAGGTATTAACCGAAACTTGTCACCTTTGTGGAGAATGAGGGTTACCAAACAAGATGCAGCATTGCTTCAAGTTCGTTATCAACTAGTAGCAGCGCAAAATGGAAAACTCAACCCGTTTAACAATATTACTAATCCTGTATCGTCAGGTATTAATGTAGTATCTTCCTGCCCTGAAGCCGTTGACACAGTTGTCGTTGAGGGAGGCATAAAGTTCCAATTTCAGGATTTATCAAATATTAGAAAAGGCGACCACATAGGTCAGTTTTCAGTGTGTGTCAATCGCCGGGATGATGAAAATAAGTGTTTATAGTTTTTGTTTTTTGTTGCATAAGTGTAATATATCACTGCAATTGTTATTTAATGTGTGAGGATATTAAAAGTTCAAATGTTATACAAAACTAGAAATATAGCACTAAGTTTAATTGGTTTATTAGCCTTGGGAATACCGAGTGCTACTGCAATGGAAATTGGCGTCAGTCCTCCTCGTATAGAAGTAGAAATTAACAGTAAAACCCGTACTCAATCAATCAAAATTGTTAACTTATCTTCTGAGCCAGTTGAACTCACAGCACATGTTCGCTCTTGGGTGTTAGATGAAAACAATCAACTACAGGAAGTGGAATCCAAGGAACAGTCTTTAGATCAGTGGATTGTTTTTACTCCTGCTAGATTTACCATTCCACCTCGTCGTTCCCAGACAGTGCGCTTTGCCATTCGTCCTAAAGTTAAACCTGCATCTGGCGAACATCGGGCTGTTATTTTTTTAGAAGAAGTTCCCCGTAATGCTGGCACTTCAGCGGCTGTAACCGCTATCGGTCGCCTCGGTGTTGTCGTTTATGGGTATGCGGGAGAAATCAAAAGGATTGGTTCCCTCAACTCTATAAATGTGGATGCTAAGCCAAATCGTGTAACGGCAGTATTTGATGTTTCCAGTACGGGAAATGCCCATGTACGGATGAAAGGTCAATATGCAGTTTGGCCAGCAGCAAAATATCCCGGTGCTTCAGCAACAAAACCTTTACCTGGTATTGGAAATTCCCAATTAAAACTTCCACAAGATGTACTTCATGCTGGAGATTTACAATCTTTGCCAGTGTTAGCGGGTACTCGCCGACGGTTGGTATTACCTATCAGCAAAAAATTACCTCCTGGTAACTATATTTTAGACATCAATGGTGAGTTAAGCGGATCTCCAATTGATAAGGGTATACCCTTCACCGTTCCTGGTACAGCAGCTACTGCTCAGCCTACAAATAAGCCTGTGAAATCTCCAACGAAATAGCTTTTTTGTATATTTGTAAAAATCTTTAATTTCCAGGGTGCGTTAATCTGGCTGCACCCCTGAACTAATTTTTTGTCAAACATTTCATAGGTAATGAATATTTATACAATTCACAGCCTATCACTGCGCTGGTTATAGGAATCTTTGCGCTTATGCTCTACCTAGCTTTACCACCTGTACCTCCACCAATTATTATCACTTTACCGCCTCAAAAGACGGCGGATGAAACACCGTCTACAGAAAACACACTCTCTACGACTCAGTCTACAGAAACCTCATCACAAAATAGTGGTATTGCTAGTGCAGCAACAGCACAACCATTGCCGTGTAAGCCCCTACAAGCTCAACCTCAGTCATCCTCAATTGAGGAGATGCTAAAAAAAATGGCTTCGTCTCAAGGCAAAACTGTAGATTGTAAACCTCAGGAAAAAAAATTTGATGTTCTGAGTTTGCAAGCACGTCTTCGCAAACAAAAGCCAGCAAAAGGTTTTTTCCCAATCACCAAAGCACCGACATCAGCTAACAACAATTTACCTCTGGTTCGCAGCTCGGTCTCTGAAGAACAACCAAAAGCTTCTGTGCCACTATCAATAATGGATAGGGCTAATTCTGCTAGTCCTGATTCTAGCGAGCAACTGGAATCTCAAAAACCAAGTAACACCTTAGCTTTTGACAAGAGTGCTGAGAAAAATGCTATTCAGAAAATTTTGGTAACTGTACAAGAACTTATCAATTTTTCTCTCTCTGCCTCTCTTAAAAGTAGTATCGATAGTATAGTTCCAGCAAACACTCAAAATTCTCAAATTATTGCCAGTACTCCTCAAGTTGCTAGTGCCAATCCACAACCAGTCGCCACTGCACCTCTCACCAACACAAATGGAGTTAACTCTACTAATACCCCTTATAATGAGAAACCTAATACCCAAAGCCTGACTAGCACTTTAAATCAAATTGCTAACAAAAATGCTGTTGGGAAAATTTTGGCAGCAGTACAAAAACTGATCGAACTATCTCTACCGGGTTCTCTTCAAGATTCTGTTGCTACAAACACTCAAAGCCCTCAAGCGATCGCAAATTCAAGGCTACAGCAGGGGTCTGATTCAAAAGAAACTATAGATAGTACTAAGGTAGCAACACAAGGAAATAGTAGTACTGGCCAAGTCAACAATTCTGGTAATAATTCTGGAGAGGAGAGGGTGAACGCTCACTCTTCTATTGAATTGGCAAGAACACCTGGTGAGCCTTTCTTAGTTGGTGTACTTATTAACGGACGAGAAGTTGGTACTTTAGATGTTATTCAAGAAGGTAACACTCTTCTCATTCCTTTAGAAAGCTTTGCCGAAATTGCTGGGTTAACTGTTGAAGAAACAGATAACAATATACAATTGAAGACTCCCTTAGGAGTTATAAAACTATCATCTCTTGTTCTCAAACAAATTAATGGTATTACTTATATTAGTAATGCTACACTTCGAGAACAATTAAGAATAAATATTGAATTAAATACTGCTGAGTTAACTTTGCTAGCTGACCTACCTTGGCGGGCAGGAAGCAGGCAATATCAAGGCTCGGCTGAGGAATTAAAACCAGAATTTTTACCCCCTGCTAGTGTCTTGTCAACTTTAAGGCAGGAATTAAGTTATTACAATACTAATGGAGATAGCAGCTTACGAAGTTCTACCCTTGTAGGTGGAAGACTTTTAGGATGGTCTTGGCGGTTGCGTCTCAATAATACTTTTGAAGATCGTCCAGAAGTTTCGGAGTACTTTTTATATAGACGTAATGGTCCGTTTCGCTTTCAATTAGGTCGGCAACAAGTCGGTTTACATCCTTTGCTGAATGGGTTAGACCTAACAGGATTGCAATTTGGTTATACTAATCTACCAGCAGATAGATTTAGTACGGGTTATGATGCTAACGAGCTCTTACCCAGACGTTCTACACCTATACAAACATTTCGCGGTCAAGCTGCTCCAGCAAGTTTTGTACAACTGAGAGTTGATGGTGTTATTATTGCCCAACAACAAGTAGGCTTTAATGGACAATACGAGTTTCTGGATGTCAATTTGCCCGTAGGTCAAAGCAGTGAAGTACAAGTTTATATTTTCGATCGCAGCAATCTAAGCGTACCCAGAGAAATTCGTACTGTTAGACTGAATCCTTCCGATCTGTTATTACCAGCAGGAGGCAATATACAAGTTGCTGGGGTTGGGTTTAGTGGTAATTTAGCACAGAATACTTTATTTGGAGAGTCTAATTTATCTGATGAAGGTAAACTCGTTGGATTCTATCAATTACGACAAGGGCTTTCAAATAATTTAACTTTAGAAGGTTCAGTCCAAGCAGCACCAGATGCTCTTCAAACCCAAGCAGGTTTTATTTGGCGATTGGCAAATCCAATGATTTTGTCTGCAAGTGCTGGGACTTCTGGCGATAAAGTAGGTTATTCTGCTGATTTAGATGTACAGCTTGATAAATTAGAAATTAATGCTAATTCACAGTCCTTACCACGAGGCTATAGAAGGGATGAAGACACTAAAGGTTTTCACAACCACAGTTTAGAAGTTAAGTACCGTTTTGGCAATAAATACACTTTGGGATTTATTGCCCGCGATCGTCAAGATGAAAGCAATTCTTCAACTTACATATTGCCTACATTTGCTGCACGACCTTTCTCTAGTTTGTATTTCAGTGGTAGACCTGATGTTGATGGACGTTATTTATTTAATGCTTTCTATCAACCAAATAGTCTAACACGATTAACTTTTAATGCTTATGGTAATGAGTATATCTCGGATTTAAGTTATAAGTTTGCTCGGAATTATCAGCTATCCTTTGGGACTGAATTTGGTGGTGATTTGGCTTCTCGTTACTCTGTCAGTGTTGGTCACAATCCCAGCAATCTTAATAAACTCAGTTGGAATGTAGGGCTTGCTTACAGCGATGGAGACATAGGACCCATTGCAGGTGCTAGCATGCAAGTTCTTCCAGGTCTACTTGCTAGATTCGAATATCAAGGTATTCCTACAAGAGCTAGAACTGGTTTTGGTGGAGTAGGTGACGATCGCCTCACACTATCATTGATTTCAGATCTATCTTTTGGTGGCGGAAGAATTGCTCCTACTAACTACAGTGGTATTGGCAAAGAACGTGGAGCAATTGCTGGACGGCTTGTTGTTGAGGGAGAAAACAAAGGCTTTGACTTAAGTGGAACTGTCGTTAGGATTTTTGATAACCGTAACAAAAATGTTGGCTCGACAAGAACTGACTCTAAAGGCAACTTTTTTGTAGGCAATTTACCAGAAGGTGTGTATGTCGTTCAACTTGAACCTGAAGAATTGCCAATAGAACTTACAGTGATGAAAAACTCTGCTGTAGCTGAGGTAGCAACTTCTGCAGTCACAAGCCTAGATTTCCCTGTGAGACCAGAATTTGGTGTAGCCGGACGTGTTACTGACATTGCAGGTCAGCCAGTTTCACAACTGAGAGTAGAACTGATCAATGGTGCTGGCGCACGTGTCTTGTCTGCTGTCACCGATAGCTTTGGTCTTTATCGCCTTGATGGAGTTCCTATTGGTTTCTACACCTTGCGGGTTTCTACTCAAGATTCGCTCAACCCCAACGATACCTTGCCCAAACGGGAAATACAAATTCGCAACCAGTTTGTCTACGAGCAGAATTTGCAATTACCAATTTCTGCTGCAAGTAAGAAAAAGCAATAGGGCGACATGAAATATTGAATCTCCTCATATCATTTCATCCTAAGATTGCTTCCGACGCAATATGTGAGGTTGTGCGAATATGATGCTGAATCTAGTAACGATCGCACGCTCTACGAATTTGGGAAAACCGAATATAATATTATCAAGCAAGATTAGCAGCGATCGCCTACTATAGAATTTTAAAGGCGTATTCGTAATTATCATGTCTGCTCAGTCTGTCTCTGTACCTTCCTCCGCTACAGATACTACTCCACAAAAACCCTCTATCTCTATTCCCCCTCTTGTCGGAGCAAGTCTGGAGGAATTAACTGCTTGGGTGCAGCAGCAGGGACAACCAGCGTATAGGGGAAAGCAACTGCACGATTGGATTTATCACAAGGGAGCGCGATCGCTCAATGATATTTCCGTCTTTTCCAAGCAATGGCGTGCAGAAGTTGCCGAAACTCCCATCGGGCGTTCAACAATACACTACCGTTCTGTTGCCCCTGATGGTACAGTCAAATATCTTTTAAAACTTACAGATGGTCAAATTATAGAATGTGTAGGTATCCCCACTCTACGGGGGGGAGATGGAGAGATGAGGCGATGGGGCGATGGAGAGACAACCCAAAATCCAAAATCCAAAATCCAAAATCCAAAATCCCTAGAGCGCTTGACTGTTTGTGTTTCCAGCCAAGTCGGTTGCCCAATGGCGTGTGATTTCTGCGCTACTGGTAAAGGAGGATACAAACGCAATTTGGCACGTCATGAAATCGTAGACCAGGTGCTGACAGTTCAGGAAGATTTCCAGCAACGGGTGAGCCATGTGGTATTCATGGGTATGGGCGAACCGCTACTCAATACCGATAATGTCATAGGAGCCATCAAATCCTTAAACCAAGATGTGGGTATCGGACAAAGAAACCTAACTGTCTCAACAGTTGGCATTCGCTCGCGGATTCATCAACTTGCCCAACACCAGTTGCAAGTAACGCTTGCTGTGAGTCTTCACGCCTCCAACCAAGCACTTAGGGAACAACTGATTCCTAGCGCTCATTCTTATTCTATAGATGATTTGCTGGCAGAATGTCGGGAATACGTAAAAATCACCGGACGGCGCGTCACCTTTGAATATATTCTCCTGGCTGGAGTGAATGACTTGCCACAACATGCAATGGAGTTATCACAACACGTGCGCGGCTTCCAAAGCCATGTCAACTTAATTCCTTACAACCCCATTCAAGAAGCCGATTACAAACGCCCCAGTGAAAAGCGAATACAAGCGTTTGTCAACGTCCTCAAGCAGCAACGCATCGCTGTAAGTGTTCGTTACTCCCGTGGTCTCGAAGCTGATGCTGCTTGCGGACAGTTGCGAAGAACAGTGAACAGTGACCAGTAACCAGTGACCGATGACCGATTACCACTAACCACTAACAACTATCCACTAACCACTAACCACTATCCAGTTAATTTCTAGCAAGAATGCCAGGGGCATAAGCTTCAATGACTTTGCCAGTACGCATACAACTGACTAACAAGTAGTCACAGATTGGGCATTGGGTTCGAGTTTGTTGACTGTGAAAGATATAGTGTCTTTCTCCTTCGCTGCCACAGTTTGGGCAGCGAATTTTTTGTACCGTTTTTTGTACCGTTTTTTGTACTGTTTTTTGTACTGTTTTTTGTACCGTTCTTTCTACCAGTTGCATCTTAATAACCCCTGAATATCATAAATTTTGAAAAAAAATGCCAATTAAACCTGATAAATCAAAGAGATTTACAGAAATTTAAAAAGCGAAGTAATCCATTGCTTAACTTAACACAGAATGAGTAATTACTCTCATTGATATTTGTTTATTATCCTTATCTTTAAGTTATCTGCTATCCAACTTTAGATATATAAATTAAATCTTTAAAGAAAAGTATTATGTAGAAATCGACGATCCCAATGGCTTATGCTTTGAGATTCATGTATTTTCAGTCAAACCTATTTGCATTTGTTAATATAAGTGTATTGTCAAAATTCAAGCTAGCTGGAGTAGGAAATAGGGGGAAGAAGTTTTCACTCCATCTCTCTGAACAATTGCCAGTAGGTATCTGTCTGGTAGAGACTCCGGGAATGGCGTTACAAGGCAGCAAGTCTGTAGCGAGGAAAAAGTTTAACTTTAAGGGTTTCAGATTAAAGCGTGGCATTTGGAACGACACTTAACAGACGCTCAGTCTATTTACATATCTCAAAAATATGAGTTAATAATTTACTCTACCTTTAGTTTTAGTAACAAAAGGTTAATTTTAGTTTTAATTAACATTTAGTTACATCAACTTGAGCAAGGAAGGTAACAGATACTTGGAATCCAAAATAAATTTATTCAGAGAAATTTAAGAAAAAATTCCAATTAGACTTATTAAGCAGACTAGTTATGTTTGCTAATCTGATGATAAGTAATGGGTAATGGGTAATGGGTAATGGGTAATGGGTAATGAGACTTTCTCAATTATCAATTACCCATCGCTTTTTTTTAGGATTGTTAACTGCTCATCGGTCACTGGTCACTGGTTACTTTTAAGGATGGAAATAATCGTAAATTTCTTGAGCTAAACGCGAACCAATACCTGGAACTTCAGCAATTTGTGCGGGTGTAGCTTGCCGAATGTAATCCACCGAGCGAAAATGTCCCAATAGTTGCTTTTGTCGATGATGTCCCAATCCGGGAATTTCATCTAAACGCGATCTCTTTAACTTATCGCTACGCTGCTGTCGGTGAAAACTCACAGCAAACCTATGCGCCTCATCCCGCAATCGTCGCAAGAGTTGCACTCCAGATTGTTCCGGATCGGTTTTTAAAGGTTGCGACTCGCCCGGTAAAAAAATCTCTTCCCGACGTTTTGCCAAGCTAACCACTCGCAAGTCTTCCAACAAATTCATCTCTTGCAAAACAGCAACAACAGAAGACAATTGACCTTTACCACCATCTATCATAATAAGGTCGGGCCAATCAGGATTTCCCTCACGAGGTAATTGCGGATCTTCTCCGTACTTGCGGAACCGACGTTGAATGACTTCAGCTAGACTGGCAAAATCATCTGAATGTCCTACTGTAACAGTTGGATTTTTAATCTTGTAATGGCGGTAGTGCTGCTTTGCTGGTAATCCATCGATAAATACAACTTGGGAAGCCACAGCATTAGACCCTTGGATGTGGGAAATATCGTAGCCTTCTATTCGGTGGGGTAAGTCGGGTAGATCGAGAATAGTCGCTAGATCCTGCATCGCTTCATTGTTGCGATCGCTCAATTTTTGCATTCTTTGCAATTCATATTGAGCATTTCGCTCTACCATCTCAATCAACTCTGCCTTGACTTGACGCTGTGGAGTCAAAATTGATACCTTTCGTCCCTTTCGTTGAGTCAAGACATCTGCAAGTATTTCGCTATCAGGTAGGTCGTATTGTACCAATATTTCTGTAGGGATTTCTACTGAGTCAGCCGTTTGATAATGCTCTTCAAGAACTCGTTGCAATATTGCTCCCGGTTCAAACTGGGGAGACAAGGTAGACAAGGGAGAGGGGGAAGACAAGGTAGAAGATTCTACCTTGTCCCCCTTGTCCTCTCCCTTCACGTATCCAAAACCGATAGGAATTTTCAGGTCAAACAAACTATTGCTGCTACCGTTGTTACCCGATACAGCTTGGGTTTGGGTGACAGTCACCTTAACCAACTTGGAATCTCCGTCCCAAGAGTATACCACCTTAAAATCAGGATGACCGCCACGATAAACATACTGGTCAAACAGGAACAGGAGATTGCGTCCGGTTGCTTTCTCAATCGCCCGCAGCAAATCTACTGTTTCTACGGTATTATGAGCGTTATCCCGCACAAATGTCTGGATGGCTTTCCAAAACAACTCTTCTCCTAATTCCGCCCGCATCATGTGATACACACACGAACCTTTCTCGTAGATGTGGCGATCGTAAAGTTCAATCGCTTCTCGATAAACGTGGGTTACCATGGGGCGACGGTAGCGTCCACTATCCTCAGCCAGATAACTCCGGGCTTCTAACAATCGATAATATGCTGCTTCTTCTGCTCCATATTCTCGTTCTGTCCACATAACCTCTGAATAAGAAGCCATGCCTTCTTTAATCCAAGCATGAGACCAATGCTTGATCACCACCAAATCGCCAAACCACTGGTGCGCCAATTCATGCACAACCAAGCTTTCCGTGTTGCGGTTATCCAGTGCGGCTCGTGCATCCAACAAACACCTATCTGTCAACAGCGTTGTTGAAGTGTTTTCCATTCCTCCAAAGATGAAATCATCCACACATACTTGAGCGTATTTGGGAAAGGGGTAGGGATAACCGTACTTCTCACTCAAAAACTCTATCATTTGAGGAGTTTTGCCCATACTGCGCTTGGCATCTTCCTCGCGTCCCTTTTCTACGTAGTATGTTACGGGAATGCCATTCCATTCATCGCGAATTTCTGCAAAATCACCAACAGCAAGAGTCATCAAGTAAGTTGGATGCACTTGCTTTTGCAACCAGTGATATATTTTGTAATCGCCGTCTTCATCTGTAGCGATGAGTTCGCCATTGGAAATTGCGATGAGGGGTTTGGGAACACGAAGGCGAATTTCCGACGTCGATAACTGTCCCGGATAGTCAAAACACGGGAACCAAAAACGAGAATCTTCGTCTTCCCCTTGAGTCCAAACTTGGGTGGGCTTGTTGGGGTAGTATTTGTCTGCTTCTATAAAGTAAAGACCCCGTTGTGGTTTTTCTGCTGAGTAGGCAATCGCGATCGCAATCTGCTTGTTAATCTCAGTTAGGAGATTCAGGTAGATCCACAACTGCTTGCCGTCGTATTCAAACTGTTGTGGGTTACCATCCACTTGAACCGACTCAATGTTGAGATTAACGGCATCTAGAACCAAGCTCTCCAGACCATTACGGATAGGTGTTAAATTAATGATACAAGTACCGTAGTAACTTTTGTTAGGAATATCTAGGTTGAGGTCAAGAAAAATATGCTCTACCTGTCCGGGTTTATCTGGATTGTAGTGCGGTTTTGCCCCCGGTAACTCAAAAGACTTGTATCGGTTACTTTCTGTATCAAAATAATGTTGCGACATCGATGTTTACTGACCTTAGAAACCCTGAAAACTCTTAAACTGAAACACTGGAGCAACAACGCGATCGTTTCGTGCTGTTCCCCAATCCATCCCATACACCCTAATACTTTGCACCCTCTTATCTCTGTACAGGCGTTTTATCCCAAGAAAGTTTAACATTCTGTAAAAATATTCTAAATATATATAAATTAGAATAGCTCGCCACTATCTAAAGGAATATATTTTTCAGATAAAGAACTTTCTTGTGCGGATTGGCATTTAAAACTGGTGTAGTCACTCTAGAATCCCCAGAGAACCTTCCCTGTATAGAAGTAATAATCTTATCAGTAATTACCGAAAAGTTAACATCAAATGAGTAAAGGATTCCGAAAACTCCACAATGACGTTTTTACTAACCTCTAAGACAATTTGAAGAAAATAGGACATTTTGACAATGCCAGAAAGTAAATCTAAGAATAATTTTTTAATTCCTGCTATTGGTACTGCCGTAGTTATTGCAGGGGGTGTAGCTGCCTACATGTACTTTAAAGGAGGTCCTCAAGGAAATGTCTCCGACGCTCTCAATGCTGCCAAAATCGTACCAGATGAAGCGTTGATGGCAACCTATATTTCCACCGATCCAACAGTTTGGGCAAAGTTAGAACAGTTTGGGACACCAGAAGCCCAGAAGATAGTCGCCAAAGGGCTAGAAGACTTAAACAAAAGCCTCTCAACTGACAACAGCATTTCCTATGAACAAGATCTAAAACCTTGGGTAGGGGGCGTGATGATTGCCTTACTTCCACCCAACACAGTCAAACCCGCGCAAAATACCCCGCAAGCTTCCCAGCAATCCAACGTCCTGATGGTGGTGGGAATCAAAGATAAAATCCAAGCTTTGAACTTTGCTACGAAATTAAAAGGACAAAAAGACCTAAAAACCAAAGAAACTGACTATAAAGGCGAAAAAATTATAGAAACTGTTGGGAAAAGCTCACCTACATACACTGCTATTTTAAATAATACATATGTAGTATCAGCAACGGAAAAGCCAGCAATAGAAAGTGCGATTGACACATTTAAAGGACAGCCTTCCTTTGCCAATAAAGAAGGTGCAAACAGCTTGCTAAGCCAAGGTGTCAACGTCGAAAACACCGTCGCCCAAATCTACGTACCAGATTATGCTGGTATGGTACAGCAAGTGATCGCCACCAATCCACAAGCAGCACAATTACCGCCACAAACTTTGTCACAATTAAAACAAGTAAAATCAATGGTGGCAGGGATTGGTATTGACAATGTAGGTGTACGGATGAAGGCAACTGCTAAATTAGATCCCCAATTGGTGAAATTCCAGTACCAAAATACTGGGTCTAAAGTTGTATCAGAATTTCCAGCAGATACAATGGCAATTATAAGCGGGCAAGGAATCAGCAGTTGGTGGACAACAGTTGTCGAACAATCAAAAGAAATTCCTGAGTTAAAGCAAACCCTTGAAACAGCCCGCCAGCAACTGCTATTAGTCAATATTGACCTAGATAAAGATGTTTTTGGCTGGATGGATAGGGAATTTGGAATTGCAGCCATTCCATCCAATCAAGGCGTACTAGCACAAATTGGCTTTGGCGGAGCATTTGTATTTCAGACAGGCGATCGCAAAACAGCAGAAGGTACCCTTAGCAAATTAGACACCCTTGTCCAAGGACAATCTGTCAACATTGCCAAGAGAAATATTGGTGGCAAAGAAGTGACAGAATGGCAAATTCCCAAACAAGGAGCATTGCTATCACACGGTTGGCTCAATCAAGATACCTTATTTGTAGCGATCGGCGGTCCGGTAGCAGAAATGCTAGCAAATCGTACAGGTCCAAGCTTAGACAACAGCGCGAACTTTCAAGCAGTCACCAACACCTTGCAAAAACCCAACGGCGGCTACTTCTATATAGATATGGATAAAACCGCATCCCTACTCAATCGCTTCGCCACCGCACAACAGCAACCAATTCCACCAGAAGCCAGTGCTATCATGAGTTCCATTCGCGGTTTGGGCATGACAGCCACTAGCCCCGACAAATCAACCTCTCAAGTCGAGATTTACTAGCATTAAAACCCAAATCTGGTAGTTAAGTTTTACCCCACCCTAACCCTCCCCGATGGATTGGGGGGAACTTGATTTTAGTTTCCCCCCTTTATAAGGGGGATTAAGGGGGTAAACTCCATTGGTGACACAGTTGACGGGCGAGATGTTTATTTCACAAGAGATTTAGTCAAATTCTTACAAATCAGATAAGATTGCTATAAATTGGAAATATCAAACTTCTTTGTCGAGCTTGCGTTGTGGCAAAAATCACTCTTGAAGTACCGGACGAATTATCAGAACAACTAGTGCAACTGGGCGATCGCCTTCCAGAATTGCTTGCACTTAGTCTTCAACAACCACCGCTTCCTGCTAGAATATACCGATACATTCTTGATTTTCTGGCTAGTAAACCGACAT
This sequence comes from Scytonema sp. UIC 10036, assembly GCF_009725235.1. Next base: position 19,885 of record NZ_WJFC01000210.1, read on the forward strand.
CAGAGCAAATTCTTGCTTTCCGTCCCACACCAGAAATGCAACAACGATTGCAAACTTTGGTGAAGCGAAGCCAAGCAGGAGAACTGACTGCTACGGAACAAGCAGAATTAAATGAGTACGAACGCATCGAACATTTGGTAATTATGCTTAAAGCTGGTAACTTAGCCAATTTAACCACGACCTCATAAGTGTTACTTATATTCTGGCTGCAATGCGTCGCTTAGTTGAAGAACGAGCAAGATACAGATGCGAGTATTGTTTGCTACCTCAAAATGTTTCATTCTTTCCTCATGAAATTGACCATGTTATTCCTGAAAAACATGGCGGTAAAACTGATGCAGGCAATTTAGCTTTCACTTGTTGGCGTTGTAATCGATACAAAGGTACCGATCTAGGTTCTTTTGATCCTCAAACAGGTGAATTTAGCTTTCTATTCAATCCTCGCATACAGCAATGGACTGAACATTTCGCTTTTGAAAAACTTAGAATCGTTGGGTTAACTCCTGAAGGACGCACAACCGTAAAATTGCTTCAATATAACAATGATGAAAGGCTTGCAGAAAGAGAAAGATTAGGCGAACACCCCTCATAAGAATCTTACAAAAAATAAATCATCCAATCTTTTGAGGTTAGCGTCCTCGCCCACTCTTGTATTACTCCCTTCCCGCTAAAAGATTACCAACTATGTATTATGTAAACTACAAATATGCGACAAGAAGAATCTCTCGTTTTTACCATTAATTAAAACGAGATGAATATGTAAAAGGTGATGAAGCTCTTGAAAAAGAGCCACTATTACAGTCTGAAACGAAAAAATTTTGTTTGACCTTTGATTGTCAAGCTATACAATTAAGCAACTAAAAATGCTCCTAAAAAACCTTTAGTCAAAAGGACAGTAGCGTGGAGCGCGACTCATGCGATACGGCTTAAGCTATAGCGCACGCTTCTCTGGATGATAAGCGCTCAAAAATCAGTAACCCGCAACTGGGTTATTTAGTGATATATTTTTTTGTAATCAATACAGACGTTCTGTAAATGAGGGAGCATTTACCATGACTGAATCTCAGCAGGAGTCAAAACAGTCTTCTAAGTTTTTTTATAATTTATTACCTAAAAAGTGGAGTCGCAGTACTAAGAAAGGTGTTATTCAAATACTGCAAGCATTTGGAATAGCTTTATTTATTTTTATCTTTCTTCTGCATATAGAATTACTTTTTAAAAAAGCAGATAAAAGTTTGAAAAAACAAATTGAGCAAACTGAAGGAAATACAACCGAGGTAACTTCAGTAAGTCAACCCGAATCAAGGCTAGAAAGTAAAGTTCAACAAAGCAGGTCAAAAGAAGAAAACCAAGATAAAGAGAAGAAATGTGAAGATGAATATATTGTCTCTTATTTTTGTTGGCTTGGAGAATCAAAATTATTGGGACAAGTACAAAACTTTGCTGTTCTTGTCGCTGCAATATTGTATGGGTTTGACGTTTTGGAGCGTAGGAAACAAATGGAACGTCAAGCTTGGCAGTTAATTGATGGTGCAAGAGGTTCTGAAACTAGTGGTGGAAGGTATCAGGCTATTTTGGATTTGTATGAGGAGGATAAAGATTGCCTCTTAAGAGGATTGGACGCTAATAGAGCAGATTTAAGAGAAATTGAATTGCCTGGAGCTAACCTTGAAAGGGCAAATTTTAGAAGCGCTGACCTTCAGGGAGCTAATCTTGAAGGGGCTATTCTTTATGATGCTAACTTAATAAAAGCCGACTTAAGAGGTGCAAATCTTAGTAATGCAAAGCTTATGGGTGCTGATTTGAGAGAAGCTAAATTTAATAACCGTGACCATAACCCCGATAAATCAGAAGATCACCTTCAAGAAAATAAATATTTTAAAGAACGTAGTGCAAATTTGCAGGGCGCTGACCTTCGTTGGGCTAAACTCGATAAAGCTAACTTTGATAATGCAAACCTTTCTCAGGCAAAATTAAATAATGTTATCGGTCATGCTACATTTCATAAGGCTAATCTATCTAATATACAACCAGTCGATTTTCTGAAAAACAATCAACTAGAATTAGGCGGTACTCAGTCAAATGACTCTCCTTCTAATCCCCTAGAAATTATCGGTATAATAATACAACAAATAAGAAACATATTAAACAGTGAAGTTTCTGTTTTTTTATAAGATGATCCTTTACTTCAAGACTTATCCCAATCTTTAAAAGTTTTAGAAAGTTTAATGAAAGCTATTGAAGAAAATAGAGATTTTAATCAATCAAATTCTCAAAAAACTGTAAATCCTCTCCACATTGCATCTGATTTAAGTTCTGAAATCCCTGAATTAGCTCGTGATTTGAAAGAAATAGACGAGCAAATAGAAAAAGGAAAACAAAATATTTTCCAAATATCAGAAGAGATGGAAGCACTGGAAAAAAAAATGGGACTATAGAACTCCTATTTTATTTTTGAAATCTTATTATAGATAGAGCTAAAGCTCATAAGTATTGAATGATGGGCTTTAGCTTTAGCTAAAAAAATCGGTAATTTTAGAGCACTGAAGAGAGTAATTGTTTACGAACAGAACTATATAGTTCAACCTCTGGGGATAAAACTCACTCTTGTTTAAAAGCAATATCCGTGAATGAAATTGATTCAAATCGGGAAACCCTTGTTTAGCAAAGGATACAAGTTTTAGGTTCAAACGGCAATTTAACCCACAAGACCTGATTACGAAAATACCTCGCACGCTCGTTATCACGTCTGGAGGTAATGGCGATCGCCTACCCTGGGGTAGAAATGCCCAGAATTATTCCAGCGAGAGCGTTTGAGGGATTTAACACGCATTCATTCACGGGTATTGTGTTTAAAAGTAAGTTTTATCAAATATTAGATAATTATTATTTATCATCATATTCGAGAATATCCACAGATCTCTAATAATGTATTTAATGCATCCAATAATTCTGGGGATTGCTTTTTAAAGTCAGGTATCCAATTTTTGTTTGCGTGTCGAGATTTTTGGGTTAAAGCGTGTATTTCTTGACATAGAGTATATGCTTGATTGTTACTTGGACTTATATAATTTGTTAATTCTTTTAGTTTATGTCTAATCTCTGGGAGTTTTTGTAACGCATTAGTATATTTTTCCAATATACTCACAAATTTGTTAGTTTCCTTCACAAAATCGTTTGCATAAGAAATATATTGCTTTTGTCCATGCTCTAAATTTAATACTTTGACAGCATCAACTAATTTTAGTGTCTCAGAAGTTTTTATTTTTATCTCTTGATTTTTTTGTTGTAAATCAGTTATGTTTGAATTTATAACTTTTATGTTTGAAACTTTTGTTTCTGAAACTTGTGTTTTTAATTTATCAACTTCTTTAACTAAAGATTCGATTTCGATTCTTAATTTTTTAATTTTTTCCAAATTAGAATGTAACATATTTTCTCCTTTGTTTTAGATTAACGTATTGAGTTTAAA
>NZ_WJFC01000211.1 GCF_009725235.1 Scytonema sp. UIC 10036
CTATGGAACAAATATGGATCGCTACAAGCTTGGGGTATTGATAAAAATACAATTATTAAAAGTATTCGCAATACCCCAGAGCTAAGAAAACTATATGGTTCGGAAAGATTTAACCTGAGTTCTGAGATATGGGAAAGAACTGTACAATCGGTCATTGATGATATTCATGCGGTTCAGGAAGCAGCCAAGGTACAAGTTATTCGCCAAATCTATTCAAAATTTAAACCAGAAAAAAAGGAGGTTGTCAAAGGCAAGAAAATTCTCTTAGTAGAGAGCGGTGAAACTTCATTTCGAGACGAGTTGGTCAAAAGTCTCAATTCGCAAGAGTGGCAGCAATATCCATTAATCAGCAGATGGGTTAGGCAATATTATAAACGCGGTCACACTTGGGTTAATAACCAAATTGTCATCAATGCCACATCTGGTTACATGAAAGGTAAGGGATCGCGTAAGGGGAAAGTCACAACTTACCAAATACCAGGATTCATGGATGGGAAGAAATGCCAGTGGATAAAAGTCTCTATTCTAACTGGTAGAGTTACACCGAAGGCGGGACGGTTGCGCTTCATCATTAATGCCTTGGGAAAAATAGAACTACATTATCCTAAAACTACTAAAATTGAAACCAACCCAAGCACTGACACTGTTGGCATTGATAAAGGTTTCACAGAAGGATTTTACGGGAGTAATGGTGTTGCTTATGCTCAAGGGTTAGGAACCATTATTAATAATGCATCTGACTCTAGAACTCAGAAAAATAAAAAACGTCAAAAGTTATTTGCAATATCTCGAAGAGTTGACGCTGCCAAATCTGCTCGAATATTAAAAAATAATTTAGGACGCCAAAAGGCAAATAAGCTAGAGCGAACAAAACGTCAAACAATTACTCAACTGATTCGGACTGCTACCAATCAAATATTTAATGAGTTTGGTGAAGTAGTAGCTGAAGATTTAAGCAAACATATCAAAGGGAAAAAGAGAGCCAAAGCTGTAAATCGTAAATTAAATGAATGGAGTAAAGGAGAATTACAAAAAGCGTTAGATGAAATATCTATTCGCAAAGATGCACTTGTTACATTAGTCAATGCCTGTTACACCTCACAGGTCGATCATCGCAATGGTACGTTACTAGGGAAACGTCTGGGAGATCGGTTCTTCACCTTCGATGGGGATGTGTGGCAGGCAGATAAAAACGCAGCGCTCGTTATCCAGAATCGTGCATCTGACTTTGAAATAACTCGTTTTATGAAAAAGGAACAGGTACACAAAATCTTGTTAGAGAGAACTGCGTTATTCCTTGCTGATAATGGTCATAGTTTGGAGTCTGCTGTCTCAATGGGATGGTTGGATGAAAAACACATCAATCAAGGTAAACCGCCAAGGCGTAGGCGGTAGGGTCTAGATTACGGTGTCCTAAGAAGTATTGGTTTATTTGACTAACGAACCAATTCCTACTGTCAATCAGACTGCAAAACAGATGAACAATCGTTATTTTGGGGTTGACTCCGATTTACTACGATATGTTGTTACGCCTCAATTAATTACTTGCTTGTTTAGTACATTGTAAATAATTAGAGTTTACCCATCCCCGCACTCTGTTGACGCTAGCATTAGGACCCCGCGCTACTTCCACATAAGTCCAATCGCCCTTTTGCCGAATACCACGAACGATGTTTCCATTGTTTAATGCTGCCTTTGATTTACCTCCTGGGGAATAAAGAACTGGGAGTTGCCCCGTGTAAACCCCTGTAACGTCGCACCATCTCTCCCACTTTAAATCGGAGAAGGGAACAAGTTCGCTAGTAAAAATGCGGCGATTGTTTTTCAGAATACTCAAGCGCATATTTTCTCCTTTACCTTCACGCCAGGATATTGCGTAAGTGTATTCACCATTCAACCAGCGTTTACTGTTATACCTCCTGTTAACTACGGTTTCGGAACCATGAAGTGTGATGCACTGATTTTCTCTGTCACATTCTTGATAGGAATCATCGCTTCCCAGAGTAACGAGCAATTCTCCGGCTTTGTAGTGAGATTTCTGGAGTTGTTGAGCCAGGGTTGGGGTGGCTATAGATACTACAGCAAGAGCAAGAACAACTAGGGCAGTTAGTTTAAAATTCATAGTTAAAGTTTAGGAATGCATAAATTTATAATTCCCAAAATTTGATGAATGATATCTGATATCTTGATAACCTGTTTTTGGTTTACTTATATTGAATTAGCGAAATGTATCAATTTCGTTTCACGCGATCGCTGTTTAGGGTACCCAACGAGCAAATCGCGTTTCTCTTTACTATTTTACGAACTGCACAAATGATGATGCTGCGATAAGCCGGGTACGGCTTGCGCCAAGGGCGATCGCACGTATGCTTGATGACAACCGGAGATTATTTGAGCGTAACCGCGATTTAAATGGTACTCGTTATCCCGTTGATGCTATAAAGTTCTCTCAAGAAGATTGGCAACAGCATTTTGGTTCAGTCTGGAGCAGATTAGTAAATGCTAAACAACGTTACGATCCCGATAATGTCCTTACTCCCGGTCAAGGCATTTTCACTAACTCCTAAAAGCTTAAGGAAGAATAATGGGCTATTGTCGCGTACAGCCCATTTGTGGGTTCGCGCATTTATACGTACCCACAGCTAAATTATTTTGAAAAGGACTACATAAAAGGTAGATATGGGGCTATTTCTTGGAAAAAATGTTATTATGAGGCTTTATAATAGTTAAACGTATGACTACACATATATCTACATTTACCCTACCCCAGTCTGGAACTTTAAAGCTGCATATCGTATTAGAGCGTAAAAATATAGACTTGGTGAAAGCTTTCTTTTTGGAATTTCCTAGTATTCACATTGAAGCTCCTACTGAAAAACAAGCTCTAGAAGAACTGAATCAGTTACTGTATGAGCGTCTTGAAAATCTAGAAATTATTCCTGTAGAAATAAAATTGTCTCAAGGTGAAACAGGCAATCACTGGATGAAGTTTGCAGGAGTGTTTAAGGACGATCCGGATTTTGCGGAAATTGCTGAAAATATTAGAGCAGAACGTAATATAGATGACTAGTAAGGAGAAGTTTTGAGAGTCTGATTAAGAGAAATTAATGATTTATATACTTGATACTGACCATGTTTCACTTTTTTTGCAAAGTAATCAGGCGATCGTCTCTAGAGTTGCTCTAGTTGCGCCTAACTTAGCAGTAACAATTATTACTGTTCAGGAAGCTTTTAATGGATGGGTTGTTAAGATTAACGCTCGTTCTGAATCTGAGAATTTAGTAAGACTTTATACACAGTTGTGGACTACCCAAGAATTTTTCAAAGGAGTTAGAATACTGAATTTTAATACGACTGCTTACAACTGCTACGATCGCTTGCTTAAGGAATATCCCCAACTCAATAAAAAAAGACTATACAAGGATTTGCGAATAGCATCAATTGCACTCTCTGTAAATGCTGTGATGGTAACTCGTAACCAAAAAGATTTTTCTCAAATTCCAGATTTGAGGTTGGAAGATTGGACGCAATAAATACGCAATTTCTTGGGTTCTTTCGTACAAAGCGCGTGCGCGCTTTATGATTACAGTCGATAACTTTCCTTTAAAGTCAAGAAATTTAGTTGTTAACTGCCTGCTTTACTTGCAATCTTACCCGGAAGAAATCCAAGAAGATTATCCTCAGGTAGCCCCTGAAAATCTTGTCAATCGAACTAAGTACGCATCACAGTCTGGAATTATTGCTCAAAAGAAACTTAACGAATTAGGATACAGAAAGATTAAGTTTTGTGGAAGAGCTAAGCAGCCATTTGAGCAGTTTGAACGGGAAACGGTTGATGAAGAATTAATGTTAGTCCCTAGCGTAGGGCGCGTAGTTTCCCCCCATAAGCGACGAGCACATCTCCGCAAACAACGATACGGTAAAGGTTTACAACAGTGGCGATTTATGTGGATTAAAGAAACAACGATTCATCGTCAAAAGTATCAGCTTTCAAATTGTTATAGGATTTACGAAGTTGCGGATCGTGAAAGTTAACCGCCGAGACGCAGAGTACGCAGAGGTAAGAGGTGAGAGTGCTATTGATTTCCTGAAGTTTTTATCCACCTTGAGAGGGCTAGCATTGCCAACTCTACTACTGCACTACAAGTTGTAACCGAGGTGAGCAAGCACTATCATTATAGAAATAACCCATTAGCAAGCGAAACGGTGAAAAGGAGCTGCCATCATGTTGCGGAAGCCTAAAAAAAGTTGGAACCCTTCTATTTGGGCTAGCTGGAAACCCTTTGGCATTGGCGAGCAGTATCCGAATAACTACTGGGAAGTGTTTCGGGCAGTGTTGGAAAACGCTGATAATCTGCCTTATGCTTGGGAAATCCTGAATAAAGGAGTTTGCGACGGCTGTGCCTTAGGAACAACGGGGATGAAAGATTGGACGGTAGATGGAATTCATGTCTGCAATGTTCGTCTGCGGTTGTTGCGTCTCAACACAATGCCAGCACTTGACCCCAAACTCCTTGCAGATGTCTCTCAGTTACAAAAGAAAAGCGGTGCTGAATTACAGTCCATGGGACGGCTTCCCTATCCCATGAAACGCGATCGCACCGAACTTGGTTTCACTCGCATCTCTTGGGATGAGGCTCTGGACTTAATTGCCAAGCGTATCCAAGCCTCTACACCGGATCGCCTGGGTTTCTACTTCACCAGTCGGGGGACGGTGAATGAAACTTACTACACCACTCAAAAAGCTGTGCGGGCAATGGGAACTAACAATCTTGACAATGCTGCCCGTATATGCCATTCCCCCAGTACCAATGCTTTGAAATCAACTATCGGAGTCGCTGCAACCACCTGTTCTTACAAAGACTGGATCGGAACCGATTTGTTAGTTTTTATTGGTTCCAATGTTGCCAACAATCAGCCCGTTACCGTGAAATATCTCCATTGGGCGAAAAAAGCAGGAACAAAAATAGTCGTTATAAACACTTACCGCGAGCCAGGGATGGAGCGCTATTGGGTCCCATCGATTCCTGAAAGCGCTTTGTTTGGTACTAAGTTTGCTGAAGATTTCTTTTTAGTGAATATTGGCGGAGATATGGCGTTCTTGAATGGGACTATGAAGCACGCGATCGCCAATGGTTGGGTTGACGAGTCATTTATCAAAAACTACACTACCAACTTTGCCGAACTCAAAGCATTTCTCGATACGCAGTCTTGGGAGGAACTCGAACAAATTTCCGGCGCGACTCGCGACTCCATGTACGCCTTTGCCAAAATGGTTGGCGAAGCAAACAAAGCTGTATTTGTCTGGAGTATGGGCATTACTCAACATGAGTGTGGTGAAGATAATGTCCGCGCAATTATTAATCTAGCTTTAACTAAGGGATTTGTTGGTCGAGAAGGGTGTGGTTTGATGCCAATTCGGGGGCACTCTGGAGTTCAGGGAGGTGCAGAAATGGGATGTTATGCTACCACTTTCCCAGGAGGAAAACCCATTACCCCGGAAAATGCCGCCTCTCTCGGTACACTTTGGGGTTTTGAAGTTCCCACAACTAAGGGGTTAATTGCTTCTGAAATGATTGATGCTGCTGCAGAAGGCAATTTAGATGTTTTGTTCTCCGTGGGGGGAAATTTTTTAGAGGTTTTGCCAGAACCAGATTATGTGGAAAGGGCTTTAAAGCGCGTACCTCTAAGGGTTCACATGGATATTGTTGTATCCAAACAAATGCTTTTGGAATCTGTTGAGACGGTGGTAATTTTACCAGCAACGACTCGTTATGAAATACCTGGGGGAGTTACGGAGACGAATACAGAACGGCGTGTCATTTTTAGCCCAGAAATTCCGGGTTCCCGTATTGGGGAGGCGCGTCCAGAATGGGAAGTGTTTCTGGAGTTAGCAAGGCGAGTGCGTCCGGATTTAGCAGAGAAGTTGGACTTCGAGAACACGAGTGCAATGCGTCAAGAAATTGCTCGCCTAATTCCCCAATATGCGGGAATTCAACATTTGAAGGAAGCGGGTGACCAATTTCAGTATGGCGGAGCGCATCTGTGTTTTGGTTGGGACTTCCCAACTCCCGATCGCAAGGCGCGGTTTTCTGTGCTGAGTCCTCAAGAACGGCATTTACCAGAGGGTTATTTCTGGGTAACAACGCGCCGTGGTAAGCAGTTTAATAGCATGGTGCAAGAACGCAAGGATGCTATTACCGGAGCAGTGCGATCGGCTGTCCTGATGAATGCTTTGGATGCGGAGAAGTTGGGGCTTCAAGATGGGGATGCGGTGATGCTGAAAAATGACATTGGTGAGTTTAGGGGACAGGTGTATATCGCACCCGTAACGCCAAGAAATTTGCAAATTCATTGGCCGGAGGGAAATGTTTTGTTAGATAAAAGCAAGCGATCTCCAGAAGTTGGTATTCCTGATTATAACGCTATTGTGCGTTTGGAAAAGGTGTTAAGGTAGTTTTGCGTTCACATTACACAATATCAGTTTTACCTATGGTAAAGAATGGTTAGAGGATTCGCTTACATGGAGAAATACTGTACAGGTATTTCGTACCGCTATAATAAAACCAGTATCACTGAGGTAAAATTAACAATGTCCATTACGCTCGATCTTCCACCGAAAATTGAGGCGCTGCTGAGACAGCGTGCTGAAAGTACCGGACAAGATATTTCGCAAATGGCGCTAGCGGTTCTGACTTTGGGGCTGAGTTTGGACAATCAAGATTTTTTTGAGGCTTTAAAGGGAATCCAACGTGGACTTGATGATTTTGAGCAAGGACAATTTTCGAGTTTAGAGGACTTTATTGCTGAACAAAACCAAAAATATGGATTGTCTCTTGAAGCATGACGTATCGCATTGATTTCTCCAGCGTTGCGAAAGCCGAAGCCGATGCTGCATTCTTAAGTTTTTCTCAGTTTACCACAGCCGATCGCGCCCAAATCTGGTATCAAGGGCTGATTAAAGCAATCGTCTCTCTGCAAGAAATGCCTCGGCGCTGTCCGATTGCTCGTGAGGATGCCTTCTTTAGCCAAGAAATTCGTCAGCTTCTTTACGGGAAAGGGAAGCAAACCTATCGCATTCTGTTTACGGTTCTTGAAGACCAACCCATTCCCACAGTGAGAATTCTCCATATTCGTCATGCGGCACAGAAAACAATCAGTGAACCGGAAGTAGAGGATTGATCGTATTGGTATTCCATGCACAACATCTTTTGAGTCATTTCACAGTTCGTCATCTGAGCAGAAGTGCCAATGATTTGTGCGTTCAATCGCGTTGGCTTAAATATTGTGTCATATTAATTCTTCTCGCTCCTTGTGTATAAAATGAAAAAGTAGGGCGTTAACCATACTGATATAGACATATAAAAAAATACTTATATTTGAGTGAGAATATAACGTTGCCGCATGGTTTTTCAGTGTGGTTTACAGCTCGCGTTTATATCCACTTGTTGTACACACACTGCCCAAAATCCAAATGTACCCATATATACCTAGCACCACCTTCTACAACACCTTGTGCAACTAACTCATCATAGATTTGACGGCAGTGGAGATCTGCTGCTTCTTGCTCCATTTCTGAGGTGTAGGTTGTTGCACGGGTATAAAGAGATGCTCGCTATTTCTTGAAGCGAGGAGCTTGCATCTAAGCTGTGCCTGCTTGAGCGATCGCCCTTATGCGTAGGTTTTGGAATACAATAAGCGACGTGATACGACTGAAGCTATACCGCCTCCCATTCACCAGCAACCTAATAGAATAGAATGCAAGCAGTCCGGCGCATCAAAGGAGAATTTATGTCTGATTTCATTAGAGTTCAAGGAGAAACTTGCCCCGCAGGATATCGTCATGTGACTTACGTTGAGGCACTAGAAAATGCCAGACAATTGTGTTCCATACTAAAGGAATGGGACATTGCACGTCTGGCTCATGGTGCTTCTATGGATGGTTCTGGTTATGGTTGTAAAATCAGACCAGATGATGAGAGAAGGTTAGGGCATTCCCTTTGTGTAAACCTGCGCTCGGCTGACCCACGGGATGTACCCGACATTAACTTCCGTTATTTTGCTGACGCATGAACGCACACATTGAGGATATTTCCCAAGGCGAAGTAGTTCCAGGTTCGACAGTCAAGTCACGTAATGAGATTGCCAATTTTGCGGCAAACGAGGCGTGAGGTCACCATGCTTCGTGTAGCAATAAGATGGGTGCTGTGAGACAAAAACAAGCGATCGCCAGCAGTAGTGATTTTTGATTATAACACGGTTGTGCGTTTGGAAAAGGTGTTTTCTATTGGAAAAACCTAAGAAATACTCCTTAGGGTAGATAGATTTAAAAATCGAACTCCTCAAAATAAGGTAGTACTTGAACGCTCCCTGCTTTAAAAATTCAATGACTGAGGTAAAAGCCGGGATTTCCGATAGTCCCTCTCCAATAGAGAGTCCACAAACAGTTCCTTTATCAGAGAGTGAAGAGCGATTTCGGTTGGTGCTAGAAGCATTGCCCGATGGATTCATCATTCTGCGTAGCGTTCGGGATGTCGCAGGGGCGATCGCTGACTTTCTCATTGAATACACCAATCCAGTTGCTGCAAGAGGTTTGAACGATACACCAGAGGAGTTATTCGGTCAGTCTTTACTGCACCTCTTTCCCGATAGTAAAACCAGTGGAATTTTCGCTCGCTACGTGACAGTCGCCGAAACTGGAATTTCGACAACCTTTGAGACATTTTACGACAACAAAGCCCTGACAGGCTGGTTTCGTAACGTCGTTGTAAAGCTAAACGATGGGATAGCGATTTCCTTGAGCGATATTACCGCTCGCAAACAAGCTTCTTTGGCACTGCAACAACAAGAGCAACATTTTAAGGTTGCTTTGCAAGAGAGCCAGGAACTGTTCCAATGCTTTATGAACCACAGTCCAGTTGCAGCATTTATTAAGGATGAAAGCGGGCGATATCTTTACGCAAATTCCTGGATAGAGCGAGTCTACCAGAGAACGCAATCGGATTTGATTGGCAAAACAGATTTTGATCTGTTGCCACCTGCTATTGCCGAGCAATTTCGTGCGAATGATGTGGCTGTACTCACCAGTGGCAAGCCGATGCAAATGCTAGAGACTATTCACCAGGAGGATGGGGAACACAGCTATATGTCATTTAAGTTTCCCTTCCGCAATGCGGCAGGGCAACAAGTCGTGGCTGGCGTGGCAATTGATATTACCGAGCGAATTCAAGCTGAAGCAGCCTTGCGGCAGCGTGAAACAGAACTGCGTTTGCTCACAAATGCTGTGCCTGTTCTCATTTCATTTGTTGATGCTCAACAATGTTACCGCTTTAACAATCAGAAGTATGAGGAGTGGTTTGGAAAATCTGCAACTGAAGTGAAGGGAAAGCACCTCAGAGAAGTGCTGGGGGAAGTGGCGTATGAAGTCATTCGTCCTTATGTCGAGCAGGTACTCTCAGGGCAAGAGGTTTCCTTTGAGTGCAGAATTCCTTATAGTGCAGGTGGCACGCGAGATGTCATTGCTACTTACGTTCCTCATTTCGATAGCCAGGGAAACGTTGAAGGTTTTGTGGTATTGGTAAACGATATCACTCCCCGCAAGCAAGCAGAGGAAACCCTAAGGCAGAGTGAAGAAAGACTGAGAATTGCTCAAAAAGCTGCTAACGCTGGTGTATGGGATTGGGATATGACAACCAATCGCGTCACTTGGTCAGAAGAATACTACCGTCTTTATGGTCTCGATCCAATAATTACCCAGCCCTCCTATGAAAATTGGTTAAGTTCAATCGTTGAGCAAGATCGCGCACGCGTCGATCGCGCAACACGTGAAGCCCTAGAGCATCAAATCGATCTCAATGTTGAATTCCGCATTCTCCACCCAACCCAAGGGGAACGATGGCTAACTGCCATCGGGCAGACGTTTTACGATGACAACAAGCAACCCAAACGCATGACGGGCATTGCGCTGGATATTACCGATCGCAAATTTGCAGAACAGGAACGTGAGCAATTATTAGAACGGGAGCGTGTTTCGAGGGAACAAGCCGAAACTGCAAACCGACTTAAAGATGAGTTTTTGGCTATATTGTCTCATGAGCTGCGATCGCCCCTCAACCCAATTCTGGGATGGGCAAGGTTGCTGCAAACTCGCCCATTCGATCGAGTGAGTGCAAAGCAAGCATTAGAGGCGATCGAGCGCAACGCCAAGTTACAAATTCAACTGATTGACGACTTGCTTGATATCTCACGCATCTTGCGCGGCAAAATGATGCTGAATGTTTGTCCGGTGAATTTGGTGGAAGTCGTTGATGCCGCTTTGGAAACTGTGCGCCTCTCAGTCGAGGCAAAGGGTATTGAAATTCAGAAGGTTGTAGTGGGTGATATCGCTCTCGTCTCAGGTGATTCGGCTCGCCTGCAACAGATTGTGTGGAATTTACTCTCCAATGCGGTGAAGTTCACACCATCAGGAGGACAAATTGAAATTCGGCTCGAACAAGTTGGCACCAATGCTCGCATTCAAGTCAAAGATACAGGGAAAGGTATCACTCCAGAGTTTCTCCCACACGTGTTTGAGCATTTCCGACAAGAGGACAGCACAACCACCAGAAAATTTGGTGGTTTGGGGTTAGGATTAGCGATCGTTCGGTATTTAACTGAACTGCATGGCGGTACCGTTAAGTCAGAAAGTCCGGGCGCAGGATTGGGCGCAACGTTTACAGTTTCACTGCCATTGCTAAAGCATGAAAACGCAGGAAAAACAGATGTGGCTGGATGTGCAAGCACTGTTGATGACACTTCCCAACTCGCTCATTTGCGAATTTTAGTGGTGGATGATGAAGCTGATATGCGAGAACTCATTTATACTATTCTAGAACAAACTGGAGCAGAGATAAAAGTTGCAGCATCCGCACATGAAGCTTTGGAAGTTTTTACATTATTCAAGCCCGATCTTTTAATTGGCGATATTGGTATGCCAGAGATAGACGGTTATGAACTTATACGTCAAGTGAGGAGTTTGCCCTCAGAACAGGGCGGCGGAATTCCAGCAATTGCCCTAACGGCTTATGCGGGAGAGGGCGATCGGCACAAGGCTCTGGCAACAGGATTTCAGAAGCACATTGCAAAACCAGTTGAACCAGAAGAGTTGATAGAGGCTATCCTTAGTTTAAGGATTTCCAAGAAATAAACTGTCTCTTGTTCTCTCGTTCCCAGGCGGAGCCTGGGAATGCAGTCTACGAGGCTCTGCCTCGCACCTCTGAAGTACTGGAGGCGGAGCCTGGAAACAATGCAGCAAGTGGATTGCCTGAAATGCCTACCATAACTAAGTATATACGTTTAACAGGGTTAGAATAAGTAATGCAAAACCTAGATACATTGCTATGCGTAGTATCGTTAGAAATAAAACCATAAAATTTTTTCTGGTGTAACGAATTTATACATTTCGTTTATAGGATGCCCACATTCCAGCCAAAACTATCGTTCTTTGGGGTCTAAGGTTTATGGATAAACTTTTGTAGCGCAAACCCACTTATTACGTCCTTGTTCTTTAGCTTTGTATAAAGCTTTGTCGGCTGCGTCAATCAAATTTTGCGCTGAACTTTTAGCTGTTGGTGTTTGAATCGCAACACCTAAACTCACAGTCACAAAAGATTGAAAGTCATTTGTCTTTATATGAGGAATCTTTAATTTTTGAATAGATTTTTGAATCAACTTAGTGACTTTGATAGCACCTGCTTCGTTCGTATTTGGCAAAACAGCAATAAATTCTTCACCACCATAACGAGCTAGTAGATCGGAAGGGCGCTTCAATACAGCTTGTGCTGCACGAGCAACTTTTATTAAGCATTCATCCCCAGCGAGATGCCCATAAGAATCATTATAATTCTTGAAATAGTCAATATCAAATAGAATTAAAGATAAATAATTCTCAGTTCCTATTAATCGGTTCCATTCCTGCTCTAAAAATTCATCAAAACAACGACGGTTAGCAATTTTGGTTAAACCATCTAGCTTACTCAGTTTTTCAAGCTGAGAATTTGCTAGTGCTAAAGCTTGGTTTGCCTTCTCAAGTTGACGAGCTTGAGAGCGAGATTGCTCTAATAATTCTGAATGTTCTAAAGCCACACTAAACTGAACTGCTAACTGTCGGATAAATTGAATTTCTGAAGTTTCCCACTCTCGCGAACAACGGCAGTGATGAACACAGAGTAATCCCCATAAAGTTTTTCCTTTCATTAGAGGGACAACAATTTGCGCCTTAATTTGAAATTGCTCTAACACTTGAAGGTGGCAATCTTTTAGCCCTGCTTGATAAACATCTGATAGTACCTGTATACGCCCTTGGTGATAAGCAACTGCATATTTTTCACCAAAACAATAATCGTTCACCTTTATAGAGAGCGCAGAATCGTAGTCAGGCAACACATTCTCAGAGACAAATGCACCAGAGGTATAGTTCGATTCAAGATCGAATTGAAAGATCGTGACGCGATCGCTGCGAAGCGCTTTACGAATTTCTCGTACAGTTGTTTTAAATAAGGTTTCTAAATTAAGAGATTCACGAATTTCAGCAACTAAATTAAACAGAATCTCCTGCTGCTGATTGGCTTTATGCAGTTCTGCTGCTTTTTGTTCTGCTTTAGCTAAAAATTCTGCTTGTTTAACTGCAAACCCTAACTGCGTTGCAATCTGAGACAGAAACTGAATTTCTAATTTTTGCCATTCATGTGGCTGCGAGTGCTGATAAGCAGCAAGTACTCCCCACAGTTTTTTTCCCACAAAAATTGGTGCAGTTGCGTAAGCGCGAATATGAAATTGTTCTAAAATTTCTAAATGGCATTGAGACAAGCCTGCTGAGTAGATATCTGAAACAACTAAAGTTTCATTATTACGGTACCGTCCTCCTTGATGTTCTTGTAAATAAGTGTCATTCCAAACTGTATTGTTTCCTAATGTTTCTACATCATCCCATCCCGGCTCTGCAAACTCAAAGTCGCTGACAAATTCTCCCCCCCAGTTTTCATAGAAACGATAAACGGCAATCCGCTCAATGCGGAGTAACTTACAAGTTTCCTTAGTGGCTGTACGAAAAATTGTTTCTAATTCAAGAGAAGCTCGGATTTTACTAATAACTCGGTAAAGCGCCTTTTCTTGCTCTGCTAGCTGCCGAATTTGAATATTTTTATCATGTAGTTGAGTTTCTAAATGACTAATACTAGGCTGCCCTAAAAGCTGACAGAGTACACGGTCAAATAGTTTTGTGATGACAGATAAAGTTTTGTATAACATGAGAAGTATAATTATAGTAATATGACAAATGAACACAGACAGTTATAATGCCGCAGCTAGTAATTTTTTGGAGTTTAAATGCATTTTTTATCAAAGTTTTCCCCAACTTTAACTCTGCAACCAATTATTCCGGTAGAAGAGTGCAATCAAAAGTGACAATTAGGATAAAGTGATTATCACAAGCGTGGTATTGCTGGATAGTTGGTGGTTAGGAACGGAGAGAGGCATTGTAGTAATCCACAAAGTATATGTACCTCCAAATGTGATGGCTTGACTTCTTGAAGAAGGATGTGTCCTAATTTTTTTAGGAGAAAACTGCTTAGGCATCTCTATCTAAAGAATTAGGTATTTACTACCTTACCATTTTGATTTCACAAGAGCTGCAAAATAGTTATGTATTTATGAGATACACATCGTCAAGGGAGGAAATTGGTTTTCCAATTTGGGAAAGTAAATCTTTGGGAAATGTTCTTGTAATGCAGGCTGAAAAGCTGATTACTCATTCAAGACAGGCAGAAATCTCCGTCCTACAATTGGAGAGTATTAATGAGGTTTTATGAACAAAGAAGATTTTATGCGTTTGGCGTTGGAGGAAGCTAAGAAGGGTGATGCTCCCTATGGAGCGATCGCTGTCAAAGACGATCGAGTCATTGCAAAGGCTTACAACACCGTCAAGCAAGACAGCGATCCCTCTGCACACGCAGAGATTAATGTTATACGGAAATTAACTGCTAGTCTTCAAAATCCTTCTTTAGAAGGTTATACCATATATACGACGGGTGAACCTTGCCCGATGTGTGCAACTGCTTGTGTTTGGGCAGGTGTAAAAGAAATTATTTATGGCGCGTCTATTGAAGATTTAATCTCAGTTAATCAATCTCAAATTAATATATCTTGTGAAGAAGTGATTGCTAAGAGTTTTAGACAAATTCAGGTGACAAAAGGTATTTTAAGGGAGGAGTGTATTAAATTGTTTAGTTAGTTGTTTCCTGGTTAAGATAGGGTAAAAACGAATTGGCAAAAATGGCTGCTTGAGTGCGATCGCGTAAATTCAATCTGTTTAAAATATTGGTGACGTGGTTCTTGACAGTTCCTTCTGAGATAAAAAGTTGTTGAGCAATCTCCCGGTTACTAGCACCAATCGCGATTAACCGCAAAACCTCTTTTTCTCTAGGAGTCAGTTCAACCAAGCCAGATGGTAAAGGTTGGGTTGCACTCACCGGAGGAACTTGAGAGAGGAGTTTTTTAACGATCCCCGGTCCTAATTGAGTATAACCTCTATGAACAGCACGAATGGCAAAAGCGAGTTCTTCAGAAGGAGTATCTTTCAGTAAATAACCTGTTGCTCCATTTTGCAATGCTGCTTTCACATATTCATCATCATCAAATGTTGTCAGCACTAAAACTTTAACTTTAGGAAAACGCTTTCGTATTTCTCGTGTCGCTGCTACTCCATCCATAATTGGCATTCTAATATCCATTAAGACTATATCTGGATGTAATTCTTCAATTAAGTGAAGCGCCATCTCACCGTTTTCAGCTTCTCCCACAATTTCTAAATCTTCTTCTAATTCCAACAATGCCTTTAACCCTTGACGGATTAAATTTTGGTCATCGGCTAGTAAAACTTTAATCATAATTCTAAATTCCCAAAGATGGGAATAGTGACTGTAATAGTGCAACCGCTCCCAGGGGCAGATTGAATCCGAAAATGACCTCCTAATGCCGAAGTGCGATCGCGCATACTTTTTAGTCCGAATCCTGTAGTATTTTGCTTCAAATCAAACCCCACTCCATTGTCTTGAATCTTAAGCTGTAGACTGCCATCGATCGCAATTAGTTCCAGTTTAACTTCTGTCGCCTTTGCATGTTTGTAAATATTTGTCAATGATTCTTGAATAATCCGATAAACTGGTGTACTCATTTCAGCAGGGACAGAGTAGGGCAATTGGATGTGACAAATGGGCGTAATACTCGTGGAACGTTGAAGATTTTCTACCAGCCCTAAAATTGCTTGTTCCAAAGATTGTTCTTGCAAAGGATGAGAACGCATAGTAGAAACTGATTGACGCACATCTTGTAAAGCGCTACTTCCCAATTCCTTTGCCCTTGCTAAAAAAGTCCTTGCCTTTTCTGGGTTAGATTGCCATAGCTTTAAAGCCGTTTCCAATTGCAAGTTCAAAGCTGTAAGAGAGTGTCCCAAAGAATCGTGTATTTCACGAGCAATGCGGTTGCGTTCCTCTAAAGTTGCTTGGTTTTCGATTTGTAGAGCATACTGACGGAGTTTTTCATTAGCGATCGCCAGCTTTTCTCGACTTTGGCGTTCTGATAAAACAGCATTCATCAACAGCAAAATAAAAACGAGAGCTAACCCAAAGACAAGCACAAAACTTAAAGTAAAAAACCAGAAGCGCTCCTGTACCATTGGTGATAATGGTATGCGCTCCAACCGACGCCTAAATGT
This sequence comes from Scytonema sp. UIC 10036, assembly GCF_009725235.1. The sequence goes on from NZ_WJFC01000211.1 coordinate 15,752, forward strand.
CAGCAAAAACAAGATAAATGATAAACCCGCACTAATCAAACGACCGGGTAATTGAAAAATCAAACAACTACGAGTCACAAAAATGAGGTAAGGAAAGGGGAAAAGACGAGCAGTTCTACCACTAAAAAAACCAATAATTAAAATTAATAAAATTTCTATAGCTGTATAAAATATTTTGGTAACTTTGTGACCTGTGGGTAGATACAATCCCATTAAGCCAAAGATAATTAAACTGCAAATCGTCAGTTCTGGAAATTGGTTGGGGTAACGAAATACAGGAAATGGCATAAGTGCCGTAAAAACGGCAAATACCAGCAAAACCCACTCTAAATAGAGCAAAAATCGAAAAGGATGATTTTTGAACTGAATTGAACGGTTCATAAGTTATACCATTTTAGATTTTAGATTTTAGATTTTGGATTGAAAAAGCCTTGTAGGGCTTAATATCATCCAAATATATGTTGCCTGGTTTTCAAAAGTTTGTTATTTATTATTTTTACATTGCCAAATCTCCAATCCCAAATCTAAAATCCACAATCCACAATCCACAATCCACAATCCACAATCCACAATCCAAAATCCACAATCCAAAATCTAAAATCCAAAATCCAAAATCCAAAATCCAAAATCCAAAATCCAAAATCCAAAATCCCCATTACAAAGGATGGGGCCGTGCTATGCCATAACCCTGTGCATAATCGACTCCAATGGCTTTGAGTATGTTAAGAATATCTTCATTTTCAACGAACTCAGCAATGGTTTGAATACCCATAACGTGTCCTATTTGATTGATAGCTTCTACCATTGCCATGTCAATTGGTTCTTCAACAATCTGCCTGACAAAACTGCCATCTATTTTAAGATAATCTACTGGCAAATTTTTGAGATAGCAAAATGAAGACATACCACTGCCAAAATCGTCTAAGGCAAAACGACAACCCATTTCTCTTAAGGAGCGGATGAAACTGACTGCTTTCGTTAAGTTCGCAATAGCGACAGTTTCAGTAATTTCAAAGCATAGAATTTGTGGTGGAATCTGGTGCAGTACCAACTGTTCGCGCACGAAATCCATAAATTTGTCATCGTTAATGCTTGCACCGGAGAGGTTAATAGCATACAAACTGCTACGATCGCTCCCTAATTTAGCATATTCGTTTAATAGTTCTCTTTTGTACTGTCCAAGGTGAGTAAAAAGATTGCGAATCACCCAGCGATCGATAAGTGGCATAAGATTGTAACGTTCAGCTGCGGGGATAAAAGTCATGGGCGAGACTATATTTCCCTGTTCGTCAATCAAGCGCAGTAAAACTTCACAATGTTCTTCTCTAGATTCATGGGGGGTGGTGGGGACAATCTTTTGGTAGTAAAGACAAAAACGGTTCTCTTCTAAGGCTTCAGCAATTCGTACTCCCCATTGCATTTCGCCTTGTGCTTTTTCCATTTCCGTATCGTCGGCTTGATAGATATGCACGCGATTGCGTCCGTTGTGTTTTGCTAGATAGCAAGCGGTATCCGCCGTACTCATTACAGTACCCATATTTTGGGTGTTTGCATCAATCGGAACCAGTCCGATGCTAACACCAATGTTAAATGTTTTATCTTGCCATAGAAAACGGAATTCTTGAACGCGCTGCAATATTGTATTGGCAATTCGCAATGCTGGTTCAAGAGGACAGCACTCTAGCAGGATAACAAATTCATCTCCCCCCAAACGCGCTAGGGTATCTGAGGCACGGATTTGATTCTGAAACAAAGCCGTTACTTGGCGCAACAGTTCATCACCTGCTAAGTGTCCGCAAGTGTCGTTGACAATTTTAAATCTATCTAAATCCAAATAACACAAAGCGTGTTGCTGATTTTGTGTTGTGCCAATGTTTAAAGCAAGTTCCAAACGACGCTCAAATTCCCGTCGGTTAAACAGCCCGGTTAAAGGATCGTGACTGGCTTGCCAAGAAAGTTGGTGTGCCATACTGCGTGTTTGAGAAACGTCCTGAAACACCAACACTGCACCGATAATTTGACCCTCGCGATCGCGAATTGGTGCTGCGGAGTCGTCAATAGGAACCTCACTACCATCACGGGCAATCAGGATACTATCCCTAGCAAGATTCACAATGGAACCCGAACTTAAAGCTTTTTCGACTGGATTTTCTACAGTTTCGCGAGTTGTTTCGTTAATAATCTTTAAAATTTCAGTCAAAACTTTTCCTCGAGCATCTGCAAGCGGCCAACGAGTCATTTGCTCTGCTATGGGGTTCATGTACTTTATTTGACCGATGGCATCAGTTGTAATAACGGCATCCCCAATAGATTGAAGAGTGACTTGAGCGAGTTCTTTTTCTTCATAGAGTGCTTTTTCCAAACGTTTGCTTTCGGTGGTATCTCGACCAATATAGACAAAATGTTCTAAGCTTTCTATCTTAGTTGGAAGCTTGGAAAAGGAGATAATTAACTTTTTACCTGTCTTGCTGTTACAAATAATTTCACAATCTTTAAATGAGTCAAACGAAAGGTCAGGATTTCTTTTACAAGGTTGACATAAAAAATTACTATCGCTAATAATTATTGAAATAGGTTGTAAAATTAAATCTTCTTTACTATATTCCAAAATTTGAAGGGCTGCTTGATTCACAGTTACAATTTGTCCTGCAGCATTTGTCACTAAAAGGACATCGCTTATCGATGCAATTAACTTTTCAATACAAGTGAAGGCAGCCGATAAAGCATTTAAAAGATAGTTGACTAAGAAAGCATCTTCATGAGATTTTTGGAGGATTTGTTGTTCAAAAACCATCCTTTCAGTTGCATCTTCTAAAAGAATCACACACCCTTTTCCAATAAAATTAATAAATAAATCAATATAAAGAGGTGAAAAAATATCTTGATTGCGAGCAATACCTCTTAATTCAAATCTCTCTTGGCTCCCTTGAGAAATATCAAAAATGCAATTTTCATACCCTACTAACTCAGGAAAACTATCTCGAATATCTTTTCCGGGAACTGCATGGTTGGGAGATTCCGCAAATCTTTGAGCACCTGGAGAAGTTTCTAAAATAATGAAATTTTGAGAAACTATCAAATATTCTGTATGATTTGGAATTAAGAGATTCTCAATGATGGTTATCATAAAATTATTTTCCATAAATTATATGTGTTTAATTTTATTTGATTATCCATGTAATTACAGTTATATTTTAAAGCCGATTCGGAAAAGATGCTATCATATTGTAATTCTCAGGATAAATACTGATAATTTTATCTTTAGCCATAAAATTTCTGAGAATTTACGTATTGACAAAACAAATAAATAGGATTATGACCCAGATGATTTAAATTGATATAGCTACTATAAAGTTACTTTTTTAGAAAAGTCAAAGTCAATAAAAACGTTTGACTTAAATTAAAACCAAGGGGAGTATGACTAAAGTCATGCATAGACTCATGACTTTCTCCTCATGTAACCTCTATGAGTAAGATTTTATGCTAGTAACAGCAGGTAAGAGAAACCCAGGAGACAACTAAAGACATGAAATTTAAGAATTTATCACTCGTTGCAGGGGCTATTGCTCTGACTTTAACTGCCACTTCTTGGGCAGTTAACGCAGAAACGATCTCATCCTCACCCTTCCTTATTGCTCAAGAACAATCGAGAGAGATGAGGGGACCGTGGCAAAAATTGGGGCTAACAGATGCACAAAAAACCCAGCTTCAGGAGATCCGTCGCAATACTCGTGAAGAAATAGACAGGGTTCTGACTGAGGAACAAAGAGCACAACTCAACAACGCCATGCAAAATCAAAATGGTAAGCGTGGTGGTTGGAGAGGTATTATGAATTCTTTAAATCTCTCAGAAGCTCAGAAAACTCAAATCCGGGAAATTAAGCGATCGCAGAAAACCAAAATGGAAGCAATTCTGACACCAGAACAGAAAGCACAGCTCGATGAAATCAAGAACCAAATGCGTGCTCGCCGTCAACAATATCAACAAAATAAGCAATAGTGGTTAGTGGTTAGTGGTTAGTGGTTAGTGGATAGTGGTTAGTGGATAGTGGTTAGTTGATAGTAGCTCAAACTACAGGTCTAACGATTAACAACTAACAACTAACAACTAACAACTAACAACCAACAACTAACAACTAACAACTAACAACTAACAACCAACAACTAACAACTAACAACTAACAACTAACAACCAACAACCATTGTAGAGACGCGCCATGGCGCGTCTTTTCGTATCTAAATTAACAGACTAAAATCCAAACAGTATCACCTATAGCAGCCCTGGATACTTTTACCTTTCTTTAAGGAAAAAACCGTAATTGCTCTGAAGCCTTATTTAAAACAACTAAAAGATAATTAGACTTAAGGTGCAAATGAAGTTGAGTGAGGACTTGTAGTCCACCGCCTTGATTTTGAGGTGTCCTCTCTCGTTCCTGGGCTGCAGCCTGGGAATGCAGATATAGAGGCTCCGCCGAGCGATACAGGAAGTGGAGCCTCGAATGTTGATTCTGTAAAATATTAACCTACCTAAAAATCCCCACCAATGACAAATGACCAATGACAAATGACCGAGGCTGCAAACTATGTTCCGTAAGTTGTTGCTACTGCTCGTAATGAGTTTATGGGGAAGTGTTGTTTTACCCTTGCCACAGAAGGCAAGCGCTGTGACTCCCCTAACACTTGCTGTCATTGAAGAACTGAGGAACTTAGTGCAACTCGTGCCACAAAACAAGCCACAGCGTCAGGCACGCAAGTTAGATTCCATGATTCCTGGAGATGGCTTGTCCACTGGCAAAGCTTCTTTGGCAGAATTGCGTTTCAATGACGGTTCCATAGCGCGAATTGGACAGCAGGCTGTCTTTCAGTTCTTACCAAAAACACGAAACTTAAAACTTTCAAACGGAACAGTGTTGTTGCTAATTCGACCGAGACAAGGACAAACAAGGGTAAATACACCAAATGCCGCCGCCGCAATTCGGGGTTCCGCACTGTTTGTACGCTACGATCCACAAACAGATACCACCATTGTGGGTGCGCTAACAAATAGCGGTATTCAAGTTCAGAACAAGAGTGCTTCTCAAAACCAGGAGCTAGCCGCTGGGCAACTCATAGTTGTAGTTAAAGATAGGTTTCAGGGTTTATACGATTTTGACTTGAGAACTTTTTATGAAACTAGCAATTTAGTTCGGGGGCTGGATTTAACTCGCACAACTGGTGTATCTCATTCAGATCCGGCACTCGCTAGCGTTCAAGCGGAAACGGCAGAGGCAGTTGCAACACAACAGCCGTTAACGGGTGTGAGCGTGATGGAAAACTTATCTATTTTTAAGACAACAACTTCTTCTGGAGAGCGCTCGATCCATCATCAGAGCGATCGCTTTCACAACAATGCTATTAGAGAGCATTTTCCTGTAGAGAACCTGTTAAACACAGGACAAGTTTTGTCAAATACTGGTGAAGTTAGCAATTCTAAACCTAGCAATCGTCCCGGTAACGGCAATCGAGGTAACAATCATCCAGGCAAGGGCAACCACGGTAACGGCGATCGAGGTAACAATCATCCTGGTAACGGTAACAATAATCCTAAAGACAAGTAAGTCATATCATGTCCGCTTATATACCTTGAATAAAACTCACGCAAAGTCGCAAAGGCACTAAGAAATGAGGAAATTTTGCTCGTGGTTATGCTAACGGTTTGCAGCTGTATCGCTACATCAATTGTAAAATCAAAAAGAATAATAAAACTGTGTATATACACATAACACACAACGTGGTACTTACAGCAGAAGTCAACAAGGAAAGTACAATGGTTAAATATGATTATATTGTTATTGGTGCAGGTTCGGCAGGTTGTGTCGTTGCGAATCGGTTGACAGAAGATGAAGAAACGACTGTATTGTTGCTCGAAGCAGGCAATCCAGCGACCAAACCGGAACATCAAATTCCTGTAGCTTGGCCAAAACTCTGGGGTACAGAGGTAGACTGGGGGTATTTTACAGAAGAAGAACCGTATATCAATCACCGTAAAATCTATTGTCCCCGAGGAAAAGTACTAGGTGGCAGTAGTTCGATTAACGCCATGATTTATATTCGAGGCAGTCGGTATGATTATGACTGCTGGCAGGAGTTAGGCAATGTTGGTTGGAGCTATCAAGATGTGTTGCCCTATTTCAAGAAATCTGAAAACCAGCAGCAAGGTGCATCTGAATTTCACGGTGTCGATGGACTGCTGAGTGTGACAGATCCCTTGGCTCCTGGCGTCATCTCACATCGATTTGTGGAAGCGGCGGTTGCACTTGGCTATGAGCGCAATCCTGATTTCAATGGCTTACAACAGCACGGAACAGGGTTTTATCAGTTGACTGTTAAAGATGGTAAACGGCACAGTACGGCAGAGGCATTTTTATTACCGATTTTGAATCGCCCTAACTTAACAGTCATGACAGGTGCGTTGGTGTCTCGTTTATTATTTGATGGCACGCGCACGGTGGGAGTAGAATATCAGCACAACGGAACCGTTCACCAAGTCTTTGTCAATCAAGAAGTCATTCTCTCGGCTGGTGCGATCGATTCACCCAAACTGCTGATGCTCTCTGGGATTGGCAATGCAGAGCACCTACAGGCTTTAGACATCCCTGTGGTAGTTGATTTACCCGGAGTCGGTCAGAACCTCCAAGATCACCCTCGCGTAACTGTAGCACACCAAGCCACCCAGGATCTGCAACCTGCTCCAACCAGCAATATTGCAGAAGTTGGATTGTTCCTGCATACTGAAGGTCGTTTAGATGTTGCGCCAGATTTACAGTTTTTCTTTGCCCCTGTTTTGTCGGTACACCCGGCTTATGCTCGTGAAGGATCGGGATTTGCAGCTGCAGCCTGTTTGACTCATCCCCAAAGTCATGGTAGTGTCAGCCTGCGCTCTGCTTCCCCCCAAGATTCACCTGTAATTCGGATGAACTATCTCCAGAGTGAATCTGATTTGCACAAGCTGCTGGGAGGGATCGAAATTATTCGGCAGATATTCCACTCAGCTGTATTTGATGAGTTCCGAGGGGAGGAAGTTGCTCCTGGTATTGATAAAGATAGTGATGAAGCACTCCTAGCTTACATTTGGGAAACCTGCGACACTGTATATCACCCTGTAGGTACTTGCAAAATGGGAACTGACTCCGCTTCAGTGGTAGATCCCGAACTACGGGTTCATGGTGTTGAAGGCTTGCGTGTCGTAGATGCTTCGATTATGCCAACCATCACCGCAGGAAACACGAACGCACCTACAATTATGATTGGCGAAAAAGCAGCTGATTTGATTAAAGCTACAGTGGGAGTTTTACATCAAAGGTTAGAGTTAACGAAGCTGTCTTGAAAATAGGGGTTAGGGGTTAGGG
>NZ_WJFC01000212.1 GCF_009725235.1 Scytonema sp. UIC 10036
GGTAAGAGGTGAGATGAAGCATAGGTATCAATACTTGTCGATTAAGCCAAAAAATACGAAAACACGTAGGTTGGGTTTAGGAACGAAACCCAACATTTAAATGAATTTGTTGGGTTTCGTTGCTCAACCCAACCTACACAATACTGTATTTGTCAATATACATATTGAATGAAAATTTTGCCACTAAGAAAAGGTGCAAAAATAAAAAGCAGCAAATTTGTCAAGTATAATTTACCTTTAAGTAGTAAATTGTATAAAAAGTTTGAGCGGAGGCAAAGGTGCCTTATTATTAGCAATGACTGATGATACAGTCACTAGCGAAAAGAGGATAATAAGGTGAAACGCCATCTGCCCAAGTACTATAATTTACTAGTTTTTTTCGTTTGTACGTTGTTTTTTGTCTTTTCCAGTCAGATAGTCATCGCATGGAGCAATAGCAATCCGAATTCTCAAGAAACACGGAGTGTAGATTTGATTGTTGGTGGTGATTTTGTCGTGACGATGAACGACGCACAACCCGTTATCAAGAATGGTGCAGTTGCGATCGCGGACGGCAAAATTATTGCGGTAGACAAAAAAGATAAAATTCTGGCGTCATATAAAGCCGACAGAACGCTTCCAGGCGAAGGCATGGTATTGATGCCCGGTCTTGTCAACGGTCACTCTCATTCAGCAATGGTTCTGTTTCGCGGTCTCGCAGACGATTTAGCATTGGAAGATTGGCTCCAGAATTATATCTTCCCTGCAGAAGCAAAATTCGTTGACGAAAATTTTATTCGTATCGGCGAACAACTAGCTTGTTGGGAGATGATACGAGGCGGAACAACGACTTTTGTTGATATGTACTTTAAGCCAGATGTTGCAACTGAAGTGGTAAATGAGTGCGGTTTGCGTGCCATTATTGCACCATCGTCAATAGATTTTCCCAGCCCCGGTTTTCAAGGGTGGGATGATGCGTTTGCCACAGCTGTAGATTTTGTAAAACGCTGGAAAGGTAAGAACTCACGTATCATACCAGCCATTGCTGCACATGCTCCTTACACTGTCTCGCCGGAGCATCTAACACAAGCTATTGAGGCTGCACGTCAATACGATGTCCCCCTAACAATTCACCTAGCAGAGACAAAAACTGAAGTAGAAGATGTTCAACAGCGTTATAACGCAACTCCAGTACAACACTTGGAAAATCTTGGCTTCTTGGAGCCGCGTGTCTTTGCCGCACATGTCGTATGGCCTAACGAAAGTGAAATTGCCTTGATGGCAAAACGCGGTATTGGTGTTATCCACAATCCTGACTCGAATTTAAAGCTAGCTTCTGGCTTTGCGCCGATTCCACAGATGTTAAAAGCGGGAGTTAAAGTTGGTCTGGGTACGGATGGAGCTGCTTCTAACAACGATCTTGATATGTGGGAGGCAATTCGCCTTACTGCCTTCATCCATAAAGGGACAACTCTCGATCCAACTGCTGTACCTGCAAAGACTGTTTTGCGTATGGCAACATTTGGTGGTGCAGAAGCACTCGGCTTGGCAGATAAAATTGGTGCGATTAAGGAGGGACTTCAAGCAGATCTCATTCAAGTCCAACTTAACGAACCACATCTGACCCCAATTTACGATGTCATCTCTCATCTGGTTTACACAGCAGATGCCCAAGATGTTGATACTGTCATTGTAGATGGCAAAGTTCTCATGCACAGACGTGAGATGCTTACTCTTAGCCCGGATCGGATTCGCCTTGAAGCTACTTCCATTGCTGAGAGGATCGACGCTGAGTTAAGACCTAATTAAAAGACGCTTAACTCAGTAGCATTGGCGACCTTCTCACTCCCAACTTCTGTGAGGGATACAGCTGGTCAATGGGGGGTAAGACCCCCTCATCTGTACTCTCTCGTTCCCAGGCGGAGCCTGGGAACGAGGTGGGGGTCTGAACGAGGTGAGGGAAATCTCAACGAAAAACCTTCAAAGCCACTGAAATTAAAGTCAGGAAAGTGAGAAATCCCACTGCATCTAATAACGTAGTTAACAACGGTCCGCTAATCAATGCCGGGTCTAATTTTAACCTTTTCAGGCACATTGGTAGCACTGTACCCATACTCGCTGCAACAAATACGTTAACAGCCATGACTAAGGCGGCTACAACTGCTACCCATCTCTCTTGAGGTGGTGACCATATTAAGGACAGTATACCCAAAGATAATCCCAGCCCTACGGATGTCCCCAATCCTGCCAAAATCTCTTTGCGAAGAATTTTCAAAGTATCTTTTGGTGTAACTTCTCCTACTCCCAATCCTCGTACTGTTACGGATAAAGCTTGAATGGCGACGTTACCACTGGTATTGGATAGAATTGGCATGATGACAGCTAAAACGGGCACTACGGAAATGACTTGTTGAAATGGCGCGATCGCACTCGCTGCTCCAATATATAAGCCAATATTAGCCAATAGCCAGGGAAAACGCTTGCGGAGGGTGACTTGGGGGGGTGACAGGGCGGCTTCATCACCACCGCTCACACCTGCGAGTTTCTGAATATCTTCTGTGGCTTCTTCTTCTAAAATGTCTACTACGTCGTCAATGGTGACGATTCCTACAAGTTTATCTTCGCGATCCACCACAGGAAGTGCTATCAAGTCGTAGCGCTTCATTATCTGAGCGACTTCTTCTTGGGGAGTTTCCGTTTTGACTTTTACGACGCGATCGCTAGCAACATCTCTGACATAAGCTTCAGGAATTGTAAACAACAGCTGGCGCAGGGAAACTACTCGCACAAGCTTGCGGTTTTCGTCGGTGACGTAGGCGTAGTAAATGGTTTCTTTATCTTCATCGTAACGGCGAATTTTGTTTAGAGCTTCTCCAACTGTTAAACCTTGCTGCAAACGGACATATTTCGTTGTCATGACGCGCCCAGCCGTTCCTTCAGGGTAGCCGAGAATTGTTGCTGTGACTTGTCTTTCTTCCGGGCTAAGTTGTTGTAACAAGCGCTTGACGACTTTTGCAGGTAACTCATCAAACAACTCTACGCGATCGTCCGGACTCATTGCTTCTACAATTTGACAGACTTGCGTGTCGTGAAGTGCTTCAATCAGTTCTTCTTGAATTTCAGAAGGTAAGTATTCAAAAACTGCGATGGCTTGATCTTTGTTGAGCAAGCGGAATGCGATCGCGCGTTTTTCGGTGGGCTGTTCCACAATGTAGTCTCCTACATCAACAGCTGGCAAACGATTGAGTTCAACTTTTAGCTGGTTTAAGTCAGCAATGCTTGACAGTTCAGCACGTCCTTCCCAGGTGAGCATAATAACCTCCTAATGTCTCCCTCGCGCTGAGAGACAAACTCACCCAGCATTGGGGATATGACTACTGTGACTACTAGGCGAACTTGTGTCCATTGAATTTAAACAAATCGACGATAGTACTCTCAAGGAGTATTGCGTACTTTTCGGTGATTTTTTCAAGGTATTTTATACTACATCAAATCACTGTGATTGACAAGACGTGTTGGTTAGATTCCCGACTTCTTGGAGAAGTCAGGGATCTGAAAGTCATGAAACTTTTTGAACCGCAGAGGACGCAGAGTACGCAGAGGTAAAAAAAAGAGGGGAGGATTTATGTATATAAATATCAAGTTATTTTAGTAAAGTTCTATCACTTTTGACGAGCAAATTTTTAACTTGACCATCTTTTAACTTGATAATAATACCTAAACTTTAGTTTAGGTCAAAAACTGTTCTTTAGTTTGGGGACTAGTTATCTCCTCTTAAAATATTATTTCTTTGTAGAAATTTATATCTTTATTTTTTTGTGTTTTAACCTACTTTCCGCATTCCCTACTGTCACAAATGGTTTTTCAGTTTTTTCTCCACATTCAAATCTCTATTTTACACAATTACGGAGTCACTTGAATGAGCAAAAAGTAAGCTCCACAAACATTAAAACATTAATTTTACATCTTTAAACATCTAAAATTTGTAGTACATGAAATTAGAAGTAAGGAAGCAGTATCGGAAGGCGCAAAAACTTTTCCTATAAGCTTTTGAACTTTCTGCTACGCTACTTGCTGTAGCCTATGAAACCTGTCCACCGCAGTGGCTCCTTTGCCTCCATACTTCTGACGAATTGTACTAGTTACTTGACATTCAAACAACAAGCGCGAAATAAAAACACAATTATGAAAAGTCAAACTTTGTGGAAATTTGTTGCATTATCAATTCTGTTTATTTTAATAACATTCTTACACCCAGGCAAAGCATCGGAGCCTGTAAATCTGGCTTTACCAACCTCTGCTAGGGAAGATGTAAATGCCTATTGGACTCCTCAGAGGCTCAGAAATGCTAAGCCTTTTAACCTATTAAAACTTGATTCGTCATCTATCAATACCAGCAGGACATTGTTATCTCTGTCTGTTGAACCTTCAGTCAGAGGGAATGGTCAACCACCTATACTTAACCTAGAGCCTAATCTCAATAATTTGCTGTTTGAACCAACTCAACAAGAAGTTAATCCTGTTAATGACGATTTTTCTATTGTACCCCATAATGCTGGTACAGAGAGTGCTTATTTCACTAGTTCCCAACTGATTCCACTCTCAGCCGATCTATCCTATCCCTACAGGGCGGTAGGAAAGCTGTTCTACACAGATCAACTTGGTAACGACGCTGAATGTTCTGGTGTTGTTCTTCGTCCCAGAATTGTCCTCACTGCTGGTCATTGTGTTCATAATGGCAATGGCAGTGTCAATGGTTACTACAGAAACTTTGCCTTCATCCCTGCTTTCAGAGATGGGAACGCTCCTTACGGAAGATGGGTTTACACGACAGTTCAGACGACAACTCCCTGGTTCTCTGGTGGCAATAGAGTCCCTAATTCTTCCGACTTTGCTATTTTAGAAATGGCAGATGACTCCTCGTCACGGCGGATTGGTGATGTTGTGGGATATTTAGGCTATCAAACTAATCGCCTCATTCCGAACCACGCCACTATGCTTGGCTATCCCTGCAATCTAGATGCTTGTCTGAAAATGCATCAAGTTACAGCTCAAAGTTTTAGAACTGTGGCTCCTAACTCTGTAGAGTACGGGTCTGATATGGAAAACGGTTCGAGTGGGGGACCTTGGATCATGAATTTTGGTTCTTCAGCGAGTGGACAAACTCGTGGACTAGAAACTGGTGCCAATCTGGTTATTGGAATAACTTCTTATGGTTCCTCTAATCCTAATCTTCTGTTACAACGCAGTTCTATTCTAGACTCAAACTTGCTCGCGGTATTGAATGAACGCTGTAGTGCCCGGTCTGGAAATTGCTAGAGTACAGATACATTCTAACCTTTGACTTCCAGTTGTCAAGACTAAGTATACTGAAAACGGTTGAGAACTTGACTTTCCCACAATTGTCAACAATCACAGGGGCGCAATGCAAGAGCTCCCCTACACGTTTATTTTGGATTTGGGATAATTTATTTTTTGGTGTTCCCTTAGATTTATATGTAGAAATATTAAGCTATTTTTTGTAGAAATTTAGTTTATAATGTGTACTCTGTTATCTACAAATTTAGTATAAAAAATATATCACAACTGATGAGTACCACGAGCAATTCTGAGGCTGATAGCGATGTGCTTCGCTCACAACTTGCGAAAGACTATCATCAGCTACCAGCATTAGAACAAAATATTGTCCAATTGTTCTCGGTTATCTATGAGCCTATCAATAGAACTTCGTTTTTAGAGTGTTTTACTTATATTGGCGCACGTAACGAAAAGGGTCAGCTTTTTAATGCTTCAACTTTAAAACCTTATATTGATAAACTGTTAGTAGCAGGTTTGTTGGTGCAACCAGTTGGACAAGGTCCTCAATGCCATCCTTTGCTTGCGGAAATTGCGACTCGTGATGCAGTTAAAACAGGAAGGTTTGACGCACTGGTTAGAGCAGTGCAGGAAAAATTACCTATCAAAACTCGGTGGACAGAGGGACCTCGGTACTTCAAAAATCAGAGCGAATTGGTTCGGGAAGTCCGTATTGGTCTTTACAGTCACAGCCTAAGTTTTATTAATAAGTAAATTGAAGATTACAGGAAATACAATACTCAAGATAATATATCGATAGAAAATATCTTAGAGCAAGTTTGTCATAATCCATTTGATGCAGATTGGTTTCGGACTCTGCCTGAAGAATTGTACAAGATTGCTATATCTAGTATCCTGTTGAAAGCAACACAGAAATGTTATCCCGCAGAGGAGGCTTTTGCCTTACTTGAAGAAGAGTGCGCGACTCCTGGTGGACATTCTTCAGATGAGTTGCAACTGATTTTAACGGAACAACTGCTTTTGAGGGGTCATATACAAGAAGCTCAACAGAGTTTGGTGCGTGTATCTGATGAGTATCAGCATTATGCTACTGTCTTCTGGGGTTGGCTAAGTTTCTTACGTGGCGAAAATGATAAAGCAATTGAATACTATACAACCAGTCTCAAAGTTCTTAAAAAAGATAAGAGTCAACGACAAGTATATTTTAACACTATAAGCGGCTTGTTTTTTATTTTGGCTCTGTTGAAAGACGGATCGCTTGAACGTCTGCAGGAAGCAGAAGAATATGCTAGTATGATTTTACGCCAGCCTAACCATTGGCTCAAGTTAATTTATTCAAGACTAAAAACAGTCTTGCAAGTTCAGCAAGGTAACATCGCACAAAAAAAATTTGTTGTCGATGCTCATATTCCTTCTTTGGTTAACGGTAATACTTTAGAAATACTGTTATGTTCCCTTTGTCTCTACTGGATAGATGCTGATACAGCTAAAAAGCAACTTCCTAGGTTATTGGAACATTTATATCATCAAGCGGTGGTGTCTGGATACGATTGGTTGGCAATGGAAACAGCAGAGCTGCTATCTCGTCTCAAGCCACGCAGCACCTACGACACGAAAGCAGCAATCTTGCGTGAAGAGAGCGGGATAGAAAGCATTGTGGGGCTGATTCAACCTCAAGAACCCTGGGAATTTAGCTTGAAGGCGCTAGCTAATATTCAGAAAGAACCACAAACCCCAGCGAAAACTCTTGCTGAACGGCGCTTGGCTTGGTTTATCACTTTCTATTCTAACAAATGCGTGCTACAGCCTCGCGAACAAAAGATAAACGCTAAAGGGAGTTGGGGTGTGGGTCGTCCTATAGCTTTAAAGCGGTTGAGCGATAGTTTGAGCGAGTTTGATTATATCACCCCTCAAGACCTCAGGGTGTGTGCGTATATTGAAACTTATTATGATGGCTCTCATGGATATTACGGAAAAACGGAGTATACTTTAAACGAAAAAGCGATTTGTGAGTTAGTAGGGCATCCTTTTGTATTTTGGGAAAATTCTCCAACGACTCGTGTGGAAATTGTCAAGGGAGAGCCGGAATTGCTGGTGAAGAAAGGGAATCGCGAGAAGTCGGGTACGGCTTACGCTAAGGGCGATCGCTTAACATTGGAATTTTTTCCCAAGCTTCCAGAAAAACAAGAAATCCTGACTGTTAAAGAAACTCCAACTCGGATAAAAGTCATTGAAATGAGTGCTGCACATCGGCAGATTGCGGAGATTCTTGGTAAGGACAATCGACTAGAAGTCCCTGCTATAGCGAAAGATCGTGTCTTAGCTGCTATCAATGCAGTTTCTGGAATTGTCACGGTACATTCTGATATTGGGGGTGGGTTGGAAAATGCTCAAGAAGTGACAGCACAAGCCACACCCCACGTTCATTTGTTACCTGCGGGGGAAGGGTTGAAAGTGGCTGTACTGGTTCGACCCTTTGATGGAGGTGGTCCTTATTACATTCCTGGTACGGGTGGTGAAACCGTGATTGCGGAGGTGGAAGGGAAGCGTCTGCAAACCACACGCAATTTAAGTGAAGAGAAGAAACTTGCTCATGCAGTTATAGCAGCTTGTCCTACCTTATCCCGTCAAGAAGAACAAAATGGTGAATGGCTGGTGGAGGAACTAGAGGACTGTTTGGAACTCCTACAGGAACTGCAAGCCTTGGGGGATAGTATAGTGCTGGAATGGCCAGAAGGAGAAAAATTCCGCATCAAGCATTATGCTGATTTCAACGATTTTCAGATGAAAATTCAACGCCAGGGAGACTGGTTTGCTGTCGTACTACTAGATAAGAGAATCGTGGAGTCAAATGGAGTCAATCAGAGTCTATATCTCTGACAATACGCTCCAAGCACTCACTAACACTAAGGTCTGAGTCAATTGCCAAAGCTTGTAGCTTTTTCCATACTGTAGGAGTAACGACTATCATATGTCTCTCCTTCATTTCATCATAAAAAACGGGTTGGTTTTTTATTCTCTTTTTTCCTTTTTTTGGTTGCATGATTTATTAGGTGCAGATATACTAATAAGATAGCAGACAGCAAGAAGGGAGGTGATAACTAATGCTGAAGAAAAAGAAAGGTTTCAGGATTGCAACTAAAAGCGTTAAATGTAAACTTGAGCGGAATGGGTTTGATTTAAATGAAACCAAGGCAGCTTTTAACGAGGTTGTACATTTTTACTTCGCACTAGTTAACACTCATCCGTCAGGTGTCAACATACCTGTTGCGGAAGATGGGGGATGGAGATATTATGAAAAGTTAACGATAGGGTCGAAGACTGTATATCCATTCCCCTTTAACGGATTTCCTGTGCAATTTCGTCGTGCTGCTATCAGAAAAGCTATTGGTGCTTGGCAGTCCTGGAATAGCAACTACCAGAAGTGGTTGAATCGTCCCAATCAGCAAAAACATCATAGACCGCCACTACAGCCTCGTTCTTTCAACTTCTCTCCTAGCTTTGATGCTGGGGTATGGAAAGAGGACGATGGGCAGTCTATCATACTCAAAATACTAGTTAATGGTCAGTGGAAGTGGGTTAAATTCCAATACCTTGCACCCCTAGTAGATGCCGAGTGGGTAAAAGGTTCTCCATTAGTAGTAGTAAAAGGAAATGCGGCATACATCGTTTTTCCGCTACAAAAGTATATTCCAGCAACGGGAGGAATTAAAACAATTATGGCTCAAGACTCTTTGAGAGTCTTGGGTGTAGACATGGATTTAGATCGTCATATTGCTATATGTTCTGTCCTAGAGGTCAACGCTAAGGGCGAGGTGTTTGAGGTCACACGTCACTTCATCAAACAAACAAGCCACACTAAGCGTAGGAAGCGACAACTAGGAAGGATAGCCAAAAAGATGCAGCAGACGGGTACTATCCACAAAGGTTTTGCATCAAAGATGTGGGAAAACTTGCACAACCGGGAGGTTGAGTTGGGTAGAGCCTACGCCAGACAAATTGTTGAGTTGGCAAAAACTTGGGGTTGTTCAGTTATTGCATTTGAACATTTGGGCAACCTCAAACCGATTCGTGGCAAATATTCCCGTCGTTCAAACCAGAAACGAGCTTACTGGTTAAAATCGTCGGTGTACCGACAAGTAAGTCGAATAGCTTACCAAGACTACGGCATCCTCACAACAAGGGTTAACCCTCGTAATACATCGAGATTTGACCCTTGGGGTAATCCGGTCTGGCGTAGCAACGAATTCCCGAAGACCTTGTTTGATTTCCAGTCTTATGAAAAAGGGGCTAACTTCGTGGGGACGGTTAATGGCTACATTGCTCATTCTGGATTGAACGCTGCACGTAACATAGCGCTAAAAGCAATATTGCGACACAGAACTAATCTCGTGTTTAGGACAGGTACAAAGTATCAGGCTAACTCTGCACGAGAGAAAGCCTAGAACAGTAATGTTTTAGGTGTGCAATGAAACTAGAACGAGAATCTGCAACCTCTCACTTTCATTGTACTAGGCTTGGGTAGACTGCCTAATGGTTCCTACCGAACTACGCTCCAAGTGGTTGGGTCTACGATCCGCTTGCTACTGGAAGCGACTACGGAGTGAGCCTAGAAAGTGAAGAAATGATGGTGTTTGACTCCGGTTTACTCCGTTATTTAGCTACTCAATGGAGAGTTGGAATTAGACGAGACTCTGGTACTTGATATGCAGCAACTGATGGAATTGTTAGAGCAAACACCCAGTCGTTTTGTCCCCCTCAAAGACGGTCAGTTCCTCGCCTTAACTCAAGCATTTCGCAAACGTCTTGATGAATTGCGGACATTTACGGAAAAAAATGGTAAAGGAATGCGCTTTCATCCACTAGCAGCAATGGTTGTGGAAGATTTGGCGGAAGAAGTGGGGAATTTGCAAGCAGACAAACATTGGAAGGCGCATATTCAGCGTCTGAAGGAAGCGCAGAACCTACAACCAAAATTGCCTTCTACATTACAAGCAGAACTGCGGGATTACCAACTTGAGGGATTTGAGTGGTTGGCGCGGCTAGCTCATTGGGGGGTTGGAGCGTGTTTAGCCGACCAAATGGGCTTGGGGAAAACAGTCCAGGCGTTAGCTGTTATCCTCACGCGTGCTCATGAAGGACCAACTCTCATTGTGGCTCCGACTTCAGTGTGTCTGAACTGGGTAAGTGAAACGCAGCGTTTTGCTCCTACCCTCAATATTATTCAATTTGGTAGTGGCAATCGTCAAAAAGTATTGGATCGGTTGCAACCATTTGATATGTTGATTTGCAGCTACGGTTTGTTACAGCAGGAAGAAGTTGCGGAGATGCTGTCCAAGGTGCTATGGCAAACTATTGTTCTGGATGAAGCTCAGTCTATCAAAAATATAGCAACTAAGCGTTCCCAATCTGCAATGAAACTTCAAGGTGGGTTTAAGTTGATTACTACAGGAACTCCTATTGAAAACCATCTTGGTGAACTGTGGAATCTGTTCCGCTTTATCAATCCTGGGTTATTGAGTTCTTTGGAAAGTTTTAACCAACGTTTTGCCATTCCCATTGAGAAATTTCAGGACAAACAAGTACGTAATAGGTTGAAAAAACTGATTCAACCTTTCTTGTTGCGGCGCACGAAAAATCAGGTATTAGAGGAGTTACCTTCTCGCACGGAAATTACCTTACACGTGGATTTGAGTCGGGAGGAAATGGCTTTGTATGAGGCGCTGCGTCGGGATGCGATCGCCAAACTGACGGATAGTGAAGTAGCAGGAGGTCAGAAACACCTACAAGTTTTAGCAGAAATCATGAAACTGCGTCGCGCCTGTTGCAATGCACGTTTGGTTATGGCTGATACTCCACTTCCGAGTGCTAAGTTGCAGCTTTTTGGTGAGGTGGTGGAGGAGTTGTTGGAAAATCGCCATAAGGTTTTGGTATTCAGTCAGTTTGTTGACCATTTGCAGATTATTCGCGAGTATTTAGAAAATCAGCAGATCGAGTACCAGTATTTGGATGGGAGTACTCCTGCACTAGAACGCAAAAAGCGGGTAGATGCGTTTCAGTCTGGAGAAGGGGACATCTTTTTAATTAGTTTGAAGGCGGGAGGTACGGGGCTGAATCTCACGGCTGCTGATTATGTCATTCATATGGACCCTTGGTGGAATCCAGCCGTGGAAGACCAAGCATCCGATCGCGCCCACCGCATCGGTCAACAACGCCCGGTCACGATTTATCGCTTAGTAGCAAAAGATACTATAGAAGATAAGATTGTCAGCTTGCACCATCACAAGCGAGATTTAGCAGATAGTTTATTAGAAGGTACAGATATGAGTGGCAAGATATCAACTGAGGAGTTACTCCAGTTGATTCAGGAAAGGTAATTTCTGATGCTACGGGGGATATCATACAAAACTATGTAACGAAAAGTAAAATTTCTATATTTGGCTTGTAGTAGCACTTTAGCGTATGTATTGCAACTACAAACGTAATGGGCGAGTGCAAAACTTTAGTTATAGAAGTTAAAAGTTTTCTTCCTCTGAAACCTGAAGAAATTTCTGTAGTTTCCATTAGTTCAACTTCCGAAGAAGTTAAAAGGTTAGACTCCAAATTATCTGTCGAGAGCAAAAATTGCGATCGCTAATTCATGTGGTGAAGGATCGTTAAAATCATCACTCATCCAAAGGTATCCAATACTTGTCGGTTAAGCCTAAAAAGTCGAAAACACGTAGGTTGGGTTGAGGAACGAAACCCAACATTTACAGACATTTGTTCGGTTTCACACACGGGTTTTCCCAACCTACAATTTGCTCAGCCCTTGCAGTATTGCAAAGGTATCTACAACTTGGGAAGTCATCTTGTGCTCTCGTTTTGAATATCCTCAACAGGTTACAGAGTTTAAACAGCGTTTGCTAGACTGAGTTGTTTATCGATCTTGGAACATCCGCAACAAATTTTGGACTTCTTCACAAGTTCCTCATTTTGTTGCCGTAACTTGGATAGTGTTACGAGTCGCAGTTCCAAGGTATTTATCATGTTTGTGACTTCATTAATTGGAATAACACTTGCTATAGGTTTTCTGCATATTAGTAAAAGTATTACAGATGAGATAGTGAGGTTGGCTGTTAAATTAACTGCATTATTCTTACTTCTGTTGAGTGTGATTTTTGCACCCCTAGTCATCAAACTGGTCATTTTCATGACTTTGCTCATCACTGAAAAATTCACATTCATGTTAAATAATCTTATTACTGACAAACCAACATCCATTTGATGAAAAATAACCGTATCTGCCATGACAAACTCATCAATATAAGCGCTCGAATGGTGCCAAATCTTATCTTAGTAAGTTTGCTGATTGAGCATATTTAGAGCAATTTCAAGAATTTTCTTCCTTCGGTTAAAGGCTACCGCTAAAGCACCAATTTCATCATTTGATTGTTTTCAAAAATCAGAATCCCTATCACCTGTGCTAACTTTTTCTGCTACATTAGCAATCTTTTTAAGGCTATCCCCAACTGGTGTTAGCCAACCTTGATACTCGTCATTTGTCATTTTTCTTTCAACCACCTTACAACTTTATCTGTTATTTCTTGATATTTTAAAAACTGTTTTGGTAAGAGCAATTTAAGACTTAGTATATATACGCAGCTAAATACAATTGGTTTGAGCAAAAAAGGGAAAAAAGATGAAATAAATAGAGACGGAACAATAAAAATAATTGCTTGAAAAGTTATTTTAAAAAATTTGGCGAGCGACCAATTAAATTGTCTGCATCCTACCCACCACCAAGCAGTTGTCCAAACAATTCCCAAAACAAAAGCGACAGCAATGCTAACTCCAAGAATACCTCCGTATTGAGACCCAATAATAAATGCTACAACGGCTATAGGAGCAATATAAATATTCACTCTAGCATTTAAGTCTGGGCGACCTTTTGCTGAAAGCATGGAATCAAGAGGACTGTTAATAACGCGAAAGTAGGCAAAAATCAGCAACCAAGGAATTACAATAGACATGGGAGTCCATTGAGAACCAAAAACAAAAGCTATCAGTGGTTTATCAATAATCAAGAATAATAGAGCATATATGGGCGCGATAATAAAAGACATTTCTTCAACGACTCTAAAAAGAGTTTCTTCTTGCTGTTTTTCATCACTAATCTGAGCAAAGACTGGCATTCCTAATTGATTGACAACTGAATTAAAAATCAGCGAGAATGACATTGTTATTTGATAGGCAAGGTTGTAGTAGCCAAGACTGGCATTACCCAGAAGTTTGCCAACCACAAGATTGTCCATGTTCGCATTGAGATAGAAGCCAAAGCTAGAACCTGTTGCTCCCAAACAAAAGGATATAACTTCTGCTCTCACCTCTGGATTAATTTCTAACCGTAGATTATGACCCGATTTGTAACGTGTCATAATACAACCAATTACCCAAGAAGCAGTATCTCCAATGGCAAATGACCAGTAACCCAAACCCAGTAAAGCAGAACCTGTTGTAGATATTAGGCGAGTCATACAACTCAGAAAATTAATATTTGCTAGTTCTCGATACTGCATCTGTCTGGTCATAATTCCATAGTACACGTAGAAGATAGAAGACAATACCAAATTGCAAGCAAATATTATTAACAACCCAGTTAAATTTGGCTCCTTGAACCAATTAGCGATCGCTGGAGAACTCGCTATCATTGCTAAAGCAAAAGTGATACCAATGCAAAGGCTAACTGTATAAGCAGTATTTAAGTAACGCTTATCTTCAGTCCCTTTGCACATAATAAAAGAGCCTGCTGTTCCTTGAGTAAACAGTGTAAAGAAAGACCAGAAAACGTAGGCAATACCAATGACACCAAAATCGGATGGTAAAAGCAATCTTGCTAAAATCAAATTGCTCAAGAGAGCAAAAAAACGTGTTAAAAACGTAGCATAGGTTATCCAAAATCCACTTTTAATCAGGGAAATTGATTTCATTGGTGACACAATCGTTAAGGGTACATTAAGAAGCAGATGTTGCCTTGCCAAGCACTCTTCCCATCATAAATCGAGTCAATGGTGCTAAATGTACAGCTATCAAAGTAAGAAGCGATCGCGGGTCATTGACAAAGATTGAACTATCTGCTTTTAGCGCTTGCTTCATAAAATCGCGGGCTTGTTCTATATTACTAGCTTGAAGGCACAATCGAGATAGATAGCGGTACATATAAGCGTAAGCAGTCGGTAATACCGACTCCACTAACTCTGGATTGCGATGGTATGCACCTTGAAGAACTTGTTCGCAAGTTTGCTGCATCTGCGTCACGTTAAAAGAAAGCCCTGAAGGGCGGATGCGGTAGTAACACAACACGCTAGGTTCTCGATAAAACCGCCATCGTCTCGTTCCCGCCACTCTCAACCAAAAATCAAGATCCTCACAACTGCGTAATCCTTCATCAAATTCACCAACTTCATCATATATACAGCGACGGAAGACAGCATTAGAACCATGACCAATAAAATTCTTGCAAAGTAAAGCCAGTAAGGGGTCATTGCTAACTGGTTTACCGCTCAAATACATAAAAGTTGGGCTTCCATCATCACGAATAGCCCTAGAAGCACTATAGACAACCCCAATATCGGGGTTACTATTTAACCGATCGACATGATTGGCTAGCTTATCTGGGTGATAAATATCATCACCATCTAACAGAGCAATATATTCTCCAGAAGCATTGCGAATACCATAGTTTCGTGCTGATGAAAGACCTCCATTTTGTTTTCGCAACAATTTAAAGCGCGAATCACGCTTGACGAAAGGTTCAACCTCTAGAGCCGTACCATCAGAAGATCCATCATCCACAACAATCGCTTCAAAATCATGAAACGATTGACATTCCAAAGATGCTAACGCTTGGACAATGTAGGAACGAATATTGTAAGCAGGAACGATCGCACTAACTTTTGGACTTATCGCCTTGGGAGAAGCAGCCATCACATAACTCTCTGTACTAAGAAATTAAAATTTTCTCCAAAACTATCTCATCTAGCAGGTCGAGAATCTTGGTATCCAGGCTCATATCAAACTTTCGCGCAAAGTGAGCGTTGTTTTGGATTATAGACAAATAATCATCTGTTGTTAACAAGCGTGGGCGACCATTGCGAGTTTCAGAAAAATCAAAGTAAAATTTGTTATCGTTACACAGGTTGAACAATCCACTGTTGACTAATACTGTTTGGATAAAGGATTCATCTGATACACCTACCCCTTTATAGTAATTAACAATCTCAAGACGAGTGCGATAAAACTCATAGAGATATTCAATACACTGTCGAGATAATGTACAGAAAAAAGACCCTCCATAACAAACAAAATTTTCATTAAAAGGAACAGAACTTCTCACACCAAACATACCATAGGCAGCATTGAGTCTGAAAAATGGCTGAAGATAATTGACTATCTTGATAGGTGTGACTATTTCCTTTGCCCATTCGGGTAATGTACTCAGATATTTTAATTTCTGGTACTTGTAGAAATAGCGGGTATAACCTTCTCTTTGGCTCCAATGACTCTCTTGAGAAAAAACGTTAAAGTACTCTAGAAAGCCATCATACTGGGTGGTTGCTAAGAAATTTTTAACTTGTGAGAGCGATCTCGTGGGATAATCTTGACCCGAAAGGTTAGTTAGCCAGTCAAAAGCTATATTTTGACTAAAAAGCCAGCCAACAGCATCGAGGTATCCCTGAACTATAGAAAAGTCTCCCCTTCCTCCTAAACCGGGAACAATCTGTACTCCCGATAAATTTTTGAGTGTCGCCGTATCTAAATTAGAAACAGAGACGTCATGGCTCACAAGAACAAAACTATCCGGGCTTGATTGTTTGATAGTCTTTACGAGTCGGTAAATTTGCTCTGAATTTTTATGACTTTGAATAAGATAACAAACTCTCATTATCTTGCCTTTGTAGCTAAAGAATTCTCTATTATTTCGTAATTTGTAGTTGCACCCTTAATTACGAATTACAAATTACGAACTAGTAACCATCAGGTAAAACTACCTTGTTGATAATACGCTCGAGAGTTTGTTTTTTGATGCCTTTCTTCCTGACTAAAACTTCATCCAAAAGCAGCTCGGCTAGCTTTTGCTCCGATAAAACAGTCTCAACCTGTGCTTGAGTTAGAAGATTTGCTTCGATTAAATAGTCAGCAATCTGCTTGACTCTTGTGTAAATTGCTCCAGACAAATCCCGCTCGCAAGTAGTTCCTTTTGAAGGCAAGGTTCTCTCAACAGGCTGCATTGGCTGCACGCGTAATGGTGGAGCATAAAATTTGGCTAAAGCTATTTGCAGTAGAAAGGCTGGGTTACCAAGCAGATATCGGGCTGCTAGACGTTTAGGCTCGCGAATCAAACGGTATAGCCACTCCAATCCCAAGTGAGATAGGAATTTTGGACAATCTGGCACAATACCAGCAAGGCGATCGACTATCGCACCACCAAGCATAATGGCATTCACTTGCAAACGATTGCGGTGCTTGTACACCCAATGCTCCTGAATAGGCATTCCCATACCCAAAACTAGAACATTTGGCTTTGCCTGATTTATTTTTTGAATCACCATTTCGTTCTGTACGGGATCTTCCTTGTCAAAGTACCCGTGATGTCCGTCCAAGCGAATGTTTGGATATTGTTGCCTCAGACGATTCAGTGCTATCTCCAAATTTTGAGGTTTTGAACCCAAGAAGAATACAGAAAACCCATGTGCATTACACTTGGACAAAACTTGTGGCATTAACAAAGAGTAGGAAGAGCGATACTCGATGGGTAAATCTAGACCCATCCATCTTATCGCCTTTAAAATGCCAACACTGTCACAATGGGTAATGTCTGCACTTTGAAGAAATTGATAGTACCAAGGTAACTGCATGGAAAGATTAAAACTGTGCACGTTGTAATTAGCTACAGTTATTTTTCTTCCTTCAACAGAAGCCTCATAAATCGCTTCTACAATTGCTGGAACACTCATACAGGTAATGCGACGCTCCAACAGGTATACGTTGAGGTTGGGAAGTTCCCCTACCTGATAATTTTGAGGTAGCTTTGACAACCCTTTACCTTTGCTGATATGAAACCTATCTGTGTTTGAATATCGCAAAGGCATCTGTGAGTTTCTAGGAACGACAGTGGGGTCTTGTAAATGATCCACACGCGTTGATTCATGGTAAGTGACACATTACACGAGACTTTATCACAAAAACTTCACCTATCTTAAGGAATAGTTTATTAGTAATGGCAAATTTAATGAATCAAAGGTATAAAAATATCTTAACCAGGGTAAGAAAACATACTTCATAATTACCCTAATGAATTAAATTGATACTTAAGAAAATATATAATTTTAAGTACAATGATTTTCTGTATTGCTTATATTAAGCTATTTTTCTTTTTTCATTGCTCAAAAATTTTTTTTGTTAAATTTTTAATACTTAAAACCTAAAAAATGTTGGTATAAAATATAACTTTATATATTTTAAAGAATTAGATTGGTATGAACTGTTTGTACGTGAAAAATTGGCGTTCCACAAAACCATCTCATACACATCTACCCTAAGAAACAAAGTTTGAAAAAAACCTTGAGACATAGTGAGCTTTAGCCCTATCTGCAAGGCAGAGGGTACTAAACCTTTCTACGCACGAAATTATCACCAACAGCTCAATTTTTCTCAACCTCAGCTTTCTGACTGTCTGAAGCTTCGCTATTATTCGACGGCAAAAGATAAATGACCCCAGAAATTAACGTCAGAGCAACAGAAATCCAAAAAACAATAAGAGAAAACAAGCGCCACTCTTGAGATAAAGGAGCAATTAAAAGTGCGATCGCTACAATTTGACTGACAGTTTTGAGCTTTCCCCAAATATTAGCCCCCGTCACCTTGGGTTGACTAACGCGCCAACCAGCGATCGCCAACTCTCGTGCTAAGATAAGAAACACACCCCAAGCAGGAACCTGTCCCAGTTCAATCAACACGAGTAAAGGTGCGAGCACCAAAAACTTATCTACCAACGGATCGAGAAACTTACCCAAATCGCTAATTTGATTGAGTTTCCGGGCTAAATAACCATCCAACCAATCTGTTAGAGAAGCAACCAGAAAAATTGCTACACAAATCCATTGGAATTTAGGATCTGGACTGTACAAAAGATACAGCAGAAATGGTATCCCTAATAAGCGAGAGAAGGTAATCCAGTTTGGTAAAGTCATAAAATTTGAAATCTTAGTTCGGCTCTGTCACTGCCCGCCACTAAAAGTAGAACGAGCTGTGAGCACAATACCACAAGATGTATAATTTATTTCTTGAACATTGCTAAAATGTCAAGCGATCTGAAAAACAGTATTCGCACTCAGAGGTTCTGGTAATGGTTTTCCTTGTGCTTGGTATTCCTTTACCAAAAGCTCTAGAACTTCTTCACCATTCTTGAGAGCTTCTGCGTAGGTCTTCGTGGGTATGTGCGTAGGGACTGAACTCTGGTAAGCTGACAATGTACTGACAATCTTCTGTTGACCACTGAATAATAATGCTGTATTGAAGTTTCATTGTTCCACTTTCCTTTGTCCTCACTTCATCATGACTCAACCAATCAATTTAGACATGAGAATAGAACGCGATTCAATGGGCGATCGCTCTATACCAAGTAGCGCTTACTACGGCATTCAAACACTGCGGGCAACAGAAAACTTTCCTATAAGCGGCATTAAGCCTTTACCCACTTACGTAGACGCGTGTATTATCATCAAAAAAGCGACAGCTATTGTCAATGGCGAACTAGGATGTATCTCCCAAGACATAAGTCAGGCAATTGTGCAAGCTGCAGATGAAGTGCTAGCAGGGAAATTGCGCGACCAATTTGTGGTAGATGTCTACCAAGCAGGTGCTGGCACTTCCCATCACATGAATGTTAACGAAGTGTTAGCGAATCGAGCGCTAGAAATTCTTGGAGAAGAAAAGGGCAATTACAAACGTGTTAGTCCAAACGATCATGTAAACTACGGACAATCTACCAATGATGTGATTCCCACAGCAATTCGTATTGGTGGCTTGCTGGCATTATCCAGAACACTACACCCAGCATTAGAAAACGCCATAGCAGCACTCGAAGACAAAGCCCAAGAATTCCAAAATGTCGTCAGATCGGGCAGAACCCACATGCAAGATGCTGTACCCGTGCGCTTGGGTGAAAACTTTCGTGGATGGGCGCACATCCTCACAGAACACCAAAACCGCATATACACAGCTTCTTCCGACTTAATGATACTGGGTTTGGGAGGCAGTGCAGCAGGTACGGGGTTAAATACTCACCCCCAATATCGAGCATATGTCGTCCAAACGATTTCAGAAATCATTAACTTTCCCCTAGAACCAGCATCTCATTTGATGGCAGCAATGCAAAGTATGGCACCATTTGTTAACGTTTCTGGTGCTTTACGCAATTTAGCTCAAGACTTAGTCAAAATATCTCATGACTTGCGGTTGATGGATTCCGGACCAAAAACAGGCTTTAAAGAAATTCAGTTACCTCCAGTGCAACCAGGTTCCTCAATTATGCCAGGGAAGTATAACCCTGTCATGGCAGAAATGACATCAATGGTATGCTTTCAGGTAATGGGTTATGACAGCGCGATCGCTCTAGCCGCACAAGCAGGACAACTAGAACTGAACGTTATGATGCCCCTCATTGCTTATAACCTCATTCACAGCATAGAAATTCTTGGCAACACCATTGCTGCTTTAACCGAACGTTGCATCAAAGGAATTACCGCCAATCAAGAACGTTGCTTGGCATATGCTGAAGGAAGTTTAGCCCTAGTCACAGCATTAAATCCCCATATAGGTTACTTAAACGCAGCAGCTGTTGCCAAAGAATCCTTAGAAACAGGAAAGTCTTTACGCCAGATAGTGTTAGAACGGGGGTTAATGAGTGAAGAAGAATTAGCCAACGTATTAAACCTGGAACAAATGAGCGTAATTGTGCCTCTTACCATACAGGACGGCAAGTCGGAATGATGAAGAAAGAAGGAAGATAAAAGAAAGGTTGTCTTCCTTCTTTACTTTTTCCTTGTTTTTGATATAACTATGCCGACTCCAACACCATCCGTCAGCTTAATTCGTGCAACTTCATACGAACGTGACACACTCCGAGATTCATTGGAAACACTGCTAGAAACCTTGGGAGGAATAGCAGCGTTTGTAAAACCGGGGAACCGAGTCTTACTCAAACCCAACTTACTTACAGGCGCACGTCCTGGGAAAGAGTGTACCACCCGTCCCGAACTCGTTTATGCCGTAGCCCAAATGGTGATTGAAGCTGGTGGCAAACCCTTTTTAGGTGATAGCCCTGCTTTTGGTAGTGCCAGAGGAGTAGCAGTAGCAAGCGGATATCTGCCAGTTTTAGAAGAACTCAAATTGCCAGTCGTTGAATTTCATGGAAATCGCTATCAAACAGTCAGCGAAGAGTTCAACCACCTGTTGTTGTCCAAAGAAGCGATGGAAGCTGATGTTACAATCAACTTACCCAAGGTAAAGTCTCACGTTCAGTTGGTACTTACCTTAGGAGTAAAAAACTTGTTTGGCTGCGTTCCAGGTAAAATGAAAGCCTGGTGGCATATGGAAGCAGGCAAAGACGCAAACCGATTTGCTGAAATGTTGGTGGAAACAGCCAGGGTGATTAATCCCGACTTGACCATTGTAGATGGCATTATCGGTCATGAAGGCAACGGACCGAGTGGAGGAGAACCCCGTGCATTAGGAATCTTAGGGGCATCATCAGATATTTTTGCTTTAGATAGAGCAATAGTGGAAATTTTGAACGTCCAACCAGAACAAGTACCAACTGTTGCTGCATCCAAGCGCTTGGGGTTAATTGGCGAACTTGATGACATTCACTTTCCCAATCTGCATCCCGGCTTGTTAAAGATAGAGGATTGGCGTTTACCGGATAAGTTCGTACCCATTGACTTTGGTATGCCTCGCGTTATCAAGTCTACCTTCAAACATCTTTACATTAAATTTATCAAAGAACCTATGAGTGCTTACAAGGCGTAACCCAATCCCTAATGCCCAATGCCCCTTGCCCAATGCCCAATCCCCATAAGTGCAAACTCTGTTACAACAATTCAAAAATTGGCAGAGTAAGCTGAAAGTACCCTCCGATTGCTTAACCAGACCGCCCTAATCTAGAGGCGGTTTTTTTCCATGCTTACATGGGGAGTAGGGAGTAGGGAGTAGGGAGTAGGGAGTAGGGAGTAGGGAATAGTAAAAAATATTTTGTCCATTGCCTACGAAGATATATTCATCAGATTTTCTCACTTAAGCTAAAAAATTTTCTATGAGTGGAATCACTGATAAATACTTCTCAACACTTCTATTTTCTCTGTAATTATTCGGTATTCATGTATTGTTAAAAAACTGATATCGTCCTTAACAGTCTGAAGTGTTCAAAAATTTTAAGCATTTTCACTTAACAAAATAAAATACATAACTGGATTGGTAAGGGGATGAAATCTCATCAAGCAAAAAACAACCGACGAGAAAAGCGAAAATGCCTGTGCTCTGGTGTTTTTGCTATCGATCCCTAAAGACAAAACGCTTATACTCTGTCTCGCTTTCGGTACAGATAAAATGAAAATTTGTAAATATTAATGCAATATTTCTAGAGGATGCGTAGAGTAAAGATTACAATAGAAACGCTTACTGCTTTGCGCGATTAAACACAAGGTAAAAAATAAAATGTTAATTTTTAGCTTCTTATCAAGTATTTTCTGTATCAAAAAAATAGGTCTGCCAAGGTTTAAACATGATTGATATTCTTTATTCATACAGAAATTGGTGTAAAAAAATAGCTAAAATAACAGCAAGCCTCTCTAGAAAAGAGGGAAACTACAAGTGGTGTATCTAGCCTCAACTTTTATGAATTCAAATTCTCAATCTGTCAACCAAAGCGACACATATTCCCATCGATTGGCAGATATTGTGGGAACCGGGATTGGTTTACTGACTTTGACATTACCTCTATTTATTATCGCTCACTATTCTTCAAACAACATTCATACTTCTCCCCAACCCATGATGATAAGAATGCAAAGGTAGTGGTTGGTGGTTAGTGGTTAGTGGTGAAATTTCTTCTGACCTCAGACTTCTGTCCGCCGCCTTTCTTCTTGTGACCCACTAGGGATAGAATCTTACACTGGGAGCTATGCATATAGCTCTCATAGTTTACAGTAAGCAAACGGAGTGTTGTCGTGGACTTATCTCGGATTCCAGCTCAGCCTAAACCAGGTCTGCTCAACGTTTTGATTGAAATTGCAGGCGGAAGCAAAAACAAATACGAATATGATAAAGACCTACAGGCTTTTGCTCTGGACAGAGTTCTTTACTCGTCAGTACAGTACCCCTATGACTATGGTTTTGTACCTAACACTCTAGCTGATGATGGCGATCCGCTTGATGGCATAGTCATCATGGATGAGCCAACGTTTCCAGGATGTGTGATAGCCGCAAGACCAATTGGGATGTTAGAGATGATAGATGGTGGCGATCGCGATGAAAAAATTCTTTGCGTTCCCGACAAAGACCCCCGATACGCTCATGTCAAATCCTTAAAAGACATTGCGCCACACAGACTAGCTGAAATAGAAGAATTTTTCCGCACTTACAAAAATTTGGAGAAAAAGGTTACAGAAATCCTTGGATGGCAAGATGTTGACACAGTCTCTCCATTGGTAGAAAAGTGTGTCAAAGCTGGTAGCGAAAAAGGTCGGGATTCAGATTCGGAAACTAAGTAGGGGTTAGGGGTTAGGG
>NZ_WJFC01000213.1 GCF_009725235.1 Scytonema sp. UIC 10036
GTCCCCCTTGTCTCCAAAAGAAACTTCCGCAACAAATGCCAAGCGTCCTACCAACTGTCCGGCACGAATCTGGAATAATTGAATGCAGGCGTGTTGTTCGTCTGCTGCTAAAGCAATGGCATCCCGTGACACAGTATCATCTGGTAAGGATACTTTTTGATCGGCTGTCAGTGACTTTAACCCAGAAATTTGGTCGCGGATACGTGCTGCTGACTCAAAGTTCAGCGCTTCTGAAGCTTTGTGCATTTGTTCTGTCAGGGTATCTATAAGTTCGTTAGACCTACCCTGGAATACCATGGCGACTTTTTGGACGGTTTTGCGGTATTCCTCTGGTGAAATCATCTGCTGACACACACCCGGACAGCGACCTAAATCGTAGTTCAAGCACGGACGATCTTTAAACAGTGGTTGGGGGCGCTGTCTTAGAGGAAAAATTCGCTTGCACAAGCGCAGTATTTCCCGCAGTAAGCGAGAATCTGTATAAGGTCCGTAAAATTTATCTTTTTCTTTACCGAGTTGGCGTTTGCGGGTAATGAAGATACGTGGATAGTCTTCTGACCAAGTGATACAAACATAGGGATATTTTTTATCATCTTTGAGCAGAACGTTAAAGTACGGTTGGTGCTGCTTGATAAGGTTCGCTTCTAAAGCTAAGGCTTCAGCTTCTGTATCGGTGACAATGAATTCAATCTCTGTCACCTGTTTTACCATCGTCGCAATCCGTTCGCTCAATCTTTGTGATTCTCGAAAGTAGGAACGAACTCGCGATCGCAACTTCCGCGATTTTCCTATATAGATAATGCGATCGCTACCGTCCCGCATCAAATAGACTCCCGGTTCTGGAGGAATTTCTTGTAGACGGTTTTCCAGACGTTCTGGATCTTTAACAAGTGGTACTGTTTGAGCGGATGCTGTCACAACTAATAGTTTCTGGTATTTACACACATCTATCTAAGTCTGCCGGCGCAAATAATCGTCACTTGTTTGTAGTTGGGATGTACGGGAAGACAGCACAACTACGAGCAGAATACAAACATTTCTTTTTTCTTGCCGACCTACCTATCTCTATTTTAAGTAAGATTACTGGAATTTTGTTCTCAATTTCAAACTTTCTCTCTTGAAGTTTACTTTCATAAATGATTCAGCTATGGAACCTTTTTAATTTGAAATATTGTAGGTAGGCTAAAGCCACGCAGTCTATGTGTGGGCTTTAGCCCACTACAAATAATTCTCGGTGAATTCTCATGTTACAATCATCAAACTAAGAATAGTTCGGATGAAATGAGCTTTAGTATTAAGAAACGACGGATTATCCTTTTCCAAACTTAGTTATAATGATGTTACAATTATTAACTAATTGGTAAAAAGATAAAAAAATGAATATACAAGAATTTGAATCGCAGTATCCGGTACTATGAGCAACGTTAAATGACTGCAAACAGCGGTTTTGCTCTGGAACAACTTCAACGCAAATTTTCCCAGAGTGGCATCTATACGAGTCTCAGTCAATGCGTTGAAGACTTTATTAACGAGCAAAAGTCAGAGTAAATATGAAACAAGCATATAAATTTATCTACTAAGACACGCCAATTCTTCTTGAATTTCCTGTAAAAGATGTGAAAGATTGATAGGTTTAACAAAGTAACGACGTGCTCCCAGTTTCATTGCTTTTTCGCGATCGGCTCGAAAAGCGAAAGCTGAAACTACGATAATAGGTATATTGCCAAGCTGTGGTTGCTGCTGGATTTGTTCTAGCAGCACATAACCATCAATATCTGGTAATTTTAAGTCTAGTAAAATTAACTCTGGCTGAAATTCATCTACACTTGAAAAAAAATTAGAGGCTTCAGCCAAGCTTTGGACGTGATACCCTTGGTAGCTTAGATAATCACTCAGCAACATCCTATTAACGTCATTGTCTTCAATAAGTAAAATTCGTCGAGTTTGTTGAGATTGCCGTTTCTGCAAAGCAGAAAGTAACTTTGCCGCCATTTCTACCGATCTTTTAGGTTATGAGTCAAGAATGATTGCCAAAATTTACGATCTTGAAGAGCGTAAATCTACGTATTCAAACGGATGACAAAATTTTTATTTATGTTATTTGTTTTTTAAATTAGAATTTTGAGTCAAAAATAAAGATGATGTTGTTAGCATCATCTTACAATATAAATTTCATAAAAACATCAAGTTTTATTGAATTTTTTCTAAAAAATCTTAAATATTACGATCGCTTTCTAATTTATTAAAATTTTGTTTATAAATCTACTTGATATAAGTAACCAATGCTTTAATCTATAGTAATGATGTAAAGATGTAGAGAAATAGGGGAGAGGAGTAAGTGAACTGGAGTAATCCAGAGTAAATCGGAGCAATTTGACTTACTGGCTCCACCATGACTCAACTTTGAACTAGTTTCAAGGTTACCCGTTGAGGGTTTCAGTCCGCTTAGAGGTCATGACTTAATGAGGTTAGCCAGCCTCAAGCGTCGGGTCAGGAACATGACTGCGTCACACAGTACACACCAAAACCTACTAACAAGCTTTTAAGCAGTGTCGAGGCAAACAATACCCCGTAAGGGAGCGCTCAAATGAGCAACAACGTAAGTTTGGGGTGCGGTTAAGTCCGATTTACCCCAAATTACCCAAAATAATACTCATTTTTGACTACTTAGTTACATGACGGAAAAAATACGGAAAAGAAAAAGGAGCAATTGCGCTCCCCTATTTAGTTTTTAGTTTGCAACCGTCATCTTAAGGATAATTACGCCTTTTTCAATTTACGTTGTGTGGCAAATACTCCACCAACTACCAACATACCAAGCATGACTGAAGGTTCTGGGGTTGATTTTACAGGCTTTACACCTTGAAAACTGACTTCGTAGTTACCACTGTGAGATATATAGTCACCTTTTTCAACTAACCCAGAGTTTGTAGCTTGGAAACTGTAAAGGAAGTCAGTTACTCCGTTGTAAGTATACTTCACAACTTCACTGGCTTGGAATCCATCTTTAATAAAATTAGCCAGTGGTCCTAACAAAGAAGCGTAAGCTTGTTTGACATTATCATGACCAGCTAAACCAATACTGATTAAGCCAGTGGAGTCATCTTGGTTAACATAGGAGATGTTGGGGTCGCTAGATTTTTGGAATCCACCATTATTGAAAAACAGGCGATAGGAAAATAGATTGTAGCCAACACCAGCTTTGATACTAAAATCTTTAAACCAACGGTTAGCTAAGTTATCTGCTCCAAAACTAGTTGTATAAGTAAGGTCGTCCTTCGTTGTAAACCAGTCTGCACCAGTTAAACTACTCAAGCTCAGGCTCTTGCCACCAATAGTACCGCTTAATGTCGTGACAGGAGCAGTTTTGAAGTTGTTCAGATTTTTGTAGAAGTTACTTTCACTGTCAGAAAAGAGTTCGACGTTACCAGTAGGACTGCTACTGTTACCCGTTAAGATGGTGGACAAAC
Organism: Scytonema sp. UIC 10036; assembly: GCF_009725235.1. The sequence goes on from NZ_WJFC01000213.1 coordinate 3,471, forward strand.
TAGCATTTGGATTAGCAAACGTATTTTCAGAATTAGCATCATATTTAATATATTGACCACCGCTAATCGAAGCATTAGTCAAGCTTCCGGCAGATGCTGGGGAGGAGGCGATCGCACTTACACCTGCAGCTATTGATGCACCAATCAAAAATTTCTTAACAAGCGTTCTCATTTTTTGTCTCCATCAGTTATGGGGTTCATTTTTATACATTTACCCCGGTTTAAGGTTTGGCTGGCTTGACTACATATTTTGGTTTTCTTTACTACCGTTTCTTTTTCAAAACACGGCAGTTTAGGTTGCCCCTGGTCATCACCTACAGCACACATTCAGTCTACGAAACTGGGAGACGTAATAGGTTAAGTTACTGTAGACTCTATATAAACTCTAGCTAAAAATATAACGGTATTTATTGCGCTTTTTTTACGTAATAACTTTTATTTGTTAAAAATAAAATGTTGTATTTTATACTAAAGATAAAATGGGAGATTTTAAGTGCTTTTACTAGAGCAACCAGAGACCCTTCACTCGATCCGGCGCTCTGCAGAGCCTTGCAATCTGCATTCATACTGAATCCTCGTCTTGTACCCCCTTTATAATTTAGTCCGCACAAGAAGGACTTCGTTTGTATAGCAGCGATTTCCAATCGCTAGGCTAAAAGGGGCGCAATGCCTTGCACCCCTACGACTGCGATCTATTTACCTGAAAATGGCTGTAAGTACTAATTTTCTTCCTTTTTGATTTTGAAGTTGAAGTGTCTTTGCCCTCTTTTCATCAATTGGCGTTGAGTTGCAAACAAACCAAAGACTGTCATCAGCCCCAACAGTGCTGAAGGTTCTGGTACTCTTCTTCTCTGGTTCTCGTCTCGATCGATCAAAGGTACTAAAGTTGTGGTGTAGGTAAATGTGTATGGATCTGTGTTGACTTGAGCTTGTACCGAGGTGGTAGCAAGCCCGTAAAAGAATAATGTTATTGACGCGTAGCTAGCAAATTTTTTAATACTGTTCGCCATACTTATATAAATCTATTCCTTCTACTTTTTGTAAACAAGGTGCTGCTATCAAATGCTAATTGTGTGTTTAACAACTAGCATTCGACTCAGGTATGAAAGCAACAGATTACTTAAGTAGTATTTCAGTAGTTTAATTTGACTTTACGGAAAACAAGGAATAGATTTCATAAACTTATGATTAATTCCTAGTAAAGCCTTGATAAATTTCCTAGAGAAAATGAGAAATTCTTTGGACAGCGGTTTGTAAAACAGGTACGTCATGCACCAAAGCAAAACGAACATACCCTTCTCCAGATTTACCAAAGCCTGCACCTGGTGCAACAGCTACTCCTGTTTGTTCCACCAATTGGGTACAAAACTCTATAGAATTTTTTCTCCAAGGTTCTGGTAACTTAGCCCAGATATACATTGTGGCACTAGGAGTAGGAACGGCCCAGCCAATTTTGTGTAAGGCACTGATAAAGCCATCTCGACGTTTGCGGAAGGTTTCAACAGTTGCTTTGACTCCCGTTTGAGGACCAGTCAGGGCTGCTATGGCACCATTCAAAATGCCTTGATACTGATTAAAATCAATTGCAGCTTTTATTTGACGCAATGCTCCAATTAATTCAGTATTACCAATAGCAAAACCAATCCGGAAGCCGCCCATATTGTATGACTTGGAAAGGGTAAAAAATTCTATCGAGACGCTTTTGTCTGTATCGGCTTGGAAAATTGATGGGGTTGGGGATTGGGTAGACAAGGTAGAGGGGTAGACAAGGTAGACAAGGTAGAGGGGGTAGACAAGGTAGACAAGGTAGAGGGGGTAGACAAGGTAGACAAGGTAGAGGGGGTAGACAAGGTAGACAAGTTAGAGGGGTAGACAAGGTAGACAAGGTAGAGGGGTAGACAAGGTAGAGGGGGTAGACAAGGTAGAAAATTCCCCCCTTGTCCCCTTGTCCCTTGTCCCCTTGTTTCCTTGTCCTATTCTCCTCAACACCAAATCTACATAAGGGAAATCGTGAACCAAAACCAAGTTGTGTTGCTGACAGAATGCAACAGCTTCTTTAAAGAAAGATAGAGGTGCGATCGCCGTTGTAGGATTGTGAGGGTAGCTCAGTACCATGAGTCGTGACTGTTCCAAAACTGGAGTGGGAATATCCGCGAAAACGGGTAAAAAACCGTTTTCTTCCAGCAATGGCATTGTATAGATTTGACCATTGGCGAGGTGAACTCCTCCCATATGTGATGGGTAGCCTGGATCGAGCAGTAAGGCAAAATCTCCTGGGTTGAGCACTGCTAAAGGAAAATGACCGGTTCCTTCTTGGGAACCGATCAGGGGTAAGACTTCAGTTTCCGAATTGACGGGGATACCAAATCTTTGCTCGTACCAGTTTGCTGCTGCTTGACGAAACCCTTGGGTTCCACGAAAAAGCAAGTAGCCGTGAGTGCTTGGATCGTGTAAGGATTGGTTAATTGCTTGTATGATATGTGGTTCTGCTGGTAAGTCAGAAGACCCCAGTGATAAATCAATTAAATGTTGTCCAGAAGCAAAAGCTTTTGCTTTCGCTCTGTCCATATCAGCAAATACATTAAATTGTAAGGGTTGTAACCGTTTAGCAAATTCCATATTTGGTTAGTGGTTAGTGGTTAGTGGTTAGTGGTTAGTGGTTAGTGGTTATTAGTAGCTACTAACAACTAACTACTAACAACTAACTACTAACTAAGTTCTCATCTAATATTTGAAGGAGCTTTTCTTTACCGATAACTCCTTCAATAGATGTTAGCAACTTGTCTCCTTGAATTAACCGGAGTGCAGGAACGCCTTCCACTTGGTACTGCTTAACACTCTTTGGGTTTGGATCGACTTCTATTTTGACGACTTTTAAGCGATCGCTATAGGTAGTAGCTGCTAAATTTATCAATGGTGACATCAATTGACAAGGACCGCACCAAGAAGCCCAAAAGTAAACCAATACTGGCTGTTCGGCTTGTAACACTTCCGTTTCAAATTCAGCATCAGTGATGGTTATAACACCCTTATTCATTGCTGTCTCCATCCAGTGGCATTGTTAAACGTTTGCTCAAAAAATACTTTACCAAAATTGGGGATTGGGAATTGGGCATTGGGGATTGGGGATTGGGAATTGGAGATTGAGAATTGGGCATTGGTTATTAATATTTCTCCGTTGCCCATTGCCCGTTTAATGCAAAATCCCACAACCAACAGGCGTGGGATTATCTCAAATAAATTTTACAAAATTTTACAAATTGTCTAACTGCTTGCGTAGCGAATCTAACTCAGCATCGACAACTTCATTATTCTTCCCAGTGTTTGCATTGGGAGTCGTTGACTGTTGTGGAAGTGCCGGTTGATTTGGTGAACCACCAGGAAGAGACATTTGTGCCTTTAACGCTGCTAATTCATCATCAACATCGCTGCTGGCTTCTAATTTGGCAAACTGAGTTTCTAGATCGGCACCAGCTAACTCAGCAGCTGACTGGGCGCGGGCTTCCTGCATCAAAACTTTTTCTTCCATGCGCTCAAAAGCAGCCATTGCACTGCTGGTATTCATACCGCGCACCATGCCTTGGAGTTGTTCTTGAGCTTTGGCAGCAGTAATCCGTGCTTTGAGCATTTCTTTCTTGGTTTTTGCCTCAGAAATTTTGCTTTCTAGCTGGATTAGGTTGCGCTTGAGTGAGTCTACTTGAGTAGTTTGTTGATCTAAGCTAGCTTTGAGTGCTCCTGAAGATTCGTTAAAAGTCTTTTTCCGCTCCAGGGCTTGTCTTGCAAGGTTTTCATCACCTTTTTGCAAAGCCAGTTGGGCATTACGCTGCCACTTGTTCACTTCGTTTTGAGCATCATTATACTGCTTTTCAGTCCGTTTTTGGGCAGCAATAGCTTGAGCAACGCCCTGGCGCAGCTGTACTAAGTCTTCCTGCATTTCTAGGATAGCTTGTTCCAGCATCTTTTCAGGGTCTTCTGCTTTACTCACCATGTCGTTGAGGTTGGCGCTGACGACTCGCTTGATGCGATCGAATAATCCCATAACTTCCTTGTTCCTATGAGTGATTTACGCGCTTGGTTGGGCTGGTATGCTTTTTTAACTAATTTATAGCTACCTATTTCAATGTAATCTTTCCGGTTTAAATTGGTACCGTTCAACAAGCCCCTAATAATAAGGATATTCTTGAACTTCGGTCTTTGCCCAATCTTTTACTTGTCGGGATTTCCAGGTAATTGCTGGGGTAATTTCCCAGAGTCGTGAGAGAGTTGATTTTTCATGGCTTCTAGTTCCGCATCTACCTTACTACTTTCTTCTAAGGTGACAAACGCCGAATTTAGAGGATCTGCTGCAGTGACTGAAATAGTTTCCGCTTGAGCTTCTAGCTGTAAAACTTTTTCTTCCATGCGCTCAAAAGCTTTCAGACTTTTGGCGTTGGAAGTAGTGCTTAACATTTCTTGAAGTTTATAGGAGGCTTCAGCCGAACGGGCGCGAGCAATATACATATCTTTTTTATTCTTTGCTTCGGTCATTTTCATCTCTAGCGTCCGCATATCCTGTTTCAGCTGAACCACAACAGCATTTTGCTGTTCCATTTGAGCTAACAGTGTTGTTGCAGTTTCCTGATAATATTGACGTTTTGTCAGCGCTTCCCTTGCCAGAGATTCATTCTCTTGTTGCAAAGCTAGTTGAGCACGACGATACCATTCTTCTGCTGTAGATTGAGCGCTTGCTCTGTGTCGTTCAGTACGTTTTTGGATCGCAATTGCTTGAGCCACCGCCTGTCGCAACTGGACTAAATTTGCCTGCATTTCCATCACGGCTTGCTCCAGAATCTTTTCTGGATCTTCGGTATCTGCAACCAGACTGTTAAGGTTTGCACGAATCACCCGTAATATCCGGTTCATCAGTTCCATATCAACTTACTCTTTGTCATTGGTCACTGTCACTGGTCACTGGTCACTGAATTCTGGCTTTAATACCTTTGCTTTGAAGTTGTTGCACTAGACTTTGGGCTTTTTCTTTATTCTTGAGCGCCCCAAGATAAATAAATGCACCATTATCTGACAAGTAGGCATCGGGAACAATTTTTCTTGCAGAGGCAAGGGCATTACTACCTTTATTATCTGTAATGACGTGATAAAGCCCATCTGCTGACGGTTTTATTTCCGCATTCGGCTTTGGTTGAACAGTTGCTAGTTTTGGTTTTGGAGAGGCAGTGACTATTGGAGATGGCAGAGTCGCGGTGGGAGGTGGTAAGGGTTCTACTCTCTGAGTTGGCGGATTGACAGGAAATGGGGGAGGAACTGGGTTTGGGTTTGGTGCGATCGCAACTGGTGCTGGTTTGGGTTTGGGTTTTAAACCAACAACATCGTTTGGATCTCTCACTTCTGGAAATTCTTGCTCGGCAAGATTGGGGTACTTACGTAGCGGTGTAAGTGTTGGTTCAGGGATATTTGTACCAGACTTTGCACTCCCGGACGAAGTTTCTGTAGTTGGTTGTATATTTTTTTTTAACAGTCCATCTAAACTAATTTGCGGCAGACTTTTAGGATTGAAAACTACATATCCCAGCGTCATACTTGCTACTAGCAATAATAACATTGAACCTATACCCAATGGTGATAGCAAACTGTCATTACTAGGACTTGGTTGCTTTTTCTCCTTTGATTGTTCTTCTGTTAAACTTCGCAAAAGTGCCTCAGAAGATTCTAAGTAATCGTTGGGCTGTGTTCGGCTATCATTATTATTATCTACTTCTGCTAGATTTTTAGGGCTTCCGTGTTCTTTTACATTTGTAGGAACTATGCTAACGGAACTAGATCCGGTCGTGTTTTTTGTTTTAGCATGGTCAGAAGCGAGGGAACTTTCAAGTTCCTCTATTGTTGAAGAAACTGATGCAGCCAAGCTTTGCAGTGTTTCTCGTTGCAGTATATCTTCGGCTTTACTTAAGGAAGATACCTTCTGAAGAGGTTCTTCCGTAAATGTAAGTGGCGTGTTGATTGTCGTAGAAGGAAGAGCAATGTCCTCTTTCTCCATTCCTACAGGTGCAGATGGAGTTGCTACCAAACCAAACTTCTCTAGCTCGTCTCCAAGATTATCTTCTGCTGGTGATTGCGATTTACCCCCTGTCGTAGCAATGGCTGACAACGGTTGAGGTTGATTAGCCATCACTTTACCAATATGGGCTCTGGGTAATGTTCCATATCCTGTTTTTGTGCGTCTGTATCGGGTTAACTCTTGATCTAGTTGCACTTCTAGACTAGCAAGGGCTGCTGCTAGTGCTGGCTTTAACCTATAGGATTTGGAAGATTGAGCACCCGACGTATCTACTAAGGAGTTTTGACTCATTGCCTGTCTGCCTCAAATCTAGACTTCCGGAATAACAATAGTTAGCGATCGCTTATCCAAATTTTGGTTACGGATCGCTGTTTAATGGGTGACAAATTGAAAAATACAATTGTGCCAATCCTAGCGAAAATTATCATATATATATAAAAATCCTATTTTTTGCCAAGGTTGGCAGAATGTCATTAAAATCAATTAATAATATTTTAAGCGTTCTTGAAACACAGTCTAAGTGGCAAGAACAACCATTTCCGCAATTACTCAAGCATTGGTCTGAAATTGTAGGAGCAGCTGTAGCCGCTCACACTCAACCTGTATCTGTTCAACGTGATGTGTTGCGGGTGGCAACTTCTAGTGCAGCTTGGGCACAAAACTTAACTTTTGAGCGCAAGCGCCTGCTTTTAAAGTTGAATGATAAGCTGTCTCTTTCTCTTGTTGATATTCATTTTTCTACAGCAGGATGGCAACGCCCTAAGGAGAAGCTAGCTAAGGAGCAAATTTCAGCACGGGAACATCCCAGTTATGTGGGCGGGGCAGACTCTCCTTGCAAGTTGACTGCTCCTGCTTTCGATGCAAATGCCACTTTCCAACACTGGGCTAAGAGGGTACAAGCGCGATCGCACAGCTTACCCCTTTGTCCTGCGTGTCACTCTCCTACCCCACTTGGCGAACTTCAGCGCTGGCAAGTTTGTTCTATTTGTGCTGCTAAGCAATTTGACAGCAGATTTCAACTTGGTGAGGTACAAAAATTACCCCCCTCTGTCCCCCCTTGCTAAGGGGGGATGAAATGGGGTGAGCAGTGCTCACCCCATTTTTGTCAAAACTTGATGAAAATACTGAGATTTCATTTACCTAAAACATTTTTTACTTTTTTTCAACCGTAAAATTACATTTAAAATTCCTTATGAACAGACCATCGATTATATTTTTTTTTCAAAAATTTCCTCTTCCAAAAGATAGGTAAGTATGTATGCCTAAAGTAAATATATTTAGTAACCATTCAATTGGACTAAATATGCCAAGAGATACGCATTAGAGTAGGTAACAAGTGCTTCTTGGGGCTGAAGTTAAAATGGTAAAGAAATCGCTAAAGTGAATATTAGCTTTGATCCCCAATAGTTTTTGCCTGAGTTAAGTATGCTTTACCTAATGCAACTTATGTATCACTTTGTTAACATAAAAATTGAAAAATATAACACAAAGATAAAAAGATCCTAAAATTAATTTTTTCCTTGGGATCGCTGAAACCTAGATAGATTCACTGGTTTCAGGTTTTACCCCCACTAGTAGATAGACCACAATAAAAAGGTGAAAAACAAGCTCTAAAAGAGCAAAGAATTTCCCTAGCTCTCTCCTTAGGTAGAGAGAACTCAACAGCTTAAAAGTAGTACGGCATCTGATTTCCTCCAGCTTATCAATACAATATTTCCCCAAGGTTTTATGAAAAGCATTAAATTCTTGACTTCTGCGTGTCGATATTGTCGTCATTACCAACCAGAGGGACGTCGCGGCGGTATGTGTCAGCAACTGGGAGCACCAGTTCGGGGGGATTGGAAGGCTTGTTCTTTAGCGCTCCCACCATTTGCACCTTCTTGGGAAACTTTGGAGGATGTTTGGAGTTTGCCAGATGCAAAAATAGTGTTAGCTCCAGGTTTAAGTACAGGAGCGATCGCGACTGCAGAAGAAACAGTTAATAGCTCTCCCGAACAAGTTAAAACTCATGCACGGGAAGCCTTGAAAGTATAAAGTATAAGGATAAAGGATGAAAACTTCATCCTTTATCCTTATACTTTATGTTGGATTTTAAGGGAGCCAAGGAAAGTCCCGAAAATTAGGTGGGCGTTTTTCTAAAAAAGCTTGTTTACCCTCTTTACCTTCTTCTGTCATGTAATAAAGTAAGGTGGCATTGCCAGCAAGTTCTTGCAAACCAGCTTGTCCGTCACAATCAGCATTAAATGCTGCTTTGAGACAGCGAATTGCTGTTGGGCTTTTTTCTAAAATCTCTTGCGCCCATTGGATACCTTCAGCTTCCAATTGCTCTATTGGAACAACTGTATTAACTAAACCCATATCTAGGGCTTGCTGGGCATTGTACTGGCGGCAGAGAAACCAAATTTCTCGGGCTTTTTTTTGTCCGACAATGCGAGCAAGATAGCTAGCACCAAAACCACCGTCGAAACTGCCCACTTTAGGACCACTTTGCCCAAAAATAGCATTATCTGCAGCAATGGTTAGGTCGCAAATTAAGTGCAAGACATGTCCGCCACCAATGGCATAACCAGCAACAAGAGCAATGACCACTTTTGGCATGGAACGAATCAGGCGTTGCAAGTCCAACACGTTTAAACGGGGGATACCACCATCATCTAAGTAACCTCCATGTCCCCGGACACTTTGGTCACCTCCAGAGCAAAAGGCGTATTTGCCATCCGTGTGTGGACCTGCACCAGTCAATAGTACAACACCAATCGTTGTATCTTCCCGTGCATCGCAAAAAGCGTCGTACAGTTCAGATATAGTTTTTGGACGAAAAGCATTGCGTTTGTGAGGGCGGTTGATAGTGATTTTTGCAATGCCCTCAGCTTTGTGATAAAGAACGTCTTCGTAAGTTTTTGCTGTTTGCCAGTTTAGAGTCATGAGGTAGAGTACAACTTTAGGGGTGTGGAAATTCTATCGCAGGTGGCATTGCCCACCTCACTTTCTGTGCCACGATTTGTATAAAAAGTTAATTTGGTATGGTGCAGACTGAGGTTAATGACTTATCGCAAGACACTCCTGTGATTCAGCCTGAGCAAGATCGGCTCGGATATGCAAGCTTTGCCAAGCATTTGGCAGATAGTATTTGCAAAATGCATTTTCCAGAAGGGTTTGCGATCGCAGTCTACGGTTCTTGGAATTCAGGCAAGTCCACACTGTTGAACTTTGTCGTTCATTATCTCAAACAAAAGCCAGAAGACGAACAACCGATTATTGTTCCCTTCAATCCCTGGTTGTTTTCCGGATACCAAGATATAACAAGACGATTTTTTGACCAATTACAAGACGTGTTAAGCGCAGTTACGGCTGTGCCTAAAGGTTTAAAAGAGAGAATCGCCGATGTTGCCAAAGCAATTGCTGAAATTCCGTTACCTTATGCTCAAGCAGGGAAAGCAGTCGCAACCTTAGTTGACGATAAGCAAAAGGAAGCTTCTGAGTTAAAAGAGGACGTTGAAGATACACTCACACAGCAGCACCGGCGAATAGTCATTACAATTGATGATATCGATCGGCTTTGTGCAGAAGATATTCAACAATTATTTCGTCTTTTAAAAGCCGTTCCCAATTTTACAAATGTTGTCTATCTCCTAGTTTGCGATAAAAAGAGTATTATCAAATCGCTTGCAGACAGTGGAGGCACGTCAGGCGAAGAATATCTTGATAGAATTATTCAAATGGCTTTTGAGCTACCCAGCCCTGATAAAACTTCACTCCGCAGATTGCTTTTTGAAAAACTTGATAATATCATTGGTGAAACGGCAAAACCTCTTTTTGAGCCAACTCGATGGAGCCTGGTATACTTTCAAGGGATAGATTACTTCATTACAAATCTCCGTGATATTGTTCGTCTAGCTGATACATTAACAGTGACTTTTCCTGTAGTAGAATGTGAAGTTAACCCAGTTGACTTTATAGCTTTAGAATCACTACGAGTTTTTTCCCCAATAGCCTACGAGATTATTTTAAAAAACAGAAATGCCTTTGTAGAGAGTGATTTTGCCTTAGAAGAATTAACAAATTTTCATGAATTTTGGCTTGCCCAATTACCAGAGGAAGATAAGCAGCCAGTTAAAATGTTACTGATGTTTCTTTTTCCCAAGTTAGAAGTTATTTGGGGACATCATAGCGTTTATACCGAACAACAAAAGTTAGAATGGCAGGAAAAACGACGTATTTGCTGTCCGGAAATTTTCCCGATCTACTTTCGTTTAAATTTATCCACATCAGAGCTATCTACCAATCAGATAAAAGCTATTCTTTCTTCGGCTTGTAATGCAAAAGCCTTTGGGCAAAAATTGATAGAACTTGCCCAGCAAAAACGGCAGGATGGTACTACCCAAGTTAGAGCCTTTCTAGAACAGCTTGAAGATTATGCTGAAAAAGTTATCCCTACTCACTGCATTTCTATAGTTATAGAAGCTTTATTTGATGTAGGTGAAGAACTTCTCTCTGCAGAAGATCGAGCAGCCACTCTTTTTGATTTTAGTAATGAAGCGATAATTCATCGTCTCCTCACACAGTTACTGTGCCGTCTTGATGAACCTACAAGGTTTGATGTGCTGAAAACTGCAATGAGTCAAGGACGAGCGTTATCTATTATAGAGACAGAAATGGAAACTTTGGTTAACCAGCAGCTATCTACTCCTGAAGAAAAGTGTCTGATTAGCGCACAACATTTAAGAGTACTTCAAGAAGTTGTGGATAAAAGAAAGCAGGAGAAGCATGCCAATACTTGTTGGTTAAGCTCAAACAATGAAATTAAAAATTCTTATCCCTTACAGCCCTATCAAGGTGGATAAAAACTTCAGGAAATTAATATCTCTCCTCTTTCCTCTGCGGACTCTGCGTCTCGGCGGTTAAATAAAATACTTTTGAACCGCAGAGGCGCTGAGAGCGCAGAGAAAAGAGATGAGGAATAAAATCTTTTGCTACCTCAATCCTTTCTCTCTAAGTAAAGAATCTACCCAATCCGCTTCTAACTTCGTAAGTGGTGGGACTGGTTCTTTAGTATAATCAATGGCCACATCATAACCAGCCCTGTCATATATAAAACTTAAAAGTACCTGTAAATCTACGATTGGCAAATTCTCTTGCGCTCGCAATGGCAAGGAGAAAGTAGGAATTTTATCTGGTAAATTAAAGACATACAAATCAGCACGAGGACGGCGATCGCTATGGCTAACTAAAATTCGATAATCACCTTGAGTAGAATTACCAAAAACTGGCATGGGTTCGCCCCCTCTCAGTAAATCAATCTCAATTAAATGAGTCTGGCGTCCCAACACCTCTTGGCGCTTTTGTTCGTATATATTCCTTCCTTTTCCCGGACGTTTATTGGTAGGCGAGAGGACTTCAATGACTGTCACAACTTCCTTTGTTGCTATCTCTCGAATTTCCAAATATCCTTCTCGAATCTCCATTGGCATTGGTACTGTTACAGCAATTGGAGTAGATGGAGGATTCGCCACAGCAACATTATGAGATGGCTTTAAGCCCGTTCCCGTTCGCGACTGTTCCACAGTAACATCAGGAATTTCTACAAAAATAGAATCTTCTCCACTTACCTGATAAACGCGCTTTTCAATCGCAGCTCTATATTTTGGTAGCAGTTGTGGATTTAAAGACTCAGCAAGTATTCCGATGATTAAGTGATGGACTTCTGACCAAAATTCTGGATGTTCTAGATAAGGATTCATTCCCGGAAACGGATAAGGCATGGTAATATTAAAGTTTTTTATTTACTATTTACCAAATAGATACTATTATCCTAACTTTTGCCGTGTACTAAGTAGATCGGTACGAAAAAACGTAACTGGTAAGGGTCGTTCTTAGTCATTTGTCATTAGTCCTTGGCAAGGGTTTCAGATGCATTTACATTTTGTAACGTAGTTCTTGGCAATGTTTGAGAAAGCAACCAGGCGGTTTTCCCTAAAATAACTCCTTCCTTCATTTTGGCTAAAGCAAACTATACAAACAAGGTAAGACTCCAGCATACGTAGGGGATGATCTGGGTGACACCTTGAGGAGTGCCTGTGTTTCTGTTGCTTTTGCAAAAGAAACTGACAATGCCCACAAATACATCTGCTGTTACTAATTATTAAAAATAAACGATTAAAATAATCTAAAGTTGTTGGTTTGTTCTGCTAGAATCTTTGAGATTATATAGAAATTGTGACGTATGAATTTAGCATTAAGTTTAAGTAATGTTACTGGTGCTGGCTTAGCCCAAGATAATATCCAAGCTAAGTTAAGTAATAATACTTATGTGGGAATTGATTTTGGCACAAGTACAACTACTATTAGTTATTCGATAATTGGCGATAGGAATGTACCGATTGAGACAAATGCTATGCCCGTGCGGCAGTTACTAGAAGATGGACGACTATACGAATCCCACTTAGTCCCAACTGTAATTGCATGGTATAAGGAGCAACTATTTATAGGTGTGGGTGCGTCATTACTGAAGGGTCAACTACAGCCTGGAATTAATTTATGGGCTTCATTTAAAATGGAGTTGGGTAAAGATTTGGGTCCTGTTTACTACAATAGTAGATTACCTGCTGGACATCCAACTGCGATGATTGAAAAACCCGAAGATGCAGCGCGAGTATTCTTCGACTTTTTAAAGAATCAAATCGAGGACTATGTTAAACAACACAATTTGCCATCCCGTATCCGTTATTCGGTATCTGTGCCTGCATCATTTGAATCGAACCAGCGTCAAGGTTTATTGTCAGCGCTATCGGGCGCGGGAATTAAACTCGATGGCAAATTATTAATTGACGAACCGAATGCGGCATTTTTGAGTTATTTAGCCGAATCGAGTTTAAACGGACTGGGTAGTTTGAATATACCGGAATCGTCACCATTGCAAATTCTTGTATTCGACTGGGGTGCCGGCACGCTAGATATATCAATACTTGAAATAGGTAGGAGTGATTTAGGTGGACTAACTTGTAAAAACCTAGCTATATCCAAGTTTACGGCATTGGGCGGGGATGACATCGATAAGCGAATCGTCACCGACATATTGTTACCGCAATTATTTAAGCAGAATAATTGCAGCTTTGACGACTTTAGGAGTGCCGACTTAAGCAAGCGGATTATTCCTAAGTTGCAGAAAACAGCAGAGGACTTGAAAATATTAGCTTGTAAATCGGTGTCATCACAAATGGTATCTCATCGGTTGCCTTCGGAAGCAACTAGTAATAAAAGGTTAGAATTGAGTCGCACGATTGAGATAGATTTGCCCAAACAGAAATTAAAATTGGTCAACCCAAGCATGAGTTATTGCGAGTTTAATGAAGTGATGGACAGTTTTTTTGTTGGTGTAGAAACTGACGATGTTAGCGTGTTTGCACCAATCGAATCGAGTTTGCGTAAAGCTGAGTTAAATAAAGATGAATTGGACTTAATTTTGTTGATTGGTGGGAGTAGCAGCAACCCCTACGTACAAGTTGCGCTGGCAAACTACTTTACAAATATTGAAATTGAGATACCGCGTGACTTGCGATCGCATGTTTCTCAAGGTGCTGCTGTCAACTCACTGTTGTTGAACGGGTTGGGTTTGACATTGGTGCGTCCTATAGTCTCCGAACCTATCTTATTAATTACCCGTGATGGATTGCAGACGCTGATTGCAGCAGGTACTGAGATATCTGGCATTAACAAGGAATTTGATTTTTGTACGGGAGATAAAGAACAAGAAAAAATTCAGATTCCCCTGTGTGTGGGTAACGAAAATAAGATTTTGACGGTAATTAGTATTGATGCTGATATTTCTTCTAGAACATTTGCCCCTAATACCTGGGTACGGGTTAATTGTGGAATGAGTGAGGATAAGGTGTTATCTGTCACCGCGAGTATTGGTGGCGATGAAGTTGTTTCGACATTGGTTAACCCATTTGCTAATCGAGAACTCACTACAGAAGAAAGGTTAGTGTTTGAGGCTGAGAAAATAGCTAACGAGATGGCAGCACGTAATGGCGGAAAGCCCTCCGTTCCGGGATTGTTGCATTTAGTAGAGGCTTGTGCAGAGGCTAAGGACTATTTGCGTGCTGCTGAAACATTAGAATTGGTACAGATTTTGTCTCAAAACGAGCGGTACGAGACAAGTATTTGTTGTTACTACGATAGGGCTGATAAGGGAAAACAAGCGTTTACTTGGGCTAAAAAAGCTTACGAAAAAAAGGAAACCGCAGTTAATGCCGCTAATCTTGCAATATTTCATCTTCGGAATGGCGATCGCGATCGATACGAATCATTGATGGAAAAGTCTTTATCATTTAATCCACATTTTACCTTTGCTTTGGTTGTGTATGGCAGTTATTTAATGCGTAAAGAAGGTAAACATAAAACCAAAGGTCGGGAGATGGTGCAACGGGCATTTGATTATCTGTACAAATTATTTTTGGCTAATAATTTATCTTTATCCAATTATCAAGAATTGATTAATGCAGCCGAATCCTTGGGTAAAAATGATGTGGCTAAGATAGTCAAGATGCGGAAGCTTGAATTAAGCACTAAATCTAAATTTTACGACGAAGAAAGCTTGCTTGCATCGCCAATGGAGAGGAATGATAATAGCACAAATAAAGTAATTTCCCCAACTAATTTATCCAAACTATTTTAATGGGAGATTTCTAACCGTATGTCTTGGTTATTACCATTTGCCAAACTTGATTCCGAACAACGCGATATTATTAATCGCATTCTTGCTAACCCCAGACAGAACTTTTTTATTAAGGGTTTCGCTGGTTCGGGTAAATCTATTTTGTTACTGTATGTCTTGATTTTAGCCAAACAGCAAAACCCAGGATTACGGGTGTGCGTAGTGGGTTATACTAAGACACTGGTTGATATGTTCAATGCCAGCATTCCAGCCGAAATCAAGAATGTTTCTACGCCAAAATCTGCTAATTTATTCGAGATGCTTGAGGATAAGCCAAAACGTGGTGTTACTGCTAATAGCTGTGGCGTTGATGTAAAAACCCATAGTGCATTCGAAAAAAGCCCCGGAGCCTACGACATGATTTTAGTAGATGAGGTGCAAGATTTACCAGAGAAGATTTTATCACTATTGCACAGTCAATGCCATCAATTAATAGTAGCTGGTGATGACGCACAATCAATTTATAATACGGGTATCCCTGTAGCTGAGATGGTGTCGTTAATCAATGCTGTTACTGTTGAATTGAAAATATTACATCGCTTGCCTAACAAGATTATTGAGATAGCTAAGGCAATTTTTCCGAGTAACCAACTTGAGACAGCTTCGCGTTCTAAATTGCGAAATGTTGATGTAATCTTAGCGAGAGCATTGGATGTGAATGAAGAAATTCGCTATGTATTTGAAACTGCTTCAAGTTATGCTAATTCTCGTGTGAGTACGGCTATATTGTTACCGCAGAAGAATTATATACTAGGCTTTGTTGATACCATATTGAATTTACATAATTTTGATGAATGGCAACTAAAAACAAATAGATTTGGTGGGGAAGACTTCGATGATTTAAATAGCTACTTATCTAAATGTGGGTTGAATATGCAATATTTAGGTGGTGGCTATGGCGATTTAAATGATGCATCTAAGGTACATTTACTCACTTACCATAGTGCAAAAGGATTAGATTTTGAAACAGTACTGTTACCCAATTTGTGTGCGGATGCGACTATTTGGAGTAGCCAAGATATAGCCAACAACTTATTTTATGTGGCATTAACAAGAAGCAGGCTCAACTTGTATCTATGTTATACAGGTAAACCCCATCCCTACATTACCCGTATACCCGATAATTTATTGCGAATAGTTGAATTGCCGATTAAGAAGCAAGTTGAAGTTGCGGCTACGGAGGATTACTTCTTCTAATGAAATATCTTTTACCGCTTACTAATAATGAATTTTTGTTGTGGTATCGCCGTTCCGAATTGAAGATAATGAAGTTTCGGTTGATACCAATTGTCGATGTAGATTTTGCTGACGATACTTCTAAACTAGATAAAGTAGCTGCACGAGTAGTGGAGGAAATGCCTGACTATGATGAAGATTACGAAGTACTAATTGCAAGAGTTGAAGATATTTCACGAGTGCCGCACTATTGCTTTGATGAAGGTAAACCAACATTTATCAATATTTCTATACACAATTTGGATTGTGTTTACCCAATCACAGAACGCGGTAAAAGGTTACTTCAGGGGCGAGTTGATAGCAACCTTAACTTAGCCGAGCCAATATTCGAGAGTTATGTTAATGGCTCTGTTCAACGAAGACAATTATCTTTATCATTGTTGGGTGGTGCGGCATTACTAAAGATTGCTGGATTGGATATAGATAAGTACCAAGATACTATAAAACTGCTCGAACATGATGCTTTCTCGGGTTTGTCTAGAAACAGCCGTGGCGAAGAATTTCCCCTTGATGGTACGCTAATCGAAAACTTACTGTGCTACAGTCGTCATGAAGTCATGCCAAATTCTGATATTGGCTATTTTTATGATTTTGGAATAATCGTTAGCAAGCTGTACTCAGATAAAGATGATATCGCTAATTGGCTGGAGCAATATCGTTCCTGTTTGAAAGGAATTACTCACGAAAATAAAAGTGCTACACTTGACTATTTATTGGAAAAAGCAGATGATGTGACGAGTTTGTTTCATAGTACTTTAAAGATTGAATTAAGTGCCGCATCAATAATTATTTTCTTGAAACTGCAATCAGAACTTTATCAACACCAGAGCCTAGATAAAACTAGTTTCAAGAAATTGGTTGCTAATTTAGTTCAGGTGCGATCGCGCGACATAGCTCTAGCACTATGGTTGGTGGGTGTATGTTTTGGATTTGAGTTTTTTTGTGCAAATTATTATGAAGCAACCCAGCCTGGGTTCTTGTTGGAGTTTTAGCGGCAATTTTAAGTCACCTGATTATTCATTCTTGAAACATTTTGTCTAAGTATTTTTCCGGAATGCGTAGCCAAATCGTTGATGCATTGAGAAATTTTTCGAGCAGCACTTAGATTGATTGATGTTGATGAACCTGAAGATTATGATGGAGGAATTGAATTGTAAATATGAAACCAGAAACCAGAAACGCATTACTAAAAGCTTATGTTCAATTACATCAAATTGTTGAGGAGTTATACGAAGCTCACGACCGAGCAATAGAAAACAATGATTTTGATGATGCTAGCTTACTAACTAGTAGAGCAGATAGACTGTATGAAGAAGTAGAAAATTTAGAAATTATCATCTCAGAATTGGAGCAGTAGAAATGAAAACAATCCAAGAATTAAAGACTCGGATTAAGGAACTCAGTAAACAATCTGTCGAATTTAGTAAAAAAGCAACTGAAGTATGTTTAACAGACCGAGAACAAGCTAAACAGTTCAGGCAACAGGCAAGAGAAGCTAGCAAACGCTGTCAAATATTGATCCAAGAATTGAAACGTCAACAGGTTTAAAACTAAAAACTGCCCACCAGTGAAAATCGCCAGTTTCTAACTCTATGTTTGAAAGCTCTCACCTGTGAGGCAATACAGTTCAGTTAGCAGTGTTTGATTCTGATTGCTCCCCCCATCTCCCCCCAACCCCAGAGGAGACCCCTAGCCTCTCTTAAAAAGGGGGGTTTTGAAAGCATTTTCCCCCCTTTTTAAGGCAGGAGTGTTTCATTTTCCAAAGAAAAAACCTATCCGAGCAGTGTTGCTCCAGATACTAGAAATTTACCCAGATTATCCTTGCGCCACTTCGAATCTGCTTTGCGATTTGTCCTCAATTCCAAAACTCGGATTCCCTGAGTCGGTAATGGGTTTAATTTTTCCTGTAATTGCTTCCAAGAACTTATCAATTCGTGTTCAATATTGTAAGTAGCGCACAATAGAGCAAAATCAATGTCCTGTGGCGTGGCAAAAAATTCTTCAAATGGTGGTTCAAATTGGGCTATGGGTAACATTTCAAAAATACCGCCTCCATTGTTGTTAATCAATACAATTGTTAAATGCCCGACAAACTTATTTCTCATTAAAAATCCATTGGTATCGTGTAGTAGGGCTAAATCTCCTGTCAACATCAAACTACTTTGATGGCGATGGGCAATTCCTAAAGCAGTGGATAATGTACCATCAATACCATTTGCACCTCGGTTGAAGAAGGGTTGCAAGCCTAGAGAATTTGGTTGCCAAAAAAATTCAACATCTCTCACTGGCATACTATTAGCAATAAATATGGGTGTTCCTGGTGGCAATGTTTGAGAAAGCAACCAGGCGGTTTTTCCCTCAAATAAGTCCTCCATTTTGCCTAAGGTTTGATCAACATTTGCCCTCACTTTTTCTTCTGCTGTCAACCACATTTCGAGATAAGAGGAATTTCCTCCTCTCCCGTCTCCCCATCTTGCCAATTCCTCTACACTTATCCGCAGGTGAGTTGTTTTACCGTGCAAGGGATCGAGATTGCGATCGCTTGGATCTATAACCCATCTTTCCTCAACTGTGTCGGTTAACCAATTACGTAACTCTTTACTAGTAGGCATTTCACCAATTTGAATCGCTACCTTGGGTGCTAGCTGTTTTGCTAAAGAGCGATCGCGCAAAATCAGATCGTAGGTAGAAATAATGTTGGGGTTTAAATAGGCGTGGTTTCTGACTGGAGACAGCCCCTCTGCTAAAACGGGAAATTTTAAGGTTTGGGAAAGGTGGGCGATCGCTTGGCAATACTCTCGTGGTTTTTGCGGCTGAGCAACACCAGCAATAATTATTCCTCGACTGGAGTTTAGCCATTCGTTGGGAACATCGAAGTACGGACCGTAAGTGGTGTCTGAAGTTAGGGGCTGGATTGCTATGTGACTAAAAAAGCTTTCCGATTGAAATAGGGACTGTAAAAATTCTAGGGATGCTGCGTGTAATGTTTCTACTTCTGGCTGGGGTGCAAGAGGATCTCGGAAGGGTATATTAAGGTGTACCGATCCGGGTACGGGATGAAGAGTTTTTTCCCACGCATGAATAATTGTTTGCCGCAAGTAGCTTAGCATTCCCATCTCTGGAGAAGGAATGGCTAGTTCTGCTTGCCAGTTTGGGTAAGTGCCGTATAATTTCACCTGATCTACAGTTTGCCCTGAATGGCAATTTCTTAACTCTGGTGGTCGATCGGCAGTCAGTAACAACAACGGTATGCAGCTTTCTTTTGCTTCAATGACAGCAGGATAAAAATTGGCTCCTGCTGTTCCAGATGTACAAACAATGGCTGCGGGGAGTCCTGTTGCTTTGGCGCGTCCTAAGGCAAAAAAGGCAGCAGAACGTTCATCCAAAATGGAAATGACTTCAAGTTGTGGTGATTGTTGGGCAAAGGCGACTGCGAGCGGTGTGGAGCGAGAACCCGGACAAATGACAACACAAGCTAATCCCAATCGCTTCAACGTTTCCGCAAAAATCGATGCCCACACAGAATTAATGTTTCTAAAATCTATTGTCATTGGGGGTTAGGGGGT
>NZ_WJFC01000214.1 GCF_009725235.1 Scytonema sp. UIC 10036
AGGCTAATGACGTACTTCCTAATTTCTTTAGAAGCCCACATTCACCCTGTAATCAGGGGAATGTGTGGAGTCGTCACGGTTCATCTGGCGGAGCTTCTGTGTTGTTAGGTGGGGGATCTTCGCCAATTCCCAATTCTTTTTTACTGCGCTTTAACTGTTTCCAAAGCGCTTTAACCTGGTCGTAAGCTTCTTCAGGGGAAAGTTTCCCAGATGTTTCTAAACTGGTGATAATGCCCACTTTCTGGGCAAATTCTTGAAGATTAGCGTTAAAGATTAAATTTTCAGCCTTGAATTGACCGTAATAGCGACCCCGAGGATAGATAAAATTATCTTTATCTCCTTCGTTTGACTGTTCCATTTGTTCACTTCCATTGCATGATTATTCTTCTATTATATTTAATCTTTTGTTAATCTAAGTAGCTTTTAAAACATAAAACTTTTCAATTTTTACGTGGCTGCTCGTATAAGATATATTTTTCTCGGCAAAAAAAAATCAATCCCCGTAATGAAAAGTAAAATTTTTATAATCGGTGTGTAGTAGCACTGTTATTGAAGACATGGTTGTTAACACCAACTTATGGCATACGCTATAAGTGATATTTCTGAACCCTAACTTTTAACAAAAAATCCGAAAATACGTAGGTTGGGTTGAGGAACGAAACCCAACATTAAGGTTTACTCAAACACTGGTTATTATCAAAACCTCGATCGCAATAACTTACAGATTAGCCTATTTCACACACACTGTTTATCTTTATACGTCAGTTTTCTGATTTTTTGTAATAAATTTATTATATTTACTTTACATAAGTTAATAAAAAGGAAACAGCTTTATAGCAACCCCATCAAATTTGTAAAAATCTAAGTTACTATAGGTAGGCTAAAGCCACCATATTAAGCTGTTGTGGGCTTTTGCCCTACCTACGTGTATTTCAAAAATCAAATAGGAGTACCCCATTTAGCATAGATTAACTGCATAGATACAAAAATTTATAAATGCAGTGAAGGTGACGTTTTAGCATAAAATCCATAAGCTATCAAACAAAAGTAGACAGCCCTTGAACACTCAACTTGCACTTAAGGAAAAATTACAAAACGCGCTTGAGAAAAATCGCACTCAAAGCGATGGTTCTCCAATGACTAATTTGAAGCTAGACAAAGCCAGTTCCAAAGAAATAGAACAATTGACAGTAGAACTCGAAAGTGTAAATCCCAATCCCAGTCCCCTACTCTACGCCACTTCTTTGCTAGATGGAGCTTGGCAACTCCAATATTCCACTGCTAGAGAAATCCGTTCTTTAGCCTCTCTGCCATTAGGATTAAAGTTAGGTAAAGTCTATCAAGTGATTGATGTTGCGAATAAATTGTTTTTTAATTTAGCTCGTGTTAAACATCCTCTCGGATTGGTATCAGGATATGTCAAAGTGACAGCTAGTTTTGAGCCAGCTCAAGTAGAGTCATCAGATATGCCTAAAAAACGCATCAATGTCTATTTTGACAAACGCTACCTGTCGATTGAGAATATTGTTGGTATTGCAACTCCCCAACTCAATCCATTTAAAGTTGTTCGGGCTAATAATCCTACCAACAGAGTCGCCACCCTCGATATTACTTATTTGGATGGAACCTTAAGGATTGGACGTGGGGGAGATGGAAGTTTGTTTATTTTAACTAAATCCAATGATTTACTTAACTCTGGTTCGCTCTCCTAGTTTAACTCTATATCAGAGTTGCCTAATAGCAAGGGTTGCTGATTTCAAAACAATACTTAGTATTAGTTGCTTTCAACGCTTTGTTCTTCTTGTTGTTGAATTTCGCAAACAACTTCATGGAAAAAAGTTGTTGGCGCTTTAGCAAACAAAGGTAACATTTCTTTGAGGATATTATCGTAAGCTTCACTGTGGTTAGTATCCATATCTTCAACGTTTTCCCAAAAAATAACAGCGATTCCTTTGTCAGTTCCTGGTTCTTGTAGAAGGTATGCTCCTTTGAAGCCATGGGTATAAGTTGCTACTGCTTGTTCGTAGAGCCGCTTGGCTTCTTCAAATTTACCCGGTTTAAACTCTCCTATAGCTACGTATGCAAATTTGTGTCTTAGGAAATCTTGGAAATCTGACATAGTTTTTCTCCTGGATAATCTTTAATCACAAACGAACGCAGATAATTATCAATTACTCATTTTATGCTGAATAATTCAACTTCAAATAGTACAATATCTCCTATTTTGAACAAGACTCAAGTCTCTGCTGTTGTGCATTTTGAAATTACCAATACTAGAACGCACTTACAAGCACAAAGGCAGAGGGCAGAGGGTTTAAGGGAACGTGTTAAACTATAAGAAGCAAGTACGGGCGTTCTATGTCACGGGCTTTATTTGCGTGTTATAAAGGTTGTGCTCTGTATTGTAAATCTGTGATGCATAAATTTTTTTTTGTCAATAATCGCAAACAGGAACTTTTTGAAAATTGTAACAGTACATTACGGTAAAATCAGCTTACTATACAAAACAGTACATCAGTACGTACCATTGGACTGTTGACAAGTGCGATTCGCATAGCGTGTTTTTTGAGACTCAGCGATACTAGATATTTCTAACACTCTCTTATATGCTGGATTCTACCTGGACGTTAAGAGATTGGGAATGTATAAAGAATCAGTCAAACTTATAACTATTACTATTCGCTTATGCTCAAGCGACTATTGTTTCTATTTAGCCTCACTGTAACCGGCACTGGTGCTATTTTCTTCTTTTTTTGGTATCAGGCAACTCAACTCCCTTTATGGTATAATGAATTACAAAGTCAAAAAGCAAATCCACCGTTGGCGGCAAATGTAGCTCCCTCAAGCGATCGAACCGAGCAACTTCAAAAAGCACAAAAGCAACAAGCGCAAAAACAAGTGTTGCATAAAATTTCAGACCATCTTAAAGGCTCAAAAGCCAAAGGTGAAGTGCAACTAGATGCAGAGGAAGTAAATGCTCTGATTGATTCGGGAATTGCTCAATCAAGTGACAAAAGCCGTCTTGCTCAAGCTGTTGTTAGCACAAAGACTCAAATTGAAAACGGTAAAATCTCCACAGGCGCAGTGATTGATTTAAGAGCAATTCCTTTCAACGAGTTACAAAAGGGAGAACAAGTAGCAGTTTCCAAGTTACTCTCCGTTATACCAATCTTGAGATATCACCCCGTTTATGTAGAAGTGGAAGGAAAACCAACTCTCCGCAACAAACAAGTGAGTTTAGATGACACAACCCGCGTTAAGCTTGGTAACATTAGTTTTTCTGTCTTAGATTTATCTAAGCGCTTTGGATTTTCAGAAGAACGATTAAACCAACAAGTTGCCAAGAAATTGGAAAATCTACCTGTAGAGGTAGACGAAGTGGAAGTGGTGGGCGATCGCTTGGTCGTTCGTGGTTCGGCTGGCAATAAAAAAGGGGCTAGAAACAATTCAAGAGAATCAACTTAGAAAAAAAGCATAACATTGAAAATAGGAAATCAGCTTTAAAGATTCTGTCTATCTAAATATAGATGTCAACTATCCAAAGATTGATTTAAATATTAAGAAAATATGTAATCATAGTAACGCCTAAGCATATATACTCAAATTTTTTGACGGACTTTTAACAATTAGGTATTAAATTTATGCAATTTGCTCAGCGCCGCCGAATTTTGGTTGTAGATGATTTTGCGCTCAATGTATCTTTACTTCAAACTGCTTTAGAAGCTGAAGGTTATGAAGTAGATACAGCAACAAATGGAAACTCGGCTTTGGCTAAAATTGAGGCTTCACCTCCCGATTTAGTCTTACTAGACATTGTGATGCCGGGAATGGATGGATATGAAATCACTCAATGTATCCGTCAAAATGAGAAATTACCTTTCATTCCAATTTTACTTGTGACTGGTTCTGATGACACGCGTGTCATAGATGAATTGAAGATAAAAGAAGATGATTTTATTCGCAAACCAATTAACTTCGAGCGCTTGCTAACTAAAATCAACTCCGTTTGGAATTAAAATAGAGCATGGGGTGGGCATATAAAATTCGTATAAAATTAACGTGTGCAGGTTAGTAGTTAGTTAGGAAACGACCAGCCCCGGTCTTTACTTGGAAATTATAAATGATTTCCGAACCATTTTCAGTACTGTGACACTGTAGGATGGGTAATGCCCACTGAATAAGAGTTTTGTGTGGCACAACCCTACCTACGTATAGTTGAAAAATCAAATAGGAGTGTTACAAATCCGGAGGCAAAATGACGTTATCAATCACGTGGATAATGCCGTTGCTAGCTTTGACATCAGGTTGAACTACCTTAGCCTCATTGACCATAACAACACCTTGTTCAACCTTGACATTGATGGCACCCCCTTCAACGCTTTTGACTTCGCCTGATTTTAAATCACCAGACTGTACAGATCCAGAAACAACATGATATTTCAAAATTTTTGTCAGTGTTTCTTTGTGTTCGGGTTTTAACAAATCTTGTACCGCATCTTGTGGTAACTTAGCAAAAGCTGCATCAGTAGGTGCAAAAACAGTAAAAGGTCCTTTGCCCTGTAAAGTTTCTGCTAGCCCAGCTGCTCTTAATGCCTTGGTTAGCATTGTGAAAGACCCGTTAGACTCTGCCACTGCGACTATATCCTTGCCATCAGAAGTACCGGAGGAAGGCTGCTCCGGAGGTATAGTCGGTGTAGTAGGCGTGGTTGGTGTTTCTGTGGGACTAGAAGGAGGTGTGCTGTCAGGAGCCGTGGAGGGAGGTTGTGTGGGACTTGTCGCTCCTCCAGGACAAGCAGCACGGTTATAAGGGCACTCCTGCAAAATGCTTGGTCTTGGGTTTGTCGCACCACCTTGCGCCACTACATTTTTGGCTGGAGTTTTAGTAGACTTTGTGACTTCGGACGCGGGCATTTTGAGCGCAGGCTCTGAGTCAACGCCAACACGCAGACTCTTATTATAAGGCATTTCATTGAAAATACTGGGGTTAGGATTTAATACTTCTTTTGCCCCAACAGATAACCCAAGCATGAGACTAACACCCGTTACTCCCACAATGCTAGCCAATTGCTTCAACAAATTGCCGTATTTAACGTTCATAAAACTTACTTGGCTTTTTACACATCACCACTATTGATTTATATCATTTTGTCACACATAAAATCTCACACAAGCAGTAATTAACAGTGACCAGTGACCAGTGACCAGTGACCAGTTAATTTCTCTACTTATAAAGTAGGGAATTTAAATAATGACTGTACGTTTTTTTCCTAAATAAATTTGGATACTTCTACAGTATATTTTACCGATAACTGGTCACTAATGACTGGTCACTGGTCAGCGATCGAAGTGTAGAATCAATAAGTACACTAAGCACAGGAACTGAAGAATGCTGGAATTATACCAGTTTGAACTGTCTCAGTACTCAGAGAAAGTGCGTCTGATTCTAGATTATAAGGGTCTGAATTACCGTAAAATTGAGGTAACACCTGGAATTGGACAGGTAGAGTTGTTCCGTTTGACAGGTCAACGGCAAGTGCCAGTACTAAAAGATGGTATTAGGTATATAGCAGATTCTACAGAAATAGCTAAGTATTTAGACTTGGAGTATCCCGAACGCCCCTTGCTACCAAAAAATTCAAAACAACGAGGTCACACTCTATTAATTGAAGAATGGGCAGATGAGTCAATAGGGACAAAAAGTCGTAAAGCATTCTTTTCTGCCATCAGCCAAAATCAGAATCTTCGCAAATCTCTACTGCCAACAACAACACCAGATATTCTGAAAACTGTGGTTCAAGGCGTGCCTAGCGAATTGCTACAAATTATGGGCTTAGGAGTCGGTTATACGCCTGATGCCATTAGAAGTGCGATCGCGGACTTAAAGCAAGACTTGGAAGCACTAACCCTATTGTTGGCAGATAGCCCCTATTTAACAGGAGATGAACCTACTCTAGCTGATTTTGCCGTGGCTGGTTTATCGCTCTTGTTGAAGTTTCCTGATGGTCCTTATTTAGATTTACCAGCCACTCTCAGCGGTCAGGGAGTACCCCTATTTGCAGAAAATCCTGCCTATGAACCGTTTTTTAGCTGGCGAGATAGGCTTTATGCTCAATTTCGCAAACCTCTATTAAGTTCCACTGCACCAACATCACCAACTTCAATTCAAATTGAATAGTGGTTAGTGGTTAGTGGTTGGTGGTTGGTGGAAAAACAACTAACAACTAACCACTAACAACTAACCACTAACAACTAACCACTAACAAAAATTTAGTGCAAAATATATAGTTTCCATTTACAATGCAACATATGCAAGAAATGAAAATGTAAAAATGAGTTTGGGACAGCCATTAGGTTCAGTTATACAAGGCTCTCTCATAGGGGGATTAGAAGTAAGATTGCACCCCGATATTTCTGTGGAAGATATGCGGGTAGGTAAATTTTTGGTGGTACAAGGGGTGCGATCGCGTTTCTTCTGTATGCTCACAGATGTCTCCTTGGGAATAGCCAATCAAAGAATTACTGCTAACCCTCCTAATTGGGATGATACTTTTTTACGCGAAATTTTGGCGGGAGGAGGTACATATGGCACGATTAACCTTGCTCCAATGCTAATGTTTACTCCAGAATCGGAAGAATCTTTTTCTTCGACAAACGGTAAATCTTTAAATCCTTTTGTTCCATCAACAACGGGTTTGGCATCATTTCAACCTCAAACCAGTACGACGATGGAATTGCTACCAGTAAAAACAATTCCCAGCCACTTTAGCCAAGTTTATGAGGCTTCGGTTGATGATTTTCGGCGAGTATTTGGTTGGGAAGATGACCCGCAAAGGAAAAACTTTTCAGTGGGAAGACCGCTAGATATGGAGGTACCAGTTTGTATCGATTTAAACAGATTTGTAGAACGAAGTAACGGTGTTTTTGGTAAATCGGGTACGGGGAAATCCTTTTTGACAAGGTTACTTTTGGCAGGGACAATCCGTAAAAAAGCAGCAGTCAATTTGATTTTTGATATGCATTCTGAGTATGGGTGGGAAGCTGTTTCAGAAGGAAAACAATTCAGCACTGTCAAAGGTTTAAAGCAGCTATTCCCTTCAAAAGTAGAGGTATATACTCTCGATCCAGAATCTACAAAGCGTCGGGGAGTTCCTCATGCACAAGAACTTTATTTGAGTTACGACCAAATTGAAGTTGAAGACGTAAAGCTGTGTGCCAGAGATTTAGGGCTTTCGGAAGCCAGTATAGATAACGCGAACATTCTCTATGCCGAGTTTGGCAAGTCTTGGATTCTTCAGTTGTTAAGTATGACAAATGAAGACATTAAGATGTTTTGTGAGGAAAAGCGGGGACACCAGGGTTCTATTACTGCTTTGCAGAGGAAACTTCTACGACTGGATAACTTGAAGTATATGCGTTCTTCTTGCCCTCAGAACTACGTCAATCAGATGTTGCGTTCTTTGGAAGCAGGTAAAAATATAGTGGTGGAGTTTGGTTCCCAGGCGGATATGCTTTCCTATATGTTGGTCACCAACATGATTACCCGCCGGATTCACCAACACTATGTGAGTAAGGCAGAAAAGTTTTTACAGTCAAAGAACCCTCTCGATAAACCGACTCAATTGATGATTACTATTGAGGAGGCACACCGCTTTTTAGACCCCGCGATCGTACAAAGTACTATTTTCGGTACGATCGCCCGAGAAATGCGTAAGTATTTTGTCACTCTCTTAGTAGTCGATCAACGCCCATCAGGTATAGATAATGAAGTTATGTCGCAGATAGGGACTCGTATCACTGCTTTGTTAAATGATGAAAAAGATATAGACGCAATTTTTACTGGTGTCTCTGGTGCCGGTAGCTTAAAGTCAGTTTTGGCAAAGTTGGACTCAAAGCAACAAGCTTTGGTTCTCGGTCATGCTGTTCCCATGCCAGTGGTCGTCCGGACTCGTCCCTATGATGCCAAATTCTATGAGGAAATTGGTGATACCGATTGGGAGGAAAAGCCAGATGCAGAAGTTTTTGCGGCGGCTGAACTTGCTAAAGCAGACCTTGGATTTTGACACCGATGAGCGTGGGATTGATTTTTTATGCTACTTTATGTAGCATATTGTAATACAGAGAAATTCCTCTAGTTAGGTAGGGCTAAAGCCCACCAACATTTATGGTGGGCTGCAAAAATGGGTAATCTTTAGAAGAACAGGGAATAGCAGCAATGTCTTTTCATCTACATTAGGAATGAGATATAATGAAGGATAAACAGTAGTCGGGAATTTTTAGGGCAGCTTACAAAAAAAAATCTAAGTTTTGAGCAAAAACCAAAGGTGCTTGAATGTGAAAGCTATACGTTACAGTATGTTGTACAAAATGCCAGTCAGTAAAGGTTACGTTGGGTTTGTCCTTGGAAAGAGGCAAAGAACCGCAGGAATTTTGTGCGATCGCTGTACGGGCTTATTGAAGGAGACCTTACGTGATGTTGAAAAAAAGTTAGATTTCACTCTGAGAGCGTATTCTCACGGAAACATTTTTGTAGTAGCTGTCATGTCGCTTGATAGAGAAAAGTTTAACGCCTAAATCCCGTTTTTCTGATGGTGTGTGTTTGTGAACTAGAGAAAGTAACAACCAATTCTTAAATCTCTATTTCCAATTCTGAGATTTCGTGACATCCGTCCATAATAGGAAGCCATTCAGTTCGGTTATCCGGCTATTGGAGGAAGACCGGAAGGGGGGTTTTAGCGTCATCATAAATATATGAAAAATAATGTCAGAGTTTTCGTGCAACCAAAACGTTTTGTTTTATAATTGAAAGATTTAACTCCACCACTTTACGTCCGGCAAAAACTGTCGTACCATAATGTAAGTAAAACTCATATCGACTTCATATTATATCCGTTGCCGCCAGCGCCTAAAAGACAAAAAATTCTTGATAATCGCGAGAATGCTTAAAAGCACTTCCGAAACGTGGACAAGATGGGGAACTTACTTTAAGGGATGACCGTCACCACAAAATCTGTATATAACAGTTTGTTATTGGTAGTTTCCTGCATACGTAATAAGGAGTGCATAGCTCTTCCCCTTTTGTCTTTACTATTTATTAACTTTGTTTACGGAATAGAGGAAAACGCACCGATGCCTACAGTTGATGCCCAAACCGAAAACCTAAACGCCAAATTCACGGCTGATATGGTGCGAACCTATCTGCGCGAGATTGGTCGTGTACCATTGTTAACCCGTGAGCAAGAGATTGTCTTCGGGAAGCAGGTACAACAAATGATGACGCTTGTAGAAGCAAAAGAAGCTTTAGAGAAAAAACTGCGTCACGAAGCCACATTACAAGAGTGGGCTGCTCATGTCCGCAAGTCAGAAGCTGAAGTTAAGCAAATTGTTCACCAAGGCAAACGGGCTAAGCAGAAGATGATAGAGGCGAATTTACGCCTAGTAGTTGCTATTGCTAAGAAATACCAGAAGCGGAACATGGAGTTTCTGGATTTGATCCAAGAAGGAACTCTAGGATTGGAGAGAGGCGTAGAGAAATTTGACCCAACACGGGGTTATAAGTTCTCAACTTACGCCTACTGGTGGATTCGCCAAGCGATCACAAGAGCGATCGCCCAACAAGGTCGTACTATTCGCTTACCCATCCACATTACCGAAAAACTCAACAAAATCAAGAAAGTGCAGAGGGAACTCGCACAGAAATTGGGAAGATCTCCTTCTCCTGCTGAAATTGCCAAAGAACTCGAATTAGAACCAGCGCAAATTCGAGAGTATTTAAACATGGCGCGTCAGCCTGTTTCTTTGGATGTAAAAGTTGGCGACAACCAAGACACTGAATTACAGGAGATGCTCGAAGATGAAGGTCCATCACCAGAGTATTACACCACTCAGGAGTTCTTGCGCCAAGATTTGAACAATATGCTCGCAGAACTGACGCCTCAGCAGCGAGAAGTTCTAGCCCTGCGCTTTGGCTTAGTCGATGGGAACGAAATGTCTTTGGCAAAGGTTGGTGAACGCCTTAACCTCAGCCGGGAACGCGTTCGTCAGTTAGAGCATCAAGCTCTTGCTCACCTACGCCGCCGCCGCGCTAATGTCAAAGAGTATGTCGCTAGCTAGTATTTGACCGCATTAATTTTGAGGGGCAATTGAAACTTAAGACCACCTCGTTCCCAGGCTCCGCCTGGGAATGCCTTAAGAGAGGCTCCGCCTCCTCATTTATAGGTCAATACTGCAAGGGCTGAGAATATTAGAAACCCAACAAATGCTTGTAAATGTTGGGTTTCGTTCCTCAACCCAACCTACGTATTTTCGTATTTTTAGCCATCATGCATTAGTACTATGCCTCCTGAATCAGGAGGCATTTTTTATTCATAATTATTTGGATAAATCTTCAATTTTAGACTTTACAAATTCTGCTTTATATGTTTAGTTGTAGGAAAATACGCCCTATAGCCTTTCTCAGTCTAATGAGGTACACCCCCCTCTGTCCCCCCTTAGTAAGGGGGGACAGAGGGGGGTAATTTTTGTACCTCACTAGTAGAAGATAATTGCCAAAAACCGGATAAAATAACAAAGATTGCCGACTAAAATACTGGAAAGGGGGCGCAATGGAACGGCAAAGGTATACGGTGCGGTTAAGTAGGGAAGAGCGGCAGGAATTAGAAGCGATCGTGAAGAAAGGGAAAGGAGGTGCCCATAAAATTCGCAATGCCCAGATACTTTTACATAGCGATGAGAATGGTGAGCCTCTGACGGTGGAAGCGATCGCTAAACTCCTGCATTGCAATAAAGATACAGTGTGCGAGGCACGCAAACGCCTAGTCGAGCGCGGTTTTGCGGCGGCTCTTGAGCGCAAAAAGCGTGAAAATCCGGCGATTCCAAGGTTATTTGATGGTGAAGCGGAGGCCTGGTTGATTGCGCTGGCATGCAGTAGTCCGCCGGAGGGTCGTGGTAGGTGGACATTGCAGATGCTAGCCGACCGCGTAGTGGAACTAAAGATTGTGCCTCATTGTACAGCCAATACGGTGCATGAGGTGCTAAAAAAAACGAACTTAAACCCCATTTGCGAGAATGCTGGGTCATCCCGCCAGAGCAGGATGCTGAGTTCGTAGCCGCAATGGAAGACGTTTTGGAGGTATATCACCGTCCTTACGATGCCGATTTTCCGGTGGTTTGCATGGACGAACAACCAGTACAACTGGTAAAGGAAACACGCACACCACTGCCAATGGAACCGGGACAACCTCAACGATACGACTCCGAATACGAACGCAACAGTACCGCTAGCATCTTCATGTTCTGTGAACCAAAAGCAGGAATTCGCAACGTTTCGGCTCATGAACAACGCACCATGACCGACTGGGCCGAGCAGATAAAACATCTCCTCGACGTGCAATACCCAAATGCCAAAAAGGTTGTACTGGTATGTGATAACCTTAATACCCACAAACCCGCCGCTCTTTACAAAACTTTCTTACCAGAAGAAGCAAGACGCCTCCTCAATCGTCTCGAAATCCACTACACCCCAAAACATGGCTCTTGGCTCAATATTGCCGAAATCGAACTTGCCACTCTGACACGCCAGTGTCTCGACCGCCGTATCCCCGATCTTCCTACCCTCCAAGCTGAACTCAACGCATGGAACATACAACGCAATAACCTTCACTCCACTATCAATTGGCACTTCACTACCACTGAAGCCAGAATCAAACTCAAACGCTTGTATCCGGTTATTGATGATTAAGAACTACTAGGTTGAAATTTGCTATAGTCTTTTTCCGATCTAAAACTAACCATTCTATTTTGGTGGGCTTTAGCTCTACATACTTATATTTGAGTTAATCAATATAGAACTAATAAGGAATGGAGAAAAAAAATTTGAAAACTTCCTAGTTCTTTCCGGAATGAACAAATTTGCTGTTGTAGCTTTCTCTTGTCCAGAACACGCTACCAAATACAGTCTACGACAATAGTAGTAGGAGCAGCTAAAAATAGATACTTCAACATTAACAATCTAAAATAAGTCGTATTTCTCTTCTTTAATAGAGGATTTTTCTTAGAAATACAAATCAAACTATTGACGGAGACAAACACATTAGAACTCAAGTAGGTTGGATATAAGTCACACAATTTAAGGTTCAATTGTAAACTTTAGCAGGCAAGTAGAGTGCCTAAAAATATGAAACAGCACTTTGTTTTACGTCAGTTGGGATTTCCCCTTGTTGGCTTAATTTTTACACTTGGCACTTTCGCCAGTCAAACTCAAGCAGTATTTAGTAACGAGCTTACAGCAGTTAAGGTAACAAATAATTTGCAAAAAGTCAATGATTCCGGTACACCAAGCGTCAAGTCTCAAAGATTGGTAAAAAATTCTACATCTGCGGTAAGTAGTGTAAGAGTTCCTCAAAAAGATGGTATTTACCTATATGGTGAATCATCAAAACCAAGTCAGCTTGGACAAGGTTATATTGTGTTTGAAAAGCAGCAGGGTAAAGTGTTGGGCGCTTTATATATGCCTCACTCAGAATTTAGTTGCTTTAACGGTACTCTTGACTCAAGAGGTGAGTTGGCAATGAGTGTGACTGCTTATCCTGGTGACAAAAGTCCGGCTCAAATAGCTACTAGCAGTAGCGTACCTAGTCTCATGGGTGATGAGGCTACCACTTACGACCACTCAGTTGCACTGCAACAATATCATCCATTGAATGCAAGCGCAAATGATCGCCGGATTTTGCAAATGTGTAAAAATCAATTATGAATTCTGGAAAATTCCCGTTCGGAATTCATAATTAATACTCAATTCCAGGCTGTGCTTTAATACCTCTATCCCGAAAAGGGTGTTTGACTAATGTCATTTCTGTAACTAGATCGGCTCGTTCAATTAATGCTTGCGACGCACCTCTACCTGTCAGAATAATGTGGGTGTTGTATGGCTTTTGTTCTAATCCTGTCAAAACCTCTTCAGTTTTTAAGTAACCTAGTTTTAAAGCAATATTGATTTCATCCAACAAGATTAACTTATAATTTGGGTTGCAAATGTATTCTAATGCTTTTTGCCAAGCCGCAGCTGCTTTTTCAATGTCGCGATCGCGGTCTTGAGTCTCCCAAGTAAAGCCTTCCCCTAAAGCATGAAATTCTAACAAGTCTCCCTGCCAAATGCCGAGCACGTTTTTCTCAGCCGGTTCCCAAGCTCCTTTGATAAATTGAATAATCGCCACTTTATAACCGTGACCGAGCGATCGCAACACCATGCCAAGCGCAGCTGTTGTTTTGCCCTTGCCATTCCCGGTGTGAACAATAATCAACCCTTTTTCGGTTGACGCTTGAGCAACTCTCTGTTCTTGAATTTCTTTACGTCGCTGCATCTTTTTGCGATACTGCTCTGGTGTTAGGGAAGAATTTTCTCCTACAGAAACAGCACTGGTTGTTTCCCAAGTTTCATTAATTGGCATGGCGATTGTCTTGAGATTGTCATTATATTTTATCGAAAGGATGGGAATATTGCGGCTGAATTACAAATTTTCCTTTGCTGGTTTGGCAATACCACTACGGACTAGATTAGCTTCAAGTTCCTTAATAAATCTCAAATCTTTTTCTGGTAAAGACTGATTTCCTCCCATAGAGGGTTGTTTTTCTAGAAACGCAAATGCTCGGCGAAATTGCTCCGGACTGGCTTCGATTGGCGAGTCAAAATGACAAGAAATTATCCTTTGAATATCCCAAGTGGCAACTTTATCAGCCCAATGGAGAACTTGTTTTGGTGCTTGGGGAAGAATCAGGGTTTGTAGAATTGGTGCTACAAAGGGACGCCCCTCATCTCGTAAGGCATCAAAGGAATACTTCCAGTTCTGTTGCCATTCAAAGGGAAAAAAACCAAAGTATGCCTTTGGCGATCGATCCGGTGCTTTAAAAGCATCGCGTACCATCTTCCCCCATTCCAACATTTTCAACTCGCTGGGGCGGAAGTAAATCGCGAACAATGAAATGCGTTGCCATCCCTTACGACGGTTTGTTTCGTTGTTATCAATCGATTCAAGAGCGCTGTCTTTGGCATGAAATAGCAGGGGATATGGATCTAATTGGACAATGGCGGGTGGATCTTCTGGCACTGAGAGTATAGTATCAGTCAAAAGTAGAGTATGCGATCGCTTGTGAAACAGAGCAACTTCTACGAAAGAACCCCTTCCCAAGTTGATGTCCAACACAGCACAATCAAAGTCATCAGCAAAGGGAAGTTGACTGCTGTTCTCTGGAATGATTTTGGTTCCTTTGGAAGGAAAGCCAAGCCAACTCAAAGGCAGGTTTATCGGGAAGCTCCACTGATGCGGCGCAACAAATACCTGGGCTTGAGGAAAGCGGCGAGCAAAGGGACCAACAAAAACTTTATGCTCCAGACCAGAACTGGTTGGCAAGATGATATAATTGACTTCACCGTGCTTTGCCACTATTTCCTTTACCAAACGGATACACTCAGGAGTAGGGGCAACGGGGGCGTAAATGAGAAGACCGCCTGCAGATAGCTTTACAACAGTCATGCGGATCGGTACAACAGTGTAGAGGATGCCCTGAACTTGCTCGAATGTCCAGATAGTTCCCTCAACGACTTCCCTACAAAGTGTGCGCCTCCTACCATAGGGGTAAAGTGGTACAACTGGCCAAAACGGCCAAGACCAATCTTTCGGTTTGGGTAAGGAATCCATTTCTCGGTAGGTTATTCTTATAACAAATGTTCAATCGGATATGATATAGCTCGGCTTTTACTTAATATTACATAAGATCGCCTAGATTATATTTGTGCGGCGCTCACCCGATCGCGCCCTGAAATTGGGTAGACTTTTAAGTCACGAGATTCAGCAGTATCGCGAATCAACGCTGTTCTAGAGCCAATGTAGCTGTACAATGCACAGACTTCTTCTCCACTCAACAAAATCTTGCTAGCAATTTGTTGCAGGAGCAGCTTGATTAAGGCAGTATCCGTAAGAGTAAGCAGCTCGCTACTTGGAGTATCTTCAATTACAGACCAAGCCAAACGCAACATTGAAGAGTTGATATGCATCGCTTTATTCCTGTATTCTAAAAAAATTCATATTTTCTTTAGATTTTCTTAATTAAGATCCTACCATTACTGTCTCTACTAAAAATAATTTAATATTTTCTTTAGATTATCTCAATCATCTTAACTAATCTAAATATTTTGTAGTACGAATGAGAGTTCAATGAGTTACAATAGCGAATCAATTTATTTTTCTGGTTCGATTCAGCCCCATGGCATCCTATTAGCACTAGAAGAGTCTCAGCTAAAGATTGTGCAAGTGAGTGATAATACTCAGGCTCATTTGGGAATTCCGCATCAAAACTTGCTCGGTCAACTGCTGAATACGTTATTAGACACGCCCCAGGTTGAAGCCATCCAAAAGTTATTGCTGAAGAATTTCGGTGGTATCAATCCCCTCAAACTGTCAATTCAGACCCCAGCAGGAGCTCGCCCCTTTAACGGTCTGCTTCATCGGACAAACGGTGCTATTATCCTGGAACTTGAGTCAATCATTCCACAGACACAAGAGCGTTTCTTTAGTGTGCTGGCTCTGGTTAAACAAGCGATCGCTCAACTGCAACAAGTATCCAGCTGTGACGAATTTTTCCAGTCAGTAACCCAAGAGATTCGTAATATCAGTGGGTTTGACCGAGTCATGGTTTATCAATTTGACCTGCAAGGAGCAGGGGAAGTCATTGCAGAGGCAAAGCGTAACGATTTACTGCCTTATCTGGGGCTGCACTATCCAGCCACCGATATCCCAGAGCTAGTGAGGGAGTCTTACAAACGGGTTATGCTACGATTTATCCCCGATTTGAGGGCGCGATCGATTGAGTTAGTTCCAGCAATGAATTTAGTGACGCAGCAACCGCTCGATCTCAGCTTAGCAGTGTTACGGAGCGTTGACCCCTGCTGTATTGAATACCATCAAAACATGGGCATAGCAGCCGTGATGGTTATTTCCCTAGTCAAAGATAAAACCCTTTGGGGATTAATTGCGTGCCATCATCAGACACCAAAATCTGTTCCTTACGAAATCCGGGAAGCCTGCGAGTTATTAGGGCAGTTCGTGGTATCGGAATTAGCTAATAAAGTCGAGCGCGAAGAACTGGACTATATTGTCAAACTCAGGTCTTTGCAATCAGAGTTTGTAGAATCGATTTCCCACGTAGATGACCTTAAAGAAGCGCTCTTGAATCCTGCACCTCGCCTACTGGATTTGGTAAATGCCCAAGGGGCGGCCATTTGCTTGGACGATGAAATTACGCCCCTTGGGATAACACCAACGCTGGAGCAAATTTGCCACTTGATTAACTGGGCTGATACTCAGATCGGCAATGCCCTGTTTCACACCGATTCCCTGCCCAAACTCTACCCAGAATCCCTGATGTTTAAAGATATTGCTAGTGGCTTGCTGCTGCTGCAAATTTCAAAGGTTCGGCGGTATTATATTCTCTGGTTCCGTCCCGAAGTCTTGCAAACGTTGAACTGGGCAGGCGAGCCGAACGCCTCGATCGCTGTTGGGGCAGATGGTAGTGTAACGCTATCCCCCCGAAAATCATTTGAACGATGGCAGGAAACAGTTCGATTGACATCACTGCCTTGGAAAGCGTGCGAACTAGATCAAGCGCTCAATCTCAAGAGTGCGATCGTCGGTATTGTTCTCAACAAAGCTTCGGAATTAGCCCGGATAAACCAGGAATTAGAACGGAGCAACCAGGAGCTAGATTCCTTTGCTTATGCAGCCTCTCACGACCTCAAAGAACCCTTGCGAGGCATTCATAATTACTCGACGCTCTTATTAAAAGGTTATGAGTCGGTGTTGGATGACGTGGGTAAATCTCGCCTGCAAACTTTAATTCGTCTGAGCCGACGCATGGAGTCACTAATCGATGTCCTGCTCAAGTTCTCACGACTGGGACAGGCAGAACTACATCTTGTGTCCACAGATCTCAATCAATTAGTCAATACAGCGATTGAGGATTTGCGCGTTAGCCGTCATGACGTTCAACCCAAGATTCACATTCCGCGATCGCTCCCTACGATTAGCTGCGATCCTGTCCTCATTAACGAAGTTTTTACAAACTTGCTCAGCAATGCCTTCAAATATAACGATAAGGCAGAACGGTGGATTGAGATTGGCTACTTGGGAAAAGAGGATACGGGAACAGGTCACCATGGGGAATCGAGAAGACATGGAGACACAAAAAGAGTTTTCGACCGTCTCTCCGCATCTTCTTCTCAATCTCCAATTATTTTATACGTAAAGGATAACGGTATCGGCATTCGAGAACGACATCTCGAAATTATCTTCCGATTGTTTAAGCGGTTGCACGAACAAAACCTGTATGGTGGCGGCACAGGGGCAGGACTAACAATTACTAAAAAAATTATTGAGCGTCACGGCGGGCAAATTTGGGTGGAGTCTACAGTAGGCGTTGGCTCAACATTTTACTTTACTCTATTTAATTAAGATTTGTCAAATAATGTAAAGTAATGTAAAATTTTTGAGATAATATCTACCTTTAATGACACAAATGAAGACAAAGCAGTGCGATCCTTTGCTAGTGGCAGAGGATAGTGATGAAGATTTTGAGGTGCTGCAATTGCTGATGCAGCAAATGGATGTTCAGAATCCCATTTATCGCTGTACAAATGGAGATAAGGTTTTAGATTTCCTCTATCAAGAAGGGGACTATGAAAATTCAGGTGTCGCACCGCGTCCTTCTGTGATCTTGCTCGACCTGAATTTACCAGGCACTGATGGTCGCGATGTGCTACAACAACTCAAGCAAGACCAGAATTTGAAGGAAATTCCGATTGTCGTCTTTACAACTTCCTCAAATCCCAAAGATGTTGAATTCTGTTATCAAAAAGGCGCAAATGGCTATTTAGTCAAACCTGTAGATTC
Organism: Scytonema sp. UIC 10036; assembly: GCF_009725235.1. Next base: position 17,940 of record NZ_WJFC01000214.1, read on the forward strand.
TACTGAACTGGAGAAAACAGTTCAAGCATTTGTGGACTACTGGCTGGAAGTCAACACAGCACCTTTCAAATTCAGCTAAATGGAAAAGTCAGATTGTGAGTAAGTATTGGAGTGAGGCAACGCACTGCCTCCTCTTTCTACTAGCATCAGGATAAAAAATTTCGCGTTTCTTTGAGAAAAGAATTTGATATCATTAGGGAGTACCAAAAAATTTTTCACAGTTTTGTTTAAATTTTCTTAATAGTTTACAAGTTGTGACTTTTACGGGATAGAGGAGCTTCCTCTCTTTTGCTTTCATGTCAAACGTTCGGACACTCCTGATTGCTGATGATTGTGCAGAAGATCGGGAAATTTATCGGGAATACCTTTTAAGCGATCCTCACCAGTCTTACCAGATTTTGGAAGCTGCCTCGGCAGAGGTGGGACTAGAGCTTTGCCAAAAAAAACACTGTGATGCCATTCTTCTCGACTTTTGTCTGCCGGATATGAGCGGGCTTGAGTTCCTTGATGAACTCAAGCAGCAGCGATTGAAAGTAACGCTTCCCGTGATTATGTTAACTGGGCAAGGTGATGAGCGGGTTGCCGTACAAGCAATGAAACGGGGCGTTCTGGATTACCTGGTGAAGCAACATCTGCAACCGGATGTCCTACAACTGACTGTCCGTAATGCGATCCAAAAGTCACAACTGCAAAACCAGTTCAGCAAGAAGCAGGAACTACAGCAATTAACTGCCACAAGTGCTCTTGCAACGGTTTCTTACGAATATCGAGCTTTTTTAGCGTCCATCCTGGCGGCTGCATCGACGCTCTTGCAACACAGTCACAAGTTGGATGAAGCTAAACATCAGCACTTGTTGCAGCTGATTGAAGACAAAGCAAGGCAAATGGCTAAACTGGTGGATAACTTACTGGTGATTGAGAAATTTGAATTTGGCAAAGCAACGTTTACGCCATTACCATTTGAACTGCTGCAATTCTTCAGCGACATCATTGAAGAACAACGATACAAACTCAGCGATCGCCACGACTTAACGTTCAAAATCGCGGGGAACACTAGAGGCTTCTGGGGCGATCCAACATTGTTGCGGCAAATCCTGATAAACTTACTGTCAAACGCCATTAAATATTCCCCAGATGGCGGCAAGATTGAAGTTCACCTAGTAGGAAATGATTCGCGTATCATCTTTGACGTCAAAGATGAGGGAATTGGCATACCTATCGAGGATCGAGAAAACTTATTTGAATCATACAGTCGTGGCAGTAACGTTGGTACAATTCCAGGAACAGGCTTAGGATTAGCTATTGTGAAAGCTTGCGTCGAGTTGCATGGCGGTAAGGTGACGTTAGAAAGTCAAGAAGAGCAAGGAACGAAGGTGAGTGTCAGTTTACCGAAACGGGCAGTAAGGAGTAGGGAATAGTCTAAAGGAATTGTCATCAACCTTATATTAAGAAAATATTACGACCACTCAAGTAACCCACTTTAATTTTGTAAAGAAATATTTAAATTATTAAAACAAACATAAAGAAGGGCTAAACTTTGATTATTCTTTAGATTTTCTTAATAGTTAACTTTCTCCATCTCTAATCAAGTCTTTTGCGAGTAGTCATACCCGCATGATTGCTATGACTTGAAACAAAAATCGACATCGATCTCCAAAAACTGTTTCTTAATTCGCTTTAAAATCCTTAATTTTCCGGAACTTTCTATGACTATTATTCCAGGTACACTCGTCAAACTCCCCAACGGGAGTAACGGTATTGTTATTCCTTCCCCTTGGTGGCAACCTGGCCGTGTTTTAGTGAAAATGCGACGTGGTAAGCGGCGATGGTTCAAGGTCAATGAATGTACTCTCATCCGCTCAAACTATTGAAGCAGTGATACTCATACACTTCTGCAAGCAGTAAGTGTAGGCTTCTAGCATTCCTAAGAACTACTAGAACTTCCTTCCTGGTACTCCAATTGTTTCCCAGTACGGCTGTTTAAGGTCAGGTGCGTATCCTGCCCGACCCTTGAATGACAAGCAATCAAGATTACCTACATTCCTTGAAGATTTTACATACTGGAGGCAGTCGTTAGCATATAGCATATTTAAAACAACACTTCCCAGTAAAACCATTTATCTTCAGTTGTCAAGGTTTAGTGTGTGGTTAGCAATTTAAGCTTTACCATCACTACTTTATGATAGCATCATGGGGAAGACAACGACTAATACTGCAAGGGGTGAGAGAATTGTAGGTTGGGTAAATTAATTCGTGGGAAAATCCAACAAATGTCTGTCAATGTTGGGTTTCGTTCCTCAACCCAACCTACTGACTGACCCCGTTTAATAACGAAATTTAAGATTGTATTTAGATTTCTATGTAATTCGTAAAAATTGGCAATTTTAATCTTTTCTTTAGATTTGCAATTTACTGTGTTCTCGAGTCTTCTCCGTTTTCCACTTCAGGAGTATCTTCTTTTGGTGTTGCTTCTTTTGTTGCAACTTCAGGTTTCAATGTCTCTGTCGGTAAATTTTCTTTGATTCTCCGAATTGGCAAATTGGCAATTAGGGCAGTTGTCCGTTGATTGCTTTCTAGGGAAAACTCCAATCCATCTTTGTCAATTTCTACATAACGGCAAACAATGTCTAAAATCTCTTGCCGCATTTTTTCTAAAATTTGGGGGCTAATGTCAGCGCGATCGTGAGCTATAACTAGTTGCAGGCGGCGTTTAACCTGAGTGCGACTGGTGTCAACACCGCGAAAAAAAAGTTTTTCTAAAAGTTCGACAATCATTGCAGGTAGAAGGGCAGACGGGTTGGAAAGTTAAACAATCTTTGTTCGGAACAACTTCTTCAGACGAGCAAAGAGGTTGTCATGATTTGAATCTAAATCAAGAAATTCGATTGATTCTCCTTCCAGTCTGCGAGCAATGTTATCAAAAGCTGTGGCAGCCAAAGAAGAATTTTCCGACAGTACTAACGGTTCGCCGCGATTGGTAGAGACTATGACGCGTTCATCATCAGGGACTACCCCAATTAAGGGAATAGCTAAAAGTTCTTGAACGTCTTGAACGGACATCATATCATTTGCCCGTACCATTGCGGGTCGGATGCGGTTAATAATCAGATGTGTTCTCTTAATACCTTGTGCCTCTAGCAACCCCACAACCCTGTCAGCATCACGGACTGACGCTATTTCTGGTGTGGATACCACTAAAGCTTCTTTTGCTGGGGCGATCGCATTTTTAAACCCCATTTCAATTCCGGCTGGGCTATCAATCAAAACATACTCATACTTCTGTGCTAGCGCATTCACCAAAAGCTTCATTTGGTCGGGCGTGACAGCATCTTTGGTACGATTTTGTGCTGCAGGTAACAGGACGAGATTGGGTTGCCGTTTGTCCTTAACTAAAGCTTGCTCCAAACGACATTCTCTAGCCAAAACTTCAACTGCAGTGTATACTATGCGATTTTCTAGCCCTAGCAGTAAATCCAAATTTCTCAAACCAAAATCGGCGTCAACTAAAGCGACTTGACGCCCCATTTTGGCTAAAGCCATACCCAGATTTGCTGTTATCGTGGTTTTACCCACCCCTCCTTTGCCAGAGGTAACGACAATAATGCGAGTCATGATGGAAATGCGCTCGATTGGTGATTAAAAATATACAACAAAAAATAGAGAATAGGGCATTGGGCATTGGGAATAGGACATTGGGCAATGCCCCAATCCCATTTTCATCCTTCATCCTTTTTTTGGTTGAGTCTGCTTAATAAGATTTTAGAGAAATCAGTAGATCGGGCAATACGAATTCCTTCTGATGTGACGTAAGCCACTTCAGGATAATACTGAATGGGAGATTTTTCCGGTGCTCTAGCCACCGCATCTGCTATCCGCAACTGGGTTGGTTCCATTTGCAAAGCCATAATCAAACACGCTCGATTACCATTAGCACCTGCATGAGTAATTCCACGCAGGCGACCCCAAACGAGAATATCCCCATCTGCAATTACAATACCACCTGGATTTAAATCTCCTAAAAGGATAATATGACCTGGGTGACGAATTTCCTCTCCTGAACGAACAGTTTTTTCCAAATAGAGCGGTTCCGTTAGAGGTAACCTGGTAGGCTTGGGTTCGGAACGAAGCGTTTTTTGGGGCTGTATCTGTTCTACAGAGTAGCCTGCAGTAGCAGCTGCAATAGCAGTTTGGCGACGACTGGTGGAAACAGATTTCAAATGAACTTGATATTGATCTAAACTCTCAGCCAGTTCTTGTAGTTGTCTGCCATCTAACAAGCGGTCTTGCGCTTCCAAATGCACTGGCGTATTGGGTGAGAAAGAGCGATTGCAAGCGAAAAGCCGCAACTTCATCTGTTGCCAGATGTCAATCCAACTGTATTCTGAGGAAGGTACTTGGGATTCTGTAGGTAAAATTAATAACAGCCTTTCTTTCTCACTTTTAAGTTGAACTTGAATATTTGGATTGACTGTATTTTCTAGAGTTTCTAGAGACGGCAATTCATCCAAATTTATAGTCAGTGGATCGGGTTTAGACTCATCGTTGATGGAAACAACATTTGACTCTAAACTGAGAAAGATAGAATCGGAGTCTGTCTCAGGGAGGGTAACGTTTTTTTCAACATCAGCAGCAACAGAATTGAACTCTACATCCACAACTGCGGGTTGTGAATTTTCATCAGAAGCTACAAAATGTGATACTGTCCCAACAACAGTAGAAGGTGAATTTTCACTGGCGCTGACAGAAATCACTTCTGCCTTGTCCTCAGCAGAATTTGATTTTAAATAGACGAGAACAGAATTGACCTCAGATTCGGGGAGGATAGGATTTTCTTCTGCATTAGAGTGAGTAGACATTGACTTTACATTTTAAATATTGTTGGTAGATAGTTGTTGGTAGATAGTTGTTGGTTGCTGGTTGTTGGTTGTTAGTTGTTGGTTGTTGGTTGTTTTTTGTTTGTAGTTATTACTATATTCTGGTTTCATATTTCATTATTCTAATTAGATTAT
>NZ_WJFC01000215.1 GCF_009725235.1 Scytonema sp. UIC 10036
CTCTGCGCTCTCTGTGCCTCTGCGGTTTAAAAGTCATTTATTTAACCGCAGAGGCGCAGAGTACACAGAGGTAAGAGGTGAGATAGCATTGAGCACCTGAAGTTTTTATCCACCTTGACAGGGTTAGTAGGGCATTGCCCACGAACAACAAATGGTGGGCTTTAGCTCTACCTACAAATTCGCGATCGCTTCGGCGCAAGCTGTACCCAGCTTATCGCCCACAATAGAGTAATAAAAACCCCTCTTCCCTACCCCCTACCCCCTATTCTTCAGTAATTCTACGGCACAATTTCAAATAGCTTCATGAGAAACTAAATGTAACAATCCCGAAAGCAAAAAAACTGTTAATTTTCTAAATTTTCCGGGAAATATATAAAGGTAATCACCTGACCAGCGATCGGCGATCGGTGACCAGTTAATCTAAATACTTAAAAGTAAGGAATGGTAATTTGAATAATGAAACAAATTAGTTTTTGCAATCAACAAATTTAGGTGCATCTACAATATACGTCATCGGTCACTGGTCACCGAGCGCTGGTCACTGAAATAAATAGTTTTTAATGTGAGGAATGAACTGTGAAACAGCTTCACGGTAATGGTTTAGCATTTGGTGTTGCCGCAATTGTGATGGTGGCGGCTCAGCCAGTAATGGCACAAGTTACTCAAATTACTGGAGTCAAACTAAGTCCTGCTGACGGCGGAGTGAATGTTGTTTTAACAACTTCCTCAGGCTCTCGCCCACAGGTTTTTACAACACAAAGGGGTAATACCCTCGTAGCAGATATTATTAATACTCAACTGCGTTTATCTAAAGGTAATAGCTTTCGCCAAGACAATCCTGCACCGGGAATTGCTTCAGTTGCTATTAATCAGCTTGATGCCAATAGCATTCGGGTGATTGTCACAGGGAGTAAAGGCGCTCCCACCAGCCAACCTGTGGTGAGAAAGCAAGACAAAATAACCCTCAGCTTTACACCATCTGATGGAACGCAGGCCCAGGCTCCCCAATCTGCGCCTGCACAGACAGCAAGCAAGACGCCAAATGAACAAGCGGCGACTCCTATTTCAGTTCCACCCAGCCAAAATCAGCAGCCAGAGGTTTTGGTTCCCAACCCAAAAGTGACTGTGAATGGCACACCAGCACCAGCATCTGGAGTCGATCCAAGTCTGAATCAAGCTCCTCCTTTCTTACCAAGAGCCGTTGCGCCACCAGTTGGAGATATTGCGATATCAAACATGGATGCTTCTCCAAGCGTCGTTGATTTAGGAACGCAAGAACGGGTCCCTCGTCTGGTGTTGAGGGATGCTCCTGTACGTGAAGTGTTGTCTCTACTTGCTCGTGCTGCCGGTCTTAACTTAGCTTTTGCGGGAAATGCAGCTGGAGGACAAGGACAACAAGGAGGAGGTCAAGGTGGGGGAAGTGAAGGACCTACAATTTCCTTAGATATAGAAAATGAGCCAGTGCAAGATGTGTTTAACTATGTCTTGCGCTTGAGTGGTTTGGAAGCAAATCGCAGTGGACGTACAGTTTTTGTCGGTTCTAAATTGCCGAATGCCACCCGTGATATTGTGATGCGAAATATTCGTCTCAATCAAGTCAAAGTGGATACTGCTTTGAGTTTTTTGGTTGCTTTAGGAGCAGAAAGTGCAATTACTCGCGAACGATTGGTCACTAGTGTGAATGCTGTTCCTGTTGGTGGCGCAGCCAATTCTGCAGTGACTCAAAGCCAGACTACGACAGAACTGAGAGTGGAGACTTTGCGGACTGAGTTTCAAGATTCAACACCTTTATTGCGGGGTTTGCAGGCGTCAGGCGACCAACGCACTAATTCAATTACCTTAATTGGATCTCCCAAGCTGATTGATGTTGCAATGGCTCAGCTGACTCAGCTGGATGTTCGCCGCCGTCAAGTAGCAGTCAATGTTAAGGTTATTGATGTTAACCTCTTGGGAACTCACGATTTTAACAGTAGTTTCTCCTTTGGAATTGGCAATAACTTTTTTGTCAATGATGGTGGTGCAGCAGCACTGAATTTTGGCGGTTCCAGACCTGCGACTAGTGGCGAAGTAGCAAATAGTGTCACTAGTACTCCTGTTATTGAAAACCCAATTAAAGGTACACCTTTCCTCGATCCGAACAATCAGCTGGTGATTCCTGGAGGAGGTTCGGGTACAACAATTATCAACCAGTCGCCAAATCCAGTCAGAATAGGTGGAGTGACTGTCCAACCAGGCACTTCTCAACAATTGGCGAACAGAGATGCCACAACTTATCAACCAATTTCACCAATTTCTAATGACCCCACAAAACCTGGTCTTACAGAAATTACACGGGGTACGAATGATGTAATCACTATAGATGCAGATGGTAAGATAAGTGTCTCACCAGGTACTAATGGTACAGTCACATCTGCTCTCCCGTCTTTGTTCCAATTCCCAAAACGCTTGCTAGCTAGTTTGCAGGCTCAAGTCACTAACGGTAATGCTAAGATTCTGACTGACCCGACTCTCACCGTGCAAGAAGGAGAAGAGGCTGTTGTGAGTTTGACATCACAAGTCTATGGAGGTATCAGATTAACAGCAACTACTAGGGAACCAATTATTAAGGATGCGGGTTTAACCCTTTCAGTGAAAGTTGACAAGATAGATGATAACGGTTTTGTTGCACTCTCTGTTGCACCTACTGTGTCTGCACCAAACGGAACAACATCAAGCCCTGATGGTGTAATTACGTTGTTATCACAAAGAAGTTTGAGATCGGGCGCTATCCGTCTGCGAGATGGTCAGACACTAATCTTGTCAGGGATTATTCAAGAATCAGATCGAGTCACGGTATCTAAAGTTCCTATCTTGGGTGACATTCCCCTCCTTGGCTCGTTGTTTAGAAAGACCAACAAAGTTAACCAGCGTAATGAGGTGATTGTGTTGCTCACACCCCAAGTGATGGATGACTCAGAGCGATCTTCTTATGGTTATGAATACACTCCCAGTCCAGAGGTTCGGCGAATTCTTGAGCGTCGGGGTTTACAAACACCTAAAAAGTGAAGGATGAGGTGACATTACTGTTTAGGAAGCGGTTATGGGTAACCATTTCACAAGTGTAGAGAAGTTGTGTGCTACCTCTTTACACTTGTGACAACTAATAATTAGAAATATTTGGGAATATTATCTGGAAAATGAAATTAATAGCAATATTTGCCGTTGTCGTTAGCCTTATCGTGCTCTTTCCCCGTCCGCATGGCACCTAATATTGTAGAGATGTAAACGCAACGTTTGGCTTTCCCACCATTTTTACTAGAGAAAGTTATTTGTCCTAATGTTCTCAGCGATGTTTGAGTGCATTCATCTCCAACTTGATATATTGGACAACCTTGATAGTTGAATAGGACTCGCCAAGCTTGGGTTGAAGTGTCTTGTGGTAACGTTGTTTCGGATTTTCCTTTATTATTTTTTATCGTATCAATACGAATATTTATATCTAAGTTGTGCCATAAATTATCGTTGACACTAATGGCATATGGGAGAAATTTGTCAGCTTGGGCTTGATGAACTGTCCATTGCACAATACCATTATTGTCACGAAAACTGACTTGCCAAGTTAACTTGTTCTTTGTAGCTAGACTTTGTGCTTGGCGCATGGCTTGGTAGGCTTCGCCTTGGGCAGTTTTAAGCCGTTGAATGTCAACAAAGGCTAGCCAACTGGGAACTGCGATCGCAGCTAGTAGACTAATTATTAAAACAATGACAACAATCTCTAACATTGTGAAGCCACTGTTAGAGCAATTTTTGAAACGCTGTGCCTGCATTAATTTGGATATGAAAAAATTACCGGAAGTACCTATTCGTACTTACTGGTATATTTTTTTGTTTCCGGATAATCAGTACAGATTTTTCTGTGGGTTAAGGCAAAACTCCTTCTACCCAAAAATATCCGGCAATGGTTTAAAATAATGTAGTGTAGTGTTTTAAGATAAATTACAATATGAAGTTAAAAGAAGTTCTTCAATAAAAACGAGAAGAAATTATCAGTATTGCCGCTAAACATGGGGCTTATAATGTCCTGATTTTTGGAAGTGTAGCTAGGGACGAAGAAACAGATACAAGTGATATTGATTTTTTGATTGATTACGATATGAGTCGAATTACAGCTTGGTTTCCTATTGGGTTAATTCAGGATTTTGAAAGTTTTTTGAATCGTAAAGTTGATGTAGTGACTACTAATTATTTATATTGTTTAATTCAAGATAAAATCTTTAAGGAGGCTATTCCTTTATGAAAGATGGTTGTGTTTATCTGATTCACATTCGTGATTGTCTTGCTAGTGGGATTTAGCGCTAAAGCGCAACTACAAACAAAAAAAACCGTAGAATTTGTTACAGTTACTTATTAAGTAGTTTGTCTCTTTATACCTCTTAATACTACTGTAGATAAAGATGCTGGTAAGAGAATAATTATTATAATTTTAAGCAACATTACTAACGTCATTTTGGCATACTTAAGCCTAGAGGAGTTATTAATAACATACTTCATTAAAAATATAGCTGCAGCTTTACCTTTATGTCGATTAAAAGGTTGTTCTAGGGCTTTACAACTAAGATATTTATAGAGATTTGCTAGACTCTGTTTCCGAAGAGACTGTGCTGAAGCAGGACTATTGCTATAGGCTTTATTAAGCACTAACAAGCAGGCTTTTTCTTGTCTGGCAAGATTAGAGGAAAGTGAGTTACCGCTTTTACGGTATAAAATTTGTACTTTCGGTACAGCCACAAATTGGTAATCATGGGCTAATCGCAACCACATATCCCAATCTTGAGCAGCAGTTAGAGATTCGTCAAATCCACCTAATTTAATTAAAGCTTCTCTACGAATTAAGGGATTAGAACCACTCTCTAAAAAATTAATCACTAACAGCTTTTCATAGACATGACTGTTTTCAGTGATGTGAGTTCCAGAAAGTAAAAATTTACTCTTTTCATCAATATAATCAGTCCAACTATAAGCAACCATTGCATCTTCATTTTCTTGCAAAGCTTGCAATTGCAGTTCTAGCTTGTCTGGTGTCCAGAGGTCATCTGCATCTAAAAAACTAATATAATCTCCAACTGCACGGTATAGCCCCCTATTACGGCTTACATTTGCACCAGCATTAGGATAAGAGAATACTTTTATTCGGTCATCTTTAACTTCTGAAATAAGAGCTAAAGTAGAATCTTGCGAACCATCATTGATGATAATAATTTCAAAATTATTAAAAGTTTGTTTTAAAATAGATTCAATAGTTTCTAGAATTGTTTTTGCACTATTGTAAGCAGGTATTAATGACAGAGATTTTAGGTATGCTTTGAATATTATTCATATTTAGGGCTTAAAATATTGATTAATAATTGCCTTATATAAGTTGTTAAAGTATAGAAAGGGCTGAGCATACAACTTAGATAAAATACAAATTCAAAATTTTCAATACATCATTTTATATTGTCCCTTATATTTGATAAGTGATGTAGTATTCTCCGCAAATTACCTAAAAATATCTTGATAAAGACTACAGGTTTTTCCCAATTATTTGTATTAATAAAACGTAACTGGCAAACACAAAGACCACAACCACGAGCTAACGTGACTAAATAATTCCTTTCAAGCCGCCATTGTGGTATTTGATGATAAGTATGCATGGCTGGGTTGTACCAAATTTCCCACCCTGCTTTATGTAGGTGAAGCAATAATTCAAAATCATCACCTGCTAACTTTAATTTCCCCAGCCTTCCCTTAAAAATGAGTTCCATGGGAATACTTTTCTGCCAAGCTTCTTGACGAAAAACTAGTGCTGCACCAGGAGGAAGGCTTAAATTGTTTGGATCGTATAAATGTGGTTGTGAACCCCGTTCCCTAATAGCCAAAAAACTTTTTATTCTTGCAAATTTTTCTGGAGGATCAATTTCAAAATCACCATGAATTTGACCTCCCCATGCACCAGCATGGGGGTGAGCTTTACCAAAAATGACTGCTTCTTTTACCCAATCTGAGGTAGGAAGAATATCATCATCTATAAATCCAATCAGTTGTCCTTTGGCTTCGCAGATAGCTCGCAATCTTGCATAAGTAATACCTTGTTTCCTTTCCAGGAAGTACTTCAATGGAAAATCATGATTCCAGCTTTTTTGGTACTCTCGAATGACTTCTGCTGTCTTATCGCTACTATTATTGTCAATGACGATAACTTCCCACTTGATGTTTTCTACTCCTGTTTGCGATTGCAAACGTTCCAGAACTTTCGGTAAGCGGTTTTCTCCATTGTATGTAGGAATTGCTACGGTAAAGTCTAAAGAAAAATTTTCCATATATTTCCAACACTCCTGGATGAACTAAAATAAGTATTAAAATGTTTAGTTTTCAACAGAAAGAAAGGGCTGATCAAACTGCTGACTAACAGTTCCATTTCACAGGCAGCAATTAAGTTACTTTGAACTGCGCCTCGGTATTTAACCAAGTGGGTAATGATTTTGCGTAAATCATTAACTAAGTATCCCACGCTTGCTAAAGGTCTTTTCCATGGTTGCGTTCTTAACATACGAAGGTGATGTTTACTCAAGCCAACACAGCGAAACAAACGAATTAAATATTCTTTTTGCAATCGCCATGCTGGAATTTGATGATAAATTTGCATTTCTGGGTTATACCAAATTTCCCAACCACTCAACTGAATATATAATACGGCTTCTAAATCTTCACTAGCTAACCCAGCTTCTTTACCCTTATTATTTAGCACGAGACGTTTGGGAACTGTTTTACACCAAGCTTCTTTTCGGACTACTAAGCCAGCACCAGGAGGTAAAACTTTCATATAAGGTTCGTAACGATGAGGTTTTATACCCCTCTCAATAATGGCTAAAAAACAAGCTATTTTCTCAAAATTTTCTGGTGGTTCAACTTCAAAATCACCATGAATCTGGCTACCATAAGCTCCTGCTTTTGGGTTGTTTTGACCAAAAGCATAAGCGGATGCTACCCAATCTAATGCTGGGTAATTGTCGTCATCAAGAAAACCTATTAAAGTACCTTGAGCTTCTTCAACTGCTCGTTGTCTAGCGTAAGCGGCTCCCTGTTGTGCTTCAAAGCAGTACTTGATAGGATACGAGCATTGCCAAGAAGCTTGATAATTTTTAACAACAGTAGCAGTATTATCAGTGCTGTTATTATCTACAACTATAATTTCCCAAGATATATCCTCGGTATTGAGTTGATTTCTCAGTCGTTCTAATAGCTCGGGCAAACGACTTTCACCGTTATAAGTTGGAATAGCTACAGTAAACTCAAGGCACCCAGTCATAGTTGAAACCTTAAAGTATTTCTATATCAATCGGGTAAGTACCATGTTGGCAAATACGTTAATTTACTTACATATAAGTAAAAGCAACAGCCCTACAGGTTTGAAGCTCAAATGTTACTAAGATCAGTAGATGGCAAAGTTTTTTAGAACTGCTGTCACATAGCCCATTTCAGCAACACACCCAAACATTAGGAAAGTACCTTTTAGCCAGCATTTCAGCCAATAGCGATCGCTGTTATATAGCGATCGCTCTTTAGAGAGAACTGTTGGGATCCTGAAGAGCGAGGGCTAAAACCCTTATTTTTCCGTGAGGTTTCAAAAGTTTGCGATCTACTGAAGATGTTAGATACATATATAGAACCTAGAAACTGCATCTCATATTTTAAGTTTGCGCTTAAGGTGCAGTTTCAGGTTCCGTATTTCTATTGAAAATTTTATATTTTTTTGCTAAAGCGGTTCTTTAATTACAGTTGTTACTATTTTTTCCTGTTCGCATTCCACCAAGCAGAGTTTCTACAATGACACACCGCTTCAGTGTATTAGTTGCTGAGTAACTTCCGGAGTTAGGTGTAGCTACAGCAATTTTTAAACCAAGCTGCTGTGATAAAGCACTTGCATCTAGTAAAGCTCCCATGTAATCAAACGTAATTGTACCAAGAGAACTAGTTCCTGATGAAGGAGTGTAGTTCACATTACCAGTGGAGACTAGTTTATTGTAAGTGCTGGAATCAAGATTGGAATATAGCAAAACTTGTCCTGATTTAAATGCCATATCCTCACCTAAAGGTTTCCAGATTGGATTGGTAGTTGCAGGTGGACTAGTATTATAATAAATCGCTACTTTAGGGATACCATTGTCATTTCTAAAACTAACGCTGTAAGTACGTTTATTCTTTTTAGCTTCTCTTTGAGCTTGTTGTATAGCTGTTAAGATAGCATCATTAGCTTTATTAACCCTTTGCCGATTCACAAAGGCAAGCCAACCTGGCGCTGCAATCGCAGCTAAAATTCCTATCATTAGCACAGCTACTAAGACTTCTACTAATGAGAAACCAGCGTCACTGTAGCGGTGTTTATTTATATGGCAACATTTATATCTCAAATATTGCTGCTCTTTAGTAATTTTCTCTAGTACCAACAGTAAAGCTACTTTGTACATACAACTTTTTTATCTATTAACTACATTTGTAAAGGTTATTGAGGAGATAAAAATCCACGTCCTTGCACCTGGATACTGGCACTAGGAAAATAAGTAGAAGTGTTATTTGTATAAGAAGCACTATTATTATTATTGAGACGAGCCATAGCAGTACCTCTTATGTACACTCTTGCTAATAGCTCTCTAGCATTTACACAAGCATAAAAACCGCTACTTCCCATACCCTGTGTACCAGTAGGGCAAGTAACCGCAGGTCCAGTAGTGCTTACGTAATCTACTAAAGTCAATGCAGGTTGATCGTAACTAGCACCAGCAGCTAATCCAGTTTTCCACTGGTTCATCTTGTCTTTGAGCTCAGCACCACTAATATTAAGATCTAATGGTGGTGGCTTAAAACCTGTGCTTTTGCTACTATCATTTCCTGTTGAGTTAGCAAGTGCGGCGTTTACTGCTCCTCGAATTCGGAATCTAGCAATCCTTGCAGCAGGAGACCAAGGAGAAGTTGAACTGGGGTTAGTAATCAAGTAATATGCTACTAATGAATAAGCAAAGCCATCATCTGTTGTTTCTTGTGTAGTTTGAGTGGCTGCTGTGACTCCAACACTATTGGCTAAAAACTCTCGCTTCCAAAAAACAAGTACGGGTGTACAAACACTTGTATTGGTAGCACTAGTAGGGCTACAACCAGTAGTAGACTTGACTGGTGGTATTTGATCTTGAATTCCTGACAAGGAAGTATTTGAACTATTGTTGTTCCTTGTCACTCCATCTGCATCGTAAATGTAAACTGCTTGCTGTAAGTCACGAGCTATGTAATCAAGGGCGGCTTGTATTTCTTGCTCAGTGGTCACTTTTGCTTGTTCTTTACGCTCGCTATCCATAACATTAATCATAAACGCCATTAAAGGTGTGATGACGAGCGCTGCAAGGATCATAGCGACTAAAAGTTCAATCAGAGTAAAACCGCTTATTTTTTTGTTTACTTTGGCGCATTTGAATTGAGTGCTCAAGATGAATCTCAATAAAGTCTTCATACTGCGGTTCCTTTTTTTAGATAAAGTTCCTCTCCAATTCAACATTTAATTGCAACCACCAAGACGACTACAAAGGTCACCATACTTAGGTACAGCATCGTTAATCTCTGTTGTCATTTCCACCAAAGGAGCAGAGCGTTTACCTGCACCTCCAGTGAAAGGATTTTGTGTTACTTTGGTTGTGGAAGTATTTTTAAGCAAAGTTGTGTTTAGCCTAAATGCATCTGCTCTATAAACTCGCACCCCCAAAGAGTAGCCCATAGTAGGATCATTGTTGTTTGGACGAAAAGCTTGCACAACCATATCTGTGGTACTAGTTCCTTCACATATACCGGAGCCATCAAAATCAACACAGTATAAATTAGTTGGTGGAGTTGATGCTGTTGCTGTGTTTGTACAGTAGGAGTTTGCAGTACAGCTAAAGCTTCCTAATGCTGTCGGTGCGCTAAAATCCGATAGTGTAGTAGTACTGCTTGGGGGAGCTGGGGCTAGAATTTGTTTTGTTCTCACCCCATCGATGTAAGTTTTGGCAGCTCGGCTTGCTAGCTCCACTCGTCGAGATTGAACACGCGTTGCCACTGACAGGGTAATAACTGGTGCGATCGCCGCTAGCAAAGCGCTCACTACGATAAGTGCTATCAAAGATTCAATGATTGTGAATCCTGCTTGGTTAGCTTGGATCAAAGGCTTTACGATTCTTTGTATCAAAATGCCTTGCGGTGTTCTTTTGCTGGTATTTTTCCCTATCATCATGGCAGTTCACCTAATGTTTAGACCTATTTTTTAATTATTTGGTATGTTAGGTTGACAGCTACTGGGGTAGTACTCCTGAGGAACTGCACGATCGCTGTAAGTAACTGTGGGCGTCGTATTATCTACAATTCCTGTTTTGTTACTCGCTTTACGAGCACAAAGCAATGTTTCAACCCAAAGGTCATCTCGACCTACTTCCCTAAAAAATTCATTTGGACGACTTGTTGGAGGTGTAGTAAATCTTTGAGCAAACAAGTCTGGTTGTTCAGACAATAGCCCAACATCAAACCCCCATCTTCTATCTGGTGGAGTGTAGAAAGGAGAAATACCATTCACGTTTGGAGTCGGGTAAGAATCTACCAAGAAGTCAAAAATGCTGAGATTATTAGTTTCACTGGCATTGCTATCTGTTGATTGTCTGTCTGTAAAAATTGGTGCGAGAGGTGCTGTAGCAAAGGCGCTCCGCTTTAGCTGAATAAAGCTACCACTGATTTTGACATCTGTGTTCCTCCAATTTTCTAAAAACCTGACAAAGTTTTGCAAACCAGCCGAAACTTCAGCTGGTCTGCTGGGACTGTTTCCTACTACAAACGTTGCATTAAATGTCGTGTCAGTTGTAGCTACTTGTGTCCATCTAGTTCTGAAGTCATCTTGAAGGCGAGATACTTGGTCTTGTCTTAAAGAGACTACTCCAGATGAAAATGTAGCATTCGCATCATGAATCTGTAAAACTGGTACTAGGAGTGGTTGCCCATCTAAATCGGGGCTACCATTACCATCAGCATCAATAGGAGGGTAATAAAATAGCGATTGGTCATTTCTGAGAGTAGCATTAGTACTGGGATTGGTACCAGAACTTGTTGTCCTAAACAATAGAGCACTCTCACCTGTAATTCCATAGTGCTCACCAGGATTGCGAGTACTACTTGTTGTATAAGTACATCCATTATTGTTAAAAGTTGTGCCTGTTGTATCTAAGGGACAACCTACTCCAATAGGTTTGTATACACCAGAACTAGATTCAACTAGCTGATTAGTTGCGTTACGGGCAAAGGCAACTCGACGGGGATAGCGTCGATCTGTTGTAACCAAAGCTATACTACCTGTATCCCCGGCTCCAAGTCTTTGTCTGATGCTCTTATTACCGGGGCTATTGTAACTGGTGAATTGAGTATTCCAATTTCCTGACGGGTTGTCGTCCTTATTTAATATGTTGTTACTATCAACATAGTTAGTGCTGGAATTGGGTTTTTTAGCGACAATGAAGGCTTTTCCTAACTGATTCGCCTTCACATCTTTCTCAACAATGCCATCAACAGTATCATCTAAATCTCCATCCCCATTGACATCAAACCCCACGAACCATTTATCAAACGTACATTCCTCAACTACATTCTCACGGCAAATCTCCATGACGTACATAGGGTTGTTATCGATACGTCGTTGAATTGGTGTAACTCCATTCATAAGATAGGAGCCTGAATTTGCCAGGGGAAAATTTTTATTACCAGTTGTTTGCCACCAATTTGCACTAGTAACATAGTTGTTTTCCCAAAAGCCATTTTTGAGACGGGCTCTTCTTCTGGTATCTAACCCTGCTGGTAAGGCAGTAGTTAAGTTAGTTGAGGATAAGTTATTTAAATTAGAAGGAACTAAGTTACTCTCCAGGGGAATACCAGTGTTGTTATTTAGGTCATAGTCTCCTTGAGACCGAAAACCTTCTTGAAAAGTATTTGACAAAAGCGTCATAGCATCAGCGATGATAGTCGCAGGTCGCCAGTAGTCACCTTCGCCCACAGCATTGGAACAGCCAGCCCTATTAATACGACAAGCAAATTTTGTCTCAGGAGCACTGCGATCGTAGAAAGGAGTAGGGGGCGTACTTGTTTCTGTTTGTGTAAATTCTTCAATTTCTGTAGTGCTCGTAGTACTTGTACGGTGTAAGTTAAAAGTACCTTTAATATATGCAGGCAAATCCGTTGCTAAAATCAGACCTTTTTCTTTAGGCTCGTACCGATTTTGATTAGTACCAGGGTCTCTTGCTAATGTTGCACCATTGATGAGGCGAATACCATTGGGACGACGAGTGGGGTCAATCCTAAAATCTGTTGGGCTTAGTAATTGTGATTCTGAACCTGGAGTACTTTCATCCCGCAATCCATCATCCCGAGTGGCATAAATAATACCGCTATATGGCAAAAAGTAATCGGTTGTACTGCCACTTTGTGTAATTGGTGTTCTAGCTAGTTGATCCAAATCAATGTCTGTTACTCTGACTTCCAAAGGTTGGCGCTGCTCTAAATCTAGGTCATATGTTGTTGTTGTGTCAGTGGTAGAAGTGCTCGTTGAGGTATCTAACGGACTAATTTGTTTCACTTCTCTACCGTCTACAAATGATGCTTCCCTGATTGCAGCATGAGGAGGCTTGTTTGTTAGAGTGGTTGCTGGGGAGGCACCACCAAGAATAGAAATGGCACAAAGTGCTGTATCAATTGCTGAATAGTGAGCAAATTCTAAACCTGTATTGGGAACTGAAGAACCAGTGCCAATTTTGTCAAGAGCATCTTTCAAAGGCTTATTAACCCAACGCCCGTTTGGATACTTTAAATTTCCTTGTCGTACAAGACGAGCTTTGTTAGTTCCAAAAAACGTACTTCTTCCACCTGATGGGTAATCATAAACAACACCGTTGTTTGACCGACCATTGGCTGTATCGATCCCATATCCACCATTAACATTGACTCTATTTTTAGCAGTTGTGGCATCAGTAGGGTCAAAGTAGCTACTAACACAAGCAACAGGTGTTTGGGCAATGCCAGATTCTATTTTGAAGTGGTAGACTGCTGTTGCCCGCATAAGTATATCGCCTTTGAGTGTAGAATTAGGACTACTCATTGGCATAGCATCAGGCCAAACAACTGTGTTATCAGCAGCATTTGGAACGGGTAAAAATGAATAATCTTGGCGACCATAAAATGGACCATTTGTTAAATTAGAAGCACCAGGACCATCAACATAAATACCTGCACCAGTCACAATCCTCACTCCTCCCACACTGTCCAAGGGATTGGCAGGGTTTTCTGCTGCTTTTTCTTCCCAGAATTTACCCCGTTCTGCTATACCCAGGTCAGCAATGGATTGTATTTGAGTGTTGCGCCATCTTGATTCATTCTGCTGAGGTTCTGGCGATGGTGGTTCTGTCCATTTGATTGCAGTACCACTACTATTTTTTATGTATTGGTTAGCCTCTGAACCAACATATTTGCCGTCAGTCTGTTTCCATTTAGCAGGTAGGTTGTTACCAATGAAAACGCGATCGCCTAAATAAAACTGAAGACCTCTTTTCTTTTGAAAAGTTGGGAAGACCGCATTAAGTTGTTGTGTTGCTAGCGTGATTGTTGAAGTTATACCAGTTAATTGGTTACTAGAGTTGAATGGCTCTCTCCAAGCTTGTGGAATCTCTAAGCCATCCGTAGTGTTAAAGCCTGCAAAAGTAGCGGAACCAGTAACGTCTGAAACTTCGGCAAAGGGTACTCTTCGAGTACGCTGTTTTAAGTAAAGTTCTATTTCCTCAGAAAGAGTTTTTTTGGCATCATCTAGAGTATCAGTATCTTGAACTTTCTGAGCAACATTACTTCTCACGTCTGCCGGGTAATATGTGGCTCCTGAAACGGCTGATTTGAACTTGGCAATAGTATCCGTACTTGAACTCTGACAAGTTGTGCATAAATTAATTGCAGAAGTCTTCATTGCAGCAATGCGTTGGTTAAACGCTGCATCATTGAATCCGATTGAAGCACCACCATCACTATCTGTCGATCTATTAGTGCTATTAATTTCAGTAGTACCGATAGCTTGACCATAACCTTTATAAAGATCAACAGTTACTCCTTTAACAGAAGTTTGTCCGAGGCTTCCATTTCCTACATTTCCTCCCACAGTAATCTGTCCATTTTCTTGGTTATAGAAACAGGAAGTTTTACTGCTGACTTGCCGCAAGGTCATATTACCTGCATTTTCAGTAACACCAACTAGTAAATTGCCATTTGTGTGTATTCTTCCATTTAAGGTTAGCGCTGTAGCACCAGTTATGATTTCCAGATCGTTCTCATACCAAACTGCGTTGTACACAAGGGGAATACGAGTACGATCTTGTTGAAACTCTAGTGCGACAAAACCTTTATTACCTTTGTAAGCTTCACTATTGGATTGGGAAGGTTCATATTGAAGTGTTGATGTTGAAGGCAAGCTACTATATTCTGAGGGAGTAATTGGTACATTAACGGTGTAAACAAAAAAGCTTTTACCTAAATTGCCAGATTGCAGTTTGTACCAACTAGAATTACCCACTAAGCTAGAAAAACCTGCGGCTTTAGCACATTGGGAGTTGGTTGAGCTATTGTCCATTGGTGGAGTTCTAGCTTCTAGAGGATTTCGTTTACGATTAAAATTACCCGTGGAGGAATCTCTGCTTGGTGTGCGGAAGTATAGTCCATATAGTGTATAGCTATCGTATTTTCCGTTGTTATCTGTATCAACAGGGAATCTCCAAACAGTTTTTAAAGTTTCATCATCTTCTAGAGTACTAGGTGTTTGGATACCTGCTGTTCCGTTAAAGTTATAAGCCAACTTTAAACGCGTTTCATCACCAAGTCTGTACTTGTCTTTCTTAAGAGCATCGTATAAAGCGTTATCAGAAGGTGTTCCCCTTGGTAATGTTGGATCGTTAAATAAAGCGTCTAACTTAGCTCTTACTCTATCTATAGCAGGTGCAGCAGCGTTGAGAGCTGCCTCGTTAACTCGAACATTACTCGCATTTTTTGACCGTTCAAAAGACCGGAATAAAATTGCCGTTGTCAGCAGCACAACAACCAAAGCTACCATTGCGACTGTTGGCAACACAAAACCAGCATTTACCCAGTCGGGCTGTTTCCTGGTAACTAAGAAAGCTCGCAGCAGCCACAAACTTTGCTCTTTAATTGTTAATGGAGAGGAACTGCAAAGCTTGTGGTAGAAATTTCTTGTAGCCTTGACTAACTTGCTATTTCGCTTCATAGCCACTTCCCTGTTAAGAGATTTAATGCTGGTTTCTTTAAAATGTTTACTATTGTTGAACTGCGCCTAACAAAAATATGCAGGCAAAGATAAAGTTCTTGACACCACTTGTTAACCCTGCATAACTATGATGCAAGGTTTATAGCAGGACCAAACGATTTTCTTCAAGAATGGTATTTTTTTTCAGCTTCTTAGATAACACTAATATCATTAGAATTACTTAATTTATAGCTGAAAAAGAATAATAACACCATAGATTTACATGAACTTTGCAAAGATGTGTTTCAAAGCAAAGAACTTCATGAAGATAATGTTAGATAGTAAGCTTATGTTACCCACTTGGTAACATAAGATATCAGTTTATCAAAAATCAAGATTAATATATTAAAAACCTCCCCGAAGGGGGGAGGCTGTGGAAGATACATTAAAGGTTGAATGGGAACAATCAGTTGTCTTAGTATTTGCTGAGGTCAATACCAGCTTCTTTCGCCATGGCTTCCAATCCTTTGAGATCGAGGGTTTTGATGGCTGTGGTCGATAAACGCATTTTCACCCAACGATTTCCTCCTTCCCACCAAATACGCTTGGTTTGCAGGTTAACTTGCTGAAGGCGTTTGGTACGACGGTGAGAGTGGGAAATTGCGAAGGCGTTGTTTGCCTTCTTACCAGTTAATTCGCAGCGACGAGACATATCAAGGTTCTCCGATTTTTTTGGACACGATCTCTTATTGTATAGAATTGCTCGCTAAGTGGGTGGCAGTTTGTCCTGGTTTTTGGGCTAATATGTGATTGATTCGTACAAACAAAGGAGGCTGAGCCTCTAAATAGGTATTCCCAGGCTGAGCCTGGGAACTAGGGACTGTCCTCTGTTGATGCTAAATCGGGATTTACATCTTTTTAGCGCTAAAGCGCAACTACAAACCAAGAGGAATCAATTTCTACTTTGTTGCTTCTTGAGTGAGCTTGGTGAGCACTTCGTTAGAACGCTCAACAAAAGATTTCATTCCTTCAGCATCAAAACCTTTCTGAGACATGAGTGCCAAATCGTATATATGTTGGCAAATCATCTTCACAAGCTGTCCGGTAGGTGATTCACCTTCCCCTTGAATAATACTGCTTTGACTCAGACTTGCCAAATTTTGAATCAGTGGGTGAGATGTGTTGACTAGCAAAATATGGTCTTCCGGAAACTCTGCTTGCTGTTGCTGCATCAGAGCATTCATCTCGCGCAAACGGCGCAAAATTTCTGGCAAAAGCACCATGGCTGGTGGTGTCCCTTGGGGATCGTCTGCTTTCAAAGCTTCGGTGCGGATGTTCACCTTGGGTTTGTTAAGCGCTTTCTCGAAGAGCTCTTTGACAGTTTCACTCCGAGTTTTATTTGTCTTTGGATCGACAATCTCCTTATCTTTCTCTTTATCCAGCAAGGTGTTGTCTAAGTCAGAATCTACCCGTGTAAATTTGACTTCATTATATTCCCGCTCTAAGAAGTTGATAAAGTGGGTGTCAATGAAGGAGTCCATAAACAGGACTTCCAAACCTTGATTTTTATGCAGTTCTATGTATGTTGCCTGCGACGCTTCATCAGTAGCGTAGAAGACACGATTTTCGTGACGTTCTTTGTTGCGCTCCAGATACTCTTTCAGGGTAGTGTAGGGTGACTGGGAAGTTGGGGCAGAAGACTCAGAACTGGGGGTTACGTCTTGCCATACGTCACCTTCTTGAGATTGTACCTCAACTTCAACTGTTGGGTTAGCGGCTGGCTGCTGGCTGCTGGTTGGTTGATAGGTACTGCGGAAAACAATAATGTCTTCCACTTGTTTCTTAAATTTCTCGTCGTTCAGAACGCCGAATTTAACGAAGGTACCTAAGTCTTTCCAAGCACTGACGTACTGTTCGCGATTGTCGCGATAGAGTTCCTTAAGACGATCGCCCACCTTCTTAGCAATATAATCGCCAATTTTCCGCACGGTGCGATCGGTTTGCAAAGCGCTCCGCGACACGTTCAAGGGAATATCAGTACTGTCAATCACACCTCGCATTGGCAGCAAGAACTGTGGAATAATTTCTTCACAGTGGTCGCTGACAAAAACTTGATTGCAGAACAGCTTAATCTGCCCTTTCGTCACATCAACGTCCGGCTTCATTCTGGGGAAGTACAAAATACCGTTGATAATGAAAGGATAATCTGTGTTCAGATGCACCCAGAGCAACGGTTCTTCTTGGAAAGGGTACAGATAGCGGTAAAACTCTAAATAATCTTCTTTACTCAAACTACTGGGAGACTCCCGCCACACTGCCCTTTGCTTGTTGATGACCTCACCATCAAGTTTGATGGGTACTGGCATGAAGTCGCAGTAAGTTTTAACCAGCTGTTTAACACGAGCAGGTTCTAAGTACTCCAGTTCTTCCTCTTGCAAGGTAAGAGTTATGGTTGTACCCAGAGTTGTACGGGATGAATCGTCCAAAGTGAACTGTGGAGAACCGTCACAACTCCAGTGGACTGCCTGCGCCCCTTGTTGATAAGACAGTGTATCGATTTCTACCTTCTGCGCCACCATAAAGGAGGAGTAGAAACCAAGACCAAAGTGACCGATAATTGGCTGGTCTGATTTGCCTTCATACTTCTGAATGAATTCCTCAGCACTGGAGAAGGCAACTTGGTTGATGTACTTCTTAACTTCCTCTGCCGTCATCCCGATACCGTTATCGGTGATGGATAAGGTTTTTTTGTCCTTGTCGATGGCAATTTGAATCTCCGGTTCGCCAATTTCCCCCGAATACTCCCCTGCACGGGATACCATCTTCAGTTTTTGGATAGCATCTACAGCGTTAGATACTAACTCCCTCAAGAAAATTTCGTGATCGGAGTAAAGAGACTTTTTGATAATTGGGAAAATATTCTCAGTATGAATACTGATAGTGCCTTGTTCTAGCATGATTGGTAATCTTCAATGCAATTATTTAAACGATCGCACTTGGCATCATACCCTAGTCCTCCGCATCTAGGGGGGTAAACCAGGGAATGTGGCATTCTAACAATTAGAATTTTAAAGCTATACCAAAAGAGGTAGTATGTTTTTTATGCACTGTTTGCCCCCAAGCGCTTATTCGGATTTCCCTACTCCTCATCAGTTTTGATGAATTCAGCCTAAGTATTACTTACTATTTTTTTCCAGTACCAAAAAGTAGTGATACGGATAGGTAGGATCGACAAATTCATGCTTGACGGTTAAACCAGCCTTAGCAACCGAATTTAAAATCCGCTTTTTCGGGTATCCTTTTAAACCCATTTCCCAGTAGTGCTGCTTACATATGGGCTTTGTGCTCCAAAACTTTGGTATATTGATAAACAAGTGCCTTGGTCGTTGGAAGTAGGCAAATCTTACTTGAATAGCCAAAAATTGAGTGCAAGAAGGAATAGAAATTATCACAAATTTCTTTGTTGCTTCTGCAAGTTTTTGCAGGGCTTGTTCTGACTGCTCGTAAGGCAAGTGTTCCAAAACTTGAAAAAGTACAATTGCATCAAAGGTATCTTTTGGTAGTGAAAAATCTCTTGTCAAATCTACAATCAAGTCTGGCTTTAAGTTGGGATCGATATCAGCAGTCGTAACATTATAGCCGCTCGATTTCAGTAGGTGCGTCATTAAAGAATTAAAAATTCCTATTTCCAGAACGTTCTTCACTTGGTGACCAAGAGAGAATATCAGACGCATCTGGTGGTGATAACTGATAAGCCTGTCTTTAGATAAATACTCAGAATTTTTAATGTTTAACGAACTAATCAGTTGCATAACATATTCTACCTAATCTGATGAACTTCCCAATATAGGGTATACAATTACAGACTGCCCTAAAAACGACTAGAAGTAACAGATACAGGTAGATATAGCGTTGTGTTTGCCACTAATGCTTTTCCCATCAGTAAGCCAGCGAGAAAAAACCAAATGCTTGTCTTCTGTTCGTAGTAGCGCTTTAGCGTATGTATCTCAACTACAAACAAGTCATAATTATTTATGCTGCCTTGCTGACTGCAAGCCCAAATATCATCAACCTGAAGCTTGAGAGAAAAATCTTGAACCACACCCTGCGCGGTAAAGGGCGTACCTCCCAGACAAGACAGCCCAAAACCGATCTGACAATTCACACCATAGCAGCCCATAACGAAGTTTTTGAACAGACTCATAGTATAATCAAATGCACAAAACTAAGATTTCCATGCTAGTACTGGAAACCAAACTAGAAAGAACAAGCGGGCAGGGCAGTATCTGAGACCAAATACTGAGTATTGCCCGTTTTGTTTGTCAGAGCTGCCTTAGATACTAGATGGACAACCGTGGACTCCTAACCAGTTTGAGTAGTACAAGGAATCTCAATGATTGAAAAAACAGTAAAAGTGATAGAAGGCGGTCTATTGCCAGAGGGAGATTATGTTTCACCAGGATTTTCCATTATTCAACCAGATTCATGTTTTCCCAATATGATTTTGGGAAATCCATATGATTCTTTTTGGCTTTACCTGCGCCGGAATATTGCTCATAACTGGTACGTTGACAAGCGACAGCAGGGGGTAGGATTTGTCAGCAGAGATGAAGCTCATATTCTTTACAATACAGCCTTAAAATTTAAAGGAAAAAAGGCTTTAGAAATAGGCTGTTGGATGGGTTGGTCAGCTTGTCATTTAGCTCTAGCTGGAGTGGAGCTAGATGTCATCGATCCCATGCTATCCCAACAATTATTTCAGGAAAGCGTTACAGATTCATTGAAGCGGGCAGGGGTAAAGGAATCTGTCAATCTCATACCAGGATATAGCCCTCAAAAAGTAGAGGAGTTAGCAAATCAATTGCAACGGAAATGGTCATTGATATTTATAGACGGTCATCACGAAGCACCAGCACCCCTCAATGATGCCATAATTTGCGAACAAGTTGCAGAAGAAGATGCCTTAATTTTATTTCACGATTTAGCCTCTCCCGATGTCGGTCAAGGATTGAACTACTTGAAAGAGAAAGGATGGAACACAATGGTGTATCAAACTATGCAAATCATGGGAGTTGCATGGCGGGGAAATGTTGAGCCTGTCATACATCAGCCAGACCCTAAAATTAACTGGAAATTACCCCCACATTTACGACATTATTCTGTGAGCGGTTCAATTCCAACTGTAGCGGGAAATAAAATTGGAAAAAATCTGAAATCGCTTGTAGCCGATAATTTCCGGAAAGAAGCAAAGTTATTGACACTGTACAGCCAAACACAGCAAATATATTATTATCTTTCCTGGCTACCACAAATGTTAATACAAGCCATGGCAAGAAAAAACCAAACGCTGTAAAGAAACCTAAAACCAGTGACCAGTGACCAGTGACCAGTGACCAGTAACTAGTTATCAATACTGCGTAGGTTTTACTTAAAAATACGAAAATATGTAGGTTGGGTTGAGGAACGAAACCCAACATTTACAGGCATCTGTTGGGTATCTCTATGGTAAGCCCAACCTACAAAAATTCGAGAACCCTTGCAGTATTGAACCAGTTATAGTGATTCTGTCGTTGTATTGAAAACCGGGTAAGAGTAGAAATTGTGCAACTTGTCACGCTTGATTTCTCCACCTACCCGGTTTTGTGAGAACTGTTTGAGTAGCAATTAAGCTGTTAGAAAACATCACAAATATTGTGCTTCTTCTCATGACGAGAGTTATGCGATAAGGTTGGCTCTGTCATCACTCCCTGATGGTACAAGCGATACTTTCTCAAATTTTCCACTACTCCCTTTCGACTCTAAAATTACCTATTCTTGTAGCTAGGGTTAGACTGCACAACAGCAAACTCATTCATAATCCAATACGGTTCAGTTAAGGATAATTGTAGGTTGGGTAGAGCGATCGCGTTACCCAACAAACGCTGCGAGAATGTTGGGTAGAGGCAGAGTGCAAAGCCGAGCCATTGATGAATTAGAAGCGCTGCCCGTCACCCATCCGTTTCGTCAAGCAACGTTAGAATTGTTGTACACCTTGAGACAGAATTTAGCTTCCCAGACAATTTCAGAACCAGAAGATCGGGAGTTGATTATGAGATTAGCACCACTTTACCAGCAAGATCGTGAACTGGCAAAACAGGAAGGACAACAGCAAGGACGAATTGAAGAAAGAAGGCAAGTTGTAGAAAACTTATTGAGAGTTCGCTTTGGTACTCTTGATGCAGAACTTTCCACAATTATTGAACCATTATTAGCTTTGCCGCCAGAAGAATTTACTCCATTACTCGTGCAGTTATCACGCCAAGACTTAATCGCTCGCTTTAGCAATGACGAGTAATTAGTGACCAGTAACCAGTGAGCAGCGATGAGTATTTCCCCTATTCTGTAGGCAAATTATTCGGATCGATACCTTGAGATTGCAAATAAGCAATTAACCGTTCTTTTTGCTGACGTTCTTGTTCAGCACGTTGACGTTCTTGTTCGGCGCGTTGACGTTCTTGTTCGGCGCGTTGCCGTTCTTGTTCGGCACGTTGACGTTCTTGTTCGGCGCGTTGACGTTCTTGTTCGGCACGTTGCTGTTGTTGTTCGGCACGTTGCTGTTGTTGTTCGGCACGTTGACGTTCTTGTTCAATTACTTCTACTGCCCAAGGTAGCAAATTTCCTGCCCCATCCCACCACCGCAACCAATAACCTGTTCTAGCTTCTTTTGTTCCTTGCCACGTCCCCAAATATAACCCGACTGAATCTATCCAATGACGACCATTTTCGTCTGGTTGCTTCAATTCGTAGCGTCTATTTTCCAGTTGATAATATTCCAACAACCCACCATCCGGGTCAAATATTACATACACTGGTACCTGCAAAATTTGCTCGTAAAAAAACCATTTTCCCGGTGGATAAGTCCGCTTTACCGAATATTCTTCTCCCTGTGTCTCGGATAAAAATTCCATCACCACCGCAGGGACTTCTCCTTCTAAATTTGGTGTGTAGCTTCTGCGTTCTGCTATGACTTCATTCACCGAGGCGACGTAAACCCAATCCGGTGCTTTCACTATCAATTCCCCGTTGAGTGTCGCACACAGACCAAAATTGGAAGCTATTAACATTTTCTCTTGGATGAAACCACTGATTTCCAAACTTTCTCGCAACGCACCAGCCAACAGTGGCTGACCTGTATTTTCCACTGGTTCATCCTCTAATTGAAAATCTTTGGGCAACGCTTCCCACGATATTACCAGTTCATTGACTCTTTTGGCTGCACCGAGTTGGGTTACCATATATACTGCCTTTGGTCTAC
>NZ_WJFC01000216.1 GCF_009725235.1 Scytonema sp. UIC 10036
AAGGGGGACAAGGGGGACAAGGGGGACAAGGTAGATAAGGGAGAATAATTAATACCCAGTTCCCAATCTCCAGTCCCCAGTCCCCAAAATCTCATATGTCGCATAGAATAGAAATAGCGGAGACGCATGTTTCCGTTCACTCCTCACACCACACTCCGCCCGGACTACCGTTCGGGCGGTTCCTTATGAGTCTTTAGGATGAAGTTTTACTGCGATAAGCAAAAGTACACACCACATTCCATTGCAGAGGTTTTTGCTATGGTAGAATTTTCAGCAAACTCAAACATAAGATAGGCAAAGGTCTTTAGGCATGTCAGCAGCCGCACAAGTTACAGACTCTACCTTCAAACAGGAAGTCCTAGATAGCGAGGTTCCTGTTCTAGTTGACTTTTGGGCACCTTGGTGCGGACCCTGCCGCATGGTTGCTCCTGTTGTAGATGAGATTGCCAACCAATACGAAGGTCAATTGAAGGTAGTCAAAGTGAACACCGATGAAAATCCCAATGTTGCAAGTCAATATGGCATCCGCAGCATTCCCACGCTTATGATTTTTAAGGGTGGGCAAAAAGTTGATATGGTCGTCGGTGCTGTTCCTAAAACTACACTGGCTAACACTTTGGAGAAATATCTTTAAGGCGCTAGCAACAACAGGTCGTTGGGGAGAACTTCGGGTTCTCGAACACAAAGCAAAGTTACGCAAACAACCTAGAGAGGTCGCATAATACTGCACCTCTCAAAAAAACTGGCTGATTCCGTAATGTTAATTATATTTTAAGATTAGCGCCGACACCATGGTAGCTGGAGGCGCTTTTTCAATTCTGTATATTATACTGCATTTGGGAAAAAAATCAACTAATCAGTGACCAGTGACCAGTGACCAGCGATCGATGACTAGTTGAGATCTGTGATTGAGAGCATAAGACTTCGTGTAAAACGTGGGGTTTCTTTTGGACTAAGCTAAAGTAAATAGGAACTATTTGTTATTCCACATAAATTAATCTAGAATTAAAGCCATTTTGGCGAAATTTCTCATGACCTCATCTGAGTCGTTAGATACTTTGGATTCTCTCCAAGCGGATATCGCTGAATTATTTGAACACTTACCGACATCAAAAAATCGGCAGTATGTTATACAGGCACTATCTACCATAGTGCATTTAGCAAAAAGTGACATCGATCGCCTGGATTGGAAAATATTATCAGCTGCCTTAGCTGATATGGAACGTGGTTTTGAGCTTTTTTATGCTTACCGACACGTTCGGAAAGTTACAATCTTTGGTTCGGCACGTTTATCCTCAGAAAGCCCGGAATACCGCATGGCGTATGATTTTGCTCGCTGTGTTTCTCAACTGGGATTCATGGTGATGACAGGTGGTGGTGGTGGAATTATGCAAGCTGGGAATGAAGGTGCAGGAAGAGAAAATTCTTTTGGTCTGAATATTCAATTACCGTTTGAGCAAACAGCAAACCCAGTGATTGAAGGAGATCCAAAACTCATTCACTTCAAGTATTTTTTCACCCGCAAGCTATTTTTGCTGAAAGAAAGCGATGCTGTTGCCCTATTTCCTGGTGGTTTTGGCACTCAAGACGAAGCTTTTGAATGTATGACTTTAAGCCAGACAGGAAAGTTTGGTCCGGTACCCGTGGTTTTAATTGACTTTCCTGGGGGCGATTACTGGCGTTCTTGGAGTGAATACGTCAACGAACAACTGGTAAAAAAAGGTTTGGTTAGCCCAGAAGATCCCAGTCTTTACACGGTAACAGACGATTTGGATGTGGCGTGTAACGCAATTACTGGCTTTTACCAAGTTTATCACTCCAGCCGTTATGTGAGCGATCGCTTAGTTATCCGTCTTAAATCAGAATTATCTGATGCTGAGGTAGAACAACTCAATGCTGAGTTCAGTGACATTTTAGTTAAGGGACGGATAGAAAAAAGCCAAGCATTACCCCAAGAAGCACAGGATGAAACCTTTAACTTACCACGCCTTATTTTGTACTTCAACCAAAGAGATTTAGGGCGATTTTACCAGCTCATTGCAACAATTAACCAAATGGGTAGTCCATCACACGAGGAAATAGCTCATCCAGAAAGGAAATAAACCGAATGAATGTAGAGACGCGCCATAGCGCGTCTTTCCGGCTAATTTTTGCGTCTTTCCGGCTAATTTTTGTAGTATAAAACGTAACAGGAAGCAGCGACAGCACTATCTTTATGAAGTTGCATCACCTTAAGGTGACACTATCTCAAGCGTTAATATCCCCTCTGGTTTGTCACTAACCAACCGCATAATATCCAGCCAAAAGGAACCCATAATAGTATCGGGGAGGTTCTTACCAACATGAACGGGAATCATGACTTCTACACCATCAATGATAATTTTGCCGGAGTAAATATCGAATTTTGCCACTCCTTGTGCTGTTTGCATCTCAATCTCCAAGATTCTCGCAGACCACCCCAAAGCTTCCAAGTCTTGACTATCAATGGCTAGCCAACCATCTGTAAATCCAGTATCAAATAAAGCTTCTACAAAAAAATTTTCATCATTGGCGGTAACAAACTGAATCTCAAAAAATAACTCTTTGTTATTGCCGAATCGCCCATCGATCATATCTTGCCACAATAACCTGTATCGTTGAGGCGGAACATCATTAGTTTTGGTTCATTGCTATAACCATACACTTCTACAACTTTTTTTATTATTCCATTGAAAGTCGGATCGATAATGTATTGTTCTGTGTCAGGATCGATCGCTATATACCAGTTGCGATGATCTTCTATCAAACTTGGACGTACTCGTTCAAAAACAACACGACACCGTGCAGCAAGTGAGTCGCTCTGTTGTTGACGGCGGGCTTGTTCTTCTGGTGATATGGGTTTGCGGGGTAAGGCGCGTCGGGATATCTGTGACATGGCGATAACAAGTGGTAATTTATGCGATCTTAATTAATTATGCAGCTTATAGAACTGACTGCTATTTTTTAGTCATCAAAATTTAAAACAATTTCAGATCCAAGTTTCTTTAATTGTGCTTGAACCAATTCGACACCCATCTGCTTAATTTCAGGTTCTAACTCACAAGCCATAAGATAACCAAGTTTCGATCCTTCATCATCCAGCTGTTGAGCTTCCATCCATGCTCGTGCAAGCTTCCTTGCTTCTGTTGTTTTTGAAGCTTCTTTTGCAGAAATACCGCTTTTCTCAACACCTTGGTTGACAAGAAACTCAACGGTTTTATCGCGATGCCATAGGTAATAAGCTTTTCCATCATTGGGAACAATTTTTTCAAAAAAACCACCATCTTTTGCTTTTTGTGTCGGTTCCCCATCCTTTTCTCGAAGTCCATGTTGTTTTAAAATATTACCAAACTTGACTGCGGAAACACCAAATTCTTGCCCTATCTCAGTTAACGTCCGCCACGTTTTACGAAAATTATTTTTCTTACTCATGGTTTTCAATTATTGCACTGTCAATTTTTCCCCAAAAACTGCGATAATTAGCTGGTTTTTAATGTTACTTATTTAACATCTGAAAATTGTAGTATTTCCACATACTTCTGTATTAGTGTGATTGTAAAACCAAGGATTGCCAGGTTTTTTCCAATTTTCTCGAACTTGTAATACATTCCATCTAAAACAAATATAAGCATCTGTCAGTAAATGTTTTGTCGCTTCATGAAATTTTCCAAAATCAAAATACTGAATTGGCTCTTGAACATCTACGCTAAAACCAAATTTTCTATCAAAATCCTTATCCCAAACTTCATAAACTGAATAATTACCACTTGCATCCATATAATCAGGTGCTGTTAGTTCCACGTTCAAAAAAATCGTATATGGCGGGGCATTGCCCACCATAATACGTAAATTTCAACGCAAATTAGCTTTAAACAACGACCTTTCACTG
Organism: Scytonema sp. UIC 10036; assembly: GCF_009725235.1. The sequence goes on from NZ_WJFC01000216.1 coordinate 3,908, forward strand.
CATGACACAAAGCAAAAGCTTTGTTATCAGCTTTTATTAATTTACACGGTAGCGTGTCCTAGTGTCAACAATTAATAGTATATTTGTTCATTCCCCTATCTTGTACTTAAATCCGGCTTTCTCAGCTACCAAATTCAAGTGTTTTGAGGTAGCACGAGTTGGCTCATATATCCCGTTCTCCCACTCGCTAACGGTTTGCTGGCGAACACCTAATTCCTCAGCTAACTCTGACTGTGTCAACCCCATCTTCAAACGTAATGCTTTGATTGAATCACTGTTCCATTTTGTGGAATTAGCCACGGGCTGAACTTTATACCCACTAGCAGGCTTGCGAAACGTAATACGCTCTTGTTCTAAATCAATTTCTCCAACAATGTATCCTGCGTTCATCCAGGCTGAAGCTTGTAATGCGCCTTTGCTGCGATTACCCCACCACCGCCTTTGGGTTCGTGCTGTTTCTGGTAAGCTGTCACCCATTAATGCTTCGATTTCTGCAAAACTTAGGGTGACTTCTGTGCGATCGCTTGAGTGCAGGTATTCAAAAAGCGGTTGATACTTACTTCCTCCTTTCACTAATGACTCCTTTCCCAAAATCATCCTCTCTACACCATTAATATTAGGAGTAAGGATGAGTTATTGTTTTAACACTACTAATTCGGTATAAAATAAGCTATGATGTCCAATCAACTAGAAGCTCTTAAACAACAAAGAATTAGTAGAGCTAGAGAAGCGCTGCAAAGGTCTAGAGACTTGAGAAATTCCAGACGAACTCTGGGGGTCGATGGAATTCGCCAGTTTGTTAAAGATGTTGATGGTGATTGGTTGGATAATTGGGCTAATACAACAGACATAAAAAACTTGTGCCTTAGTTACATTAATCTAGAAACCCTTGTTCTAGAAACTTTCTTGTATCTTTCAGTACTCAGTCTTTTGTTTGTCTCAATACTAACCCAATACTGCTCGGAGCGGAATTTTTTGTGGGCTTTTCTCCTGGGGAAAACCAACAAATGTCTGTAAATGTTGGGTTTCGTTCCTCAACCCAACCTACCTGTTTTCGGATTTTTACGCTTAAGCGATAAGTATTATGAATAAAATTGAGGCGGAGCCTCTAGGTATGCATTCCCAGCCAGAGGCTGGGAACGAGGAATGCGGAGCCTCTAGGTATGCATTCCCAGCCAGAGGCTGGGAACGAGGAATATTGAGAGAGGCACCGGAACGAGGAATGGGGTGTTACACTTCGCTGAGTACCCAATTAACTAGGGTACGAACACCGAAGCCAGTTGCACCCGGTCCGTTGTAGCCGTTTTCTTTTTCAGCCCAAACGGGACCAGCAACGTCTAAGTGCGCCCAAGCTGCTGTGTCTTTGACAAATTGCTTGAGGAATAAAGCGGCTGTAATGGAACCACCAGCACGCGGACCAGTGTTTTTCATGTCAGCAAGCCCGGATTTCAACCCTTCAAAGTACTTTTCTTCCATTGGCAATCGCCAAATCTTTTCTCCTGAAGCTTCTGAAGCTTTTTCTAACTGGGTAGCCAAAGCATCATCAGGTGTAAATAAACCGGCGATGTCTTCTCCTAAGGCAACAACACACGCGCCTGTAAGAGTTGCAAGATCGACAATCGCATCCACGCCTAATTTATCAGCAAAGACTAAGGCATCTGCTAAAGTCAAACGTCCCTCTGCATCGGTGTTGTTTACCTCAATCGTCTTACCATTGGAAGCTGTGAGGATGTCGCCGGGATGCATGGCGTGACCGCTGATCATGTTCTCAGTAACAGCAGAAATAAAATGAACTTCTACATCTGGCTTGAGTTGACCAATGGCTTTAGCAGCGCCTAGAGTGGCTGCAGCACCACCCATGTCAATCTTCATAGTCTCAATGCCACTACCAGCACCTTTGATGTTAAGTCCACCTGAGTCAAAGGTTAAACCTTTACCTATAATCGCTAGCTTGCGTCTTGGCGTACCTTCTGGTTTATAAGTTAAGTGAATAAATTTAGGTGGCAAGTCAGAAGCTTTTGCGACTCCCAAAAAAGCACCCATATTCAACTTTTCACAGTCTTCCTGCTCTAAAATTTCTAGTTGCAAACCGTGTTCGGAAGCAATTTGTGTAGCAGTTTCTGCCATAGTAATTGGTGTAACCGAGTTAGCTGGTGCTGCAACTAACTGCCGTGCTAAGAAGACACCAGAAGCAATTTGATTGGCTCGGGTAATCGCTGCTTCCTGTCCTCCAAGCCCCAATAAATCCACCTGTTCAACTTGCGGGCTTTTATCCTCTGGTTCAGATTTAAAGCGATTGTCCTGATATAATGCTAGTTGAACTCCTTCGGCGATCGCTTGAGCAGTTTGTGCTTTGTCATCATTAAAAATTGGCAAATGAATTGCCATTGCTTTGCACTTTTGCTTTTTGGCTGTTTTTGCAGCACCAGCAGCAGCCCTTCTGAGGGTTTCCAGTTTTAAAGCTTCGGGTTTCCCCAAGCCAACAACTATCACTTTACGAACTGGACTATGGCTCCCAACTCGAATGAAGGCGCTGCTACCTTGTTTGCCTTTAAATTCTTCTTCGGCAATCAATTCCTTGATACTACCAGCCAACTTTTCATCTAAAGTGGCTAGTTCCCCTGTTAGTTCTACTGCATCTTCAAATAATCCAATCGCTAAACCGTCTCCAGCCCACTCTAAAAGTGGGGTGTTACTCCCTCGAATCTCCATTTTTTGTATTCTTTGTAAAAGTAGGTGAGTTAGTTGTTAGTTGTTAATTGTTAGTGGTTAGTGGTTAGTTGTTAGTTGTTAACGAACAACCACTAACCACTAACCACTAACCACTAACCCTTAACTAATTCTGCAACAACATTGGCAAGTTCATCCGGCATAACTGGTTTTGAGAGGTGTTTTTGGAAACCCGCAGCTAACGCTTCTTGCCGATCCCTGTCTCCAGCATAAGCTGTCAGCGCAATCGCTGGGATTTTTCCTCCCTTTTCGCTTGGCTGACTTCTGATTTGGCGAATTAAGCCATAACCATCTGTTTCGGGCATACCAATGTCGCTAACTAGCACATCTGGATGGAAAGATGCTAGCATTTCTAGTGCTGAATCAGCAGAGGTTGCCGCAGCTGCGATCGCACCACAGTCTTCTAAAGCATAGACTATAAAATCACGAGAATCCCTCTCATCATCAACTACCAAAACTCTCACTCCTGTCAGGAGAAGGGACTGGCAAGAAGGAACTGGGGAGTGGGAAATTTTGCGCCTACTCCCTTTTCCCGATTCTCTATTCCCTTCAAGAATTGGCAGTTGTACTGTAAATGTTGCCCCCTGTCCTTCTCCGGGACTGCTTGCAGTTACACTTCCACCATGGAGTTCTATCAAGTGACGCACAATTGCCAAACCCAACCCCAAACCACCATGTTTGCGGGTGGTGGAACCATCTGCTTGGCGAAAGGAATCAAATACGTAAGGTAGAAACTCACGATGAATACCTATACCCGTATCCTTGACTGTTATTCGGGCATATGTTAAGGCTTGGGCATTGGGAATTGGGAATTGGGCATTAATACCTTCTCCCTTGTCTCCCTTGTCTCCCTTGTCTCCCTTGTCTCCCTTGTCTCCCTTGTCTCCCACTCTCTCCAACAACACTTCTACCTGTCCCCCTTGAGTGGTAAACTTGATTGCATTGGAGAGGAGATTCCAAACAATTTGCTGCAAACGATTGGGATCGCCTAAGACAAGGAATTTTGACTTGGCATGCCACTGTGTTGCTTGTGGGATGAAAGTGACTGTAGAAGTTTCCTCAGTAGAAACGTTGGGTGGGTATTTGGATTGTTGAGCAACTGCTTGAGTCTTATTTGATACAATACTTAAACTTTCATTTTGATTCTCTAATTGAGAATCTAAAATAGAAAACTTAAGATCGATAGATTTAGCTTGAGCTGCCAAACGCATGGTATCAATTGCAGCTTCAATTGCAGGAATTAAGTTTGTGGGTTGAGCACGCAGGGTTAATTTACCGCGAATAATGCGAGAGACATCCAATAAATCCTCAATAAGTTGAGTTTGTAGCTTGGCGTTGCGCTCAATAGTTTCCAGCGCACGAGCAAGGGTTACCTCATCTATTTGGCGGGTTCGGAGAATTTTTGACCAACCGAGAATGGCATTGAGGGGCGATCTCAATTCATGGGAAAGTACCGCCAAAAACTCATCTTTAATGCGGTTTGCCCTTTCCAATTCTTCTTTTTGCTGTTTTAACTCAGCTTCTGCTTGTTGGCGAGCGCGGCGTTCTTCTGCTTCTCGCATTGCTCGCCTGACTGAAGGCACGATACGTTCCAAACGTTGCTTAAGTACGTAGTCAGTAGCACCGCTTTTGAGGGTTTCAATTGCTACCTCTTCCCCCATTGTTGCGGTTACAAAGATAAAGGGTATATTGGGCACCAAACGACGTGCCATCTCCAAAGCCGAAATACCATCAAACCCCGGTAAGGAGTAATCTGAGAGAATCAGGTCAAAACTATCTTCCTCAAGTACCTTCTGGAATTCAGCTTCGGTCTTCACCTGAACCAATTCACAAGAAATCCCGCCTTCTATTAAGATGGCGTAGATAAGCTCTGTATCCAACAAGCTATCTTCCAGCAAGAGAAACCTGAGACCAGACATTGTTATTTTCCTGCAAATCCGTGAGTACTGCGTGCCGGAGGTATGGAACCAGGTGGTGGTTCATTAATGATTGCCCAAAATAATCCTAAACCTCTAATGACTTCAACAAATTCGTGAAAATCAATGGGCTTAACAACATAAGCATTTGTGCCTAGTTCATAACAGCGAGTCAGATCTTGCTCTTCCCGTGAGGAAGTTAGCACAACGACTGGTACTACTCGCAACTCTGGATCGGCTTTGAGTTGTGTCAAAACTTCTAATCCATCAATTTTTGGTAGCTTAAGATCCAATAGTACCACAACAGGATGACCCTCGCGCCGCAATCGATACAAGCCACGGCGGTATAGGTAATCCAATGCTTCTTCACCGTCTCGGACAACAACAACTTCATTACCCAAATGGTTTTCTGCCAGTGAAGTCAGGATTAACTCAACGTCGTTAATGCTGTCTTCCACTAGGAGAATGCGCTTTAGTTCCATTGTTCGCTCTCTACTCTCCACTCGCTACTTCAAACCCCCTTGGTAGCGAAAAATAAAAGGTCGTGACCTTGTCTATTTCACTTTCCGCCCAGACACGCCCGCCATGTCGGTGAACAATGCGCTGGACGTTTGCCAATCCAACACCCGTACCCTCAAACTGAGGATCGCTGTGCAAGCGTTGAAAAACTCCAAATAATTTGTGAGCGTATCGCATGTCAAAACCAATGCCGTTATCTCGCACGAAGAATACCACTTCTTGTTCCTCACTGATACAGCCTACAGTAATTTCTGCCAAGGAACGGGTTTTACTATATTTAATGGCATTCTCTAGCAAGTTACGGAGAACCAGTCTTAACATGGAAGAGTCACCATATACTTGGGGTAGCGATTCTATTTGCCAAGAAATCTTACGGTTTTTTGTTTCTGGCAATAAATCGCGTTGTACTTCCCGTAAGAGTAAATTCATATCTACGTTGGTATAACGCATTTCAGAACGCCCCACACGGGAAAAAGTTAACAAATCATCAATCAATTTACCTGCTTGTTTGGTGGCTTCGGTGATGATGTCAAGATAACGTTGGCTAGTTTCATCTAGCGATGTTTTTGTTAGCCGTTTTTGCAACAAATCAACGAATCCGGTGATGTGCCGCAATGGTGCTCTTAAGTCATGAGAAACTGAGTAAGAGAACGATTCGAGTTCCCTATTGGCTGATTCTAGCTGAGCAGTGCGTTGTTTGACTCTTTCTTCAAGAGTTTCGTTGATTTGTCGCATTTGGGCTTCGGCTTGTTTGCGGTCTTCTATATCTATACAAGACCCGATGTAACCTAAGAACTCACCTTCTGACGTAAATCTTGGTACTCCAATATCAAATAGCCAACGGTATTGCCCATCAAACCTTCTCAAGCGGTATTCCATTTGGAAAGTCAGGCGTGCATCAAATGCGCTCACGTAAGTCTCCAAGCAATACTGAAGGTCTTCAGGATGTATGCCTTCTGTCCAACCATTGCCTATTTCCATCTCCATTGTTCGTCCGGTAAAATCCAGCCAAGGCTTGTTAAAGTAGTTACACACTTTATCTGTACCGGACATCCAAACCATCATTGGAGCAGTATCAGTGACATGGCGAAATCGCTTTTCACTTTCCACTAAGGCTGCTTGGGTTCTCTTGAGTTCACTAATATCGAGAACAAATGAAATAACTTCTTGCTGCTGTTCTCCAACTATAGTGCAGCCCACTAACACTGGAACGCGAGTTCCATCCTTTCGGATATAAGCTTTTTCATAGGGGCTAGAGCTTCCTTTCACCTTTGCGTCGGCTAGCGCCGCTTCATCTAAGGGTAAAAACTCTGGTGGTGTTAGATCTTTCCACTCCAGCCTTTCGACAAGAAAATCTTTGCGAGTATAGCCAATTATACTCAAAAATGCATCGTTGACTTCCTTCAGATGTCCGTGCATATCGCTGCTGATAATGCCAATCAAGTCTGATTCCACAAAGAACCTCAGTCGAGATTCGCTTTGGCGCAGGGCAACTTCTGCTCGTTTGCGATCGTCAATATCTGTACAAGTACCAAACCACTTAGTCACAGTTCCGTTACTGTCACGTAGTGGTAAAGCTTGTACTACATGCCAACGGTAAACCCCATCAAAACGTAAGAGACGATACTGTGTCTCTACTCGGTTTCCTGCCCTGAGTCCGGTTGTCCAACTTTCAAGGGCATCTGGTAGATCGTCAGGATGAACGACTTGCTGCCAATCCCATCCTAAAGTTTGATGGAGTTGCAACCCAGTGTAGTCCAGCCAGCGCTGATTGAAGTAGTCTATAAAGCCATCGCTTTGGCTAGTCCAAACCAATTGAGGAACGTTCTCGACAAGCAAACGGTAGCTTTCTTCGCTCTCTCGCAGCGCCTTTTCTGCTTTTTGACGAGTGCCATCTAACTTATTGAGAAACTTGGCATTTTGCCAAATCAATCCCAAAAAAATTGTGTCTAGTAAAACGACAAGCAGCGATATGCCAAAAGCAGCATCGTATTGCTTAGCCGTTTGCCCCACAATAATGAACCACCCCACAATCGGGGGCAGAATCAAAATAGTTGGTATCCACAAACGAGCGATCGCACCGCCATTGAGTTCACTGGTTATTGTCCGCATAAACCCGGTGTTCGGACGACTATACAACACTCCCACACAAAGCACCTCAAAAGTTAGTGCCGTATGTAACGCCATTGAGGTAGTATAAACGCCTAAACGGTAAAAATTTCTCACTCCATAGATATAGCCGACTATTGTTTGGAGAGATATTAAACCAACGACTATGCTTAAACCTTGCGCTAGGCAATCGCTGCGATTTGTCCTTTGCTCCAATAACCACAGCGCACCACCTACCAAGACAAAATTGAGGGCAGTGTTTGCCCCCATGCGTCCGGGATGAGAAGTGTCTGTGGTGTCTGGTGAATCGTTAAACAGTAATTCGTCAATTCTTAAATTCCATCCTAAGATATATTGACACAGAGTCAGTAGACCAATCAGCAAGACTGCGATCGCTGTTAAACGAGCAACAAAGCTATGTTTTCTCCTTTGTTCTCTTAATACAGAAAACCACAGCGATACCCCTGCTAGTAAAAAAGCGATCGCTGTATTTGCTTTCATAGTGACAAGTTCTGGAAAAACACTCTTAAGCAGGGTAATGTCAAGTTTCCAGCCAATCAGTACAATACACCCTACGACAACAGTCATGGCGCTTGTAACTTTTGATATTCTTTTTGCCGTGGTGAAGTTAGTCACGAGCCTTCACCTCAATTTTAAAGTTCTGTTTGCCGATATAGTATAGATAAAACCTCATTTTAAATGTTACATAAATCAAACAAAAGCAGGTAAACTTTTTCTAAAATCTACCTTACGGCTGTTGGCAACACTTATGGAATACACTTGCGATAGATTTTCTTAAAATAATCTTAAATCTTCTACACTTAAAGTAAGATCCCCGACTTCTTGAGGAAGTCGGGGATCTTTTTCTTATTTGTAGGGTGGGCGGTGCCCACTACTACAAGAATTGGTAATTTTAGAGTGGAAAGGAATTAGCTCTCCAAGCCAACCTACTTAGCCTCATGATTCTCAACTAAAGACTTGATACCATTAACATCAATGTTAAATTTACTGGCAATTGCGTTAATGATATTTTGTTCTGTAGATGTTATATCATTTTGACTGCGAGCAATTCTGTAACATTGAGCCAAAACGGGTATAGCAAAATCTCTATTAAGTTGATTGAGAAGGCTATCTAAAGATTGAGGTGATTTGATATTATGAGCAATAGTTTCCAATGAATTAGAACTTAAATTTAAAGCTTGCAACTCAGGCAAAATTTCTTCCCAAGTTTTTTCGGGATAGCTAGCAAGAATCATGTGAACTAATATTTGATCCATGACAGCTTCTTGCGCGATCGCTTTTTCCAGATAATTCTCACTTTCCTGCTTTAATTCTGCAAGCGTTTCCTCAGAAGACAGCGGCTTTGATATATCTAGCTTTGCTTCATAAAATCGGCAAGCTGCATATCCTAATGAATAAATCATTGTTGCATTAGAACTAGCACCAATAACTGCGCCGGCAAAAGGAACATTTCTCAGTAAACCCAAACCAGCTGTCTTTAACAGACGACCACCCCCCAAAGCTAAACCAAAAATTGCCAGCACTTCGCCCTTACGAGAAGGATCTTTTAAATCCAATCCATAGGCAGATGCAATTTGATAAACCATTTCCGATTGTAACTCTGTGGTAGCTGCCAAATCAATTGCTAAAAATGCCGCCGCAAATCCGGGCAAAACACTAGTTGCCAATCCAATTCCCCCTGCCATTGCTGCTTTCTCAACCATAATGCGATGAGAAATTTGGCTGGGTGATTCGTTGGGGTGTTCTAGCTGTAATTTTTTAACTGCTGCTGCTGCTTTTTCCAAATTAACGTTATCAGAAGCACCGAGTAGCCAATTGAGATTTAAAACTCCTGAGAGTTTTCTAATCAACCAGTTTTCACCAAGATAATTTGCCATTTGCCCAGCAGTATGAGTAGCTTGCTCGATCAAATTGTGCGTTTGTTTTACTGCTGCTTCTCCTACCTCAGTAGCTGTTTCTGCAACTGCTTTGCCTGCTTCTACAGCAATACTACTTGCAGCTGTACCTACTCCTAAAGCTGTACCTACGGCACAGCCTAATGTTTCAGCAACAGATTCTAGTAAAGATGGTTGATCTTCTTTATTGTTAGTAGGGGGATTGCTTTGTTGTTTTTTGTCTACCATTTTTTACTACTTCCCGATCTAGTGACTATTGATGGTTGTAGCAAAGGTAGGGTAATTTTGGCTTCCCTCTAGAAGGATAAAACTGCTGAAACGCCAAATGTATTGGTAGGTTGGGTTGAGGAACGAAAACCAACAATTCAATTCAATGTTGCGTTTCGTTCCTCAACCCAACCTACTTCTTTTTTTTTATATCTATTATGATTATGTTAGATCTGCGCTTCAAGGATTGGAACATCACGGGTTAAAAAATTTTCCTCCCTCATAATTTCATACAGGTTAATATCTGCTTCTAACAAGCAGGCGTGTCCGCAATTCGGTAGCACTAACATTTTGGCGTTGGGTAAAACATTTGTTAAACGTTTGGCTTCTTCTAGGGAGGGTAAAAGTCGATCTTGAGAACCGACGATGACTAAAACAGGCTGATTGAGACTGCGTAGCTGCGTGTCATCAACATAAAATTCTCTAAGTAAAGAAATTCTCCAAAGGACGGTTTGTGGTGGTACATAACGTATACTTTTGACGAGTTCATGTCTGTCGCTGCGGGAAATACGTGACAAATTCGCTAAGAATGGTAATAAGGCCAATCCACCGATATCGTAAAGGCATGATGGTACTAGGGGTGTAAGTTGAGATAACCAACCTAAAAACGGGCGCAGATGAAAGGCACTTGCGGAGTTAATGAGAACGATTCGCTTAAAGAGTTTGGGTGCTTTTATGGCAACTTTCTGTGCTAAACAACCTCCAAAGGATTCTCCACACAAGTACACTTCGCGACAGGCACTTTTTTCCAATTCTGCATGGATTAAGTCCAAGACGTTGTTAGTCAGAACATCCCAACTTGTTAAATCATCCCGTGGTATTGCCAAACACCGGACATCGAAGCCAGCTTCTAATCCCGCTGTTTGCGATCGCAAAAGTTGACCGGTTCCATCCATACCTGGTAAATAAACAAACAACGGTAACTCTGGCTGTAACCGTTTGGGAGTTAAGAAGCAAGGCTTGAGTTCTACTTTGGGGCTAGTCATTGGTCTTGGTCATTGGTCACTGGTCACTGGTCACTGTCATGTTATTAAATCGCGCTAAAACGGAGTAAATCTTGGTCAATCGTAGTAAAACTGTATTCATAACCATCAGATTGATGAATTAGTTTAACGTGTCGTCGATCTAGAGAAATCCGATGACCGTTAATTAGCACTTCCACTCCTTTAGGAGTTGGAGTTTTAACTCTGGCACGATAAATTCCCCATCGAACGTGTTTGCGGTCTTTCAGTAAAGTGCAAACAACATAATCGCCTGCCGTAGCATGAGTATATTTTTGATTTTTGGCTACTAGCTTAACTTCTTTTTTACCAGTCATAGGATTTTTCTTGATACTAGCGATCGCTGGAAAACCTTTAGCATTCATTCTTTGTACAAGTCTAGTCCCATGTCCAGTACAGGTAGCCCGCAATGGTTGACAGATACGCAATTTAACTATTTCTGATGTTCCGACACAAGCACTATCAATCCAATGAAGTTTTGGCAATCCACTTTTAATCCGAATCATCTTGGTAGATGCACCATCACCACTCATTACAGGTAATCCGAATTGCTGTGCCATTTCAAATATTGCTTTACGAGTTGAATTTACAGTTGCTGCATCTGATAATGACTTTTTTTGGTGTGCTTTAATTTTTTGAAGAATTTCGCCTTTGTTTTTCAAAAATTGCTCTACTGGCTTATTTCCTTTTTTCTGGTTACATTTTTCGCAAGATAATGTGAGATTTGAGAATCGGTCACTACCTCCAAGTGAGCGGGGATTGATGTGTTCTATTTGTAGTGGCACATTTGTCTTTCCACAATACACACACTCTCTACCCCAATGTTCTAAGAGTACTTCACGTAGAGTGTAGCCGAATAACGTACCTTGCTGATATTCAATACCTTCTATGTTTGGTGTCTCCATTTTTTGCAGATCGAATTTAACGGACTCAATTGCAATGGATTTAATCGGTGTCACTTTAAGTAATCGTTTAATCCAAGTTTCGGTGGTTAACAACCGATGTCTTAAAGATGGTGGTAACCAACCTTGTGGCTTTTTGCGCTCGAATCTCTTTTTCCGATAGCGAAGTCTTCTAGATCTTCTTGAACGACGAACACCTGCTCTAGTCAGCATTTCCATTTTAATGGCTAGTCCACGATGTTCTAATTCCATCGCCCAAATCACTTCGTTCTTATTTAAGTCTACTAAGGAAAATCCAGTTATTTTAGAGCCTGGATCGATCCTCAGTTCTAAATATGGTTCTACGTTTTCATCTACCATACTCTCTAAAATTAAGGTAAATGGGAATAAATTCAGTTTTTTAGCTTTGCCTTGAGATTGTAAAATCCTCGCTCTAACTGGCGTTGTTGGTTTTAGTATTTTTCCATTTTTACTCAGAACGAATACAGAGTTGGTAATCATTTGATTAGCTCCCTATTGGGGTGTAGTTTGCCTCGACACTGCTTTTAAACTTCTCAAAAAGTTCGGTGTTACACTATGGCAAAGTAGCTATGTTCCTCCCTCGACGCTTGAGACTGGCAAATCTCATTAAGTCATCATTTAAAAGCGGACTAAAATCCTTGCGGATAACATAGAATAAACAGTTCTATGCTGAGTCTGGTGAAGTCAGTTAACCGAATTACTTCAATTAACTACGAATTCCTTCGTTTTGCCTACTTCTCTAATAAGAACCTTCACGCAACAATTGAGAAATTTCCTCTTGACAGTGTTGTGTTAATTCTGTCACTACAGTTTTTGCTTTTTTCCCCTGATATTTTTCTTTCTGATGTGGCTTAATCCAATAAGGTTGACCGATCAGTACGGCGACTCGACGATAGGTAACCATAGGATGCCAACCCGATTGATTGAATAAAGGTTCTGAAGGATCGAACAAACTCAATAATCTCAGGGGTACAGCAGAAGTGTTAACTTCTTCAAGGGAAGCTATGGCAATAGGCAAAACTGCTAAATCCGGTACTTGCGCTCGCAATGCCAAATGGGCAAAACCTCTCTGAAATTCTCCTATACTATTGGGTTTAGTGAATTTCACCATTGGTTCTGTACCTTCAGGAAACACTCCTACCAATTGCTTTGACTGTAACAGAATTTGTGCCTGGTGAAAAAAGCTTTGCTGGCGCTGTTGATTGGCTTCTAGTGGAAAGCACCCTAATTGCGCCGTCACAATCTCCCGCATGATTGGGACTTGTCCCATGTAGTGATGACAAGCAAAGCGGATCGGGCTTGACAGGGCTGCCATCAAGATTGGTGCATCCATAAAGCTGCGGTGATTGCTCACTACTAACACACTGGCGTCTTGAGGAATGCGATCCTCATAGTAGCGAAATATTTTAGTTGATAGCGCCGCCAGTAACCAACGAGAAATCTCAAGGGGGCTCTTCATCTTTTTACTTTTTGCAGCTTATCTTGATAAAATTTTTACATTTCTTAACTGAGAAAGACGACTGCCTTAAGGTAGAAATGTCATATCAATATGCACCAAGAAAATCCTTATGAAGACGGGAGTTCGGAGATTTGGCACTCTAAAATCAAGAGAAAAATTTTCTACAAATTCTTAGTAAATATTCTCCTTTTTGTGGAGAAATTAACTGAGTTTATGGCTAACTGGAAAATAGGGCATAGCGCATAGGGCATGGGAAGAAATAATTTATTGCCCGTTGCCCATTGCCTGTTGCCCATTTTCTTTTGAACCAAGGAGATTTGCTAATATTAAAATGTGGCTTGAAAATATAGGAGTTCTGTTATATAATGGCGTGGTTTTGCCCGGAAAAGTAAAATAGAAAACAAAACATATTTTTTAACAACTCGTTTTTACTCTACATGAATCAAGTCAATAAAACAGAAAAGACGTTTGCACTCACAACGCCCTTGTACTATGTAAACGATTTACCTCACATTGGCAGTGCTTACACAACGATGGCAGCAGATGCGGTGGTCAGATTTCAGAGACTGCTGGGACATCATGCTTTGCTGATTACAGGTACAGACGAACACGGACAAAAAATTCAGCGGACAGCAGAAAGTAAAGGGCTTGCGCCCCAAGACTTTTCTGATGAAATGTCCCTTGGTTTTGTCTCTTTGTGGAAATTGCTCGACATTCAGTACGATCGCTTTATTCGGACAACCTCACCTCGCCACGAACTCATAGTTAGAGAGTTTTTCCAGCGAGTCTGGAATTCGGGAGACATTTACCAGGGACAACAAAAAGGTTGGTACTGTGTATCTTGTGAGGAATTTAAAGAAGAGCGAGAATTATTAGAGGGTCACCGCTGTCCCATCCATATTAACAAAGAGGTAGAATGGCGGGATGAGCAAAACTATTTCTTCCGGTTATCCAAATATCAGACACAGCTACAAGCACTTTACGAATCCCGACCAGATTTTATCCTGCCGGAAAGCCGGAGAAAAGAAGTTCTGAATTTTGTCGAGGGTGGTTTGCAGGACTTCTCTATTTCACGTATCAACGTGGACTGGGGTTTTCCAGTACCATCTGACCCCAACCATACCCTTTATGTTTGGTTTGATGCCTTACTGGGTTACGTAACTGCACTGCTAGAACCTGAAGACGAACCAACTTTAGAGAATGCTACAGCCAAATGGTGGCCAGTCAACTTACATCTAATTGGTAAAGATATTCTCCGCTTTCATGCAGTATACTGGCCTGCAATGCTCATGTCAGGGGGTTTGCCTTTACCAGAGAAAGTTTTTGGGCATGGTTTTTTGACTAAAGACGGTCAGAAAATGGGTAAATCTTTAGGTAACACTCTCGATCCAGTGGCACTGGTCGAGCGTTATGGTAGTGATGCAGTTCGTTATTACTTTCTTAAGGAAATTGAATTCGGCAAGGATGGCGACTTTAATGAAAGTAGATTCATTAATATTCTAAATGCAGATTTGGCAAATGATTTAGGTAATTTGTTAAACCGCACTTTGAATATGGTGAAGAAATACTGTGCCGGAAATCTTCCGCCAGTAGCGAATGATGATATATCGTCAGATCATCCTTTGAAATCCATCGGTTTGCATCTTGGAGAGCAGGTACGCAATGCTTATGAAGCACTCGCTTTCACTCAAGCTTGTGAGGCTGTACTTCTGCTAGTACAAGCTAGCAATAAGTTTATTGATGAACAAGCACCTTGGTCGTTATATAAACAAGGGCAGCAACAAGCAGTAGAACAAGTGCTTTATGCAGTTCTTGAATCAGTGAGACTAGCTGCCTATCTTCTATCTCCCATTATTCCAAATATTAGTAGCGATATATACCAGCAACTGGGCTTTGGAATAAATTTTAACGAACAAATAAAAACTTCAATAGCTGCTCCTTTTTTAATTCACGGAACATGGGGTGTACTCTCAGCCCAACAAAAGCTGGGTGAACCAAAACCCATCTTTAAGCGCATAGAATTACCTAAAAACGATTAGTTGTTTCAAGTTTCTTTTTCTAATTTATCGGGACTAAATTTATTAGTCCTGAAAAATTATCATAAACCACTCTATCTTGACATCTGGGAAATTAAGTATCAATTATTACATTGAATAAAAAAGAGGTATGACAACAATGTTGAATAATCTAGAAAACGACTCAATATTTACACCGGAACAAGTTTTGGAAAATCGGGGTCGTGTAGCTATATTTATAGATGGGTCAAATTTATTTTATGCTGCACTGCAACTGGGAATTGAAATTGATTACACAAAACTTCTATCCAGGCTAACAGGAGGTTCTAGACTCCTGCGGGCTTTTTTCTACACCGGAGTAGATCGAACTAACGAAAAGCAACAAGGTTTTTTACTGTGGATGCGGCGTAACGGTTACAGAGTGATTGCTAAAGATTTGGTACAGCTACCGGATGGCTCGAAAAAAGCTAACTTAGACGTAGAAATAGCTGTGGATATGATGGCTTTAGTAGATTCATATGATACAGCAGTGCTAGTCAGTGGAGATGGGGATCTGGCATACGCAGTTAATTCTGTTAGTTACCGTGGTGTACGAGTAGAAGTCGTGAGCTTGCGCTCAATGACAAGTGATAGCTTAATTAACGTGAGCGATCGCTATATTGATTTAGAAGCAGTCAAAGAAGATATTCAAAAAACACCCCGCCAAAGCTATCCTTACCGACCATTATCAGCAGGTCTGGGTTTTTTGGATGAACCTAGAGAGAGTGACACTCACTTGGAAATTCAAGAGCAGTAATGAATCAACAAGACAATAGACAAGGTGAGACAAGGAGGACAAGGGAGACAAGGGGGAATTTTCTCCCTTACTCAAACATTCCCTCACTCAGACACTCAGACACTCGCCCCATCTTTCTCTCCCTCCTTTGTGTTCTGACAATGGTGCTAGCTGCTTGTGGGGGAGGACAATCTAACGTGGTAGATAAACCGCCGATCCAGAATCCTCCATCAAATGCTAAGGAAAGTAACTTGACTTTTATTGGCGTTTCCCTACTACAAGCAGATGAACTGGGACGACCTATTTGGAAAGTGATTGCTAAACAAGCAAAATATACAAAAGATAAACAAATTGGTGAAGCAGAAAGCCCTTACGGCGAGCTGTATCAAGATGGTAAAGTTGTATACCAAGTACAAGCACAGCAAGCAGATATTGAACAAGATGGCAAGCAACTTTTTTTGAAAGGAAAAATTGTTGCTACAGATCCTCGCAACGGTGTGGTTTTGCGAGGAAATGAATTGGAGTGGCGACCTAAAGAAGATTTGCTAATTGTTCGTAACAATATCCACGGAACTCACAAGCAACTGCAAGCAGTGGCACAGGAAGCACGAGTAAAAACTCGCGCTTCTCGCGTGGACTTTTCAGGGGGAGTTGTAGCACAATCAGTCGAGCCGGTTATGCAAATGCGAACAGAGCATTTGATTTGGAAAATCAAAGAGGAAAAACTGATAGGCGATCGCCCCATGCAAATCAACCGCTATAAGAACAACCAAGTGACCGACCGTGGAAGAGGAGATTATGCTGAAGTTAATCTAAAAACCAAGATTGCCGTTGTTAAGAAAAATGCTCAAATAGAACTACTAGATCCACCCGTACAGGTAGCTAGTAATGAAATGACTTGGAATCTAAACACGGAAATCGTGAACGCAAACGCTCCCGTACAGGTATTCCATAAAGTAGAAAATGTGAGAGTTACGGCTAACAGAGGAGAGATGAAGATACAAGAGAAAACAGTTTACCTCACAGGAGATGTTTATGCTGTTGGGGAACGCCGCCAATCTCTGAAATCCAACAATCTCACGTGGTATCTTGATAAAAAATTAGTTGAAGGACAGGGTAATGTCGTTTACCGACAAATCGACCCCCCCTTAGCTTTTAAAGGTCAACAGGCTACTGGTAACATTCAAGCAGAAACCATTGAAGTCAAAGGTGGCTCCTCAAGCGATCGCGTGGTGACAGAAATTATGCCGAAAGAGTTAAAAAGTAATTAGTTAGTGGTTAGTTGTTAGTTGTTAGTTGTTGGTTGAAGAATGAACCACTAACCACTAACCACTAACTACTAACCACTATCCTCTAGTTAGTTGTTAGTTGTTAGTTGTTGGTTGAAGAATGAACCACTAACCACTAACCACTAACTACTAACCACTAACTACTAACCACTATCCTCCGTACACCAGTTCATTACGATTGGCTGCACCAAATTGGGGTAACGTGCTGGTAGCTGTATGGGGTGTTAAACTGGCGGGGATGGCTGGAGCAACTTGTAATTGCTTGACAATAGTTTGCAAGAGTTGATCTTGTCCGGTACGAAAAGCTGGTACGGTGTAACCGCGATTGATGATAGCAAACCAAACCAATCCGCGATCGCGTGTCGGTACAACTCCTGCTAAAGCACTGACATCCCGTAAAGTACCAGTTTTCATGACTGTTGCCGCCGGAAGTTGTCTGGAGTGCATGGTTCCACGATTGTCAAACCCTGCAGTTGGAAACAAATCAGCTATCGTCAGTTGGTGGGCAAAAGCTTCCCTTTGAATTGCCATTAACATAGCACACGCGGCTCTCGGAGAAATGCGGTTTTCTTGTCCCAGTCCAGAACCGTTTATTAATTGAATTTCCGACTGAGGAACTCTTGCTAGTTTTGCGGCTTTTGATTGTACAACTTGTGCCCCCCCTACGGCTTCAGCCAACATTTCTGCCATTTCGTTATTGCTGAAAACGTTCATTTCTTTAATGATTTGCCTTAATGGCAGTGAATGGTGACGCAATAATAAAGTTTGTTGCGGATTTTGGAAAAAAGCTACATTTTGTGCTTCTAATTTTACCTGTCCGGCTATAGTCACTTGCGGTTTAGGAGTCCCTTTAGCCATCTGTGAATGTTGGAAAGACACAGCACGAGACCAAGTGGCAGAATTGATTGCTTGTCTGAGCATTTGACCTGCAATCTGTGGGTTCCGTTGAAAATTCATAGCAAAATTGCCATTAATTATCAAATTTCCCGTAACATGCTTGATACCCATTTGGTTGAGACTGTTGCCAAGAGCGATCGCTTCTTCCCAAACAAACAAAGGATCGCCGCCGCCTGTGATTATCAAATCACCCTGTAAGACACCATTTTTTAACGTTCCTGTGGTACTGACTAAAGTATGAAATTGATGGTTTGGTCCAAGAGTCGTTAGTGCAGCTAATGAAGTGGCGATTTTAGTTAAAGAAGCAGCAGGTAGAGGCGTTGTACCTTGATGGTTGGCCATAAGGATAGGTCCTGACTGAAGCCAAATCCCCTGATTTTGCGTTTGCTCTGGTGTTGTGACTAGTTTTAATGTTTGCAGTCCCTTAAGGTATTGCTGCACAATGGCACTACCAGATGGATTTGGATCGGGGGCAAGAACTAAGCCAGGGCTACTTTGCCAAGCTAGTATATCCAATACATCTGTAGGTTTAACCTGTACACCTGCCATCTCTAGCCAAATGGAAATTAACCCTGAACTAAATAATTCCAGCATCCGTTTTCCTTTGTTCTTTCTGCTACTTAGTTTTTCGTAAATTTACTGTTTTACTCGGTCTTGCTATTTACTGAGCCATGATAACCGCTGATGTTTCATTGCGGAAGTGATTTGGATGACAAAGTTATTGTAGGAAGCAGAACCCTATTATTTGTATTTTCCGATCTTAGGGTTCCCATATTAAACTTTTTAATGAAAAAGGATGAAGGATGAAAAATTGATACTTCACACTTCATCCCACCCTACTCTACTCTTTAAAAAGC
>NZ_WJFC01000217.1 GCF_009725235.1 Scytonema sp. UIC 10036
CCCCTACCCCCTAAATTCCCAATCTTTGGTAAATTTCCTCCAAATGTGTGAGATGGTTCTGGGGATCGAAACACGCTTCAATTTCTGCGGGTGTTAGCTTTTGGGTGACGCGAGAATCGTTGGCAATTAATTCGCGGAAATTACCTTCAGGCTTGTTCCATGCAGTATGAGCGTTTTGTTGGACGATCGCATAAGCTTCTTCACGGCTCAACCCCTTATCTACCAGAGCTAGTAGAACCCTTTGGCTAAAGACAACACCACCGTAGCAGTTCAAATTCCGCTCCATGTTTTCAGGATAAACCAACAGGTTTTTCACTAGGTCGGTCATCTCCCATAACATATAATGTGTCAAAATGCAAGCATCCGGTAAAATTACGCGCTCGACAGAACTGTGAGAAATATCTCTTTCGTGCCACAGTGCAACGTTTTCTAGTGCTGCTCCAGCATGGCTGCGGACAATTCGCGCCATTCCTGTGAGCCGTTCCGAACGGATGGGGTTGCGCTTGTGGGGCATTGCTGAGGAACCTTTTTGCCCTTTGGAAAAGAATTCTTCAACTTCCAAAACATCTGTTCTTTGCAAATTGCGAATTTCCACCGAAAATCTTTCAATGGATGCAGCTAGTAAGGCTAATTGTTGCACAAAATCGGCATGGCGATCGCGTGAAATCACTTGAGTTGAGGCTGTATCTGGTTGCAGCCCAAGTTTTTGACAAGCAATTGCTTCTACGCGGGGTTCAATATTGGCGTAAGTTCCCACCGCACCAGAAATCTTACCAACTGCAATTGTTTGACAGACATTTTTCAAACGTTCTTGGTGTCGCAGAACTTCTGCCAACCAACCAGCCAACTTAAAACCAAAAGTGATAGGTTCGGCGTGAACACCATGGGAACGTCCAATCATAATCGTGTTCCGATGCTCTTTGGCTTT
The DNA here is from genome assembly GCF_009725235.1 of Scytonema sp. UIC 10036. The sequence goes on from NZ_WJFC01000217.1 coordinate 929, forward strand.
TTGACGAATAGCATCAATCAACTCTTCCAAACGTTGCAACAAAATGTTCAAGCTTGCGACTAACTGTACTGCCAAAGCCGTATCTAGTACATCAGAACTAGTTAAGCCCAAGTGAATGTAGCGCCCTGCTTCACCCACATATTCATTAACATTTGTAAGAAAGGCAATCATATCGTGGCGGACTTCAGCCTCAATTTCCAGTACCCGCTTTGGGTCAAAATTTGCCTTTGCCTTAATTTGTTCAACTGCCTCAGTTGGGATATAACCTAACTCAGCTTGAGCTTCACAAACAGCGATTTCTACTTGTAACCAGGTTTTATACTTATAAGCTTCCGTCCAAAGATTGCCCATCTCAGGCAAGGTATAACGTTCAATCACGATCCGCCACAGAGTACATACAACTGTCATATTCTACAAATAACACCGACTTTCTTGAACAGGAGTGTTGCTTGCAACAATTTAAACTTTGTACCTTTTGACGGTGGTGTAATTGTTTACTCTAGAGGAAAATAAAAATAGGTATTTGTGGAATATCATCTGCGTAGAGCCGAAACCCCGATTCTGTCGGGGTCTTTTTCTATCTACATACTGAGTGTTGCAAAAATAATTCTACTTCTTTTGATTGTGGGTTCACAAGCTCCCTTAAGTCAAAATGAGACAGCAAAGCTTCTCCAGCATTTCTCTTCTCAATAAGAATCACAGCCTCTAGCCTAAACTAGGGGCTTTTCCTTGAACAAAGACGACTCCTTATTTTTTAGATAAACATCTGGATACCACTGTTCCATAAAACGATTGGGGTTGTTAAGTTCAGTAAATCCAAATTGACGATACAATTCATGAGCGTCTTTGGTTGCTAGTAACCACCGACGCAATCCCTGCAATTCAGGATGAGAAACAATTGTTTCTAGCAACCACTTGCCCAACCCATTTCCGCGAAAAGGTTCCAAAATAAACAAATCAGCGAGATAGGCAAAAGTAGAATAGTCGGTTACAACACGAGCAAAACCAACTTGTTGTTCTCCCTTGTATACACCAAATACAAAAGAATTTTGAATAGCACGTTGCAATACTTCTAGTGGCAAACCTTGCGCCCAGTACGAACTTGCTAAAAACTGATGTATGATGTAAATATCTAATCAGTTAATGTCTGTACTGATAGTGTATTCATCTTGTTGCCACTCTTGAATCATCTAAAAGCCTCAGGGATTGCGGAAACCGTGTGGTTTTAACCCACTGAGGAAGCACGACACGGTTCGTAGCGGTTGAGCAGTAAGCCTTAAATCTAAGTAAATCTTGGCAAAACTACTTCCTCATGGTAAGATAACTAAAGTCTGGATTAATGAAAAGCAAGTTCCATGCTTGATCTGCGGTTCATTAAGTGTTGCAAATGATTGTACTGGCAAAGTTTTTTAGAACAGGAATGTACAATACATTTTACCAAGCTACGCTTGGGGTCACTTTTAGTCCAGAAGACGATGTTCTTGAGCAGAAAAGTGGAGATTTCTACTCATGAGCCCTCAGGGGTAGAGGGTTTGTTTAAGCTCTAGATTGGGAGAGTACCATCACTCATCCACCAGACTAAAATCCGAACCAATTAGATGAAAACAGTAATTAAAGACACTTCTGGGTAATGCATAGCTTTACACAGATTTAGTTTACCCCTTTGTATGTGAACGTTAATAGAATTATAGCGTTTCCTAGTTTGCTAAGGTACAGATTTATCTGCATCGAGGGTGCTACAGGCTGCGGTTAATTATTTCTTCGGTGTACCTTACGAAAGTAGGAATAATCCTAAATCATTCGCAAACACTCAGATCCCCGACTTCTTTAAGGATACAGCTGGTCGATGGGGGGTGAGACCCCTCATCTTAGCCCTGTCAAGGTGGATAAAAACTTCACCAAATCAATTGTTCTCTCACCTCTTACCTCTGTGTACTCTGCGTCCTCTGCGGTTCAAAAGTCATTTATTTAACCGCCGAGAAGCAGAGTACGCAGAGAATGAAGATGAGGAATTGTCACTTGAATCATAATTTTGTGAGTCACCTTGACACTGGAGGCTGAGCCTAGAGTGAAGGCATTCCCAGCCTGAGGCTGGGAACGAGGTGGAAGGCTGGGAACGAGGTGGGGGATCAGCATGTTTCAACAATTCCCGATCGCGCGATCGATACAAATTTGCAACTGTTCTGCCAGTACGCGAACGTGAGGTTTTCTGAGCATTGTAAGATGATTTCCAGGAATCTGATGAACTTCTACTCCTCCTAGAGCAAGCTGTTCCCATCCCAAACTAGAATCTTGATGAGCAGTTGTGGACTGAACACCAGACTTAAAAAGAGTCACTTGGTTTGGGTAAAGTTGTGGGATATAACTGAGGGTTGCTTGGCTGTTAGCACGGAAAACATTCATCATGGGACGAAGAGTTAACTCACGTAAAATCTGAGATTTCGATTCTTGAGTTATTAAATTGCTTAAACTCAATTCTTTAAAGTTAAAAGGTGATAATAAATTTGTTCTCATCCAATCTGTAATTTGATTGAGATAAGGAACCCGATGTATAAACCTATCAACTTGCTGAGAAGGCACAATTAAATACAAGTAATCAAACAAAAAAGACCAGATATATCTTGCTCCTATAGAGAACAGAAAATTGACACTATCTCCCATAGAAGGTTGAAAACCAAAAACAGGTGCTGTCGTATCAAGCACAGCAAGTAAAGCGACTTCATGCCCTGCCTTATAAAGTTGTTGAGCCATCTCAAAAGCAACCAAACCCCCAAAAGACCAACCTCCTAAAAAATAAGGTCCTCTTGGCTGTACGGTACTTAAGGCTTCAATATAATAAGCTGCCATATCCTCAATATGCTTTAGTGGTGGACTTTCACCATCTAGCCCTACAGGTTGCAATCCATAAAATGGTTGATTTTTTCCTAAATGATAAGCTAGCTCATAGTAAGGAAAGATTGTACCAAAAATAGGATGAACGCAGAAAAAAGGAGGATTTGAACCATCAGGTTGAATTGCAACTAGGGGAGACCAAGGTTGCGTATATTGTTCTTGAACTAGAAATTTTGCTAATTTTTGAATTGTAGGGTTTAAAAATAGGAAAGATAAAGGTAAATTCCGTTGAAATTCTTGATGAATATCCTCCATCAAACGTACAGCTAGAAGAGAATTACCACCTAAATCAAAAAAGTTGTCTTGAATGCTTATAGATTGAAGGTTAAGGGTTTTTGCCCAGATTTTTGCCAATTGAATCTCAACTGGAGTGCGAGGAGGAACAAACGCTGTATTAGCTGAAAATTCAGTGAGGTTATCAAGTGCAGGTAGTGCGCGATGGTCTAATTTTCCACTAGGTGTTAGTGGGAAAGAGTTTAAGAGAACAAAAGCTGAAGGTATCATATATTCTGGCAATTTTTCTCTTAAAAAACTCTGAATTTCAATTGTGGTTGGTCTATATTTGCGCTCGGGAACAACATAAGCTACCAACCACTTATCACCAGAAACATTCTCCTTGACAATAACCACTGCTTCTTGCACTGCATTATGTTGAGTCAGTACCATTTCAATTTCTTGTAACTCGATACGGAAACCGCGAATCTTGACTTGATTGTCGATACGTCCTAAAAATTCAATGTTTCCGTCCGAGCGATATCGAGCTAAATCTCCTGTTTTGAAAATAGGGGATAGGGGGTAGGGGGTAGGGAGTAGGGGATTGGGAATAAAGCGTTCAGCAGTTTGATGGGGAAGATTGAGATAACCGCGTGCTAAAGAAGCACCACCAATATATAGCTCACCAGTAACACCGATTGGTACGGGTTGTAAATGCTTGTCTAATATATAGACTTGAGTGTTAGCAATGGGGCAACCAATAGGTGGTTTGTCACTGGGAATGGTGATTTCCGCTATTGTAGACCAAACTGTTGCTTCTGTTGGTCCGTAAGCGTTAAATAACTTACGGTTGGGTTGCCACCAACGTTTGACTATCTCACTTGTACAAAGTTCACCCGCACAAATAATAGTTTGCAGTGCGGGAAGTTCTGCTTTTGGTAGAATTGCTAAAACAGCAGGTGGAAGCGTAACATGAGTAATCTCTTGTTTTTGCAGTAGTTCGATTAAGGATTGTCCTGGTAAAAGAGATTCCTTGTTTGCCAAACAAAGAGTTCCCCCAGTCCCCAACGCCATAACAATCTCAAAAACTGATGCATCAAAACTTAAAGATGCAAATTGTAAAATGCGATCGCCCGGTTGTAAGTTGAAAGTTTCAATTTGCGCCTGTACTAAGTTGTATACTCCGCGATGCTCTATCGGAACTCCCTTTGGTTTTCCTGTTGAACCAGAAGTATAAATGACATACGCTAAATTATTGGATTTGACACTGGTAGTTGGATTTTCTTGACTGTGTTGTGCAATTGTCTCCCAATCTTGGTCTAGGTAAACTACGATAGGAATGTTATTTGTTAATTGGCGATCGCTAATTTCTGAAGTCGTTAATAAAACTGATATTCGAGCATCTTCTAGCATAAATTTGAGACGCTCTAAAGGATATGTAGGGTCTAGAGGTAAGTATGCGCCACCTGCTTTGAGTATAGCCAGCAATCCCACTATCATGTCTATGGAACGTTCCAAGCACAAACCAACTAAAACTTCTGGGACAACACCTCTTTTTTGCAAGTAATGAGCTAGTTGATTGGCACGGCTATTTAGTTCGTGATAGGTTAATTCTTGTTTTTCAAAAACAACTGCGACAGTATTGGGAGTTTGTTTAGCTTGTGTTTCAAATAACTGATGAAAGCATTGAAGAATTTTTGTTTCTGAACCGCAGCCTGTAGCGGATGGACGCGGATAAAAATGATTATTTATCTGCGTTCGTCTGCTACAGGCTGCGGTTCCAAAATTGACTAAGAACTGATGCAATTCTGTCTGTGTTAGTAATGGCAAATCTGAAAGTTTTTGTTGGGGTGCGGTAACTATACCTTCTAATAGGGTTTGAAAATGTCCCAGCATTCGGGTGATAGTGCTGTCGTCAAATAAATCCGTGCTGTAGATTATTTGCCCTTTCAAGTTTTCCAAGTCTTGCCAGAGATGAAACTCTAGATCGAGTTTTGCTGTTTTGCTGTCGAATTCTAAAAGTGAGAGTGTTAACCCTGGTAACTCTAGCATTTCAACAGGTGTGTTTTGCAAGCTAAAAACAACTTGAAACAATGGATGGCGGCTTAAATCTCTTTCGGGATGCAGTTCTTCTACTAATTTTTCAAACGTACAATCTTGATGGGCATAGGCTTCTAAAGTCACCTCTCGCACTCTCGCTAGCAGTTCCTGAAATGTTGGATTGCCTGAGAAATCAGTTCGCAGTACCAAGTTATTGACAAAAAAACCAATCAATCCTTCCAAGTGCGTGCGATTGCGATTGGCAATTGGTGAACCCACTACAATGTCTTCTTGTTGAGTGTAACGATATAGTAACGTCTGAAATGCTGCTAGTAATGTCATGAACAAAGTTACGCCTTCTCGGCAGGAGAGTTCTTCTAATGCCTTACTCAAAGACTTTGGTATTTGGAGAAATTGTTGCGCCCCCTTGTAGCTTGGAATTTTTGGTCTTAATCTGTCAGTGGGAAGATTCAGTAGTGAGATGCCGTTTAACTGCTTTTTCCAGTAAGTTAATTGAGTCTGTAGGGGCGAGAGTCCATTTGCACCTGGTTCTTGCAGCCATTGGCGCTGCCATTCTGCAAAGTCTGCATATTGAATGGGTAATTCTGGTAGAGGTGTGGAGGTGTGCCATGGTGCGTCTTCACAGGCGATTGTGTATAGAACACTTAGTTCTCGAACAAGTATCGAAATTGACCAACCATCTGCAACAATATGGTGGAGATTGAGTAACAACACGTGTTCTGTTTCGTCCCATTTTAGCAATGTGACTCGCATTAAAGGTCCGATGCTGAGATGGAAAGGACGTTGTGCTTCTTCATTTGCCAATCGTTTGGCTTGTGTTTCTCGTTCGATAATGGAAAAATGGCGTAAATCTATAACGGAAAGTGGTATGCTTAATGAAGGTGCGATCGCTTGCATGGGTTGCCCTTCCACCATTAAAAACGTAGTGCGTAAAGTTTCGTGACGACGCACAATTTCATTGAAGGCTTGTTCTAGGGCTGTTATATTGAGGGAACCTGTTAAGCGAAGTGCTGCTGATATGTTGTAGATAGGGTTTCCTGGTAGTAATTGGTTGAGAAACCACAGCCGTTGTTGGGCAAAGGATGTCGGGAAGATGAAAACTTCTGTGTCTTCAGCAGTTGAGGGAGTGTTTTTGGAAAAAGATTGGCTCATAAGCTGCTGAATGATTTGGATGGAATATTTATATTAAATCTCACGCAAAGGCGCTAAGGCGCAAGGAGAGAGGCAAAATTTTTTGGTAACTAATTAGGAGAATGAACACTATATCGGTATGATACCTCAAAAATTTTACCTCTGTTTACTCTGCGTCTCTGCGGTTAAATAAGTTACTTTTGAACCGCAGAGGCGCAGAGTACGCAGAGGAGAAATATGAGGAATTGTATTTACAAATCTTAATACCAACTGAGTTAACTGAGCAACTGCAATCCCTTGGATTGTAATTTCTTCTCTATGTGCTGCATTTCCTCAATGGATTCTCCACTCACAATCCCGTAGATTTCTGTATAAATATTTCCGTATTTGACTTTCTCTAAGGCTGAGAGGATGATAAAATCTTTACGATCTAGTTCTGATTTTAATGTCATGAGAATGGAGTCTAGTGTTCCACTCATACGGTAATCGGAGGAATATTTGGCGACTTCTTTTCCAAATCCTAACAGGGTTTGGCGCTGCAAACACAGTGGGGTTGAGCCGTTGATTCGGAAGTTGGCATCGATCGCATGGAGTTGTCCGTCTTTATCTTCTAATACGTCAAAGCCTATCATGCCAAAATAACCCTGCTCGTAAGCATATTTTCCAATGGCAGCTATCATTTCATGGAATTTGCTCATGTCTGTCTCGCGGTAGTGAATTAATCCTCCTAAATAGTTCCCTTGTGGGGTAACGAGTTGTCCTGTGGTTCCCACAAGCACTATCTCTCCTGTCTTGCTTAGGTAGAATTGTACGCAGTGATTCTCTACCACGTTCTTCACAAATTCGGAAACAATAATCGTATCTAGCAGTTTAATGTCGAGGTACTTCCTCAGTTCTTCAAAGCAGTAGTTCAGATCGCTGGTGCTTCTAATAATATAAGTACCTTCTCCTGATAGCCCGTGGGATGTTTTGATTAAGTAGGGAAATTGTTTTGGTAGCTGAATATCTTCAATATTAATGGTGTGTAGATTGTAGCTTTCGTATTTCGGACATTGCACTCCTAAATCGGCTAGTGTCACTTTGTTTAGCAAGCGGTAGTGAGTGTCTGGATCGACTGCGTGTTTTTCAGGTTTCAGGCGATCGAAGGGGAAAAGAGCAATCAGTTTGTCAAAGCGATCGCTCTGGCTGAGTTCATCAAGATAAACTGAGCAATGTAATAATTCCAAATTGGAGTAGCTAAATCCAAAGTGCTCCTGCCAATATTTAATCAGTAACTTTGGCGGTTGAACAATCATAATCCCCGGAACAAGATCGCCTAAAACTGCTAAATTTTTCCAAGGTTCTTTCTGGCAAAGTTTGTCAAAGGGTGTTTTATTTGCTTCACTACTACCATCTTGAAGAAAGAATTTTTTCGTGTTGGGGTAAGCAGCCCAAGCCGCAGTTGCAGGGTAGTTAGGCAGCAGTGCATAACGGAAATCTTTGATGTCTTTAGCAAAGAGATCGGAAAAAGAATTCCCCTCAAAGTGTTGAAAATTGTATGTTGATTTCATTAATAGTTAGTGGTTAGTGGTTAGTAGTTGGTTGGGGCGCAAGGCTCTGCGCCCTTACAGTACCTTTCTGCTAGAATCACCGATAACTATTTATTCATTTAACCTGCAGTTCGGCTGATAATTCCAAGTTGACGATCAACTGGATTGGAGTCGTTAGTTTCTTCAGATAGCCCTGGAATGGGAACATCTACGTTTTCGCTATCGTGAACGGAGTCATTCAAGTCATTGATATTCCCAGATTCTTTTTGAGATCCTAATGGATCGATGACACTTGGATCGGAGCTTTCATGGACTGCTAAATTGATTGGCTTACGTGGCTCCTGAGACATTTTTACCTCTTTGCTGAACTTGCGTAACTACTTACCTAGACAAGGTAAGACTTAGACAAGTGCTGTTCCCTCTAGCAAGGGAGAGAACCTCAAGGAATACATTTTAGCCAAATGGAATCTGTAGGTTCTCCAGACATTCCTAGAAACTGGTAACCACCATCTCTCATAATTTTGATACAAGCATTCACAACATTGGCATCATATTTCTTGTTTATGTTGTTTTCCAGTTCTAGGCAAGCGTGCTCTAGCGATAATCCCGGACGGTAGGGTCTGTGAGATATCATAGCTTCCATGACATCGGCAACAGATAAGATACGGGACTCTTCCATAATTTCTTCACCCATTATGCCACGCGGATACCCAGTTCCATCTAATCGCTCGTGGTGTTGCCCAACAATAGTTGCAATAGGCCATTCAAATGAAACTTTTTTTAAAATCTCTTCTCCTACCTGTGGGTGTTGTTTAATCAGTTCAAACTCAATACGACTGAGACGGGTTGGTTTTGAGAGAATCTCAGATGGTATGGCAATTTTACCAATATCATGAAGCAGAGCAGCAATATTGAGGGCTTCTAACCTCTGTTTAGTTAATCCTAACTGTTTGCCGATCGCAACCGCCAGCCAAGCCACACGTCTTTGGTGACCGGCTGTGTAGGGATCGCGTACCTCAAGCGTTTCAGATAGCGCAGCCACTGCTTCGAGCAAAGCCTCTTTGGAACGTGAAATAGCCGCAAGTCTTTCAGCGTCAATTCTCTCATATTCCATAAGACTTTCAGTAGTATAAAGAGCGCGAGATAAATCTCCTGCTAAAGCTTCAAGGTAATATATTTCTTCATCATCAAAGGCATTGGGTTCGCGTGAATAAAGGTTGAGTACGGCAACAACGCGACTACTGTGAAACAGGGGGAAAGCAGCTGATGAACGAAAACCACTATAAAGAGCTGACTGACGCCAATGTCTATAGCCCGCATCATGCTGAATATCTGTAGAAGTTTGAGGCTTACCGAGTTTTATTGCTCTCCCAGTAGAACCTTCAGCAGTCTCTGTGCTATCCCAAGTGATTTTGATATTCTCAAGATAACCCGTCGTATCACCCCATTTGGAAAGCAGTGCGATCGGCATTGAGGGATTGTCTGGCACTTCTCCAATCCATGCCATTGCATACTTTCCTTGTTCAACCAATGCTTGTGTGACAGCATCTGCAATTTCCTGCTTATTGTAATGTCGCATCATCGCTCGGATAGATGCAACCAGCAATTTGAGCAATTGATTAGACCGTAGAAGCGCAAATTGAGCTTGCTTTTTCTCAGATACATCAACAATAATGGAGTAGAGTAGTTTTTGCCCATGTAATTGTACGGGATGTGAGTAAACCTCGACATCACGAGTATTGCCGTTGGCCCGACGATGAACAAATTTAAAATGATTGCCATGTTGCGATCGCGCCGCAGCTATTTCATCAAATATCTCATCTTCACTCAAGAGATTAATCTCAGAAATGCTCATTGAGCAAATTTTTTCCTTACTCCAACCATAGAAAGTAACAGCTGCATCATTTGCCTGTATAATCTTGCCATGTAACGGATCGATAAGCAGTTGGGGAAGCCCATGTTGTTCAAACAATTGGGTGTAGGTTTCTACTGCTTCATTCCGTTCTCTCTGAATCTTCTGTTTGGCTCCATAATTCTTTTCTATCAGAAGATAGAGTAAATAGGATGTAATAGCCGCAAAAAGCAAACCTTTACAAGATTGATATAGAACTTGGCGAAAGTCTCCCTTGACAAACAAGAGGTCTGTGGCAATAATCCAAGCTGTAGATATTAAGAAATATGTATAAGAGATGCGCTCCTTGGGGTCGAGTTTCAATCTGTACATTTTAAAGTTTTCCTGTAAGCTTTGAGTTAAAGTCGTTAGTAAAAGAATACTCAGGCAAACTACCTACCTATAGTTGTTGGAGTTTTGTTGATGGTAACAATATAAAATTGAGCAATAATCGCATGGCGGCAGTTTACCTCCTAAAATACTTGCTTGCATTTGCTGCAGAGTCAAATAATTTTTTAGCATATGGAACGCTTGTGGGAGGGTGGGGACTTATATTGTTTTCATTGTTACTTAATATACCAATGATATTACTTATTTTAATGAACCATAAAGACGCAAAGGGCACAAAGAAAGAGAAAAAGATAGGTAATTCTATGGTAGGAACGGAGCGATCGCAATAGAAATATATTTGACAGTCGTGACAAACACCTGAGCCAGTGTTAATTAGCTAGTTTTTCAGGGAATTTTAAGTAAGTATACTGTGGCATTTTTTTCCCACATAGAAATTCTGACCCCTGAAAGTATGAAAACGCGCTTACCGTTTGCCTTAGACTGGACAGTGTTCTTGACTCTATTGGCTTTGCCTGTTATTCACTTTTGTGTTAGTAACGTAGCCTTATCACTAGCTTTTAAGAATGGTGTAACAGTAGTTTGGCCTACAGCAGGGATTTACCTGGCAGCCGTTCTGGTGCTGGGGTATCGTATTTGGCCTGCTATCTTGTTAAGTGAATTGCTTATTAACTCCTCATTAATTTATCAAAATACCGTAGTTAGCGTTTCCATTTCAATAATTGACCTGTTAGATCCACTGCTTGTTAGTGCAGGTATACACTATTTCATCAGACAATACTATTTTTTGAATCGCGCACAAGATGTGTTTAAATTTATCGGAGTCATCATGGCTTGTCCCTTATTGAGTACGACTCTTGCCACAACCGTTCTCTGTCTGAATGGTATTGCTTCTTGGACAGCATATGGAGAAACTTGGTGGCTTTGGTGGACATCAATCGTAATCAGTATGCTTCTTGTGACACCATCACTGTTGACTTGGAGCAAGCGTTCAAGATTATTGAGACAATCTAGAAGATTCTGGATTATCGAGTTTACTCTTTTACTATTCCTAACAGCTGTCATTACTAAAGTAGCATTTAGCGGAGAATATTCAGTGGAGTATATGCTGATTCCCCTATTGGCATGGTCAGCATTTCGCTTTGAACACAGGGAAGTTACCTTGTTGATAGTGATTATCTCGGGAATCGCAATTTGGGGAACTGCTCAAGGTTTTGGGTCATTTGTCCGACCATCAACTCATGAATCTTTAGTGCTACTGCAATCTTTTGTAGGAGTCATTGCATTATCAACCTTGCTATTGTCCGCAGTTATTCACGAAAACAGACAAGCAGCATTGGAACTTCAACAAGCAAATGAAGAATTAGAGCAACGAGTTGACGAACGCACTCTGGAATTAAAAAATGCCCTCCAAGAACTTCAACAAACGCAATTTCAGATGATTCAAAGTGAAAAAATGTCTAGTTTGGGTCAACTGGTTGCAGGTGTCGCCCATGAAATCAACAATCCAGTCAATTTTATTCACGGCAATATTAGCCACCTCCATGAATATACTCAAAATTTGTTGCAGATGCTGCAACTTTATCAGCAACGCCATCCGAGCAATGACCCAGAGATTCAAGCGCTTGCAGAGGAAATTGATTTAGAGTTTCTGATTGAGGATTTGCAGAAGATGTTGGCTTCTATGAAAATGGGAACTGACAGGATTCGTAGCATTGTGCTATCGCTACGAAACTTTTCCCGCATGGATGAAGCGGAGTTCAAAGCAGTGGACATTCATGAGGGAATTGAAAGTACGTTGTTGATTTTACAACACCGTTTAAAGGACAAACCTGAATGTCCAGCAATTGACGTGAAGAGATACTACGGTAGCTTACCGCAAGTAGAGTGCTATCCAGGACAACTCAATCAAGTTTTAATGAATATTCTGGTAAATGCGATAGATGCCTTGGATGAGGTTAATGCCAAACGCACATATCAACAGATTAAGGAAAACCCCAGCCAGATTACTATCCGTACCGCAGTGAAAGATGTCCAGTGGATAGAAATTGCGGTAGCGGATAATGGAGCTGGAATGACCCAACAAGTGAAAAACCGCATTTTTGACCCCTTCTTCACCACTAAACCTGTAGGTAAAGGAACAGGAATGGGTATGGCAATTAGCTATCAAATTATTACCGAAAAACATAGAGGCAAATTGGAATGTTTGTCTACTCTTGGTAAAGGAACCGAGTTTATTATTCAACTCCCTATCTGCATAATTTAATTAAGGTAACAATTGGGTTAAACTTAACTTCTCCAGTTAGACGTCATTGCGTATAAAAAATAAATTCTTTTGCGCCTCTGCGCCTTTGCGTGAGATAAAAAAGATGTAATTCATTTACCTGAAAACACACCGTACTATTCCCTATTGCGATCTTTTCTTAAAGAAGATAACTTCATCCGCCGACTCTCGCGAGAAAGTGGAACTAAAGCAGGAGATTTATTTTTTTCTTTGCCATCTTTTAAATTTTCTACCACCTGAGATAATTCTGCAATTGTCGGTGCTTCAAACAGGCTACGCAAAGGTAACTCTATCTTAAAAGCGTCCCGCACTCTGGAGACGATTTGAGTTGCGAGTAAAGAATGACCCCCCAATTCAAAAAAATTATCGCGGATACTCAATCGCTGAATTCCCAAAACCTCTGCAAAAATTTTTATCAGTACTTTTTCAACTTCAGTCCGAGGTGCAACATAACCACCTGCTAGTTCTGGTTTGATATTGTTAGGCACGGGTATAGCTCGGTAGTTGATTTTACCATTAGGCGTTAAAGGCAGAGACTCTAGGACAACAAAAGCTGATGGCACCATATATTCAGGTAGTTTTTGTGCTACGTATATCTGTAATTGTGGTACTAATTGACGTGCTGCTTTTGCTTGTAAGGGATTATTTGCGTATGAACGCCACGGATCTGAGGGAGTGTTGGGTGGAGGAGCCGTTATATAACTCCCTCGTTTTATAAAAACTACGTCATAGCGTCCTTCATGATTTGAATCTGACCAACTCATATTAACTTTGTAAGGTAAACTTTCAGCTATACGATAAAAATCTTCTGGATCGACTCCGAGATTGTGTAAGCTTTGCAATGCTTCTCGTATTTGCGCCACAGTTTGAAAATCTTCTGCGCCTGATAACCATTGTGCTGTTTTGACTGCAGCTATGACTCTTGCATTTGGCACGTTGATAATACTTACAGTTTCTGGTTGTTTCTCAGTTAATAGTTGACGGAGTGCTAACAGTGTTAAGCGATCTTTATTCCAGTCGATACATTCCCTCTCTCCCTGTTGAAATGTGAGAGAATTCTCAATCCCTAGATTAGAGGGTGAGTGAGAGGAATTTGTTTCAGCACCAATATGAAGAATGACGTTATAACGAAACTGAGTTAATTCATTTTGCGAGCATCCCCGCATCAATTGAATCTCTACGCTGCTAATCTCTGGGAAGTGCTGCACCAATGCATGGAAAAACGCTGGAGCGATCGCTAACTCGGTTTCTTGAAAAACTTGCATTTGTACCCTCTGCAGTAACTGTTCTCGTGTCAAACCGGGTTCTGCTTGATACAATTGTACTGACGCATGAAAGCCTTGTAGTAAGGGGAAACTGCGTACATCTCCTATGAATATAAAGCCACCAGGAGCAGTGGTACGCACAGCGCCTTCTAACACCTGTAAAAGATATTCAATACTGGGAAAGTATTGCACAACCGAGTTGAGAACGATCGCATCAAAAGTCCCTGCTTCGATTCCTTCAAAATCCGTAGCTTCTTTTTCCAACAATTTGATGTGGTTTGAAGACGAGAGGTAGTGCGTCTCTACTTTTGATAGTTGCTGCTGTATGTAATTGAGTGCAAATTTGGAAAAGTCTGTTCCATAATATTGGGTGCAGTGAGGTGCGATTTTGAAGAGTAATAAACCTGTTCCACAACCAATTTCTAGCACTTTCTTGGGTTGCAAAGCCAGAATTTGATTGACTTGATTATTCACCCACTCCTGCATCTGTTCTGCTGGAATCGGTTGATTTGTATAACTGCTATTCCATCCCGTAATATTAAATGTTGGAGCTATATCTGTAGCTGGTTGATTGTAGGTTTCGTTGTAAAGCATCTGCCATTGCAGAACTTGCTCGTCTTGAAAAATGGGGAATTGGGAAGTAGGAATTGGGGAAAAACAGTTACGATTGAGAACAACATAAGCAACAAGATGTTTTTCCCCCGGAATATCCTCACGAGCAACAACGACTGTTTGTGTTACGGCTGGATGTTGACTTAAAGCTGCTTCAATTTCTCCTAACTCAATACGGTAGCCACGAATTTTTACTTGTTCGTCAAGACGCCCTAAAAATTCAAGTTTGCCATCTGCTCTATAGCGAACTAAATCGCCTGTTTTGTAAAGTTTTGTTTCAGGGATAAATGGGGTTTTTGTCAAGTCTTCTATAAATTGGGCTTGTGTTAGTTCAGAACGATTGAGATAACCTCGTGCTAGCCCATCACCAGCAATGTACAATTCTCCAGGTACACCAATGGGTAAGGGTTGCAGATGTCGATCTAGGACGTAAACTCTTGTGTTTGCGATCGCACGTCCAATTGCTGGTACAGTATTTGTTTGTTGTCTAACGGGAACTTCACCGGATGTTGTGACCACAGTATTCTCTGTTGGACCATAATTATTGACAACTTGGAATGTTATAGTTGTTGACGGATACTGATGCAGTTTATCACCTCCTGTCAGCAATATTCGTAAAGCTGTATCACCAGACCATTGTAATGACAAAACTTTCTCGGCTATTGGAGTCGGTAAAAAGCTAATTGTTATAGCTTTTGAGATTATCCAATCTCGTAGTTTTTCTGGAAAATATTTGATTTCATCATCTGGAAAATAAATGCTTGCTCCTGCACTAAGATAAGGCAATATTTCCCAACTACAAGCATCAAAAGCCACTCCAGCAATCTGCGTAGCTTTGTCATTTGGGGAAATTGCAAACGCTTTTTGATGCCAAAAAATTAGATTTAATAATCCTTTGTGTTCAATTTCAACACCTTTGGGCTGTCCTGTAGAGCCAGAAGTGTAGATAACATAGGCAAGATTATTAACTGTAATCTTACTAGTAGGGTTATCTTCTCTCTGCTGAGCAATACTATCCCAATCTTTATCCAAACAAATAATTTGTGCATTTTGCTTTCCCAGATGATTTAACCATCGTTCTTGAGTCAACAAAATTGGAACTCGAGCATCTGCAAGCATTAAGCTTAAACGTTCGCTAGGATAAGCTGGATCTAAAGGTACATAAGCCCCGCCTGCTTTTAAGATACCCAGCATTCCGATGACAAAATCAAGCGATCGCTCTACACAAAGCCCCACCAAAACTTCTGTACCAACACCCCGCTCTTTTAAATAATGTGCCAGTTGGTTGCTGCGTTGATTCAATTCACGATACGTCACCTGTAGAGACGAGAGGTGGCGCGTCTTTTTATCTTCAAATACTAATGCGATCGCATCATAATTTTGTTCAACCCTTTCCTCAAATAGCTGTTGAACGCATTTATCTTGCGGATAATCAGTATAAGTGTTGTTCCATTCCACCAATAACTCATGTTTTTCAGCTTCGCTCAGAAGAGGTATTTCGGCAATGCGTTGTTCCGGATTGCCAACTATATTTTCTAGTAATATTTGAAAATGCCCCAACATTCGGCTAATGGTAGCATCTTCAAATAAATCGGTACTGTAAATGACAAAACCACTAATCCCTTCTGAATTATCAACCCACAGAGCATTTTGAGGATTTCGTTCCCACAGATGAAACTCCAAATCAAACCGTGTTGTTCCACTATCAAATGGTATTGGCTTGAGCGTTAATTTTGGTAATTCTAACGCTGACATCGGTGCATTTTGCAGTGCAAACACCACCTGAAATAAAGGATTTTGATTTAAATTTCGTTCGGGATGCAGTTCTTCCACCAACTGCTCAAAAGGTAAATCTTGGTGAGCATATGCGCCTAAAGCCACTTCTCTCACTTGACTTAATAACGTGCGAAACGTTAGGTTTCCTGATAAGTCAGTACGTAGAATTAAGCTATTGACAAAAAAGCCAATTAACCCTTCTAAGTCCGTGCGATTGCGGTTTGCGATGGGCGATCCCACTGCAATATCTTCTTGGTTTGTATAGCGGTAGAGTAGAATTTGGAATGCTGCTAGCAGGGTCATGAACAAAGAAACCCCTTCCTGCTGCGAGAGAGTTTCTAGTGCCAAGCTGAGATTTTTCGGGAGTTGTAGAAACTGCCTTGCACCTCGGTAAGTTGGATGCGTTGGTCGCGGTTTATCGGTAGGCAAACTTAACACAGAAAGACCATCTAACTGCTTTCGCCAATAATCCAGTTGAATTTGTAGGGGCGTAGGACTGTTTATCCCGACTCCTTGCAACCAATGACGTTGCCAATGTGCAAAATCTGGATATTGGATAGGTAATTCCGGTAGATTTGCAGAAACATTATGTGCAACGTCTCTACAAGCTGTATAGAATGCTGCTATCTCCCGAATCAGGACTCCAATAGACCAACCATCGGAAATAATATGGTGCATATTCAGCACCAGAATATGTTCTTCTCGATCCAACCGCAGCAGCATGATTCGTAATAAAGGACCAGTTGATAAATTAAAAGGACGTTGAGTTTCTTGGGTTATCAGTCTTTGCGCTTTAGCTTCACGTTCAAAGAGCGGCTCTTTCTGTAAATCAATAACTGGTAAGGCGATCGCTAAAGAAGGTAAAACAATTTGAACTGGTTGTCCTTCCCGCGTCACAAAGATAGTACGTAGAGCTTCATGACGTTGCACAATTTTTTGAAAAGTTTGTTCCAGCGCTGTCACATCAAGCGCACCAGTAAGACGCAATGCAGCCGGGACATTGTAGAAAGGATTGTTAGGGACTAACTGGTCAAGAAACCACAAGCGTTGTTGAGCGAAGGAGAGAGGGAGATTTCCGTTACGTGAAATAGGTTTTATGGGTGTAATGATTTGGTTGCTAGTGTCACGAGTTGACTTGAGAAATGCAATAATTTCTGCTTTTTGTGCTTGAATCTTGGCTTGCAGTGCTGGTGTAAGGATTCCTTCAGGGGCGTTACAGCGAAGGATTTCGTCCTCAAGAAAAACTTGAATGTCTAATTGGCGAAGATACGATAGAAACTCAATGGTTTTCAAGGTAATACCCCTTCAGTGACCAGTGACCAGTGATTAGCAACATTTACCAGTCACGATTATTCTGTAGATTTTTAACACACTTAAGCTTGGAAACAAATCAATCCTGAGAGTGAATTAAATATACACTGTCATCCTCGTTCCCAGGCTCCGCCTGGGAATGCATTCTTAGGAGGCGGAGCCTCCTGTATTCAGTTAGCGAGCCGCACCTTTTTAGCATCAAGAAATTGCAACTCGTAGGTTAGCATCTACCATCTTAACGGATGTGGAAATTATTGCAAGCGCTCATCCAAAAAGTAGCCAGAAGGCAATACTTGTCAGTTAAACCTAAAAATGCGAAAACACGTAGGTTGGGTTGAGGAACGAAACCCAACATTTACAAGTATTTGTTAGGTTTCCACAAGGGGAAAGCCCAACCTACAAAAATTCTCAGCCCTTGCAGTATTGAGCCAGAAGGATAAAGCGCAAACTAGAGAATTCCTGGGTAAGGATAGCATCATTTTGGAACAAGAAGATTTTCAGGAAATCCTACAGATAATTAAGAAAAGTAAGGCTAATATAGCCTTTCTCAGTCTAATGAGGTACACCCCCCTTTCATCCCCCCAAGGCATCGGGGGGACAGAGGGGGGTAATTTTTGGACCTCACTAGGTTGGCATTTGCTGTATGTTTATCGCTAGCGATCGCTATCAAGAGGTCGCTCTTGCAGACACAATTCCTTTCTTCAACATCAATCGTTTGCTCCCTCAATCTTCTGAAAGTTATGCCGGAATCTTAGAAGTCGCACGAGAACTTTATAGAACTTTTACCAACGCATCTGGAAGTAAGTACGCAAACTTGCCGCGTGGGAAGGGAGAAGGGAAAGCAAGAATAATGTTATGAGAAATTACATTGTTCTACCACACTTGTTGCATTTTTTTGAATGTTAACTACATAACGTTTATCACTAAAGTCTCGCAAAATTTGTAGCAATCTTTACCATTTTATATAGTATTACCAACTTTTTTAGTTAAAACTAAAGCAGGGTAATAGTTACAGCCTTTTTAGTCATTAAAGCAATAATTTTTGGGATTAAGAAAACATTAAAAAGAGATGGTTTAACAGCTATGATGTTGTTAACTGTTAAGAGCAAAAACTTACTAGCATGAGTGAGTTTACAAAATACGAGGAAAATAAAAAAATGCAAGTTAGTGCTCGCAATACTCTCAAAGCTAATGTGAAAAACATTGTAGGCGGAGCCGTCAATACTGAGGTAACTTTAGAAATTGTTCCTGGGATTGAGGTAACTGCAATTATTACAAAGTCATCAGTAGAACAGCTTCAGCTTGTTGAGGGTAAAGAAGCATATGTCTTGATTAAATCATCAGATGTTATGGTTGCTGTTGATTAAAATATCGAGACGAGAGTTGTTAGTGTCTGCAACGCTAGTACAGTAATTGTACAAGCTCGATTTTTATACATTTCTAGTAAAAAATGATTTTTTATATTGTAGACTAAAAAAAATTGATTTTATCTCTACAATATAAAGAATGAATTAGCGTTGTTAGGGGCGCAATGCCTTGCGCCCCTACTAACCACCAACCACTAACCACTAACCTTTAAATGTGGTACTGTACAGAAAGGATAACAGCGAAATTTTTTATCGATGATAGCCCCATGTCTCTCAAATACAATGAAGTGTTTGAGGAGTTCTGTAAATCTCCGCTTGTCAAAAATTCCTTGAATCAATATCTCTAATTCGGTTTCTCCTTTATGAGGAAAGCTTTCTCCATCAATGGTTCGCCAAGGCTGAAACTCTTCCCAATGAGAGGTTAAAGTTCCAATTCTTGCTCTTCCTCCGCAAGCGATCGCTAAGAATTCATTGTAGGCAAACAATTTAGGGTTTTGTTGTTTGTCAGATTGAAATTCCTGATAAACTTGTTTTAATGTAGCATTTCTATTGTTGATGTCAGTACAAATAATTAATGCTAATGGCAATCCGTTGATGAAAACAATAGCATCCCAACAGCGAATCAAGCCTCTTTGAATTGGGTTAACCGAATAAATTACTAGCCAGTCATTGTTAAGTAAGTTAAATGAATCGATTAGCCAAATTTTTTCAGAAACTGTTTGGTCATTGTCTCGATATACAATGTCTATGCCCCCTATCAAGTATTGATGAAAAATTTGATTGCTTTCAAATATATTGCCACTCTGGATGCAAATAATTTGAGAGATAGCTTTCTTGATGACATCTGCTGAAGCTTTGGGGTTAATCTGTTTTAGGGCTTTGTAGAGGCGATCGCGTAAAATTCCCTTGAGATGACTGCGTTCTTCTACCCACTCTTTTCCTAAATCTAAGTCTGGTTGAATAGTATATCCAATGACCTCAAACCATGTCAGCCAGTCTTGTAAGGCGACACGGGATTTTGTGTCAAAGCGTTGGCGCAGTCTACCAGAAAGATGGTTGGCTTTTACAGTTGCTACTTGTGACAATTTAGGATTCATCAGAAAGAGAGACTTAGTTTTTAGTGAATGCAGAGTGTCTACTTCAGCCTGAAATTAACAGAAGACAATTTTGGTTGGTATATCCCAACAGAAGACATAACCAGCCCCCTAAACATTATCAAAACTGAAGTAGCTTTATAAAACTGTATCAATGATATCTTTTTACCAACAATTTTGGTAAAAAGAGGAGACTTAATTTTCACTCCTGTAGGGTGGGCAATGCTAGCCCTGTCAAGGTGACTCACAAAATTCGTAAAATAGTTTTACTAGAGGTTGAAACCGGGTGAAATTAGCGATTTATGCCATATAGTCAATTTACTATCGAACAAATCAAAAATAACTTTGGGATAGTTATATCTGAGCAATTTGGAATTTTTGCTGATATACCAGAGATAAATTACAGTGATTTTCTTGCCCAATCTCTTAAAGAATATTTACCTCTAGCATTGGCGATCGATACGGAAAAAGCACGTTCCGAGCTGATTGTCATGCCTATTTTGGTAGAGATTAAAAGACAGCTGGCATCACAAATAAGTATATTTTCTGGCAAAGACTTTACTGTAGATGTCACAAAAGGATTAAATGGATTTTGCGATTTCTTAATTAGCCTTTCTTCAGAACAAATTGTTATCGAAGCACCAGTTGTAACTCTAGTGGAAGCAAAAAATGACAATATTCAATCTGGATTGGCACAATGTATGGCAGAAATGATAGGTGCTCAAATTTTTAATGAAGTTAAAGAAAACCAAATTAGCACGATCTATGGTGTAGTAACGACTGGAACTAACTGGAGATTTTTGCGTTTGAAAGGGAAAACTATAGAGATAGATTTTAATGAATATTTTATCAGTCAGGTAGGGAAAATATTAGGAATTTTGAAAAGTACAGTAGTTGCTGACTAAAAACTATAAAAATTGAATACTGTATAAATTTCACAAGTCTATTTCTTCTCGACCATCCCCCACACTCGCATTATCCGAACTTGCGATCGCCCAACGCATTGTTTCGATATATTTTGCCAGTTCTGCAATAGTTGGTGCTTCAAATAAATGACGTACAGACACATCAACATTCAAAACATCTCGTATTCGAGAAACTAATTGAGTTGCAAGTAAAGAGTGTCCGCCCAATTCAAAGAAATTATCGCACACGCCCAAGTTCTCCGTCCCTAAAAGCTGGCTCCAAATCTCGGCTAGCACGTCTTCCACTGGTGTCCTTGGTGCTAGATAATCTTCTTCTCTATGAAATATAAATTGATTCGGTGCAGGTAAAGCATGGCGAGCTATTTTGCCATTGGGTGTCAGTGGAAAGGATTCTAATATAACGTAAGCCTTAGGTATCATGTATTGTGGTAACTTTTGTTTTAAGAATTGGCGAAGCTCGTGGAATTTTGGATTTTGGATTTTGGATTTTGGATTGTTGAGAATATCTATGAACTGGTTGTCTGTTACGATATAAGCAATTAAGTCTTTCTCACCCCTGATTTCCTCCCACACGATCACTACACTTTCTCTGACTCCCGGATACTGTCTTAAGACAGCTTCAATCTCTCCCAACTCAATCCGAAAACCTCGAATCTTAACTTGATTGTCAATGCGTCCTAAAAATTCAATATTACCATCCGGTAAATAGCGGGCTAAGTCACCTGTCTTGAAAAGAGGGAGTAGGGGGTAGGGGGACTCGGGGCCCCCTCTGGGGAT
>NZ_WJFC01000218.1 GCF_009725235.1 Scytonema sp. UIC 10036
GGGTTAGGGTGGGGTAAAAAATATTTGATACATCAATCATGACTTTTCAAACATCCTCTAACTAGCAAATTTGGTTAATAAAAATATCTTCCCAATCACTTTCAAGTAGCAATATACTTAATAAATTACGTAAAAGGTGACTATCGTTAATAAACTCTTCTTTATATAAATCATCGCGCATTAATGTTGTTTTTAGTACAGGAATTACGGTCTGTTCAGGCAATCGCAAGCGAGATAACAAACGCAAACGCGCAACTTCAAATAATACCAGTAGGCGTTGAAACACTAACAAGGCATTGTAAGATAGACAGGTGTTGGTTAATCACAATAATTTCATAATTTTACCTACCTCCCTCTGTGTAAAAATGAGGATTTGCTGATTATGAAAATACTGGTACTGAATGCCGGATCTAGCAGCCAAAAGAGTTGCCTGTACGACATTGCTGGTGATACCTTTCCTCAAGAGCCTCTCAAACCACTCTGGGAAGCAAAAGTAGACTGGACTCACCATCAAGGATTTGCAGAAATTGAGGTTAAGACAGCAACGGGAGCAAAACTAGAAGAAGAAATTCCCTCAAACTCCCGATCTGAAGTTGTTGCTCATATGCTCGATACGCTTTACAGTGGCTCCACTCAGGTGATTGATAAGCGTTCAGAAATTAATGCAGTGGGACATCGAGTGGTACATGGTGGAGAAAATTACCGTGAAAGTGTGGTGATTACTGAGGATGTCAAACAGGCGATCGCTCGTCTGGCAACCCTAGCTCCAGCACACAACCCAGTCAATTTAGAAGGCATAGAAGCTATCGAGCAACATTTGGGAGCGATTACCCAAGTCGCAGTTTTTGATACTGCATTTCACTCTCAAATACCTGATGCAGCTGCAATCTATCCCGGTCCTTATGAATGGGTAGAACAAGGGATTCGTCGCTATGGGTTTCATGGTATCAGTCATCAGTATTGCACTCAACGTGCGGCTCGCATCCTGGGTCGGGATTTAGCAGGGTTGCGGTTGATTACCTGTCATTTGGGCAATGGGTGCTCGTTAGCAGCAGTTAAAAATGGTCGCAGTATAGACACGACAATGGGTTTCACACCTTTAGATGGACTGATGATGGGTAGCCGTTCTGGGGCCGTCGATCCGGGGATTATCATTCATCTTTTACGGCAATCTGACTACTCTGCTGATAAGTTAGATAATGTTTTAAATAAGGCTTCTGGTTTACGTGGGATTTCTGGTATTTCTGGTGATATGCGACAGATTCGCCAAGAAATTTCTCAAGGGAACTCCCGTGCTCAACTCGCTGTTGATATGTATGTCCATCGATTGCGATCGTATATTGGTGCAATGCTTGCTAGCTTGGGGGGTTTGGATGCACTTATATTTACTGCGGGTGTTGGTGAAAATGATGCTGTACTCAGGGAAGTCACCTGTGAAGCGTTTGAATTTTTGGGCTTAAAAATAGATAAAGAAAAGAACAAGCACAAGCCTGTGGATATGGATATTTCAACTCCAGATTCAGCAGTTAGAGTTTTGGTGATTCATACAGAGGAAGATTGGGAAATTGCTCGCGAGTGTTGGCGGTTGGTGAAGTAGCGATCGTAGCAAGGAGTTAGGGAGAAGGAAGCCATGATAGCTGTTTCCCTCATCCCTTATCCTTTGCTACAGCTAATTGCGAGCATTTTCTGCCATTTTCATCCGCAGACTGAGTGGTCTCATATCAGTCCACACTTCCTTTATGTAAGCTAGGCATTCTGCCTTTGTCCCCTTGCACTTTTGTGGGAAATCCTTGGGCAAATTTGAAAACGAGCGCGATGTGTAACTTTACGGATAATTTTTCGGTGGTTGGAAGCATAAGATTTTTGAAAAAAGGCTCAAACCCTGATTCTATCGTCGAGCGTTCACCCCGAATTCTAGGCGGCTGGAAGGATAACTTTTCTGAAAGTCCGTTTTGGAAGCAAAGCGCTTCCGTGACTCCTCTAAAATTGTTCTAGTTAAACCCTAATAAAAACGTTATCAAGTCAAGAAGTCTTTTATAAAAATCTGAACCTAGAATTTCCTCTTGACATCGAGCTTGGATTTGTTCTGGTGATTCTAAACGATCGCGCTCGACACCATTAGTTGAGTTTTCCGAAAAACTCGACTCTATAGTCAAGATTTCGGTTACAACTGACTGACGATTGAGAGGCGATCGCTGTCGATGTGTATTATAAAGCTCTTTTAGTTGATTTAAATAAGGTAGATGCGTGAGAATTAAATCTGCGTTAGGTCCAAAGTCTAGCAAGCAAGCAGCTTCATCCACACCTACACTCTCTAGTTGCTCTAGTAAATGAACGCAGGTTTCTGGTGTTCCGATAAGTCCTCTAGAAGAAGCAAATCTTTCAAATAAGAAATTAACAAAACCATCCAAGTCTTTTGGAGACATGGCAGTAATATCTACATTGTGACCTCTACTACTGCCCAGATTCTTCAGCAGACCGATGTTCGACTTGAGGTATTCGCAGTAGGGGGCGCGAACTTGCTCGCGGACAACACTCATGTCTTCGCCAACAAAAGTGTGTAACATTACCGTTACTACACCCGTCTGAGCCTTTGATAATTGCTTGAATATTGTCTTTATCTCGAAGAGCATCCTTTAAGCGTTTAAGAACGACTATGCCACAGCCCTCTCCCCGTAAATAACCATCAGCTTTGGCATCAAATGTTTTACAGCGACCGTCAGATGCCATCATGTGCGCTTGAGAGAAAGTGATACCCATCTCAGGAGAAAGAATTAAGTTGACTCCTCCAACCAAGCATAGATTGGACTCGCCATTCCGCAGACTTTGACAGGCAAAGTGGACTGCAACTAAGGACGAAGAGCAAGCAGTATCTATTGCAACACTGAGACATCGTAGATCTAGCACAGGGGATGCCCGAAGACTGGTATGTGAAAAAAGTGATTCACGACTTGGAACGAGATCGGGGTTGGTAACTCCGTCCCCACTTGTCAAGGACAGACACGCGATCGCACGGAGCGCAGTACTCAACCACAATAAGCTGCTGTGCAGCTTGATTGTATAAGCTAAAAATTCAAATTTAAGGTAGGTTGGGTTGAGGAACGAAACCGAATGGCACTAAGATAAGGGTCTCGAATTTTCTGAAAAGCTTATGAATTCAAGCTTTTAGGAATTTTAAATCTTAACTAACCAATGAGACCACGGTGGTTTTGAGCAATTGCCCAGGGATATGGAAACCTGTTTAAACGCGGAAATACTATTTTGTTTTCCCACCTCATAAACAAGCCTTATATCCCAAAGACTCTAGAACCATTACCGGAGAATTGTTTGAGCTTAACAAGCGTGCCATTCGGAACGAAACCCCACATTTATCAGCATTTGTTGGGTTTCACACACAGTAAACCCAACCTACAAAAACGCTTATCCGAGCAGTATTGGCAGAGAAACCGAGTTATGAAGAAGTTAGCAGGTTTCGGTTTTAGTGGTTATCCGAACACTATTCCTAGAAGTATGACATCTGTCTAAAGTCTTTTTCATTTATTAAATGATAAGATTTTTGAGACATAAATGTTGTCATTATGTAACTTAAAAAGAGAGCCTTTTAAAGCAACTTTAAGTTTTGAGGTTTTGACAGCTATTTTTAGCACAATTTAATCATTACTTGATAATGGCTAAGGAGATAACTACAGAGTTTTTTTCCATTCTCAACTGATGAAAGTCTTGATTTCCAAGAGTTCGCCAGAGATGATGGGAATGAGAGAAATAAATAAACTCGTCAAATCTCAAAGCCAAAAATCAAAACAAGGAGATTTCAACATGGCTAAGATTACAATTTCCCAATTGCATACTGCTGATGCTGGCAATATCCAAGACTTAACAAATACTGAACTAGATATCACAAAAGGCGGATTAGCATTGGCATTACCTGTGACTCTTGCCGATCTTGCTGTTGGTGGTCAAAATAAGCCCAACAGATCTGACAATTTTGTGCTCAACGATGTACTTAGAGACTTAAGCTTGGTTGTATAAGTTCCTTGAACTCAAGTTCAAGCAACTTTGATAACATTTCGGGTATTTCACGCGCTGTAGTTCCTCTTAAAAGGGGAGAGCAGTGCCTAAGCCCTAATAAATAAAGGTTGTGGTAATAAAGTTTTGATAACCACACCAATTTCAAACCCGGTTTCTTGAAGAAACCGGGTTTTCTCGTCTAGAAATTCTCATAATCATTGACTTATGGAAAATCAGAGAGACCTCAGCCAAAATTGATTTTTATCTGTTAGGTGAAAAGATTTTTGAGACATAAATGTTGTCATTATGCAACTTAAACAGAGAGGCTTTTAAAGCAACTTTAAAATTTCCAGTTTTGACAGCTATTTTTCACATAAGTTAATCATTACTTGATAATAGCTAAGGAGATAAATACAGTGGTTTTTTCCATTCTCAATTGATGAAAGTCTTGATTTATAGAAGTTCCTTAGAGATGATGTAAATGGGAGCAAAAAATAGACTTTGTACAATCCCAAAAACAAAAACAAGGAGATTTCAACATGGCTAAGATTACAATTTCCCAATTGCATACTGCTGATGCTAGCAATATCCAAGACTTAACAAATACTGAACTTGAGACCACAAAAGGCGGATTAACACTGGCATTACCTGTGACGCTTGCCGATCTTGCTGTCGGTGGTCAAAATAAGCCTACCACTTCTGACAATTTTGTGCTCAACGATGTACTCAGAGACTTAAGCTTGGTTGTATAAGTTCCTTGAACTCAAGTTCAAGCAACTTTGATAACATTTCGGGTATTTCACGCGCTGTAGCTCCTCTTAAAAGGGGAGGGCAGTGCCTAAGCCCTAATAAATAAAGGTTGTGGCAATAAAGTTTTGATAACCACACAAATTTCAAACCCGGTTTCCTGAAGAAACCGGGTTTTCTCGTCTAGAGATTATCATAAATTATTGACTCATGGGAAATCAGAGAGACCTCAGCCAAAATTGATTTTTATCTGTTAAGTGAAAAGATTTTTGAGACATAAATGCTATCATTATATAACTCAAAAAGAGAGGCTTTTAAATTAAATTTAAAATTTCCGATTTTGACAGCTATTTTTTACACAATTTAATCATTACTTGATAATTGCTAAGGAGATAACTGTAGTGTTTTTTTCCATTCTCAACTAATGAAAGTCTTGATTTCTAAAAGTTTCTCAGAGATGATGGGAATGAGAGAACGAAATAGCTCGTCAAATTCCAAAGACAAAAACAAAAACAAGGAGATTTCAACATGGCTAAGATTACAATTTCCCAACTGCAAACTGCTGATGCTAGCAATATCCAAGAGTTAACAAATACTGAACTGGAAACTACAAAAGGTGGATTACAAGTATTGATTCCTGTTACTATTGCCGACGTTGCTATTATTGGTCAAAATAAGCCTGTCACTTCTGACAATAATGTGCTTAACGATGTGCTCAGAGGCTTAGGCGTGGGTGTATAAGTTCCTTGAACTCAAGTTCAAGCAACTTTGACAACCAACATTTCGGGTATTTCACGTGCTCTAGCTCTTCTTAAAAGGGGAGGGCAGTGCTTAAGTCCTAATCAATAAAGGTTGTGGCAATAGAGTTTTGATAACCACACCAATCTCAAACCCGGTTTCCTCAGGAAACCGGGTTTTCTCGTCTAGAAATTATCACAAATCATTGACTCATAAAAAATCGGGAATATATCAGTCGAATGGAAGCTTTCTCGGTTATATAAAAAGATTTTAGAGACATAAATGTTGTCATTATGTAACTCAAAAAGAGAAGCTTTTAAAGCCAATACTACTCGGATAAGGAAATTGTAGGTTGGGTAAACCCGTGTGTGAAACCCAACAAATGCTGATAAATGTTGGGTTTCGTTCCTCAAACGCCAGTAAAGGTGCGGAGGGAAACCCTCCTATGGCGCATTCGCGCCACGCACACGGTTCAGGGCTGGCTCCCCAACCTACGTGTTTTTGTATTTTTAGGCTTAACCAACAAGTATTGCTTTTAAAGCAACTTTAAATTTTTCGGTTTTGACAGCTGTTTTTCACACAAGTTAATCAATACTTGATAATGGCTAAGGAAATAAATACAGTGTTTTTTTCCATTCTCAACTGATGAAAGCCTTGAAATTTCAAAATTTCTAACAGATTATAGTAATTGGAGCAAGCGATCGCCTCGTTAAATTCCAAATAAAAACATAAAAACAAGGAGATTTCAACATGGCTAAGATTACAATTTCCCAACTACAAACTGCTGATGCTAACAATATCCAAGAGTTAACAAATACTGAACTAGATACCACAAAAGGTGGATTAGACTTGGTACTACCTGTGACTGTTGCCGATGTTGCTATCGCTGGTCAAAACAAGCCCCAATTTTCTGACAATTTTGTGCTCAATGATGTGCTCAGAAATGTTTTGATCAAACTGTAAATATCTTGAACTCAAGTTTAATTCTGAATCTAAAACCTGTGAAAATGGGTGAAAATTTTTGTGGGCTGAGCTTTAGTAAACTCAGGTTCTCCTCAGCCAGCAATTTATTTTGGGACGGAATTCCACAATCGGGCTAGTGTGTAAACATTTCCCATTCCTTCACAAATAAGGGTTGCGGTAATACGTTTCGGATAGCCACGCCGATTTCAAACCCGGTCTCTTCAAGAGACCGGGTTCTCTCGTTTGGCAATTTTCATAAATCATTGACTCATAAGAAATCGGGGAGACATCAGTTGCACCGATTTTTTACCTGTCAGATGAAAAGAAAGATTTTTGAGACATAAATGTTTTCATTATCTCCCTAAAAAACAGGTTTTTCAAAGCAACTTTAAATTTTGAATTTTTGAAAGTGCTGAATAGCTATCACTCGTTAATTATTACTCAATAATCTCCAACGCTCTAACTGTAGGTTTTTTTTCCATAATCTATTAATGAAAATATTGAAATTCCAGAATGCTTAACCCATTATAGTAATAGGAGCAAGCGATAACCTCGTCAAATTCCAAAAATAAAAACGAAAGCAAGGAGTATATTTCACAATGGCTAAGATTACAATTTCCCAATTGCATACTGCTGATGCTAACAATATCCAAGAATTAACAAATACTGAACTTGATGCCACAAAGGGCGGATTAACAGTGGCAATACCTGTTACTGTTGCCGACGTTGCTATCATTGGTCAAAATAAGCCCGTAAAATCTGACAATAATGTGCTCAATGATGTGCTCAGAGGCTTAGGCGTGACTGTATAAGTTACTTGAATGCACCTTCAGCCCTAATAAAAATGGTAAATTTTGCGTTTCTATACCTGATAAACGCAATATAGATCGGTAAAAGGTAGCTATGACAATACTCTTTAGTTAAGCCCTTTTTGAGTGTCGCAAACCACGATGTTTCAAAGGTTTAGACTACCTAATTTCCTTAACTAAGCAGTATTAGTAGCTATCGATAAAAAATCGGTTTCTTAAACAAACCGATTTTTTTAGTGCAGTGACAAAAACAAAAGCAAGGAATACATTTCAAGATGTCATCTAAGATTACAATTTCTCAATTGCATACTGTTGATGCAAGCAACATCCAAGACTTAACAAATACTGAGATTGATACCACAAAGGGTGGATTGCTAGCCACTCTTCCCGTATTAATTTCCGATCTTGGTATCATTGGTCAAAATAAGCCCGTTTGCTCTGACAATAATGTGGGTAATGGCTTGCTACAAGGTCTCCAGTTAGGTCTATAGTACCTTAAACTCAAGTCCAACCCTTGACTTGACGCTAAATTTGGCGTCAAGTCACCGATTTTAACACGTGAAGATGTCGGTGCAGTATTATAATTTTTGAATAACTTTTACTTGATTAATTTGTTGTTTGAGCCATTCAGAAAAAAACTCTGAAAGAATTTGACTGCGTAGCTTCTCATCTAATTGCGGTTGAATTATTTCCTCTATAAGAATTAAATGTATTCCAGAAGATGTCACAATTGGCTTGAGAAGCTGGCTTTGATTAACAGCAAAGACAGCAGCAGAAATTTCTGGCTTCAAATTTTTCCGGTAAACTATCCCCCGATATCCACATTTTCGACGTGATTCTGTATCTTCTATATATTTGTGAGCTACATCATAGAAACTTATCTCACCTTCTTTAATCATATAATAAAGTTCTATTGCCACGTCTTCATCATCTAAAATAACCTCATACATTACCACACCAGTATACTCAAGTTGGTTCGCAAAGAAATAGGGCTCAACTTTCTCTGCAAACAAATGTTTTGCCAGCTGTCCTGATGTGAAACTGAAGTACGCGATTTGTTCAAAATCTTCTACAGAAAGACCATGTATTTGCAGCCACAACCAAGTTTCTTCTGCACTCGTAAGTTTATTGATTAATCGAAAGGCGTCTGCTGACTTCTGGAGCGCTTCATCGGTGACCTCAATCGCAGCTTCTTTAACGGCTTCCTCAACAACCTTACGAGTCACAATCTCTTTGAGAATCTCAGGAATTTTACAAGATAGCTTGAGTTGTTGAATAATATCTTCGCTGGTAATGGTGACATTTTCTAACATGATGAGCCTGTTTTTGTTATGTAAACGAAATCAAATCAGGAATTACGCAAAGCACTTTTTTTAAGGGTTCAGGCAGATATACAACGCCTGAAATACCGAAAAATTTGTTAAGGCTGCGCGGTACTCAGGGTTACCGCGCATCCCCTACAATTTCAACTCACCCTGCTGTAACTGCTTAAATGGATCTAGCAGAAAATCAATAATCCGACGTTGGCGCACAATCACCTCAGCCGTTGCTGTATCCCCAGGACGTAAAGGAATACAATCATTAGCCTTGGGAATACAATTCTTTTTCAGTGCAATTCCCAAGTTATAAGCTGCTACTTTTCCATTAGGTGTTTCCACTTCTGTTGTTGTAGGAGAAATTTCCACTAACTCTCCTTCTATAACTCCATATTCCTGAAACGGATAAGCATCAAACTTTAACTTAACTGGCAATCCTTTCTGCAAAGAACCACTCTCGTTTGTCGCTATTTGCGCTCTAAGAATAAGCGGTGCATTTAGAGGCGCAATTTCCGCTACCATTGTTCCCGGTTGCACCACAGCCCCAGCCCGTTGTATCGGTAACTGAAACACTCTACCCGCTATAGGGGATCTTAGTACTCTTTGTTCTAATTGCAATTGTAACGTTTTTATTTGACTCCTAGTTTGAGCTATTTCTGCTTTCAAAGTGGTTATTTGTGTCTCTAAGTTTTTTAACTGTTCTTCACTTTTTAAGAGAGCCAGTTTGCTAGAGTAAGTCAGAGTTTGATAGCTTCTTTGTTGTTCCTTAAGTCGCAAATAGGCCTGTTGAATTTCCGCCTTTGCTTGGCGAAGAGTTCGCTCGTAATTCCTTTGTTGTTCTAAAAAACGTAGTTTAGCTTGCTCAATATCTGACTGATTCTGTGCATATAACTTTTTCTTTTCGTTAGCGACGTCTTGTCTTTGTACAACTTGAACTTCTGCAACAATCCCTTCCTTACTTAACCGACGGTATCGCTCAACCTCCTGTTGAGCACTCGTTAAACCATTCTCAACTAACTCAATTGCTGTTTGACTGTAACTAAGGGCTTGCTTTGCTTGATTGACTTGCGTAAATTTTTCTTCTTTTTGTAGGTCATACGAATTTTGAAGAGCGGTGAGATTCTGGCGTACCTGCTCAATTTGGGCTTGTTTTTCTAATTGTTGTGCTTGATTTTGTTGTTGCTGAGTTGCCAAACCTACAGTTAACTGTTTTTTCAACATATCCAACTGTGACAATCGATTTAATTGCCCCTCTAATTTATCCTTGACCTGACGCAATTCCGTATGAACTAATTGGGAATCTAATATCAAAACAGGCTCTCCTGGTTTTACTATACTCCCTTCATTAACTGGAATTGTAGAAACAGAAGCTGTAACAAGTGTATCTAACTTAACTGTCTTCCCTTTAGGTTTGAGTTTTCCTCGAGCAGTACCTGTTTCATCGACTTTAAACAGCATTGCCCAAGGCAATACAAGACACGTAAAACCCAGTAAAAAATACAGCAATCCCCTTGTCCAAACAGAGGGTATAGTATCAACTAATTCCTGAGTAACATCTGACCAATCATCAGTTGAAGGAGATGGCGTTTGGAGAGTTAAATTGTCAGAGTGCTTTTCATCCTCATGAATTTGGGTGGGCACCCTTCCATTCAATGTACTTGGCATGATTTCTTTTCACACAATTTGAAGATTTGAGAATTTTTTATAGTTGTTAATTGCTAACCTTGAATCCTACTAGATTGATATATCTTTGCACACTATTACCATTTAGCCATTAGCCATTAGCCATTAGGCCATTAGCAATTAGCCATTAGCCATTAGGCCATTAGCCATTAGCCATCTAGCCATGAGACCTTATACACCACAGCATTCATGTTCTGTTGTATTAGTACTAAAATATGTGCCGTTTTTCCATGCTAACTTTCGTGGTTCCACTTTCAAAATCAACACACCCCGATCTAACACTAAAATCAATCTGCATTCCGCACAGTCGAAAGGCGATGGGCAATGAGTAAGTCGGTTCGTCCTTTGAAATTGTGTCTAAGTTTCTTTGGATATTCGGTTCTGATTCAGTATCTAGATGGGAAGTTGCTTCATCGAAAATTAACAATCTGGGATTACCTAATAACGCCCTTGCGATCGCAATTCGCTGCCGCTGTCCACCAGACAACAAACCTCCACCTTCTCCAATCTGAGTTTCATAACCCATCGGCAGCTTTTTAATAAACTCATCAGCACCCGCTAGTTTTGCTGCCTCCGTGACATCTTCGATACTTGCTCCAGGATGCGCCAAACTGATGTTCTCTCGAATTGTACCACCAAACAAAAAGGTATCTTGGTCAACGACTCCAACCTGTTGACGTAGAGAATGCAAGGAAATACTGCTGATGTCTAACTCATCAATGAACACAGTACCGTCTGTTGCAGGATATAGCCCTAAGACCAATTTAGAAATTGTGGTCTTACCCGAACCACTACGTCCCACCAATGCTACCATTTGTCCTGGTTTGACTTCAAAACTCAGATTTTGCAGGACATTGACATCGCTTTCTGGGTGATAGCGAAACGTCACATTATCAAAACGTATATACCCCTGAAGTGGTGGTAATGTTTGACGTACTTGATACTGTAAATCCTCTTCCGGCTCCGCATCCAACACATCGTTGATGCGTTCGGTAGCAATCATGACTTCTTGCAATTGATTCCACAACACTGTTAATCGTTGGAAAGGCGAAATAATATTCCCCTGTAACATATTAAACGCCACCAATTGCCCGATGGTTAACTTGTTGTGAATTACCAAATGCGCCCCATACCATAACAAGCTAGATGTTATCACAGCTTGAATTGTGTTGCTGAAAATTTGCAAGCGATTGCTAATAACTTGCCCGGAAAAATTACTCTTTACCTCTTTATTCAATAACTCCTCCCAATGCCAACGCACTGTTTGTTCCACTGATGTAGATTTCACAGTTCGCACACCAGTCAAGGCTTCTATGAGGTAGCTACTCTCCGCCGCATAAGAGTTAAAGATTTCCCTAGAAATTTTTTGCAAAAAAGGTGTGGCAATCAATGTCAGAAGGAAAAAAGGCGGTATGATTATCATAGTCATTAGCGCCATTTGCCAACTGTACCAAAACATCAATCCCACATAGATAAATACAGTCACTACATCCAGTAGGATAGACAATGCCTCCCCAGAGAGAAAACGTTGTATTTTGCGGTTTTCTTGGACGCGAGAGATAATATCCCCTACATAGCGGGACTCGAAGAAACTGAGAGGTAGTCGCAGGGTATGGCGAATAAATCCAACAATTAGAGCTAAATCCAGTTTAGAAGCCGTGTGGAAGAGTAGATATTGCCGCAAACCCATCATTGCCACTCGGAACAGACTAAACATCAACAACCCCAACCCAACAGCCGTTAAAGTCAGTTCCGATCGCTGCACCACCACTCGATCCAAGATCAACTGGGTAAATAAAGGCGTAACCAGTCCAAATATCTGGATGAATATAGAAGCAACAAACACTTCCAGGATCACCAAACCGTGAGGTTTCATCAACTCAAAATATTGCCATAAGGGAGTTGTAGCCTCAGGAGTATCGTTAAACGTGACTGTAGGTTGTAGCAGTAGTGTATAGCCCGTCCAGCCTTCTTTAAATTCGGCATGGGTAAGATTGCGTTGCCCAATGGCAGGGTCTGCTACTATGACATGTTTCCGGGTAATTTCATAAGCAACGATGTAGTGCTTTCCTTCCCAGTGGACAATAGCAGGCAGTTTTTGTTTTGCTAACTGCTCGAGCCCTGCTTTTACAGGTCGTGTGGAAAAGCCAATACTTTCTGCTGCTGCAGATAACCCGCGCAATGATGAACCACTGCGGTCAACATTAGCAATATCTCGCAAGCGGTTGATACTAAAGCGTTTCCCCCAATAGCGAGATATCATCACCAAACAAGCTGCACCGCAGTCCGATGCACTTTGTTGGGCATAAAAGGGATAGCGCCGCATCACTCGGTGCCATAAATGCCCTATCCGTTGCTTGGGGTTGGGAAAATACGCTTTGCTTATCTTTTTTTCTTGCTTCTGCTGTGTCGCAAGTTTTGACAAAACATCTTTCTTATCCTTCTTAGAAGATGCTTTTGGAGTCTCTACTGTTGTTACTGAAAAATCGCGATTTCCCATCACTAGGGAATTAAGCGAAAGCGCTTTACTCCACAAGTGCTCCCGAATTTGCGGAAACTTTGTCATCAGTGGAGACAGTGCCTTAGATGGGAGAAAGCAAAGCTCTAAGTTCAATGCAGCCCTAGCCTTATAAGGACGAAAATCTCCCTCAGGGAATAAAGTGAATTCTCCAAATGATGCACCCTCCTCTAGCGTGGCAATTAATTCATCTGCGTCGTCCAATAGCCTTACCTTACCAGCTATCACTATGTATAGACCGGGTTCAACGTCAGTTCCATACCAAAACTTACCTACTTTAGGGGAGAGGGATTTCACTTGTTTAAGACATAACTGGAAGTCCTCCTGGGGAAGAGAATATCCCATAATATTGCTTAACTGTTGCAGAGAAAACAGCTGCTTGGATAGATTTTCCGCCATGAATGTCCAAATTTGTACCTAATTTTGCTAAGTTCACAGGCAAAAATTCGGTGTTGTCCGATGGATTTGCCAAATTAAGGTCACGAATCAAGATTCTGGAACTCTTACCCAAAGTATCCCCAGAAGCGTTTTGCTGAGTATCGCTGAGTTTTGAGCGAGTAGACAATCCCATCTGTTTGAGCAAGCGATGGATATGGCGATCGCTTACCTCAACTCCAAATTCTTTCGCCAGATGTTTCCTCAACCAAGAGGCTGTCCACCGTTGAAAAGAGTACCCATGCTCGCGGGGACTCTGGCTCACCAGTTCGTGCAACCTATGAAGATATTCCTGATTCACAGCTGTTGGACGACCAATTGGACAATCTTGCCATTGATGTGCCATTCCTGTACGGGCAATATGAGTCCAATGGCGTGCTGTTGCTCTTGAGCATCCTAAAGTTCGACAAATTTCAGTTTGGGATTTCCCCTCATCAGCCAACAACATAATTTGGATACGCTGTTGGTAACACTCAGGTAAATTTTCCTGTAAACTTTTTTGCAAAAGTTTACGCTGAAATGGTGTCAAAAATTCACCATTGGAAGTTTCATGGCTTGTTGTATCAAAAGTCACTGAGTAGGGCGACATACATTGGAAGTAAACCGTTTGCAGTATATAGAGTTCGTCTTGGGGAAGGCAAGCGGTTTTCTAAAAACCCATAAAAAATGTTACAGGTTTTATATCAATCATAGAAAACAGTATATACATTTCGGAAAAATCTGTTTCATATATGACCACTAAAAATATTGAAAATTCATGTTGTTATTTTCATCTTCATATTTCTTTCATAATCTCTCTAAACCTTTTAAAAGAACAAAAATTTATGCTTTCAAAGTAGAAAAATACTGTAAAGTCTGTTATTCCCGAACTCTACCAAAGTCTTGGGACTCATGCTAAGTACCAGTACTGATGACTTTGTTCGGAATTCCACACAACACTAGTGTAGAAGTTTAGCAGTGGCGATCTGTAGCGCTTGAAGGGAGGGTGGCTGTGAGGCGGTTTTGGAATGGGCTATTTC
This sequence comes from Scytonema sp. UIC 10036, assembly GCF_009725235.1. The sequence continues at coordinate 14,237 of NZ_WJFC01000218.1, forward strand.
AAACTATATTCTGGGTTTGGAACGTCACTTTTTTGTTAATTGTCTACATGGGGATACTACCTGTTGTGGGTGTACCGTTAGTATTGGCTACCGTAGCAGGTGAAATTCCTAGTGAGTTCTTTTTAACGTTGGTAGGTTTAGTCGCAGTACCAACTGTATGTACTTTCCTAGGAGGGTTTCACTTTAGACAACAGCCTCTAAAACTCATGCGCTTATTTTACGGAGTGGAAGCGCCGCTCTTTCTTCTGTGTTTGCTGCGGTTATTTCTCATTCGGGAACTGACTCCCGCCAGCACTCAGATTTTAGGCACAATGGGAGTTTGTATCGTAGCATTTTTTCTAGAAATGCTGTTTGGCTATGCGACAACCCGCAAAAGTGGTTTGCAGTGGCTGCAAATGTTAGTACACAGTTTAATGCTGTTATTTGCTGTCTACACAAGTGCGGTACTGCTGTTTTATACTTTGCCTTCAGCAGCATTTTTAGTCCAGGAATTTCTGAAATTCGAGTGGGCACGAAGTCTTTGGCAATTTTTCGTGTCCGGATGGTGGATACACGGGTTTTGGTATGTCCTGTTATTTTTAATTCTTTGGGTACTTAGTACTGCATTATTTATTATCATGCCTCTGGCACTAGCGGCACTCTATATTAACTCCGGACGGAGGGTTTTACAGGCATTTGCCTCACAAAATGGAAAAAAAGATACTGTCATCGGTGCTAGTGCAATTGCGATCGCCTGGATAACTATATTCATTTTTTTACAACAACAGCCCCAAGTCCAAGCTTTTTCGCTGCTAGCCAACCCAGCATCTAACGACAATACCCGTCAAGCACTTTTGGCAAAGTCAAACACCATCCGTTCGGGTTTAGTTAACGCGTACCTGTCCTCTTATCGCTACCTCAGTACTAGAGAAGAAAACAATCACATTAGCGAGATGTATCGCAGTGCCTTTGGATTGAGCCAATCTGTTGCTAATACAGTACAAGACAGCTATAACTCCCTCATGTCCCCATTTTTGTACAATGGCTCCGATAGAGATGCTGAGAAAGCAGAAAAACTCTACGCAGAGTTTTTTGATACGCCACTTCAAAAAGCAGAACGAAAATTAGTCAGTCACGCCGTGCAATCTACATTTAACCGACAAGAAGTCAAAGCAGGGCTACTCAATATAAATGAGAAAAAAGTGTGGCTGCGATCGCAACAAGTTAAAGTCACAGAACATGGAGATTGGGCGGATCTCGAACTATACGAAGTCTACAAAAACCAGACACCCGAAGTTCAAGAAATTTTCTACTCCTTTTCCTTACCAGAAAGCGCCGTCATTACAGGATTGTGGTTGGGCGATACAGGCGATCTGCAAAAACGGTTCCCCTATGTTGTCGCGCCGAGGGGTGCTGCTCAGAAAGTTTACAATTCACAAGTGAGACGGGAACGTCCGGTAGATCCGGCGTTACTCGAACAAGTCGGACCGCGCCAATATCGCTTGCGAGCATTTCCCATTCCTCCTCAAGCACCAGTACTGCAAAACGTATCGCAACAAAGACCAACTGAAATGCATTTGTGGCTGACTTACAAAGTGATGCGACAAGAAAGTGGTTGGGCTTTACCTATTTTAGGGGAAAAACGTAACATCTTTTGGACTCACGATACCAAGCGCATCCGTAACGGCAAAGAGGTAGCACTTAAAAACGAGCCTTGGTTAGAACCATTTTTGCCCGCCACCGGACAATTTCAGCCAACATCGCATGAAGTTGGCTTTCCTGAAGGTCACAGCATTTTAGTCAAACCACTTTCAAATAAGGATTATTCCTTACCTCAAGCAAAGCGATTTGCCTTAGTTCTAGATAGTTCTTTCAGTATGAATTCCCATGTCAAGGAATTGTCACAAATTTTTACCTGGCTGCAAAAACACGGCTTTGCAGATAAAGAATTAGCTAATAATGACGCCGACTTATACATCACTGCCTCTAAAGGTGGTGTTCCTAAAAGATTAGATGACATCGGACAATTTTTAGCTGAAAAAATGATATTTTATGGCACAATTCAACCACAAGAAATGCTACAGCAGTTCAACCAGTTGCTTGGTGATACAGCTTATGATGCTGTTTTACTATTAACTGATGAGGGCAGTTACGAGCTGTCAAAAGATAAGCTTTCCAAGCAGAAAGGTGGGAATGAAATTAAAGAAACGCCCGCACCTTTATGGATGATACATTTAGGTTCGCTACCAGCAGCTTATGATGATGCTACATTAAAGGCGATACAAGATAGTGGCGGCGGAGTGTCTCAGCAAGTTTCAGAGGTTTTGCAAAGAGTTGCAACGAAAGCCGCCTTGGGATCTTCTACTGTTAGTGTAGTCGATGGTTATGCTTGGTATAAAAATAAATCAAGCACGGAAGAGAGTCAGGTTAAATCTCAACAAGAAGATAATTTTCAGCAACTGGCAGTGCGACAATTGATATTGGGACTAAGTAAGGAAATTAATTTGGATCGGTTAGAGACTTTGGATGCTATTCACGCTATAGCTAAAAAGTACGAGTTAGTCACTCCCTATTCCTCAATGCTTGTACTGGTTAACGATGAACAAAGAAGATTGTTGAAAGAAGCAGAAGCACAAAGCGATCGCTTTAACCGCAAAATCGAAAATGGTAAAGAAGATTTGAGCAAACCTAATAATCCGTTTAAAGTCAGTACCAGCGAACCTTCTAGCGGATGGATTGTAGGGATTGTTGCGATCGCTTTACTGCTTTTGTCCAAGCGCTTTAATAAACAGTGACCAGTGACCAGTGACCAGTGACTAGAGCATTGGTACACTCTTTAACTCAACAATCTCGATACCTCTTAGATCCCTAAGAGGTATATTGTTACGGACACGCTGTATGCAAGACACACACTACGCTATCCTCGTTCGCGAAGTATCTCAAACTGTACTTAAATTTATCTTCGCACAAATACTTGTGTCTTTACTTTTACTTGATATCGAACGTTTGGTTCCTCTCCTTCGTTGTTTCTTTTTTATATTGATAATTCAGTATTTTCTCTGCTATTCTACCAAATCAGATATGATTCTTATATGACTTTTATAGTTCGTTTCAGCATGGGTTTAAATCTCCGTCTGAAACATTCCACTGTTAAGCGTTCCCTGTTAAGAGTTCCCTATTTCTTAAGAATAAGCATCTAAGCATTTACCCAAATTCAACATTTCCGTTCGACACATATGTAATGATTATATAGTATTTTCTCTGAAGGCAATTTTATTTATCTGCTCTTACGATATGGAGTGACATTTGAACTCTCACCGCTTTTTAAAGCGAGAATTTCAAACTGTTGTTACCCTATCTCCTTAAAACTTCAGTCAAGTCAACTTCAAATCGTCCATAGCAAATATTCACGCTATTACAAGCATGACAATAACTAATAATAACTCTACTAACGTATCAATTGGAGAAAAGGATAATTATCCAGGTCGTGCATACTTTGTTCGCCATGGTGAAAGTACAAGCAATGAACGCAACATTTTTGCGGGGGTACTTGATGTTGACCTGACATCATTTGGCAGGTTACAGGCACGTCGTGCAGGCGTTGACATTAAGAAAAAAGGTGTCAAGTTTGATGCCGTATACGTCTCTCACATGAGACGTGCGCGGCAAACCTGTGAAATCGCCCTTGCTGAAAGTCAGGCACTGAAGTCACCCGATATTCCCATCCAAATTGACCATCGGATTAGTGAGAAATCCTTCGGCATTTTTGCGGGACGTAACCTGAATTTACTTCGTCTTGCCCTTGGCTACGAAGGTTTCGAGGAAATGTTGCATTCCTATAATGAAGCACCTCCGGCTGGTGAGAAGATTGCACAAGTTTACACACGCGCTGCTTCTTTCTATGAGGAGCGGATTGTACCGCACTTGAAACGGGGTGAAACTGTTCTAGTCGTGTGCCACCAGTATGTATTGGAGCCTTTAGCTCTTTATTTAAGTGATTTACCACCCACTGCTTATCAACATCTAAAACTCCCTAATGGTAAAGCTCTGAGCGGTGAGGAACTAGTTAAGTTTCGCGATAAGGAATCCGGCGGTGCTGCTTCAGTACGCAAACAGATCAACGATCTGTCAATTATGTGGGCAATTTTGCTCTATGCTGCCGCTTTCTTATTGGGATGCTTGGTAAGAACACTCAGCGCCTCTGGTGCAGGAATTCCGTCAGAGCTATTTCGAGGAATCATCGTTGCCTGTCTTGCGGCTTCAACGTTTTATACTTACCTAGATATTGATTTTGCAGCCAGTAAACGCAAAGTCACGCCAACTGTAAAGTATATTGTCTACGGGTCGATGTTGGTGAGATGGATAGTTGGACTAGTTTTAATCTTGACTGGAATCTTGTATCAGAGTCCCGGCGATTTGTACAAAGTCATGTGGGTGCTGTTTTGGATGGTTCCGCCTGCCCTGACTTCGCCAGTTTTATCAGTACTCTGGGGCGGTAATCTTTATCCGTCGGCTCTTTTGTCAAGGATGTTATCAATTATTGCTCCAGTGGCACTGATTGCTACATTTACCTTGGCAAAACAATTACCCATTAACTCTTCGAGCCTGCAATTTTTCTTTGTGATTCTTATTGTTGGTTTGGCAATACCGGGAGCGATCGCACAATTTTGGCGTGGCAAATCTCCTGTTGAATCAAACCACCACAGTAAGAACTGGAAATTTATTGGAGTGCTGGCTGTGGCATTCATGGCTTTAGCAACTGGATTTCAGTTCACGCCATCAACATTCCTCAGCGATTTATTTTTCTCAACAGATACAACGCGATCGCTAGCCTGTCTGCAGCAACTCGCACTGGCAACATTAGTCTTTGTCTTAATCCGCGTCTTTGCAGTCTTAACTTCTGTATTCTCAAAAGGCTTGCTGAACAAGGCTGAAATTCGGGATGCTTATATCCTACTTGTGAATCCAAACTTTTTCCTTTGGGCAGCCCTTTTCCTTGGAGTGAGTGCAACTGCAAATCCAGAAGCCGTAAAATATGCAATTTTTTGGGCATCACTGGGATTTTTCTGTGTACCACTCATTGAGCAGATATTGTTTATGAATTCATTTAGTAATGAATTATTGAGAGAAACACTGCGTTCTTCAAGAATGGCAACAGAAGATGTGAGAAAACTTTTCCATCAATTGGATACAGATGGAAGCAATGCACTCGATAAAGAAGAGATTATGGAGCTTTTAGGTCGAATAGAAGATATGACAACAGGCGAACGGAGTTCTGAAGAGATCCGGAGGTACGTAACTGATTATCTTTTCGCCACTCTTGACAGTGATAAAAATGGCACGGTTAATTTAGCAGAATTAGAAGACTATGTATCAACCTATGGGTTAGTGGCTAACCTTAACGTTGTCTCTGCTAATGCATCCTCAGTAGCAGTATAGTTTGCAAGATAGGGCAAAGCGCCCTCCCCTTAGTAAGCTACGGTGTACACATAAGTTAGACTTACCCCCCTTAATCCCCCCTTATCAAGGGGGGAAACAGGAAATCTAGAGTAGTTCTTTATCCAATACTTCTTTGAAGCACTACCAACAGGACAACACTAACAGTGCCAATAATGACTGGAAACGCTATTCTTCCAAATCTTACTAGTTCATTGGTATCAATATTGTAGAGCTTTATACGTTCGTTATTACCTAGCACAACAAGCAGAAGTTGCAAGCCAAGTAACGCATAAACTACATAAAAGGCGTAATCGAGTAAAACTGTATAACCAACGCTATTTGGAAGCCGATCGATGAGACTGATATGATAAAAAACAATAGCCAATAATAATCCACTCACCGCTTCGATAGAGATTTGATGAAAGGGCAAGAACATCAAGAAATAAGCAATCATAACGAAAAACAGAAGCGGTAGTAGATTCTTGATACTGAAGCTGATGACATCTCGCCTGATACGAATGCTGGCGTTAAACTGGGAATAGGGAATGTCTGAATTGGTATCAATGAGCTGTCGATTACCCAAAGTGGAACTATTAACCAACGTGTTTTGATAGAACTGAACCCGCTCAACAATCTAACTCGTAATGCTACTAAAAACATGAGTCCGCTTTGCTTGCTGCAATATTCTATTAGAGTCTGCTCCCCGCATCCCCACTAGGTCTACCACATAAATGAGCTGATTGCGGGTAAGATTGGTGTTGCGAAATCGAACCTTGAGAATCTGTCGATCGAAGGGATATAGCCGAAAGTCAAGAACCTCAGTGAAGTCAGCTTTCACCCGATATATTTTGTAGTTAACTCCATCTTTTTGACCTGCTTCAATCGGTTTGTCTAAGCTGAGTTTTTCACCTGAATCTAACCGATCAACACTATAGTTAGTAAATTCAATGTCATCTGCTGCCACATCTCCCTGGTAACGAAACCAAAGATAGAAATCAACAAGATAGCTGGATGTTTGTTCATCAATCTTGTCTAATTGGTTGATGTCCATACCAGCAAAGACAATATCGGTCTTTTGCAAGTAGCGATCGCCAACTTTCAAAATTTCGCCACTTTTCAGCTTCTTATCTAGATCGGGAACTAGAGAGGGATTTCGGACAAGCTGAAGCTGGGTAAACGCAGAAACCAATTGCTGGCGATCGAACTGAGCAATATAGGCAGGAGATAATGCATTCCCATGCTTATCAAAGTAAACCAGACGACCGGCTCCCTCAAAAGCAGTTTCAGGGGAGTTAAATTTTTTGAGTCTTGCAATCAAAAGAGAGCGCAATTCTGCTGTATTCTTACCACTAATATTCTCTTGCTTAAGTGCTTTAACCACTGCGACAGCCGCATCATAAAAGCTGGCACCAGTCCAGCCAGGCTCTCTACCATACTCTCGCTCGAACTCAGCCCTAAATTGCTGACCGCTGTCATCTAACAACCCAAAAATGACAGGAGTAACGCCTAGAAGATTTGAGGTAAAAAAGCCCTTCTGTTTCTGCTCTTTTGGGTCTTTTTCTAATTCTCGGATGAGATCTACGTCAGCAAAGGTGTCACCGCCAATAATCGGCAAGTTAATATTCGCTAACCGGATCTGCCGGATAAATTCCGCCGCATCATCAAAGGCTACTGCTGCAAGCAATGCATCAGGTCCCTGATTTGCTGCAATAGATGACTTTAAACCTGTAATTACCTTCTGCAGATCTTTCTTAAGGCTTTCTTTTGTTCCCATAGCCCATTCATCTACAACTTCTCCACCCAGCTCTCGAAAGGTGCGTGAAGCAGTTTCGCCAAGGTTTTTACCGTAGGCATCATCCGTATAAACCAACCCAACCTTAGAAAATTCCAATATTTTCTTGGTGTAATTAGCCATCAAAATTGCCTGATCCTGGTTGGAAAAAACGGTGCGAAAGAACCAGTTGAACTCACCCAATCGATCGGCGGTGGCTGAACCACTAATAACTGGTACATTATATCGCTGATATGCCTTACTAGCAGCTAAAGTCACCCTACTACCATAATGCCCGATAGCAGCAACTGCCTTCGATCGCCCAATTTTTTCGCCAACCTGGAGTCCCACCTTTTCATCACTGCGATCGTCGTAGGCAGTGACAACCACATGCTTTCCATGAATTCCACCTGCCTGATTCACTGATTTAATATAGAGCTTAACGGCATCAACGTTATTTCGACCTGTCGTTGTGCTCATTGGAGAGGCAACAGCAATCTCGATGGTCTCTTGAAAAGGATTGAAGGCAGCAAATGTGATGACAGCAATTAAAGAAAAGACTACAAGCAGAAACCAAAGCAAGTACTTTTTCAGCATAATATTACAATAGATAAGTCAAAAGATATTAGGACGTATATAACTGGCACAAAACGCTCTTTGCGCCGAAGTTTACCATGCAATCATTTCAATCAGACCAAATATATATAGTGTAATTTCACCCTTATATTCGCTATTTTTGAGAAATTCTTCTAAGAGGATGTTTGAAAAGTGGTTAGCTGTCATTTTAATCACATGATTACCCCCCTTAGTCCACGCCACTTGCTACAAGTCGGGAAACCCGCGATGGCGCAGTGGCTCCCCCTTATAAAGGGGGGAAATAAGAGAAATTGAGTTCCCTCACGCCACGTGCTTCAAGTCGGCAAAGCCGCGATGGCGCAGTGGCTCCCCTTTATAAGGGGAGGGTTAGGGTGG
>NZ_WJFC01000219.1 GCF_009725235.1 Scytonema sp. UIC 10036
AAATATTTGATACATGAATCATAACTTTTCAAACATCCTCTTAGAGGTCATTTATAAAGTCAATTTTAAATTGCCAAATGTGTTGTGTAGGTTGGGTATAACGAATTGACACCTAATAATTTGATGAAATGTTGGGTTTCGTTCCTCAACCCAACCTACAGTCTTGTTTAAATTAACATATTTTTATACAAAAATTATTATATAGCTTTTCCTAGTTTGTTGAGGTACAAATTTATCAGCGTCCATCCGCGTTCGTCTGCGGTTAATTATTTCTTGCGATCTCTCACAAATGGGGAAATCGCTATATAGTAATAAATTCTTGCAAGCGTTGCCAAACATCTTCTAATAAATTAGGACTCTCGGCATCAAACCATTGAATCTCAGGATATGCTCTAAACCAAGTCCGTTGACGTTTGGCAAATTGCCGTGTATGTAAAACGGTGAGTTCTTTAGCTTTTTCTAAAGAAATTTCTCCAGCTAAATATTGCTTGATTTCTTGATATCCCAAAGTATTGAGTAAAGCTAAATCGGTACCGTACTTTTGGCAAAGAAACTCTACCTCAGCGACCAAACCATCCGCAATCATCTTTTCAGTACGCCGTGCAATGCGGTTTGTTAGTTGTGCGGGATCGCAATCTAAACCAATTTGCAGAATGGGATAATCTGGAGGGTTTTCACCTTGCTGCTCGGAAATTGGACGACCAGTCACATAAAATACCTCTAATGCTCTTAAAGTCCGCACCGGATCCTTAGGATGAATTTTTTCTGTAGCTATCGGGTCAATTTGTTGCAACATGGCGTACAATTGCCTTTGACCTAACGATTCGAGTTGCGATCGCAGTTCTTTATGGGGTGCTACTCTAGGAATTTTCATTCCCCGCGTTATTGATTTAATGTATAGCCCTGTACCTCCAACTAAGAGGAGGGGGGGATGGGTAGACAAGGTAGACAAGGTAGACAAGGTAGACAAGGTAGAATTGTCCCCCTTATCCCCCTTATCCCCTTGTCCCAAAATTGGGGGAAAAGAGATAAGTGCTTGTGCTTGCTCTTGATAATCAGCAACTGTCAGAATGTCTGTGGGGTTGCAGATATCGATTAAGTAATGAGGTACCAATTTTTGTTCATCTGTTGTAGGCTTAGCTGTACCAATATCAAACTCCCTGTACACCTGACGGGAATCTGCACTGAGAATGATACTACCCAGTCGCAACGCCAAAGCCAATGCTAATCCTGACTTACCTGTTGCTGTTGCGCCACAAATCACAATTAATTTAGTCATTGGTTAATGGTTAGTTGTTAGTTGTTAGTTGTTTAAAAGTACCACTAACTACTAACCACTAACCACTAACTACTAACCACTAACTGATAGGGTACATCCCCATATTAAATTTGTCTTCAGGTTGCCCTAAAGTCGTCATTAAGGCTTTTGTGTTAGAATTTTGGAGTGTTTTTAACTTTTTCGCCTTTGGGCGAGTTTTTCACCCCCACTAATCAGGAGAATTTTCATGACGAGCAGTTACAGTGCCGCTCAGATTCAAGTTCTGGAAGGTCTGGAACCCGTCCGCAAACGACCGGGAATGTATATAGGGACTACCGGGCCGCGAGGACTCCACCATCTAGTTTATGAAGTTGTGGACAACTCTATAGATGAAGCGTTGGCGGGTCACTGCACTCATGTGGAGGTGGATCTTAATGCCGATGGTTCAGTGACAGTTGTGGATGATGGACGGGGTATTCCTACTGATATTCACCCGCAAACAGGAAAATCAGCTTTAGAAACTGTCTTAACTGTACTACATGCCGGTGGTAAATTTGGCAGTGGCGGTTATAAAGTTTCTGGGGGTTTGCACGGTGTTGGTGTGTCCGTGGTCAACGCCTTGTCTGAATGGGTAGAAGTGACAGTTTGGCGAGATAAGAAGGTTCACAACCAACGCTACGAACGGGGTGTTCCGGTTACAGACTTGGTAGCAAAATCATCTAAGGAGAACCGAACTGGAACTGCTGTTAATTTTAAACCAGATAGCGAAATTTTTACGACTACCACTGAGTTTGATTACACCACTTTATCAAGCCGCTTGCGCGAACTGGCATATTTGAATGCAGGCGTCAAAATTACATTTACTGATAACCGTCTAGAACTCCTAAAAAGCGACCAACCTAAAGTAGAAACTTACGAATACAAGGGGGGGATTCGAGAGTACATTGCCTACATGAACAGGGATAAGCAGCCACTGCATGAGGAAATTATTTACGTGCAGGGCGAACGCAATAACGTTCAAGTAGAAGTTGCTTTGCAGTGGTGTACGGATGCTTATACGGACAATGTCCTCGGTTTTGCCAATAATATTCGGACGGTAGACGGCGGTACTCACCTCGAAGGATTAAAGGCAGTCCTGACTCGGACTCTCAATGCGATCGCCCGCAAGCGCAACAAAATCAAAGAAAACGAACCCAATCTCAGTGGAGAACACGTCCGTGAAGGTTTGACAGGCGTGATTTCCGTCAAAGTTCCAGATCCTGAATTTGAAGGACAAACCAAAACCAAGTTAGGCAACACCGAAGTTCGGGGAATTGTAGATTCTTTGGTAGGAGAAGCTCTCACCGAGTACCTGGAATTTCGTCCCAGTATCGCCGATTCCATCTTAGACAAAGCCATCCAAGCTTTCAAAGCTGCAGAAGCCGCCCGCCACGCACGGGAACTTGTGCGCCGCAAATCGGTGCTGGAGTCTTCCCCATTACCTGGAAAATTGGCAGACTGCAGTACCAGAGACCCGAAAGAGTCGGAAATCTTTATCGTGGAAGGAGATAGCGCTGGCGGGTGCTGGGATGGAGATACACTCGTAGCACTAGCTGATGGGCGATCCCTAAGTTTCAAAGACATTGTGGCTGAGCAAGCGATGGGGAAAGAGCATTTTTGCTACACCATACGTCATGATGGTAATGTTGGTATAGAACGTATCATTCACCCCCGAATGACAAAGGCAAATGCTGAAGTCATCAAGGTGACGTTAGGTAATGGGGAAATTCTTATTTGTACGCCAGATCACCCCTTTATGTTACGGGATGGTACTTACAAGCCAGCTGCCTCTCTAACTCCTGAAGATTCTCTAATGCCTCTTCATCGTAAGCTTTCAAAGAAGAGTCAACCAGGCAGTGGAGGACTAGATGGTTATGAGATGGTTTGGAATCCACTGCTCGAGCGCTGGATTTACACCCATCTTTTATCAGATTGGTATAACTTGCGGCATGATGTCTATAAGTCTACAGATGGTAGCCACCGTCATCATATTGACTTCAACAAACTCAATAATAACCCAACAAACCTTCAAAGGCTCTCCCCTCAAGAACACATAGCAATACACCAAGCTAATGCTAAGCTTGGTGTACAGCGACCAGACTCAATTGAAAAAAGCCGTAAAACTCGTCAAAGCAAGGAATTCCGTGCCAAGATGAGCTTGAGAATGCAGCAGGGTCAAACGCGGCAAATTCTTTCACAGCAAGCGAGAGTACAATGGCAAGACCAAGCTTACAAAGCTTACATGGTTAGTAAGTGGCGCGAGTACTACAATACCAACGATACCTATCGCCAACAAAATACCGAACAGCTTAACAAAGCGCAGCAAGATTATTGGAGCGATGAAGCAAACCGTACATCTCAAGCTGAACGGGTTCGCAATTATTATGCCAATCATCCCCAAGCACGTACAGCTAATTCTCTCTTGGCAAAGCAACAATGGCAGGATGAGGAGTTGTTGAACTGGCGGCGGGAAAAGACTCAAGAACAATGGACACCAGAGTTTCGCGCAAAGCGTAAGGCACCTTTGGAACAAACTTACTATCGCAAAACCCTTGCTGCTCTTAAGCAAATCGAAGTTGAGCAAGGCAAGTTGGATTTGGATATATATCAAAGTTACCGCTTGCAAACAAAAGATAAGTCTTTACTACGGTTTGATAAGTTTTGCGATCGCTACTTTGATGGTAACCAATCTCTTGCCACTGAAGCAGTTACCAACTACAACCACCGTGTTGTTTCCATCGAAAGCTTAGAAGAAAGGGTGGACGTTTATGACATAGAAGTTCCCCATACCCACAACTTTGCTTTAGCCAGTGGTGTATTCGTCCATAACAGTGCCAAGCAAGGACGCGATCGCCGCTTCCAAGCAATTCTTCCCCTACGTGGTAAAATCCTCAACATTGAGAAAACCGACGACTCCAAAATCTACAAAAACACGGAAATTCAATCGCTGATTACAGCACTTGGTCTGGGAGTTAAAGGTGAGGAATTTGATGCGTCCCAACTTCGCTATCACCGAATAGTCATTATGAGCGTGGCTGGGGATGAACCAACTCTGGTAATGGATAATACAGGGCGTACAGAATTTGTTTCCATTGGGCGTTTGATTGATGATTGTGTAGAAGGGCGTCGCACTGTTGACCAATACCAAGTTATCTCCTTCGACCAAGTAACCCATGCTACCCGTTTCCGACCTCTCAAAGCTGTGATTCGTCACGGTCATGAGGAGCCGATGTACAAGATACGAACCCTTTACAACCGCTCGGTCAAGGTAACATCTTCCCACAGTGTGTTTGTTTATGAAGATGGACAAGTACGGTTAAAGAAAGGTAACGAGGTCAAGACAGGTGATATTTTAGTTGCCAGTCGCCGCTTACCCCGTCCTCAAGATTGCCCCACCCGCATCGACTTACTTGACACCTTCTACCGTGCGGAATTAACTAAAGGGCTGTACGTTAAAGGAGAAGATGTCCGTCGAGTAGCAGCTTCACGGGTTTTAGCAAAAGTAGAGCGCAGCGACTTGTTGAGCGAACCTCGAATTGCAGTGGAAACTAAAGATTGGCAGCGCCTAATCGTAGCGCGTCAGCAATCTGGAAAAAGTCAAATGCAGGTAGCAAGTGCCTGTGGAGTCAAGCAGCCAATTACTATCAGTCACTGGGAACGCGGTATCAACAAACCCATTTTGTCCCAATTCCTCAGTTATTTGGATGCAATTAATTGGGATGATACGGTTGTCTACGAGCAACTGCCTTCCAAACTTGATGAATGGCTAGCTCAAGATGATACAAGCAAGAATGCCCGTTGGCGCAAGGTAAGTTGCTATAAGCCATTAGATGAATTTACATCTAGTGAAGTGGCTCAGCTCGGTGATGATGTACAGATTGTCTCACAAGCACACGGTGAAAAAGCATTTGCGCGTTACTTACCCATTACTCGCGAGTTAATGTGGTTTTTGGGCTGGTATGTTGCTGAAGGGACATTGAGCAAACATCAAGTTAGCCTTAACTTGGGTAAAAAGGACGAGCAGTTCATACCAGAAATCAAAGCTGCTGTTGAAGCAGTCTTTGGTGAAACACCACGCCAGTATAACGATCCCAACAGTGATGGTATTAAGCTCTACTTCCACAGTGTAGCTGCAGCTAAATTGCTGCGAGCATGGAATGTAGCTGAGCTAGCACACCAAAAGAAATTGCCAGATATTTTGTTTAGTGTGTCTGAAGAACTGCAACTCGCTTTTTTGGAAAGTTATTTCCTGGGTGATGGTACGACAGTAGGTAAACATCTATCGTTTACGACAAACTCCGTTCAGCTTAAGGATGGTTTGTTATACCTATTAGGGCAACTTGGCATAATTGCTGCGAACTCTTATCATCAGCCATCACAAAACCCAGATGCGCTCATTCAAACAAGGCATCCTTACTACAGCATTACCATTTGTGGTAAAGAACAAATTGCTAAATGCCGTCCGATTTGGCAGCGACACGCAAATGCTCACAAACTGGAGGTGTTACTAGCAAGTGCTGTTCGTAAGGCTCAAGACTACGTGCATATCAGTGATGATTTGATGGGATTGCGCGTTATTCGTGCTGAGGAAATTGAAGCAGTAGGTGAGTACGTTTACGACTTCTCAGTTCAAGATGATGAAAACTTTGTCTGTGGAACTGGTGGTTTGTGCGCGCATAACACGGACGCTGACGTAGATGGCGCTCATATCCGTACACTGTTGTTAACTTTCTTCTATCGGTATCAGAGAGCGTTGATCGAGCAGGGTTACGTCTACATTGCTTGTCCTCCTCTCTTTAAGGTGGAAAGAGGTAAAAATCACAGGTATCTTTACAGCGATCGCGAATTGCACGAATATATAGCTACTTTTCCCGAAAACGCGAACTACACCATCCAACGCTTTAAGGGGTTGGGTGAAATGATGCCTCAACAACTTTGGGATACCACTATGGACCCCGCACAACGTACCCTCAAACAAGTGGAAATTGAAGATGCTGCTGAAGCCGATCGCATTTTCACAATTTTGATGGGCGATCGTGTAGCCCCCCGTCGAGAATTCATTGAAACCTACGGTTCTAAACTGAACCTAACGGATTTAGATATCTAAAACAGGTCAAAGTAGAGACGCGCCATGGCGCGTCTTTATATATTATGGGGACTCGGCAAAAATTTTTAACAAAGGTAGGGCTAAAGCCCGATCTACAAAGATCGGTCATTTGAACGGTGGGCTTTAGCCCTACCTACTTGACTCTCTGTGGCGGAGCCACCGGATCGAGGGGTGTCGTGAGGTACCAGAACGAGGGGGTGGGATTTATACTCTGAGCAAAGATTTTGACAGTAAAGATTTTTAAAGATTTCGCTTAAACTTTTTAATTTTTTTAATTTTTTTTATAAAAAAAACTTATTAATTTCCCTCCTCAGACAGAGTTATTTCTTTTTTAAAAGGTATTAAAAATTACAGTACCTAAAGAAAATATATGTAAATTGTAATCATATGATTGTCATCTCTTTATAATTGCTGGTATGCACCCTCAAACAAGAGGCTTATTGTCTGGGAAATACTGAGAATGAAATACGTAGCGTTATTTGTAGGCTACCATGTTTCTGAAGTTGCACCACTGTCTAGATGAGATTGGAAATTATTTAAGCATAGAAAGTTACCTGTACTGACTTTCTAACCTAAGGGTGACTACGACTAGCATCAAGGTTAACCTGTTAAATATATTTCTCCAAGGCGTGTTTTCAACTTGAGTATATTTTGTATTGAACCTATGCACTAATGTGTTAAATCGGTTAATATCGATATTCTCAACTGTCAAATCCTTTTTAAATTGATTAGAATATCGTTGTATACAATAAGAACAGTTTGTCAAGATTCAAAGGATGGAAATTTCAGCAGTACGCTAACCTTGGAGAAAGACCATTTGAGTTAAGTCTGGATTCCTTAAAGTGTCGAGCTGATTCTGCCCAAGCCCTAACTCCCTAGTTAAGACAGCAAGCAGAGCCAGGTTGAGTTAATTTCACAAAGCACCACGACTGCTATTCACTTATGAAATGCCTGTTAGAAGAAAACGCAAAACCTCCCTAAGTAACGTTAAGACGACAAACTTTTGGGCGAGTGAGTGTTCTTTAAAGATTTTGCAATAACTTATGAAGGAAATGTAAAAATGGACGTGAGTGTCTTTCTAGTGTAAGAAAGTGTGCGAAGGCACTATTTCTAAGTAATTACTGTTTTGCTTAATACTTTGAACTAGAGATGAGCACCTGTACCTATAAACTTTCACCCAAGAAAGTTTTGAAGAAAATTCAGAAATATGGGTACCGTTTTGAATTTCTTTTTGCTAGAACAGCCTTGAACCCATTTAAATAACTTCATGGTTACACTACAAAAAGAGTGCATTTTCTGTGAAACAGGCTACAATCGGTACAGTCTTTACAAAAGAATCCCCCAACAGTCATATTCATTTGTATGTACTAGTAAATTTTTTTAGCAAGACAGGTCTTTTTTAGACGAACCGGTCAACTGTTGTGTTGCAAAACAACATATGCAGTCGGGACTTAAAAAATATGTTGACCTTCAGGAGAACTGCCCCCTCTGGGCAAAAAGCTCATTTGAAAGGCGCATAAAATTCTGAGAAATAGAGTGGCAAAATTGCCAAAAACCCTCTAGTGTGTTGGCTAATTAGCTAACTACAAAGAGCGGTAAACGTAATCTTGAGTAATTGATTCTGCAAGGAGCATGAGGAACGCGGCATGAACCAGGCTAATAACGTACTCGAACAAATAGCATATCAGCCTGACGAACTAGAAATCGAGATGAATCAGCCTGAACTCGAGTTGGAAGAACTCTTGATAGATGATGAAGAGGACTTGCTGATTGGCGATGACGGCGAACTTGATGAATTTTTAGAACCTCAGTCTGATGAGGACGACGCAAAGTCTGGGAAAGCCGCTAAATCGCGTCGTCGGTCTCAAACTAAGAAAAAGCATTATACCGAGGATTCGATTCGCCTTTACTTGCAAGAAATAGGACGAATTCGCCTATTACGCGCAGACGAAGAAATTGAACTGGCACGGAAAATTGCCGATCTGTTGGAATTAGAGCGGATACGCGAAAAACTTTCACAACAGTTGGCTCGCGAACCTTACGACAGTGAATGGGCAGAAGCGGTACAATTACCACTGCCACAATTCCGCTACCGACTGCATATTGGTCGTAGAGCGAAAGACAAAATGGTGCAATCCAACCTGCGTCTTGTAGTTTCAATTGCGAAGAAATACATGAATCGGGGTTTGTCTTTCCAAGATTTGATTCAAGAAGGCAGTCTCGGTTTGATTCGCGCTGCAGAAAAATTTGACCACGAAAAAGGTTATAAGTTCTCTACTTACGCAACATGGTGGATTCGTCAGGCAATTACAAGAGCGATCGCCGATCAATCCCGGACGATCCGTCTGCCAGTTCACCTTTATGAAACCATCTCTCGTATCAAAAAAACAACTAAGCTGCTTTCTCAAGAAATGGGTCGCAAACCCACAGAGGAAGAAATTGCTACGAGAATGGAAATGACTATCGAAAAACTGCGGTTTATCGCCAAGTCTGCTCAGTTACCAATTTCACTAGAAACACCAATCGGAAAAGAAGAAGATTCTCGATTGGGCGATTTTATCGAATCTGATGGCGAAACTCCTGAAGATCAAGTCTCCAAGAATCTGCTGAGAGAGGATTTGGAAAAAGTTCTTGATAGTCTCAGCCCTCGCGAACGAGATGTTCTCAGATTGCGCTACGGCTTAGATGATGGTCGCATGAAGACTCTAGAAGAAATTGGACAAATCTTTAATGTCACTCGCGAACGAATTCGCCAAATTGAAGCGAAAGCACTTCGCAAGTTACGCCACCCAAATCGCAACAGCGTTCTAAAAGAGTACATCCGCTAGAAATTTTTTCTCGTCGTTCTCGTTCCCAGGCTCCGCCTGGGAATGCCTATTTCAAGGCTCTGCCTTAAAAATTGGCAAAGGCGGTGAAATTTTTTCATTAAGACTGCCTCCAATACTCCTCGGATAAGGAAATTGTAGGTTGGGTAAATTCATGGGAAAATCTCATAAATGTCTGTCAATGTTGGGTTTCGTTCCTCAACCCAACCTACGTATTTTCGGATTTTTCGGCTTAACCGTAAGAGCAAAATAAGAAACCCGATTTCTTTTTGAAACCGGGTTTCTTGTGCTTTATTTGGAAAATTCAAAAACAAAAATCTAATTCAGTATTATAGAATGCCCCAGAAATGGAGGAAGCCTTGACCAGAAAACAATTCAATCAAAGCGGCTGCTAAGAAACCAATCATTGCCAAACGACCGTTCCAAACTTCTGCTTGAGGAGTGAAACCCCAGCGCCAAGCGTTGCGATCGTCGATTACTGGAGTAGTAGCTCTTGTTGTGTCTTGCATCGTTGGTACCTTACTTCTTTAACAGAATGTTACCTTATGTAAACAAGTATAATAAATTTTTTGAAGAAATGTCAGACTTTTTTACATTTTTTGTATTTATTTGACTTATGTATCAATGAGTTAGTGGTTGGTGGTTAGTAGTTAGTAGCTCCTAACCACCAACCACTAACCACCAACCACTAACCACTAACAACAACTAATGCAGTGGGACTACTGTAATAACTTTTTCATCTCGGTTAAGTTGAAGCACTTTATCGCCCTTGCTATCTCTACCTGAGGTCGCTACCGTTTCTACTGCAAGGCGAACCACTCGCTGCTGATTGGTTATTAACATGACCTCGGAAGACGCGATCGCTTTTACCATTGCTGCGAGTGTATCAGTTTTGTCAGCAAATTTAAAGATTTGAGTGCCAATGTCTCCACGGTTTGCAGGTCGCAACCCATTGCTAGATAAGCATTTAGCATACCCTGACTGAGTAACAAGTAATAAATTTTCCTCTGTCTCACAAGTCACACATCCCACCATGCTTTCCCGTTGACGCAGGCGCAAACTTTGCAAACCCATAGCTGTACGACCCATGATTGAGAGTTGTTCGTCATTGACCACAAACCTTAAAACTCGCCCTCCGGAACTGGCGACAAACACGTGTTTCCCTGTCGTAGCAAATTGGGTAAACAACAATTCATCATCATCCTTTAGCTTCAAAACCGTAATGCCGCGACGAGAGAGGTTCGTCAATTCTGTCAGGGACAGACGTTTGATTCGTCCTTGCTTGGTCAGAAGAATTATCTCATTACCATCTGGGTTTTCTGGCAGTACAAAGCGGTTAATAACAGTTTCTTGAGAACCTTGAGCGGTACTTGATAGTAAGGTAATCAGCGGTGTTCCCCGTGCAGAACGTCCGTTGGTGGGAGGAATATCGCCTACCTTAACCGGGTAAACCTTCCCACCACTCGAAACTGCAAGCAGTTCTTTTTCCGTGTCAGTAGAAACGGTTTGGATAATAAAGTCATTATCCGATGTACCATTTTCAGCTTTTGACTTTTTAGCTGAAGGCTGAAGACGACGTACATATCCCCGGTGGCTAAACTCCAACACCACATCTTCTGCTAGGACTGCCAATTTTGGACTCGTTTCCATCCCGTCTGAGACTGCGGGTATGGATTTTTCCTGCGCTCCCTTGCTCTTATGCTCAGAAGCTTTTCTACCCCCCTGGTTTCCCTCTGTTGGCACTAAGATTTTGGTACGACGAGCATCACCGTACTTGCGCTTAAGGGTACGCAGGTCTTTTTTGAGTGACTTTAACAACTCTTTGCGATCGCTAAGCAATCTCCTCAATAACTGAATTTGCTCGCTGAGTTGTTCGTACTCCTTTTGTAAATTTTGCTGTTCCAAACCTGTTAAGCGTCGCATTGGCATCGACAAAAGTGCATCTGCTTGTACCTCACTCAAACTCAGTTGCTGAACCAAGTTTATTTTTGCCGTAGTTCCATCAGCTGCACTTCTCAAAATCTCAATGACTTCATCTAAATGGGAGAGAGCTTTGAGTAAACCTTCCACCAAGTGTTGCCGGCTTTCTGCCTTAACCAACTCATAGCTGTAGAGACGGCTGAGCGTTTGTTCTCGAAAGTTCAAAAACTCTTGCAACAGTTGACGCAAACTCAACTGGCGGGGTTGTCCGTTAACCAACGCCAGGAGAATTGCTCCAAAGTTGCTTTGCAGCGCTGTTTGGTGATACAAGTGCTGGAGAATTTCTTGAGGGTTGGTATCGCGTTTGAGTTCAATGACCACGCGTATGCCCTCGCGATCGCTCTCATCTCGGATGTCAGCAATTCCTTGCAAGCGACCCTGATTGACGAGTTCTGCAACCTTTTCAATCCAACCGGCTTTATTCACTTGATAGGGCAATTCCGTCACAACGATTGCCGTGCGCCGCTTAGTTCCTTTGCTACCAGGAACTTCCTCAATCTGGGCAACTCCTCGCAGTACGATACTCCCTTTACCCGTGGTATATGCCTCGCGAATTCCGGTATTTCCCACAATTTCGCCCCCTGTGGGGAAATCCGGTCCTGGAATCAGCGCGAACAGTTTTTCATCAGATAGACTGGGATCGTCAATTAACGCAATCAATCCATCAACAACTTCACCTAAGTTGTGGGGTGGAACGTTTGTTGCCATACCCACAGCAATCCCAGAACTACCATTGAGTATCAGGAATGGTAACTGTGCTGGCAATACAGTTGGTTCTTGCTGAGAGTTATCAAAATTTCCTATAAAATCTACTGTTTCATCTCCAATTTCCGCCAACATACCTTCGTGGCTAATTGGCGCGAGACGCGTTTCTGTATAACGCATCGCGGCTGGAGGGTCATTATCCACACTACCGAAATTGCCGTGTCCTGCTAGTAAGGGGTAGCGACTGGAAAAGTCTTGTATCAGTCTTACTAGGGCATCGTAAACTGCCTGATCTCCGTGGGGATGGTATTTACCCAATACATCTCCCACCACACGGGCACACTTACGATACGGTCGGTCAGGGACAAGACCTAATTCGTGCATCGCATATAGAATGCGTCGGTGAACTGGTTTTAAGCCATCTCGCACGTCCGGCAACGCCCGCCCAACTATGACACTCATGGCATATTCTAGATATGACCTTTGCATCTCAGTATGCAAGGCTGTGGTAATGACCTGTCCCTCCGGAAGGAGGTTTAACTGTTTCGCCATGAGTTTTGTTTCCCTAAAATTTCAACTACACAAAATTTGCCATTAATAAAGACTGCAGCAACCACAGCATAACGGATGAACTGCTCTTCATTACAAAATCTTGATAGTCATACAATAGAAAGCAGTAGTATTATCCTTGTTGACGACGATTTATTATTCATTATTTCCACGGTCGGCAACACTCGTAGTTTTTACTTGGTGGTAATCCCCCTGATAACTCTTGTGTGCCTTTAGTTAAGATGAGCTATCTGAATGTCAAATTCTCATGAAAACTGTTTTGATTGTCGAAGACGATTTAATTAATGCTCGCGTTTTTTCTAAAATTTTGACCAAGCGTGGCGGCTTGGACGTAAAACATACTGAAAACGTGGACGAAGTAATGAAATTTGCCCAAGGAGGGGAAGTTGACATTATTTTGATGGATGTTTCTCTGTCACGAAGTGTTTATCAAGGTAAATCCGTGGATGGGATCAAAATCACACAAATGTTGAAATCCGATCCACAAACAGCTTCTTTACCTATTATTCTCGTGACAGCACACGCAATGGAGGGCGATCGCGAGAATTTTCTAAAAGCTAGCGGTGCAGATGGTTATATCTCCAAACCTGTTGTCGATCACCAACAGTTTGTTGACCAAATCATAGCACTGCTACCTAAGAGCGATAACTAAGCCGACTTTTTCGAGAGGAACCACTTATGGAATCCACTCTTGTTGTAAGTTGCACCCTGAGAACTTTAATGGTAATGTTCTTGGCTTAAGAACACAAGTCTGGAATGGGGAATAGGGAATAGGGAATAGGGAATAGGTAAGAAACAATGCCCAATTCCCAATGCCCCATGCCCCATGCCCATTCCTCCTCGTATTTAATATATATGTACTACTATAAGGCACATAGAGCAAGTATTTTTGGGGAGTAGGGGAGCCAGCGCCTTGCTCTGGTTACCACCAGTTAAAGCAAGTGGCGTGCGACTGGCGTAGTGGGGATAATAATTTACCATAAAACACGCCACTCCCTATTCACCATATATCCGAATCGCTTTCATTGTGAAGGCTGCTGTTGTGGCAGCTTAGTTGGAGATTGAGAGCCAGATACATCTTGTTGCAGAGCAGCTTGAATGCTAGGTAATTCCAAAAATTTCTTTGTATCAGATAGTAAGCGATCGCCCCAAAGGTTTTGTTTGAGAAAATCGACATCAGCGTAGCGATCGTCAATGCGGAGTGCAGCTTGCCCCATAGTCACCCCTTGTTTTTGGTCACCTTTAGTGTACAGTGCCACAGCCAGAGCTAACAAAGGTTCAGCCGCCTGCTTATCAATAGCAACAGCACTTTGCCATTGTGCGATCGCGCCTTGGACGTCACCTTGCTCGTACATAATTAATCCGATGTTGTTAATAGCAGGCCAGAATTTTTTGTCAAAGGAAACTGCTTTTCTAAACTGGCTGACTGCATCTGGAAATTTACCCAGCATAAAGTAAGCATTACCCAAATCAAAGAAACCCTCTGGATCGTTGGGTTTGAGCGCCAATCCCTTTTGATAGTAGTTCGCAGCTTCCTGGTACTTTTGCTGTTGAAAATGAGCCGAACCCAGAGCAAATTGAACATCCCCGTTCTTGGGATTGAGCGTTTCTGCTTTTTTCAGAGCAGAAATTGCTGTATTGACATCCTTTGTTTGTAAATACAAGCCACCTAAGAGAAACCAGACTTTATCATTGTTGGGAGCAAGTTGCGATGCCAACCGCGCTCTTGGTAAAGCCAGTTCAAATTGTTGGAACTGAGCGAGTTGAGCCGCTTCCTTTGCCAAACCCAAACCTTGCTGTTCTAATTTGGCTGCATCCAGTTGCAGCGTATGAGGTACCAATGCTTGTGCAGTTCCTGGTTGCGGTATGCTGCACAAACCACAGATAATCAGAAGAGAAATTAAACCAATTCGTTTAGGCACACTACCGCCCCTTAGGCAAAAATTAGAGAATCTGTCAGCTAGCTTAAACGATTTCCCCTAGAGACGGCAGCAAAATTTTACCTTCATTCAGATTTTATCCCCTCTCGTTCCTCTCGTTCCCAGCCTCAGGCTGGGAATGCCTTACAGGAGGCTCCGCCTGGGAATGCCTTACGGGAGGCTCCGCCTCCTATGCTCTACCTAGAGTGCGAGGCAGAGCCTTGCACTCTGCATTCCCAGGCAGCAGCCCAGGAACGAGGTAGTAGAAAGTTTCGACTATTTCCCTATTGTTGAAATAAATGCTGAAGATTCGACAAACAGCATCAATCTTGACTGTATGGTTAGCAGACTATAGTTATTTTAAATCTGGCAGCAGTGTCTTTTGGTCGCCCTTCTTTCTACAAAAAACTAAAAATGACACTTGATACATCAAAACCAGTAAAACCTTCAGATTTATTACGAGAAAAACTACTCAAGAAACAAAGCATCACTCATTGGCTCCCTTGGCTACTCATCCCTTTTCTTTTAAGTGGAATGAGCTATATCGTTTATCGCCAATTGGTGATTGTTCCCCATCAAGAAGCGATTGGGAGGATTTTAACTGTTCCCGTAGAGAGGCAAAGCCTACCCATTGCAGTTTCTGCAAATGGAACTATTCAACCAGAAAGAGCAATTAATATTAGTCCAAAAAATGCAGGTGTACTAAAAACATTACTCGTAAAGGAGGGAGATACTGTCAAAAAAGGGCAAGCGATCGCTTACATGGATGGCTCCAACCTTCAAGGACAACTCATGCAAGCACGAGGACAATTAGCACAAGCGGAAGCGAATTTGCAAAAATTGATTGCAGGTAACCGTCCTGAAGAAATCGCTCAAGCAAAAGCTCAACTCGATGAGGCATTAGCAAATTTACAAAAAGTTATTGTCGGTCACCGCACTCAAGAAATTGCTCAAGCGGAAGCACGCTTAAAAAGTGCCAGAGCTATTTTGAGAAAAGCAGAAGATGATTTTCGTCGCCATAAAAATTTGTATGATGCTGGTGCGATTTCCCTTCTGACTTTAAACCAAAAACGTGCAGATCGAGATAGCGCCCAAGCTCAAGTTATGGAAGTACAGCAAGCACTGGTATTGCAAAAAGAAGGGTCACGTCAAGAAGATATCGAACAAGCATGGGCTGTTGCTAGGCAAAGAAAGCATGCCCTGACACTGTTAGAAGCAGGAGCACGCAAAGAAGACATTGATGCAGCACGCGCTCAAGTGATTTCTGCTCGCGGTTCATTACAAAATGTTCAAACACAAATCAATGACACTATCATTCGTGTCCCTTTTGATGGCGTTGTCACTAAAAAGTTTGCCGAGCCTGGATCTGTTGTGACTCCCACAACTTCAGCAAGTTCTGTTTCTTCCGCACTATCTTCTTCTATCTTGTCTCTCGCTTCTACAAATCAGGTTGTCACAAATGTTGCTGAAACAAACATTGCTAAGATACGCCTCGGTCAGAAAGTCACGATTACAGCAGATGCTTATCCCGGAAAAACTTTTAAGGGTCAAGTCAGCCAAATTGCTACCCAAGCAACTGTAGAGCAGAACGTCACGAGTTTTGAAGTCAAAGTTACAATTATGTCTGACTCAGAAAAGCTGCTAAAATCTGGAATGAATGTGGAAGCACAGTTCCAAGTCGATCGCTTGAAAGATGCCTTAGTTGTTCCCACTGCATCAGTTGTGCGTCGAGAAAATTTAACGGGCGTGTTAGTGCTAGGTAATGATAATATGCCCGTGTTCGTACCTGTTGAAATTGGCGTTACAGTGGAAAACTTGACTGAAATCCGGTCTGGTTTGAAAGGAAATGAGAAGGTATTGCTCAGTCTTCCAAAAGGATTTTAGATTTTGGATTTTGGATTTTGGATTTTGGATTTTTGATTTTGGATTTTAGATTTTGGATTTTGGATTTTGGATTTATAACCAACAAGAGGAATTATGGCAATTTGGTATCATAAATACCTTTCATCAATAATTTCATAATACATAATTTCTTAAAGTTATACCAAGTTGAAAAAAAGAATATGACACATAGTTGAGTAAAATTCATTCCACGAAAACTTTCTCAATCCAAAATCTAAAATCCAAAATCCAAAATCCAAAATCCAAAATGGTATGATTTCAGGTTACCGTAACGTAGCAATTGTAGAAATTTTTTCAATAGCAGTAGAGGCATTATGGAGCAATAAATTACGCACGGGATTGACTATGCTGGGCGTAATTATTGGGATATCTTCAGTAATTTCTATTACTTCTGTTGGTCAAGGTGTGCAAAAGGGAGTTGAAAAGGAAATACAAGCCTTAGGTACAAATATTTTGCAAGTTTTTGCTGGTGCTGCTAGAAACGGAAATATCAGTCAGGGACAGGGGTCTGCAAGCACTTTGACATGGGAGGATGCTAAGGCGATCGCAAAGCAAGCTCCTTCGGTGGCGGCTGTTTCTGCTTACTTGCAATGGACAGCACAGGTGGTTTATAAAGGACAAAATACTTCAACAACAGTCTACGGTACGGATTTAAATTATCCAGAATTAAGAAATACGTATCCCCAACAAGGAAGATTTTTTAATCAAGAGGAACTGGAGACGGCGAGACAAGTTGTTGTTTTAGGACCAACAGTTCAAAAAATTCTTTTTAAAGAAGGTGTCAAGGTTATAGGTGAAAGAATCCGAATTCAAGGAGATGCTTATAAGGTGATAGGGGTTATGGAAGCTAAGGGCGCTCTCGGACCAATGGATCGAGATGACCAAGTTTATATTCCCTTAAGCAGTATGTCAGCAAGATTGGTTGGTAGAAATGCTTTATCGAGTGTGTCTGTTGATGGGATTTTGATAAAAGCTAGCGATCGCGAAATGTTAGATGCAGCCCAGTTTCAAGTTACCAATCTTTTGCGTTTGCGCCACAATATTCGTTCACCACAAGCTGATGATTTTAAAATTACCAGCCAAGCAGATATTATTAATACTTTTAGCAGTATCGTGGGTTTGTGTACGGTTATGGTAGTAGCGATCGCCAGTATTTCGTTAATAGTAGGAGGAATTGGGATTGCTAATATTATGCTGGTTTCTGTTGTGGAAAGAACGAGAGAAATTGGGGTTCGCAAAGCTGTAGGGGCTACCTATTCGGTCATTCTTAAGCAATTTTTAACAGAAGCGATCGTGATTTCTACCATAGGAGGTTGCATCGGTACGGTCACTGGCATTTGTCTTGCAGCTTTAGCAGCCGTCGTGTTTGGGTTTCCATTTATCGTTGCACCTTGGTCAGTTATCGTTGGTTTTGGGCTTTCGTTTGTGGTGGGGCTATTGGCTGGGGTTATGCCCGCACGCAATGCAGCAAAATTAGACCCCATCGTTGCTTTAAGAAGTGATTAAATGCTTGGGTTTCTGTTTTTTGAACGCTCGTGTTACCCAACGTAAGCGTTCATCCGAACATGATATTACTTAATATAGTTAGAAGCGGTGACAACATAGTTTAAGTTGATGGAGTCAGCTGTGCGAACTCTTAAATTACCATCCGGACAATCTATTCCAGTCCTTGGGATGGGTACCTGGCGGATGGGAGAAAACACCAGACATCGCCAGAGTGAAATCAATGCCCTGCGCCACGGACTTGACCTGGGTTTATCCCTGATTGACACCGCAGAAATGTATGGTGAGGGCGGTGCTGAAGAAGCGATCGCCGAAGCCATTGGAGATCGGCGTTCCGAAGTCTTCTTAGTGAGTAAAGTTTATCCGCATAACGCCTCACAGCAAGGAGCGATCGCCGCCTGCGAACGGAGCTTGAAACGGCTAAAAACTGACTATCTTGACCTTTATTTGCTGCATTGGCGCGGTTCTATTCCACTGACGGAGACGCTAGACGCCTTTGTGAGGCTTCAGCAAGCAGGTAAAATTCGCCGCTACGGCGTCAGCAATTTTGATGTTGAGGATATGGAAGAAGCTAGCCAATTAAGCGGTGGGAGAGCAATTGCTACCAATCAAGTCCTTTATAACCTGATGCGACGGGGGATTGAATGGGATTTGCTACCGTGGTGCAGACAACGAGGTATCCCAATTATGGCGTATTCCCCCATTGAACAAGGTCGTCTGCTGAACAATCGAACGCTACAGTCAATCGCTCAGCAGCGAGGGGTGACGCCGGCTCAAGTGGCGATCGCGTGGCTGTTACATCAAGAAAATGCGATCGTGATTCCAAAATCCAGTCGTATTACCCACGTGGAGCAGAACTACGCCGCTCTGGATCTGAAACTGAGTGTCGAAGAACTGGCTACCCTGGATACCGTCTTCCCTCCGCCAACAAAACCTGTTCCTCTGGAAATGTTGTAACCTGAAGCGAAAAAATGCAACTAAAACTGCGAGCAGGTGCGTACCGCTTGACGCTCAATGTCATCAAGGAACTTCAATCATTTCTTGAATATCACTTAAAACTTTGTTAAAATTGTCAATGAATTATGTATGAATGAATAAATGTGGTTTTATTCTTGAAGATTTTCTAATAATTGTTTTTCCATTGCCGCGACTTTGGCTAGCTGTTGTTCTAAAGCTTGCTTGCGTTGACGTATTCTTTGTAATCGTTCCATCTTAGCTTCATTGCTAAAAAAATGGTCAAAGAAAAAATCTTTTTCTTCTTTTGTTAATCGCCCTATGCAGGGATCTTTATCAATTTCATCAAGTGCTTGAAAAATAGCAATTTGTTCTGAGGTTGGTGTATTGTCGGGAGAATTCATATTATTAATAATTATCTTGTTAATCAAATATTTGTGAATTACGTCGCTGTTGTTGTGTGTTTAGAAATTTCTCCGCTACATTTTCTGTTAGCAGCATTTCTCCTGAACCATCAGTATCTACAAATCCAATTTTGGTATAGATTGGCTTTGCACGCGGAATAGTCAATAACTTGACAACACCATCAAATTGTTTGGATTTACTTTCCTTAACAATTTCCTCAATAAGAGATGTTGCTGCACCTCTTCGAGTTTCTATTTGTGCTTGGTTTATAACGTTCCAAGGTGCGTTACAAATTGATTCGAGTGCTATAGCCGGAACTATTTCTCCTTCATTATATAATTCTACATCCTTAATTGCAGCTATTGCTTGAAGAATTCCTTGCTCATCTATTACGCCTCGAAAATTATCAATTGTGAATCCTTGTTCTAAATCTTTAAGCAATTGGCTTAAAAATTGTATTTTTGATATGCAATCTCCAAAACGAGTATTACGGACATTTTCTCTATTTCCGTTGAAATAGCGATACACATATTCCTCTGCTTTGAATGCCCATTCATCTAAACTAAGAGCAAAATCTACAGATTGCCCGACTACATACGTGAAGATATTCATTGTCCTGGTTCTACCGTTAGCAATGTTAACTCAAAAAATTAATGAATGGAGCAGTAGACAACAGGATGGCAAGTATAAACCTTATTGTCAAAGAGTTCATTATCATTAGAAAAATAAATTGTCAAGTATGCTTAATATTAATTTATAAAAAACATGGTAACATTTAAGCAGTTTCAATTCCGCAAGCGGAAGTCATTAATATGAAACAGAAATAAACACGGATGAGTCAAACGCACTAGAAAAAGTTTCAATTCCGCAAGCGGAAGTCATTAATATGAAACAACTATGACTTCAGCGCGATCGTAGATCTCCTGCCAGTTTCAATTCCGCAAGCGGAAGTCATTAATATGAAACAATATTAAGTTTCAATCCCTAGTAGGGAGTCATTGAGCGTTTCAATTCCGCAAGCGGAAGTCATTAATATGAAACTTTAAAAGCTTTTGACGAACTCGGAGAATTTACGCGGTTTCAATTCCGCAAGCGGAAGTCATTAATATGAAACGTCAGGAAATGGGGTGGTACTCGTGGAGGGTTGGTGGACGTTTCAATTCCGCAAGCGGAAGTCATTAATATGAAACCCAAAGCTGACAAATCAGGTAAAGTAAAAACTTGTAGTTTCAATTCCGCAAGCGGAAGTCATTAATATGAAACCTCTAGCTAAAACCTTATTACAACAAGGTTGTTTCAATTCCGCAAGCGGAAGTCATTAATATGAAACGCATAATATTATTTGAAAATCAATTTACCGTCACGTTTCAATTCCGCAAGCGGAAGTCATTAATATGAAACCATCGGGATTTGGATACTGGTAAAATTATTAAGCGTTTCAATTCCGCAAGCGGAAGTCATTAATATGAAACGTAGAAGCGAAAATCTCTTGAATTTCCACAATTTCGTTTCAATTCCGCAAGCGGAAGTCATTAATATGAAACAGTTGCAAGATCTCGCTGCTAAATACCCCTATGAGTGTTTCAATTCCGCAAGCGGAAGTCATTAATATGAAACAACTACCAAATCCGTCACAGTAAGCGTTCCATCGAAATGTTTCAATTCCGCAAGCGGAAGTCATTAATATGAAACACCAACCTTGCATTCAGGTTTTTTCTTAAAAGGTTTCAATTCCGCAAGCGGAAGTCATTAATATGAAACGTGGAAGGACTTGCACGCTCATAGCGGGGGGATTGCCGTTTCAATTCCGCAAGCGGAAGTCATTAATATGAAACGTTCAACCCTATAGAGATATGGGAGAAATACGAACGTTTCAATTCCGCAAGCGGAAGTCATTAATATGAAACTCCGGAACTATCCGATCTGTTATTCACTCTAGAAGAAAGTTTCAATTCCGCAAGCGGAAGTCATTAATATGAAACTTTGAGGTTTTTGGCGGGATTCTAGAAACAGCATTGCTGTTTCAATTCCGCAAGCGGAAGTCATTAATATGAAACTTTGCCAAAATCTCGAAAAAGGAAGGACGTAAGATGTGCTGTTTCAATTCCGCAAGCGGAAGTCATTAATATGAAACTGGGATGAAGAGGACGAAGGCGAAGAATCTGAATGTTTCAATTCCGCAAGCGGAAGTCATTAATATGAAACCGACCTCTTGTCTCAAGTGCTGGATATCGATGAAATCGTTTCAATTCCGCAAGCGGAAGTCATTAATATGAAACATGTCGTGGCTATCTCCAATAGCGCCGCTAGCTTCTTGTTTCAATTCCGCAAGCGGAAGTCATTAATATGAAACTTGATGTCGATTTCAAGAAATTATTTCCCAGTGTTGTTTCAATTCCGCAAGCGGAAGTCATTAATATGAAACAATCCATCGCTGGAACCAAGAACCCAATCAGTCTCTGTTTCAATTCCGCAAGCGGAAGTCATTAATATGAAACCGCCTTGCGAAAAAATCAAAGCAGTTGGGACGTTGCAGTTTCAATTCCGCAAGCGGAAGTCATTAATATGAAACTCAGTTGGGCTAACGCGTTTTTCAAAGTTAGTCGGCAAGTTTCAATTCCGCAAGCGGAAGTCATTAATATGAAACAGGCTTGTATTTCTACAGTTTTTAATTTATTGTCAAGCTTGTTTCAATTCCGCAAGCGGAAGTCATTAATATGAAACAATTTGGTGCTTAAGACAATAGGCGTCGTGATCGTTTCAATTCCGCAAGCGGAAGTCATTAATATGAAACTTGGGACAACAAACATAATAAATATCATCCCAAAGAAGTTTCAATTCCGCAAGCGGAAGTCATTAATATGAAACTTGCTTTTAATTCTTTTAGTTCAGCCCTAACATTTTCGTTTCAATTCCGCAAGCGGAAGTCATTAATATGAAACCAAGAATTAGCAACGCGAATGGGCGTAGCTTTATCGTTTCAATTCCGCAAGCGGAAGTCATTAATATGAAACTTGATAGGCCTTGTCAAGATATAGACAGAGTCTTAAGGTTAAAATACCCCAAGCGTAAAAAATAAATATCAAACAACATATACAAATACAAAATAATAAT
>NZ_WJFC01000220.1 GCF_009725235.1 Scytonema sp. UIC 10036
CCAACAACCTCTTAGAACTGTGACTATTCTCAAAAATACCCCACCCTAGCCCTCCCCTTGTAAAGGGGAGGGAACCAGATTTTTCTTAATTTCCCCCCTTTCTAAGGGGGGATTAAGGGGGGTAATCATGTGATGAAAATTACAGCCAATCACTTTTCCAACAACCTCTTAGAACTGTGACTATTCTCAAAAATACCCCACCCTAGCCCTCCCCTTGTAAAGGGGAGGGAACCATTTCTCTCGTTCCCTTTATAATTCCACATACATAGCTGCAAGCATATCAGCCATAAGCATTAGATACTGCTTGCCAAGCTTGTTGATGGTTTCGCTTAGATGGAAATTGCGAGAGTATTCGATTTCTAAGTACAAGCTTCCATTGATGGTGAAAAAGAAAAACTCCAGCAAAGTTGTGCGTTTTTGTTCGGGAGGAGACAATCGGCGATCGCGATCTTCTGCCATGAATTCAAACACCTCAGATACCGGAAGAGTACGGTTCCCCAGGTAATTCGCTCGTATGGGTGTCAAATTAGCATCAGGATAGATATGGCTGGGCAAGCGATCGCATATCCAATCAAAGGTATTACCATTCATTGGCAGCCTATCAAATCCATCTTTAATATTCTTAATAATCTGTTCCCAGTTGTTCTGATGTTCTACGTCGATGCCTACGGGGAAATTGACAGCGTAGTTACCAACACTTTCCCAAAACAAATGATTCTCACCCAAGTCTCTACCGTTGGTACGATGACTAACCACAACCCAAGATTTGTTAGACCAATTTGCCATGAGCTGGTATAGAGGAGCCAGTAAAAGTGTATACACATTACAGCCGTAATACGGCTTGGCTTTGCGTAGTAGTGCATCAGTTTGTTCTTTGGTCAAGACAAATGTTTGACTGCAAGCAGAAGCCTCATCGTTGGAGCCTTTAAGATGGTCAAAAGGAACTAGGAACGTGTATTCCCTAGAGGGGAACTGGGAATTCCAATAATCAACGTGGCTCGCCAAAGATCCACGTTTGTCTTGTTCCACAAGCAAACGCACATAATCTGTATAAGACAGTGGAGAAGAGTTTTCAAAGCTGACATTTCCACCCGCCAACATCTGGTCATACGCGTACCAGAGTTCCTTAAATAACACAGTTGTACTGAGCATATCAGCAATGATATGATGTGCAACAATTGCAATGTCATAGCAAGATTCACTCACCTTAATTACGATTGTTGACATCAGAGGCCACTCATTAATCTGGAGTTTTTCGCTGCTTTGTTGTATAATGTTACGGATTTGTTCATCGCGCTGTTTGTCTGTCAGATGACTGCGATCGTGGAAGATAACCGTCAGTGGTTGAGGTTGAGCGAGCACTCGCTGTTGCCATTGTCCTTGGACTGACACAAAGACAGTACGCAGGGCGGGATGACGTGCCACCATAAGGTTGAGGGCTTTGTTGAAAATCTCCAGATTTAAGGGTTTGTGGTATAGAAACCGCGTATACCCCGTCCACTGGTAAGGTGGCTGGAAGTATGATACCAGCCAACGCTGAGCTGAACCGAGGGGTAAGTATTCATCCGATGAATCAGTTGCAGTTACAGCTTTTTCTGTTGTTGGACGGTTCTCAGGTAGTAGAGCTAGCAGAGCTTTGCGATCCAGCTTACCATTATGATTCTTGGGCAAACTGGGGAGCCATTCCAATCGTTGAGGAATCATGTAATCCGGTAATTGCTTGGAGAGATGTTCCTTAATTTGTCGGTTGTTAACCTTCTGTCCGGACATCCAAGCGACCAACCTTTTTTGCCCAGATCCATAATCGACTGCTAAGACGGCTGCTTCACGAACGGATTGATGAGTATTGAGAACGCTTTCAATTTCTCCCAATTCTACACGAAAACCACGTATTTTAACTTGGTGGTCAATACGTCCGTGGTATTCAAAACTACCATCTGACAATTCTTTTGCCAAATCCCCAGTGCGGTAGAGATGTTCTCCAGGAATATCGGAAAAGGGATTGGGGCGGAAGGCGGCTGATGTCCGTTCCACATCGTTCAGATAACCCTTTGCCAGTTGTATACCTCCTATCCAAAGTTCTCCTAACTCTCCTGGCGCAACGGGCTGCATTTGCTCATTTAATATTTTGATGTAGACGTTATCAATGGCTTTCCCGATAGGAATATTCTCCTCAGGGCGCTGAGTCATGATATGAGCGGTTACGTCAATGGATGCTTCAGTCGGTCCGTACAAGTTTGCTAACCCAGTACCCATACCATACTTATCAATCCAGCGTTGTATAAAAGATAACGGCAAAGCTTCACCACTAAAGACTAACCAGCGCAGGTGAGGAAATGACCAAGTTTCATCTTCC
This sequence comes from Scytonema sp. UIC 10036, assembly GCF_009725235.1. Next base: position 2,357 of record NZ_WJFC01000220.1, read on the forward strand.
AAAGCACTGATAAACTCTCCAAATAGGGAAGGGACAAAGTGCATAATATTGATTTGGGTATCCTTTATCCACTGTGCAAACTCCCAAGGATTGATGACTGTTTCCCTTTCTACAGGGCAAATCGTAGCTCCCTCCATTAGTGTCCAAAAGAGTTCCCAAACCGATATATCGAAACAGAAAGAAGTTTTCTGCGCTACCCGGTCTCCGGGTTTTAGCTGAAAGGTTTTTTGCATCCACTCCAGGCGGTTCATATAGCCGCGATGGTTGAGCATAACGCCTTTAGGACGACCAGTAGACCCAGAAGTATACAGAACTGTCATCAAATCGTCTGGGAGATTGGTATAATTTGGAGCTTCATCTGAGACAAGAGACCAAATGTTTTTATCAACTAGGCTAAGTTCTTTTCTTTCCTGGAACGTTTCTTTATTGTCCAAAAACATCAGGGTATGCAATAGCGACTTCTCATCCAAGCATTCTTCAAGTTTGGAAGTTACTTGGGACTCAGCAAGGAGAGTGCTAATTTTGGCATGGTCTAGAATATAGCGTATGCGTTCTGCTGGGTAGGAAGGATCGAGGGGAACATAAGCACCGCCAGCTTTCAGGATACCTAAAATTCCTATTACCATCAGAGGTCCGCGCTGTGTCATAATGCCTACTAAAGTGTTTGGTCCTACACCTAGGGTACGCAAGTAATTCGCAACTTGATTGGAAAGGCGATGTAATTCGGCGTAAGTTAATTTGGTTTCTTTATGCAGTACGGCTACAGCGTCAGGTGTTTGCTGAATCTGTTCAACAATTTTTAGGTAAGGAATTTTTATAGTATTGCTCATTTTAATGATTTCCCAATTAATGGATTTTGGATTAACCGATTTTGGATTTTGGATTTTGGATTTTGGATTAACCGATTTTGGATTTTGGATTTTGGATTTTGGATTAAGGGATTTTGGATTTTGGATTTTGGATTTTGGATTGGGTTTGTGTATCTTGTGGGATGGGCGTCTCGCCCGTTGGTAGAGTGTTCTATGATGCGCTCTCTGCGCCCTCTGCGCCCTCTGCGGTTCAAAAATAATTTATTTAACCGCAGAGGCGCAGAGTACACAGAGGTAAGAAGTGAGAGAGCTTCTTTACATACACAGTACGTTTGCCATTTCCTGCAAACTCCTGCAACTGAGCAAGGCTTGGCGATCGACTTTTCCGTGTAATTTTTCAAGACGGGTAACGATGCGGATGCGTTCTAGTGAATCCATACCTAAGTCCGCCTCTAAATCTTGGTCCATCTCTTCAGAGGTAATTGGGTAGTGACAAATTTCCTCTGCTACTTGTTTGAGTAGAGACTCGATATTGGTATCATTCTTAGTGTCTTTTTGTGATACTGGAAGCGGTTGTGTTACCTCTTGGGGTTGAATTGTTAGTGAGGTTAATTCTTCTATCTGTGAGATATATTCCCTCATTAAGCTGTCAATTACGGACAGGTTGAAGAATTTCTCATCGTAACTTGCAAACAGATGCAGGCTGTCGTCAAATATCTCCTGTAAAATATCTACCGTTCCTGCTGCGTTGATACCACCTGCTTGATAACCTGTTACTGCTATGGGACCGTATTGAGTTTCTATATGGGTGTGTCCCGTGTAAGGGAAATAGAGATTGGATTTCAACGCACTTCGGAATACAGATACACTATGTTCGGGAATTTTGCCGTCTTCTAACGCTATATTATTCCGGAAAATCGTGCCAATCTGACGAGTTTGAGCTCTGTCAAGACCGCTGGCTATGCCATTTTGAACTTCCTGATGAAGACGATTTAACAAAGTTGACCAGTCTTCGTTTGGCTGTGGTGGCTCGAAGCTTAGCGCTAAATTCTGTGCGAAACTGCTGACTATATGAGATGCATCTACCCCTGGATAGATTCTTCCGCCTGTGGGGACTTGAAGGATCGCAGACTGAGAGGACTGCTCAAACTTCACAACCGATCGCAGGAATGCTCCCATCAAGAGAGTATTGATAGGCAATCGCCATTCGCGGGTTTGGGCAATTAGCTTAGCAGTGGTTTCGCGTCCAAGGCGGTACCGTAGGGTGTGAAATTGAGGACAGGTATTTTCAACAGTAACACCTTTGGGGTTCCAGAAGTAAGAATTTTTACCCTGTTTGCTAGTATACTCTGCTAGCGAACGCTCTTCCTCTGGGTCATACCAAGCATTCATAGCTCTAACGACTTCAGCGTATTCTTGGAGTGTGGTAGCGGGAGGCAGATTGGGTTTATCATTGCTGACTAGTGCGCGATAAATTTCCATAAATTCGCGCAATATTATATGATTTCCTAAAGCATCTGAAATCAAATGTTCGTTGCCTAGAAACAGTTGATAATCGTTATCTTGCAGGCGAAGTACGGAAAATCGATGCAGTGGCCATTCAATCATTGACCATTGGTAATTTAGCCATCGGTGTAACTCTTCTTGTATTGCCTGTTCTTGAGCATCACTGTCAAGATGTCTGAGATCGGTGACTGGGATTTCAGGGGGAGCTACTTCTTCCAGAACTTCCATCTGATAGTCTCTGAAGCGAGTTGCGCCTTCTGGTACATGGAAGCGAGCTCGTAACATGGGATGGCGAGATATTAGGTGTTTCCAGCTTTGCCATGCAACATCTGTGTCAAACGACCCTTGTAAACGCAAGGAAGAGAACAGACTGTTGGAATTGACAACCCAGTGTCCTACTAAGTGGAAATACTGACCGTGTAGCATTTCTACGCTTATAGGGGTAGGGGATAGGGGGTAGGGGATAGGGAAGAGGGATTTTCAGACTCGGTTGTGAGCGATCGCCGCACATGGGGGTCTAGATTTACAACTTTTGTCTCTTCGGTGCTGTTTGTATCTTTTTCACCAGAGGGTTGCCATTCTTCAAATCTTTGAATGACTTGTCTTACAGTTTGCAACTGCATCAGGTCACGTAATGAAAACTGACTGCTAAACGCTACTTTTTTGTTGTCTGGAATGATTTTTGCTAGGTCGCTCATGAGTTGCGTCATCATGAGAGAATCGAGACCAAGTTCTCCTTCCAGGGTCATATCTAGACCAATTTGGTCTTGTTTTTGTCCGCTCGTCTTGGCAATTATAGCAAGGATGCGGTCTTTAAAATTAGTTTCTGGAATGCTGGTCGAGAAAGTCTCTTGCTTTTTAATTTGTGCTTGCTCTTTGTTGGAAGCCACTTCAGCGGCTTTGATGTCTAACCAATAACGTTGGCGTTGGAAAGGATAGGTAGGTAAGGACACTTTTGCACGTTGGTAATCCCGGTCAAAGCCCGACCAGTCAACTTTCACGCCGTTTACGTATAACTTTCCTAAACTCTGGAGGAGTTGCTCCCAATCATCGTGTTCACGACGCAACGAAGGTAACCATACTTCTGTTCCCTCTGGCAAACACTGTCGCCCTATGTCAATCAGTACCGGATTTGGTCCGATTTCCACAACGATGTCGATCGCCTGTGCGTGCAACTTTTGCATTCCATCGGCAAATCGCACGGTTTTGCGGACATGATGTCGCCAATAACTGGCTTGACTCATTTCTGAAGAGCGCACCAGTTGACCTGTGACATTGGAAATGATATCTATGTTAGGTTTGCTGTAGGTAACCGTTGCTGCTTGCTGCTCAAAAGCATCTAACATCGGTTCTATCAAAGGCGAGTGAAACGCATGGGACACGTTCAAGCGGCGAGACCAAATTCCACAGGCTTGCAGTTCCACAACGACTGCTCGTACACTCTCTTGTTCACCGGAAATCACCACGTTTTGTGGTCCGTTGATGGCTGCGAGCGCAATTTTTCGTCCATAGGGAGAAATCGCTGCCCGTACAGTCGCCTCATCTGCAAACACCGCAGCCATTTCGCCCCCTTCTGGTAGGGCTTGCATCAGGCGCGATCGCTCCGCTATCAGTTTCAGACCGTCTTCCAGACTGAACACTCCTGCACTGACAGCCGCCACGTATTCACCGACACTATGACCCATAACAACATCTGGGGTAATGCCCCAAGAGCGCCATAATTCATACAAAGCATATTCTAGGGCAAACAGGGCAGGTTGGGTGTAAGCGGTCTGGTTGATGGGAGAGTCCGAACCTGCTGCTGGATAGAGTACAGACAACAGAGGTTGTTGTAAATAGGGGCGCAGGATAGCATCGCAGCGATCGATTGCTTCACGGAAGGTGGGCGCTTGTTCGTAAAGTTGGCGTCCCATCCCTGCAAACTGAGAACCTTGTCCGGTAAACAAAAATGCAATCTTAGGCTTATGGGTGTTTTTAAAGAACCCTGCGAACACGTTATCTGGGTTGAGCTTAACACTAAAGGCTGCTAATTGTTCGCACACCTGGGCTAAGTTTTGAGCAACCAGTGCCAATCGATGGTCAAAAACAGAGCGACCCGTATTGGCAGTAAAGCAAACATCGGCGAGGTTGAGGTTGGGATTGGCTTTGAGCGTTGTGTAAAAGTCGCTGACTAATTCCTGTAATGCTTCTTCATTTTTCGCTGAGAGGCTGAGCAGATGCAAGGGGCGTTCTTGTTTCACCGACTCAATCTGGCGCTTTGGTGCCTCCTCAATCACGATGTGAGCATTGGTTCCGCTAACACCAAACCCACTCAATCCTGCAATGCGGGGTCCATGAACAGCAGTCCACGGCATCCTTTCGGTTGGTACCACCACTGGAAGTTCTGCCCACCGGATATGAGGATTGGGATTTTTTAGGTGTAGATGAGGGGGTATTTCTTGATTTTGCAGTGCCAGTATTACCTTAATTAGCCCTGCAACCCCAGCTGCTGACTCCAAGTGACCAATGTTAGTTTTTACCGATCCAATGATTAAAGGTTGTTCCTTAGATCGCTCTTGACCTAACACTGCTCCTAAGGACTCTACCTCAATGGGATCTCCTAAAGATGTTCCGGTACCGTGGGCTTCTATGTAGTTCACTTGTGCTGGCTCTACTCCAGCATTAGCCAAGGCTTGACGGATAAGTGCTTGTTGGGCGACTCCGTTGGGAACAGTAAGACCACTGCTGGGTCCATCTTGGTTGACTGCTGAACCTCGAATCACAGCTACAATGTTGTCACCGTCTGAGATCGCATCACTTAGGCGCTTAAGAACGACAACTCCACAACCTTCGCCTCGAGCAAAGCCGTCTGCTGAAGCATCAAAGGTTTTGCAGCGACCATCAGGGGCTAGCATCCGTGCTCTACAAGTCGCAATGGTTGAAATCGGTGATAGGATGAGGTTGACGCCGCCAGCAAGAGCTAGATTGCACTCTTGGTTGCGTAAACTCTGGCAAGCAAGATGGATCGCTACCAATGACGATGAGCAAGCTGTATCGACGATCATACTCGGACCTACAAGACCCAGGGTATACGACAAGCGACCAGCCACAGCGTTGAGGCAATTGCCTGTGGTACTGTAGGCGTCGATGTTGGTGCGATCGCCAGACTCTACTTGAAGTTGCAAATAATCATTGGTGGTAATCCCGACAAATACCCCAGTTTGGCTGTTCCTAAGTTTTTCTGGAGCGGTACCAGAGTGCTCGATCGCCTCCCAACTGACCTCTAACAGGAGTCGCTGTTGGGGGTCCATGCTGATAGCTTCTCGTGGAGTGATACCAAAAAATTGGGGTTCAAACTGGTCTACTTGCTCCAGAAATCCGGCGCTCCGGATATACATTTTTCCGGGTGTATCAGGGTTTGGGTCGTATAATTCATTAATATCCCAGCGATCGGGAGAAATTTCGGTAATAGCATCGACTCCATCACGCAGGAGAGACCAAAAGGCTTGGGGGTTTTTCGCACCAGGAAATCGGCAACCCATGCCAATAATCGCGATCGGTTCTGTCTTAGAATGCTGCATTGCATCAAGCTTGGCTCGCATTTCTCTAAGTGCAATCAGTGCATTTTTTAAGCGAGATTGATGATCGATGTTATCTGAGGTATTGTTCATTTTCGTACTTTTTTAAAAATTATTAGTGGATAATGGTTATAGCAATCCTAAAACATTTGTAAAATTCTCTCTTTTCTCTTTTCTTCGCGCTCTTTGCGTCTTTGCGGTTAATAAGTTTTATCTATCAAATTGGACTGCTATAGTGGAAGACTGGTAATTAACAATTAACAACTACTCCTATCCCAGGTAAAGATTACTTAATTAAATGAACCGCAAAGACGCGAAGTACACGAAGAAAGAGGAGAAGAAGAGCGTTAATCTTATGGTAGGAAGGGAGTAACAATTAACAACTAACCATTAACCATTGACCAACTATTTAATTCTTCATCAAGTAATGATGCTAGTTCGGAAGAGGAAAGTTGTTCTAGATCTGCTGACGATGGAGATGGCTCATAGCTATCTTTCGGCAAGTTGGAAACGGTTTCTACTGCTGGTTCTAGGGATAGAACTTCGGTAGCCAGGTAATTAGCAAGTGTCTCTATATTGGGATAGTTAAAAGCTAATGTTGAACTCAAGGGATGTCCTAAGTTGGCTTCGAGACTATTTTTTAGCTCGACAGCCATTAAGGAATCCATCCCTAGTTCGACAAATCCCTGTCGTATCTGTGGTAATTGAGATTGTTCTAATCCCAGTACTTTAGCGACTGCTGTTTGAAGATGAGCGACTAAGAAACCGTAACGTTTGTTTGCGCTAAGTGCTTCTAATTGCTGTATGATTTCTGGAACCTTAACTCCATCGGGTTCAATTGTCTGTTGAGGCTGTTGTTCGATTTGTTCTAGTAGCGATCGCTGTCCTTTGATTTCGTAAATGGGTTTGAAAGTACTCCAGTCAACTCGAGCTGCTGTTGTCTGAACTCTGTGTGTACCTAGAATCTGTGTTAGGGCTGCAATCCCTTCTTCTGGACGCCAAGCCTCTACTCCGATTCGCTTTAACAATGTCTCGGTTTCAGAAGATGCCATCCCACTTCCTGCCCAAGGTCCCCAGTTGATGCTTAAAGCGGGTAGTCCCAATGCTTGACGATGATGGGCGATCGCGTCGATAAAGTGATTGGCTGCGGCGTAATGCGCTTGTCCTCTAGACCCCCACACCGAAGCGATTGAGGAGAAGCCAACGAAAAAGTCGAGGTTCATCTCTTGGGTGAGTTGATGGAGAAGCCACGTGCCTACTACTTTAGGTCTTAGAGTGGACTGAAGCGTCTCTAGGTCAATATCTTGTAATAATTTGTAATCTGTAACACCAGCAGCATGGATGATTCCTTTTAGGGGAATTTGTTTGCTGTGTAATTGTTCAAAGAGCGCAGTCATCTGAGCTAAGTTACTGACATCAGCTTGAGCTAAGATAACCTTGGCTCCCATGTCTTCCAAGGATTGAATCGCCTTAACTTGTTCCCAAGTGTTGGTACCGTGTGGTAAATTAGCCCAACTATCGCGACTGGGTAGACCTTTACGCCCTACTAGCACCAGATTTCGCGCACCTTGCTCTACCATCCATTGAGCAGTTTTAAGCCCTAAACTACCTAAGCCCCCAGTAATTAGGTAAGTTCCATCAGCTTGCAAATGTATGGGTTGTGGTTTAAGATTGCTGCTACGCACTAAACGGGGAACATAGCGTTGTTCGCCGCGAAAGGCAATTTGGTCTTCGCCTTCTGGTTGCCACATCTCTGCTAGTAAGGACAGTGCGTTTGTCTTATTTCCAGAGATGTTAGGGTCTAAATCGATTAGCCCTCCCCAAATTTCCGCGTGTTCCAATGCGATCGCCCTTCCTAATCCCCACAAAGGTGCTTGAGCCACCGCTAGGGGACTAGCTTTTGGTTCTACTGCCTGGGTTCCACAGGTTGCTAGCCACAGTTTAGGTGATATTGAATGGGCATGATTGACAAGTGCCTGAACTAGGTGCAGCACACTACCACAGCCCAATACTTGAGCAGTTTCTAGCGAGGATGGTGTGATTTCGTCAGAAAGTGCCGTTTCTAAACTCCACAAATGCACTATTCCACGACACGGCAATCCATTATTTGCGATAATATCTTGGAACAGATGTTGAAAATCATCAAAATTTCCAGGGTTTATTTTCCGATGTCCGGCTTCTAAGATTTCATAAGCAACGCCGGGATAAATCATCAAACATTTCTCGCCACGTGCTTCCAGAAGTTCTGCTAGTGCCTGCCCGACTCCAGTCTCATCTGCAAAGATAAGCCACTTACCGCGTTGGGTTGCTTGATTTGGCTGCGGTAATGCCTTACGGTTTTGTGGCAACCAGTGTACTTCGTAGAGTGAGTCACTCAACTCAACACTCTTGAGGCTCTGTTGGTCTTGCTGGAGCCATTGTTTGAGCAAATCATATCTTTCTGGGGATAATTTAGCAAGACGTTGAGAAAGGTTAGCGGTATATAAACTTTTCAGTAATGATTCTACCTGTTCTGCGGGCAGTTGTTCAACTATTTCTAACTTCTGAGCAAGTTCTCTCGTATTTGTAGATTGCAAGAGATGGTGAATGGGGCGATCGACATCTTTCTTTGTGCTCAATACGATGGGCGCTTCTTGCTGCTTAGAGGAATCTACCTCAACCCAATACCGCTTGCGTTGGAAGGGATAGGTGGGTAGCGATACTTTTACTCGTTGATAATCCCGGTCAAAACCAGACCAGTCTACTTTCACACCATGTACGTATAGCGTTCCCAAACTCTGGAGGATTTGCTGCCAATCATCATGTCCTCGGCGTAAGGAAGGTAACCATACTTCAGTTCCTTCTGGCAAACACTGTCGCCCCATACCGCTCAAAACTGTATGTGGTCCGATTTCTACAACGATGTCGATCGCCTGTGCTTGCAATGTTTGCATTCCATCGGCAAATCGTACTGCTTCCCGCACGTGACGCCGCCAGTAACTGGCTTGACTGACTTCTACTCCGCGTACTAGTTGACCTGTGACATTGGAAATCAAGTCGATCTTGGGTTCGCTATAGGTAACCGTTGCTGCTTGCTTTTCAAAAGCATCTAACATTGGTTCCATCAAGGGTGAGTGAAACGCATGGGATACGCTTAGGTGTCGGGATTCGATTCCTTTGGCTTGTAGTTCTGCGATCGCGGCTTGTACGCTCTCTCCTTCACCAGAGATAACTGCGTTTTGCGGTCCATTGATGGCTGCGAGCGCAACTTTTTGTCCGTAGGGAGAAATCGCCGCCCTTACAGTCGCCTCATCTGCAAACACCGCAGCCATTTCGCCACCTGGTGGTAGGGCTTGCATCAGGCGCGATCTCTCTGCTATCATCCTTAGACCGTCTTCCAGACTGAATACCCCTGCAACGCAAGCTGCTACGTATTCACCGACGCTGTGACCCATAACAACATTTGGGGTAATGCCCCAAGAGTGCCATAATTCATACAAAGCATATTCTAGGGCAAACAGAGCAGGTTGGGTGTAAGCAGTCTGGTCAATGGGGGAGTTAGATCCATCATTTGGATAGAGTACAGACAACAGGGGTTGTTGTAAATAGGGGCGCAGGATAGCATCGCAGCGATCCAGGGCTTGACGGAAGGTGGGCGCTTGTTCGTAAAGCTGGCGTCCCATTCCTACGTACTGAGATCCTTGTCCGGTAAACAAAAATGCTATCTTTTGTCTGCGGGTCTCTTGAGGTAACCCTGCAAACACCCCAGATGGATTTTGCCCAGTGCTAAAGGCTGCAAGTTGCTCGCACGCCTGCGTTGTATTTTCAGCTACTAGTGCCAGTTTGTGGTCAAAGACAGAGCGACCCGTGTTGGAAGTGAAGCAGACATCAGCAAGGTTGAGGTTGGGATTAACTTTCAGTGCTGTGGAAAAACGATTTGCAAGCTGCTTTAATGCTTCTTCACTTTTCGCCGAAAGGCTGAGCAAATGCAAGGGACGTTCTTCTGAGATCGGGTCATGTTTTCTCCCCATCTCCCCATCTCCCCATCTCCCCATCTCCCTAAGAGGAGCTTCTTCAACGACCACATGAGCATTGGTTCCACTAAAGCCGAAGGAGCTAAGACCCGCAATCCGCTTCCCGTTGATGGGAGTCCAAGGAGTAAGTTCTGTCGGAATTTTAATGGGAAGTTCTGACCAGGGGATATGAGGATTGGGGTTTTTTAAGTGCAAATGAGGTGGTATTTCCTGATTTTGCAGTGCCAATACCAACTTAATTAAACCCGCGACTCCAGCGGCTGCTTCCAAATGTCCCATGTTGGTCTTCACTGAACCAACGAGCAAACTTTGGTCATGCGATCGCTTCTGACCCAACACTGCTGCTAAGGCTCGCAATTCAATAGGATCTCCTAGAGATGTCCCGGTACCATGAGCTTCTACATAGCTCACTTGTCCTGGTTCTACAAGAGCATTAGCTAGGGCTGAGCGGATAACTGCTTGCTGAGCTGGTCCATTAGGAACTGTCAAACCGCCACTGCGACCGTCCTGATTGACTGCCGAACCCCGAATCAGAGCTAAAATATTGTCACCGTCAGCAATGGCATCACTGAGACGTTTGAGAACCACAATCCCGCAACCCTCTCCTCGAGCAAAGCCATCAGCAGCAGCATCAAAGGTTTTGCAGTGACCATCAGGAGCTAGCATTTTAGCCCGACATTCGCTCATAGTCACCGTTGGTGTTAATATCAAATTGACTCCAGCAGCAAGAGCTAAATGACATTCTTTTGTACGTAAGCTTTGGCAGGCAAGGTGAACAGCTACAAGCGATGAAGAGCAGGCTGTGTCTATTGCCATACAAGGTCCTTGGAGACCTAGAGTGTAAGACAATCGACCAGAAGTCGCGCTAAAGGCGTTGCCTGTGGCAGTATGGGAGTTAATGAGATCGGGGGTAGTGACCATCTGGTAGTAATCCAGATTCATAATTCCGAGGAAAACTCCAGTTTGGCTGCCAACTAATTTCTCGGGTGCAATACCAGCATTCTCAAGGGCTTCCCAGCTAACCTCCAAAAGCAGCCGCTGCTGGGGGTCCATATTCACAGCTTCCCGAGGGGCAATTCCAAAAAATTGTGGGTCAAACTGGTCTACCCGATCCAAAAATGCGGCGTTACGGGTATATATTTTCCCAGCAGCATCGGGATTGGGGTCGTAGTAGGCGTCAATATCCCATCTATCTGATGGCACTTCTGTCATTGCGTCTACCCCGTCACGCAGCATTTGCCAATACGCTTCTGGATCGTTTGCTTTTGGGAATCGACAGCCTAACCCAATGATAGCGATCGGTTCTGTCTTTGCTTGCTCGTTTGCTTCGAGTTTGGCTTGCATTTCTTTTAATGCTAAAAGCGCACGTTTTGTAGCAGATAAAGGTTGGGAATTTTCTATAGGACTCATATTTAATTCCTGATATTAGAAGATGACCGAAGAAAAGATGAAGTAAGATGGCAGTGTTGTGAGGGATTAAATAAAAAACCGCAGAGGCGCAGAGGGCGCAGAGGAAGAGAAGGAGAGAATAAGCTTTTTCATCTTTGTTTTATATCTTTGCGGTTCTTTTAAATATGTAGTCCTTGAGCGGGAAAGGAGCAATATTAACTCCGTTTCCTCTTCCTCTGTTTTCTCTGCGCCTCTGCGGTTTTTAAACATTTAAATGTGCTTTAGCCCTAACCACGTTTATGGATAATCTATTTCTTGAAAATTGCTAGCTTTGTGCTGGTAAGTTAGTTCCTGTTTCAATCCAAGATTGTAGTTTACCTCGATAGTGGTAAGTAGCAAATTCCTGGCGCATTTTGGTCACTTTAGTATTATCAGGTAAGCCTTTGGTTTTCTGTTTGTAAATCATTTCGCCTATTGCACATTGAACTGAATCGCTCAATAAGCTGAATATATAGTATAGATTTCGCAGCTTTAAGAAGCCAGACAGTCCAAAGCCTTTCCACAAAAACTTTGCATACCAAATAGCCATGAAAAAGTTGGTGTATTTTAGGGAGCTAAAGACGTTGCATCGCCTAGGCTCGAGTTTTGTATTCTCTACAAAGTCATCAAAGTGTTTGACTGTGTGGTAACCCCAGAGCAACTGATCCGCACGGTGACAGTCCATGAAGCCGATGTTGGTATCGCGTTCCACTAGTTCATTGAATTGCTCATGCAGATATGGCCAGAAGCCGTTTATATATCCTTCAATACTTGCTACGTATCTGGATATGAATCCTAAGTCTAAATGCCATTTGCCCACGTACATAGGTAAGACAGCACCAAACCATCCCATGTAATCAAAGTAGATGCGCCAGCTCATAATGCTAGCATGGCCAAGCTGTTTGTCATGATCGTGGATAAGTTGGTTGTTAACTCGTGTGTAAGTAAGGTTAAATTTGTTGTAAGCAGCACGCTTCTCCTCTGCATCAGCTTCACCTGCTAGTTTGGCTCGGATAATTTCCGTGACTGATTCAATAGCAAACGCAATCATCGACGTCCCCAAAGAATAGAAGGGGTCGAAGATACAGGCTGAATCTCCCAGCACATACCAGTTATCTGGAGAGAACATGGTCTTACTGGCATGAGAAGGTCTCGCTAGGTAGTGAAAATCTACGTTTTCACCACTCGTCACCAACCGATAAAGAACGTTGTGATTTGCCTTTAAAAAGGCGTAGAATTTCTCCTTTGTATTGATTTGATTATCAGCGATGACGCTACGGTGTTGGGAAATCCCAATTGAGATTTCCTGAGAATCCTTTTCTGTTGGAATCATCCATATCCAGTGACCGTGACCAAACCAGTGATTGGTAGCGTAGTAATAACTGGCTGTAATACCGCTTGGGTCATAACCATTATGGAAGATGGTGCGATCTACACCTTTGACCCGTACCCATGCTGTGCCAGTATCAACACCAAACAAATTTTCCGGTCCAAACAGAAGATTATCTGTTTTTCGCCCGATAATAAACTTGCGACCCGCTGCATCAATGACGTGTCTGGTTTTGAGTTCGATATACTCACCATCAACTAGCTTGACCTTAACAGTCTTAATCGCATCTCCTGGGGTCAAGTCTACATCCATCACACGACCGTGATAGAAGTCAGCCCCCATGGATTGATTCATCTTCAGCAAATCTCGCTCGAACTTGGCTCGATTCATTTGGAAGGAAGCAAGAGGAAGTTGTCTGTTGTTCCAGATATGATAGTAATCATCGGTGGTTTCAGTTTTTGCTGGGTCTTTAGCCCAATGGAAGCTGAGTCCGGCTTTGGGTGGATGATTTTCAATCATGTAGTCATAAAGACCCAACTCTTTGCAAACGAAAAGAGTCGCAACCTCCACCATTGATTCGCCAAGTTTGAGGTCTTTTTGCGTCCGCTCTTCTGGACGGGGGTCGATCAGGGCGATTCTTATCCCTGGGATATTCAGCAGCAGGTGACGAGCTTGGCAAACACCCACAAAACCTGCACCCATCATGACGACATCGTATTCTTGAGACTTAGTGTTATTCATGATTTTGTTTCCTGAGAAATTGTGTGATTCTAGATTTATGAACTCTTTGGATAATTCCAAGGGAAGATAAACTGTTGACTTCCTTCTGCTAATGTTTACGGATTGATGCGTAGATATGTGTAGGTTTTTAGAAGCGGTTGAGGAGAAAACCCAACAAACGTTTCATGTCTTTAATTTTTTCTAATGACTCAGAAGGATAAAGTTACCTACAAATTCAACTCGCTACTTTCCGGATATGCTCAACTGTTGCATCAGCAATTTAAAGGAATTAACTTGTAGTGAGCGCAATACTACGTAAGTTTTGGGAAATAGTAGGTTGGGTCGAGCGACAGATCGACCCAACAAATGCTGATAAATGTTGGGTTTCGTTCCTCAAACGCCAGTAAAGGTGCGGAGGGAAACCCTCCTATGGCGCATTCGCGCCACGCACACGGTTCAGATCTGGCTCCCCAACCTACGTAATTTCGGATTTTTATGCAAAACCTACGCAGTATTGGTAGTGAGCGGACATCTGGAGTCACTGACGTTTCAAAGTTTGCATATCGATAGAGATTGGAACAAGAATGGGCTGATTCATTTTCATCACTTAAGTATTATCATTTGTTTTGATAGGTTTGTAGTTGCGCTTCAGCGCCGTAACAATCAATCACAACTTAAACTAACCCGTTAAAACTTATGTGGTGAACTACTAGTAGCTAGTAGCGCAGACTCTCTTAGAATTTAATGGTTTCTAGTTCTAGGAGCAGTAATGCTTCTGCATCTTCTTCTGAAAGCTGTCCGATTTCTGCTACAGTCGTAGTTTGCTGATTATTGTTCTCTGAAATTGCTTGTGAGTTGTCGTCGTGAGATTCCTCAAGAAACATCTCACTCTTCAGATACGCAGCAAGAGCATTGAGAGTTGGATAGTCAAAGATTAACGTTGAAGGAAGGGCGCGTCCCAGAGATATTTGGAGACGATTCCTCAACTCCACAGAGGTTAGGGAGTCCATCCCAAGGTCAAAGAAACCTTGGTGCGGCTCTAATCGATGGGATGAACTTAAACTTAAAACTTTGGTGACTTGGTCTTGGAGGTGAGCCAGTAACAATTCTTGGCGATCGCGAGGCGAAGCTTGCTTTAATCGCATCAAGAACTCATCTTTCTGCACGGATAGTTGCTCGGTTTTTACGCGTGAGTCTGCTTCAAGGGCTAACTCCGAGAGGAACGATGGGGCAGTCTCCGCTGTAAATCTTTGCATAAACTGCGACCAATCGATCGGCACGACTCCAATCTGAGCAGAGGGATGGTGGAACACCTGTTCCAGTATCTGTATTCCTTGCTTCGGTACAATAGTATCCACACCGCGCATATTCGTTTGCTCGCTAAAGTTGCGGTTTGCTACGACTCCTAACTCAGCCCATGCCCCCCAGTTGATACTTAAAGCTGGCAACCCTAGAGATCTGCGATGATAAGCTAGACCATCCAGAAAAGAGTTGGCTGCTGCATGATTACCTTGACCGGGCGAGCCAAACAGGGCGGTGGCTGAGGAGAACAGAACGAAGAAGTCTAAAGGTTTATTCTGTGTCAGGACGTGTAGATTCCAAGCTCCTTGGACTTTGGGTGACAATACTTTGGCAAACTGCTGCCAGTCTTGCCGCGCCAACACGCCGTCTTCAAGAACCCCTGCCGAATGTATAACTCCCCGAAGTGGCGGCATCGAGAGTTCAATTTCAGCTAGCGCTCTAGCGACTTCCTCTGCAACAGACACATCAGCCTGAAACACTCGGATTTGAGCACCTATTTGCTCTAACTTGCTTAAGGTGACCTTAGCCTCATCAGAAGCACCTCTGCGTCCCATCAACACTAAATGCCGTGCTCCTTGCTCTACCAGCCATTGGGCAACTAGCAAACCAAGACCACCCAAACCGCCTGTAATCAGGTAAGTGCCATCGGGCTGCAAGTGCAGAGGCTGTGGTTCAAGCTTGCGGCTACGCACTAAACGAGGAACATAGCGTAGTCCATTACGAAATGCCAGTTGTTCTTGAGCTTCTGTGTACCCTAAACAGAGTTCGTCAAAGAGAGCTTTTACCTGCTCGGTTTCATCTGTTGGATCTAAATCCACTTGTATGCAATGCAGTTCTGGATGCTCTACTGCAATCACTTTACCGAGACCCCACAACGATGCTTGCGCTACTGCCAACGGCGTTGGTTCCGATCCCACTGCCTGAGCACCTTGGGTTACCAAGCATAAGGATGGAGATTCGGAGAGTTCAGTCGTGACCAGAGCCTGAACCAGGTGAAGAACACTGCGACATCCTAGAACGGATGCTGCTTTTACGTCACCTACTGTCAGTACTTCTGACGCTGTTGCCTCTAAGCTCCACAAGTGTACTACCCTACGGCATGGCGGTCTATCACTTCCCCCAACTTCTTTAAGCAACTTCCGAAAGTCTTCGGGCTGCGCTGGGTTGAGCCTGTATTGCTCCTTACTTAACTGTTCGTAAAACTCGCCAGGAGAGATAATAACACAGGTTTGCCCACGTGACCTTATCTGTGCCGCTAGCTTCTGACCAACTCCCTTGCTGTCGGCAAAAATCAGCCAACTGCTTTTCTCTAGTATGGACGAGTTGCTTTCTAGCTGTTCAGTTTCTTTGTTGAGTTGAGGAGCTTGGGCAAGAATAACAGATTGATAAGATAAACTGTTGCTGCTTAGCTCTGCTTGCGGAATTGCAGCTGTTTCAATAAATCCAGCCTCCTGCAACAAATTCTGCCACTGGTATGGAGCTAGTAATGGGTATGCTGGTCGCAAGTCTATATCCGCAAACCTCCACCAGCCCTCTGTCAACCCAAATGTCAAATCCAACCAACGCTGGGGTCCGGTTGCCTCGAACAACACCAACATTCCTTCTGGTGCCAAAAGTTGCTGGATGTGCTTCAAACTTTCCTTTAAGCTTAATGTCGCATGAATAACATTGGCTGCCAAAATGATATCAAACTGATGGGGAACAAATCCCTGTGATTCAATGTCTTGTTCAATATCTAAAAGCTGATATTTCACAAACGGAAAATCACGGAACTTTTCCTGAGCGTTTGACATGAACAAGTGGGATACATCAGTAAATGTATACTCCGCTTGATTTGCTGGAAGATGGGGTAGTACGTAGGATGAGGTTCCCCCAGTTCCCGCACCTATTTCCAAAATACGAACTGTTCGTCCCTTTGGTAGGCGTTCTATGGCAACTGAAACGGCCTCTTGTACCAATCGGTTAAACACGTGGCTACCAGGGGAATTTTGATACAAATTCTCAGCAGATGTCAAATCACCATCAGGGAATAGCAGTTGCAGTGGATCGCACTCTCCCCGCAGAATTTCCGCCAATTTTTCACCGCACCGACCAAGTAAGATCAGTTCAGCTTCAAAAGCTGGGTATTTAGCCAAAATGGCATTATGCATCTCTAAAGGCACTACTTCCGAACAAGGAACTTGGCAAATTTCCCATTCAGAACCACTCTGCCTAAGCACTCCTTCTTCATGTAGCATCTCAAGTAGCCGACCTAGTAGTCTGTGATATCGGTCTATGATACCTAACTTCTGCGCTAAAGAGTTATTTGTAAAGCGTACTTGAGGATGGAACTCCCAACCCATTTTCTGGAACGCCTGGAGAACGTAAGCAGCACTCAGAGCCTCAAGATGAAGAAATAATTCTTCATAGACCTCCATTCCGTGCTTGACGCTCAATTTAGAGACTAGGGGTTGGATGCGATCGCGAACTTGCAGGGGGCTAAACATATAGTCCGCTGGTAAAGACTGACCTTGGCGAAGCTTGGGTTGCCATTCCACCTCGTAGAGCCAATTGCTAAGGTTTTCCTGCGTATTGTGCAGCAGCGCCTCACGCTTTGCACGCTTGACGTGGAAACCCTCAATCTCTGCTATAATTTGTCCGGCATCATCGAACAGCCACAGGTCACTTGTGAGAGTTTCTTGGTTTGTTCCCTCCTTGTGTCGTATTCGACCGTGAATCCACAATTGAGTATCAGGGCGGCGGTATAAATGCAGGCTGTCTAAACCTACGGGCAAATAAGTATCTTCTTCTCCCGGACTAGCCAAGGTTGCAAACAAAAGCTGGAAACCAGAATCCATCAACACTGGGTGCAAATGATACGCTTGGGCTTCCCTGACTAATGCTTCAGGAAGCCGAATTCGCCCCAAAGCTTCCCCATCGCGCCGCCAGAGTTGCTCAATTCCCTGAAAACTCGGTCCATAAAACAGTCCCCTCTTTTGCAACTGTTGATAAAAGTCTTCAACGGATAACTGTTCTTGAAAGCGTTCTTGAAGCTCTTTGAAAGAAATGAATGACTGTACTGAGTATGTTTTGCCAGCATCGATTTTTCCAGCCGCGTGCTGTATCCAGGAAGTTGCAGAATCCTCTGCACCATCAACTTCAGTACTTAATATCCGGAAAGAAACTTGTCCATTAGCTTCTTCAGGTGTTAGTATTAGCTGCACTAATCGACCGCTATCTTCTGGTAAGATAAGTGCTTCTTGAATTAAGACCTGTTTTAGGCAATTTGAACCTAAGCCAAGAGCCGCTACTGCCCCAGCTAAGGCTATTTCCAAATAACCCGCCCCTGGCAGAACTACCATACCATAAACCTGATGATCGACCAGGAAAGGTTGCAAATCGACACTCAACTCAGACTCGAATAAAATTTCCTTGAGTGGCGATCGCACTCGCTGACCGAGCAAGGGATGTAATGATGTACCCCGAGTGTGCAAAACTGGCTTCTGTTTTTTCCGTTCAAACCAATATCTTTGACGTTGCCAAGGGTAGGAAGGTAGACTAACAACCGAGCCTGTAGATGGATACAGCTGCTGCCAGTTTACTGGAAATCCCTGAGTATAAAGGTTGCTTAAAGAACTCAGTAATGTAGCTCGTTCCCGCTGCCCCCGTCGCAGGGAGGGCAAAACTGTACCTTCTTTATTGAGATGATTGAGGCACTGGGAAATATAACCTGAAAGCACAGGGTGCGGGCTAACTTCTATAAAGATGGTTTGACCTGCGATTGCCAATTCCTCAATCGCGTCTGCAAAACGGACGGATTGCTCTAAATTTCGACCCCAGTAAGTCGCATCTAAATCTGCACCGTGACTCATTTGACCCGTGACGGTGGAGAAGAAAGGAATCGTTCCTTGCTGTGGCTGAATTTGGTGCAGATATTGTACCAGTTCTACAGCAAAGGGAACCATTTGAGGACTGTGAAATGCATAATTCACAGGGAGCAGCTTGCAGAAAACTTGTGGTTGCTCTTGCTGGAGTAACTTGAGGACTGATTCGACAGCGAACGGTTCTCCTGAGATAACAGTAGAAGTGGGACTGTTCATCGCTGCGATCGTGAGACGATCTTCGTATCCAGACAACAAACGCTCTGTCTCTTTTGCCGACAGTTCGATCGCAGCCATTTTACCGTTACCCGTTGCTTGTTGCATCAAGCGTCCTCGATGGCAAATCAAATAAGCCGCATCTTCTAATGTAACAGCACCAGAGATATGGGCTGCGGCAACTTCTCCCAAACTGTGACCCACAACCGCATCTGGGTCAATACCCCAAGAACGCCACATCCGAGCAAGTGCCACTTGCAGCGCAAAAATAGCTGGTTGAGCAAACTCTGTTTCTTGCAAGCGGGATTGGGAAGCATCTTCCTTGGTCAGTTCTTCTAACACAGACCAACCCGTATGAGATTTGATAAGTTCATCGCACTGCTCCATAACCGAGCGAAACACTGGTTCCTGTTCTAGTAACTCCCGTCCCATAGCCCACCATTGAGGACCTTGACCGGAAAAAACGAAAGCTACTTTCGGGCGGCGACGGCGATTTTTGCGACCAAAAGATACATTAACGTCTGTGTTGCCTTGTACAAAATTTTGTAAACTTTCCTTGACTTGTGCAGGAGAGTTAACAACAACTGCTAAACGGTGTTCTTGGTGAGTGCGCCGAACACTAGCTGTGTAACAAATATCTTGTAATGCAGCAGCATCAAATTCTTGAGACTCCAGAAAGTTCTGATAGGCTTGCGCTAAAGATTTGACAGCTTCTGGGCTATGGGCGGATAGGGGGAGTAGGAGGGGGG
>NZ_WJFC01000221.1 GCF_009725235.1 Scytonema sp. UIC 10036
ATAAGTCACCAACTTCTATTTTGTCATGGATTAGCTGGCGCAGGTTTCAATTCCTCAATCTGAATTCATTAATATGAAACCGTCAGGAACCCATATCAGAAACTCGTAAGGCTGGTTTCAATTCCGCAAGCGGAAGTCATTAATATGAAACCAGTAATACTCTGGCAGCATATCGCTAGCAAAGATGGTTTCAATTCGCAAGCGGAAGTCATTAATATGAAACCCAAAGCTGACAAATCAGGTAAAGTAAAAACTTGTAGTTTCAATTCCGCAAGCGGAAGTCATTAATATGAAACCTCTAAGCTAAAACCTTATTACAACAAGGTTGTTTCAATTCCGCAAGCGGAAGTCATTAATATGAAACGCATAATATTATTTGAAAATGCAATTTACCGTCACGGTTTCAATTCCGCAGCGGAAGTCATTAATATGAAACCCAAAGAGAAATACGAGCAACTGGTCGTCGAAGTTAAGTTTCAATTCCGCAAGCGGAAGTCATTAATATGAAAACTCCATCGAAACCGGGCGACTGCCGAAGAACGAAAGTTTCAATTCCGCAAGCGGAAGTCATTAAATGAAACCGATCGCTTTCTTCCCATTTTTAAGCCCATGGCTTTTGTTTCAATTCCGCAAGCGGAAGTCATTAATATGAAACTGCCGTCGTCAATATCCACACGATCGCGGAGCGTTTCAATTCCGCAAGCGGAAGTCATTAATATGAAACTCCCGATACCTTTGATTTTGTGGTCAGAGGTTATGTTTCAATTCCGCAAGCGGAAGTCATTAATATGAAACAACCAAGCTTGACCCGAAGGCATTGGAAATTCCATGTTTCAATCCGCAAGCGGAAGTCATTAATATGAAACGCCAATCATCATTGCAAGTTAATGTAGTTCACGCCAGTTTCAATTCCGCAAGCGGAAGTCATTAATATGAAACCGCGCTTGATTGTCAGTTAACTCAAATCAAAAAATGTTTCAATTCCGCAAGCGGAAGTCATTAATATGAAACCATCGGATTTGATACTGGTATAAATTATTAAGCGTTTCAAATTCCGCAAGCGGAAGTCATTAATATGAAACGTAGAAGCGAAAATCTCTTGAATTTCCACAATTTCGTTTCAATTCCGCAAGCGGGAAGTCATTAATATGAAACAGTTGCAAGATCTCGCTGCTAAATACCCTATGAGTGTTTCAATTCGCAAGCGGAAGTCATTAATATGAAACAACGTACCAAATCCGTCACAAGTAAGCGTTCCATCGAAATGTTTCAATTCCGCAAGCGGAAGTCTTAATATGAAACACCAACCTTGCATTCAGGTTTTTTCTTAAAAGGTTTCAATTCCGCAAGCGGAAGTCATTAATATGAAACGTGGAAGGACTTGCACGCTCATAGGGGGGGATTGCCGTTTTCAATTCCGCAAGCGGAAGTCATTAATATGAAACGTTCAACCCTATAGAGATATGGGAGAAATACGAACGTTTCAATTCCGCAAGCGGAAGTCATTAATATGAAACTCCGGAACTATCCGATCTGTTATTCACTCTAGAAGAAAGTTTCAATTCCGCAAGCGGAAGTCATTAATATGAAACTTTGAGGTTTTTGGCGGGGATTCTAGAAACAGCATTGCTGTTTCAATTCCGCAAGCGGAAGTCATTAATATGAAACTTTGCCAAAAATCTCGAAAAAGGAAGGACGTAAGATGTGCTGTTTCAATTCCGCAAGCGGAAGTCATTAATATGAAACTGGGATGAAGAGGACGAAGGCGAAGAATCTGAATGTTTCAATTCCGCAAGCGGAAGTCATTAATATGAAAACCGACCTCTTGTCTCAAGTGCTGGATATCGATGAAATCGTTTCAATCCGCAAGCGGAAGTCATTAATATGAAACATGTCGTGGCTATCTCCAATAGCGCCGCTAGCTTCTTGTTTCAATTCCGCAAGGCGAAGTCATTAATATGAAACTTGATGTGATTTCAAGAAAATATTTCCAGTGTTGTTTCAATTCCGCAAGCGGAAGTCATTAATATGAAACAATCCATGCTGGAACCAAGAACCCAATCAGTCTCTGTTTCAATTCCGCAAGCGAAGTCATTAATATGAAACCGCCTGCGAAAAAATCAAAGCAGTTGGGACGTTGCAGTTTTCAATTCCGCAAGCGGAAGTCATTAATATGAAACTCAGTTGGGCTAACGCGTTTTTCAAAGTTAGTCGGCAAGTTTCAATTCCGCAAGCGGAAGTCATTAATATGAAACAGGCTTGTATTTCTACAGTTTTTAATTTATTGTCAAGCTTGTTTCAATTCCGCAAGCGAAGTCATTAATATGAAACAATTTGGTGCTTAAGACAATAGGCGTCGTGATCGTTTAATTCCGCAAGCGGAAGTCATTAATATGAAACTTGGGACAACAAAATAATAAATATCATCCAAAGAAGTTTCAATTCCGCAAGCGGAAGTCATTAATATGAAACTTGCTTTTAATTCTTTTAGTTCAGCCCTAAACATTTTCGTTTCAATTCCGCAAGCGGAAGTCATTAATATGAAACAAAGAATTAGCAACGCGAATGGGCGTAGCTTTATCGTTTTCAATTCCGCAAGCGGAAGTCATTAATATGAAACTTGATCGGGCTTGTCAAGCAATAGCCATAGACTTTGGGTTTCAATTCCGCAAGCGGAAGTCATTAATATGAAACGACTTCTCCCATTACCTTTTCTTTTAGGCATTATCGTTTCAATTCCGCAAGCGGAAGTCATTAATATGAAACAAACTTGAAGCGTTAAATGAGGAGTAATCATGAACAGTTTCAATTCCGCAAGCGGAAGTCATTAATATGAAACTTGTCTGCCAACTTGTCGCTAACCGTGCCTAGTTGAGTGTTTCAATTCCGCAAGCGGAAGTCATTAATATGAAACTATCTAAAAATAACGGACAAGTGCCGTATCCTGACGGTTTCAATTCCGCAAGCGGAAGTCATTAATATGAAACTTGGATCATCGTTTCTACTGTATCTATTTCAGGTTTCAATTCCGCAAGCGGAAGTCATTAATATGAAACTGATTTGATGATTTTTTCCCACCTTTTTTACTGCTACGTTTCAATTCCGCAAGCGGAAGTCATTAATATGAAACGATCGACAGTTTCAACCTTTTGTCTTTGTGTTGCCAGTTTCAATTCCGCAAGCGGAAGTCATTAATATGAAACGACCTTTTATTTTTTGACGATAGCACTACATCTGCAAGGTTTCAATTCCGCAAGCGGAAGTCATTAATATGAAACAAAATCGGCTTGTCTAACTTTGGATTATGGACAGTTAGTTTCAATTCCGCAAGCGGAAGTCATTAATATGAAACCTGATTTGCCCATGCAATAGTATTTTCTGCTAAATCGTTTCAATTCCGCAAGCGGAAGTCATTAATATGAAACATTTAATATATTACGAGAACATCTAGCAAAAGCTTGTTTCAATTCCGCAAGCGGAAGTCATTAATATGAAACCCCGGCATTTGAAACCCTGCACCATCTTGATTTCTACAACCATTTTTGGCAGGGGAGGTAAAAAACCCCATTTCAGCGATCGCAGAAACTGTCAAATGATTGACTTTACAAGACAAATTCCTGTCAGGATAAGGGTTACAGACTTTTGGCGGGAGGTAGGGGGTTTTTGCCCGTGCTTTGCCCCGCCAAAATTTTGAGCATATTCCAATGTCGAGGTACAGAGGTGACCGGAGGCTGCTGAAAACAGATTGCGGTACTGTATAAGCTAAAGATAAATGCTCTCATGAAAATTGTCAACTTGATTTTTTTTGTTCTTTTTCTGTTTTTTAACGTCTATATTTAATTTAAGTTTTTCTGTTTGATATCCCAATACAGACGCTTCTCCTAACTCAATATTAAACTTCTTGTATCAGAAAATTTTATCTGTGTGTATCTGCGTTCATCTGCGGTTATTATTCATTTTTTTACTTTTACAAGAAGTCTATTCTTTTTGCGATCGCTAGCGAAATTGATAAGTCAGTCGTCATAGCAGTTGTCCAATTCTAAAGGAAATTTGCAAAAGCAG
This sequence comes from Scytonema sp. UIC 10036, assembly GCF_009725235.1. The sequence goes on from NZ_WJFC01000221.1 coordinate 4,063, forward strand.
GATACACCCTACAGATAATATCTATTTCTTTTAATTAACGTGAGCGGGTGCAAAGAATCATTAATTGCTTTTAGTGGTGATACATGCGCTAAAGCGCTACTACAAACAAATCGCGTCTTTCTTTGCGCCTTTGCGCCTTTGCGTGAGATTTAATCAATTTTCATCTGCTGATAATTTTTCCCATATCTTCTGATATTCTTTTTTCATCTCATCAGCCAACTTTTGCGGGCTAAGAAGTTGAGCACTTTCGCCATATTTCAAAATACGCTGACGAAACCAAAACCAATAATCTATCGTGGCTTCGATCTCACGAAACTTTCCTTCCGGATCGCTGCAAACAATGACTTCATCCTTACGTCGAGGTTTGTAATTCGCTAATTTTCCGCTCGTGCGATAACGTACTTTTAACTTGGGAAAGTCACATGATACCCAACGAGTATCCGATGCAGCACCAACATTGACTATTCTATCAAGGCGAAAGATATGATTTTGGTCAATGTTGTGCCAATGGTCAAATTGCCAAGAACGCCAATCGGGGATAAATGCAAACAGGTAGAGAACACCATCGTGCAATCGCAACTCCGAACGGTCTATATCCCAAATTCTCCCTTCTCCTGGTTTGCTTTGATAGCGAATTGTGTAGCGACATTGTTGCTGAAAGCGTTCTTGAAGTTGACGAACAATCTTATCTAAATTGCGATCGCTATAATCAACAGGAGGACTAAAATCCAGCTTAACAAACGCTGGAATGTCTGATTCTGACAGATTCCCAATGCGTTGAATCTGACTAGCTTGAGCCGAAAAGCCCATATCAGAAAGGAAATAAACAGCTATGGCTAGGGCTGATCGCTGTTCGGTAGACAGGAGTAGGGGAAATTTTGACTCAACGAGTTCGTAAGGGCTGTGAGTTCCGCTTCTAATTTCGATACCGCAATCCCTCAGCTTGCGAATTGCGCGAGTCAGTTTTTGCTTAACATCAATATTATCTATAGATTGACCGTGCTGTTCGAGAAAGATTGATAGTAAATCTGTGAGTTCATCGCGGCGTCGTGGTTTTTCGGCTAGAAGTCTGAGGATTTCTAGAGCAAAGGCAAGCTGGTTGTTACTTGCATCCACTTTGGGCGGCATTGTTTGAAAGTTTTTTGCGTGTTTGACTCTACTAGTGTTCCCAGAATTTTCCTACCGTAGTCAAAAAATGATAACAAAGTTTTAGAAACTAGTATTAGACTGGGTTCAAAGGAAATACAGGAAAGCAAATGAAGCTTTTTTTACAACCTCTCTACTCTCAGCTTAACCCAGGAGTTGAGAACTGTCCGGTTGGGTGTACTTCTAAATGCCTTGTCACTCAACAGGCTCCCAAGCTGCAACCACCACCAGGATGTGTTTGTCCCTTATCATCACATCAAGCGAAAACTTATAAAGAAATTATACACGGAGATGCAGATATTATTTGCAATAAATCGGCAACTGGTGATGGTAAGTCCTTGGCTGCAAATTTACCGGGACTCCTCAATCCTGATTTCCGCATTATGGCTTTGTATCCCACTATCGAACTGGTGGAAGACCAAGCCGAACAACAAAAGCATTACAACAGCCTATTCAATTTAAATGCTTCTCAACGGGTTGACCGTCTCTTTGGTGCGGAATTAAATAGACGAGTTAAGCAAGCAGATAAGAGTGATAAGTTTCAAGAACTCCTGTTGGCGATTTATCAAAAGCCTGTTTTGCTAACCAACCCCGATATTTTTCATTACATGACTCACTTTCAGTACCGTAATCCGGCTTATGGTAATGCTCACTTACCATTGACATTGGCTGAATGGCCCGATCTATGGGTGTTTGACGAATTTCCTATTTTTGGCAGTCATCAAGAAACTGCTGCTTTAAATAGTTTGGCTTTCATTCGCCGCAGCCAAGAAAACCAACCCCGTCCCAGACGGTTTTTGTTTACTTCAGCAACGCCAAAACCGGATTTTATCGAACAACTCCGCAAAGCTGGTTTTAAGGTAGCTTCGGTTGAAGGGGTTTATGCAAGCGAGGAAACACCTGGATTTCGACAAATTCTGCAACCAGTGGACTTGGAGTTTGTGGAATTACCGAAGGACAAAGACACCCAGACGTGGTTGGAAGAGATGATTCCGACTCTTCAAGAAATTCTGAATGCGGAATCAAAAGCGAGGGGCTTGATTATTATGAATTCGGTGGCGAAAGCCGGTCAGGTTACTCGTTTACTACAAGCTTTGTTACCAGGGGTGATTGTTCGAGAAATTAGCGGACGGGTTGACCGACAGCAAAGATTGCAGGTGCAAAATGACTTGAAAGATTCCAGTCAACCAGTTCTTGTTGTCGGTACTTCTGCAGTTGATGTTGGAGTTGATTTTAAAATTCACCTGTTGATTTTTGAAAGTAGCGACTCTGCAACTGTGATGCAGCGTTTGGGACGTTTGGGGAGACATCCTGGTTTTAATACGTACAGGGCTTTTATTTTGATTCCCGGTCATACTCCTTGGATTGTGGCACGACTGCAAGAAAAACTGACTCCCGATGAAACAGTGACACGGGACACTTTAGCAGATGCGATCGCTTATGCATTTGACCCACCCAAAGAATTTCAAAAATATCGCCAGCGTTGGGGTACATTGCAAGCCCAGGGAATGTTGTCCCGAATGACTCAAGAGAATGCGAAAGTCAGCGAACAAGTCCGTCAACGCATGACTGAAGATTTGCAGCGCATTTACTCGCAAGATTTTGAGTCCGCAAGCCGCCAGTGGTTTGCGATGCAAAATAATCCTGTTGGTAAAGCAACCCAAAAAGAACTTTTACGCTTTCGAGGAGGTTCAACGCTACAAGCCGCCGTTTGGGATGGCAATAATTTCTACACTTACGATCTACTGAGACTTTTACCGTATGCACGAGTTGAAATTATTAACCGCGAGACATTTTTAAATGCAGTTACTCAGTCGGGAAGGGGTGAAGAAGAATTTCCTGATGAATTTATCAATGTTTATCTTCGGATTCAGGAATGGTTGGATAAGCGAGTGGACAATATTAGCTTGCACTGCAACCGCAACAGCAGCGAGTTACCAGTTGGCGAACTCTATTTAATAGATAAGTTAAGTTTAGTTGGTGATTTGCAAGCTGATGTTGTTAACTGTTTGCACCACAAGAAATTACTCACTTTTTTAGTTCCAGTCAACAAAAGTAAACTCAGCAGCCATTGGGAAGTAAGCCGTACTCTTAACCTCAGCCCATTGTTTGGTTTGTATCGCTTGGTGGATGCGAGCGAACAAGCTTATGCGTGTGCATTTCATCAAGATGCTTTACTTTTAGAAGCTTTAAAGTGGCATTTGAAAAAATTTACCAGTACGCGATTTGAATCTTCCATCTTTTAGATTTTGGATTTTAGATTTTGGATTTTAGATTTTGGATTTTAGATTTTGGATTTTAGATTTTGGATTTTAGGTTTTGGATTTTAGATTTTGGATTTTAGATTTTTTAAAATTTCATGCCTATGTAAGTAAGTCTGTGAAAAAACTGTGTAACAAAAAGTAAAGTCTTTGTATTTGGCTCGTAGTAGCGCTATAGCTAACGCCATGCTACGCGAACAGCGAAGACAGCGCAACTACAAACAGTGATGATTATTTACGCCGACTTACTGATTTCTAAAGAATTTTAAATCTAAAATCAAGAACCTAAAATCCTCAATTTTTCTCCCTTTAGGTGAGGTCAATCCAAAATCGTAAATTCAAAATCCACTCTAGGCATAACTTTATCAATCCAAAATCTAAAATCGTAAATCCAAAATCCAAAATCTAAAATCGTAAATCCAAAATCCAAAATCCAAAATCCAAAATTGTCTTATGTCAACCCTTCTTCAAACACTGCTCATTGAAACTTTACCAGAAGATACAGACCCGATTTTGCGTTTGTATATCGAGAAGCTACTACCACCACTAGAACGGGAATTTAGTTTCATTTCAGCTTTAGGTGGTTCTTACGAAGCACATTACCAACTATTATCTCAGCTTGGTGACTCCTATGCTCAAGAAAAAGCTCAAAGTTGGTCGAGTCGTGCAGATCAAAATTTATTGGTTCACGTTCTCAATGGCTTACTCACTGCTTGGAATATTAGTAAATATTTACTCCAACCTTTATCAGATGTTGAAAAATATTTACTTTGTTTGGGATTAACTCTACATGACTACAACAAGTATTGTAACGGACAAGGAGAAGAAACGCCCAAAAATTGGCAAGTTGAAGAAATTATTAATGTGTGCCGCGATTTAGGAGAAAAACTTGAGTTTCAATTATTTTGGTCTGAATGGCAAGACTATCTCCCAGAAATTGCTTACTTAGCACAAAATACCCAAAATAAAGCTAGCACAAATATTTACCCCGCTAACTGGCTTGTTCCTAAAATTAAAGATCGCCGACGTTTGGAAATTCCTTTGCGTCGTCTGCTTGCTTTTGGCGATATTGCAGTCCATTTCAGCGATCCAGGAGATATAGATACTCAAACTGGAGGACAACGACTGCGGGAACAACTGCGATTCTTAAATATTAACAAAAATTTGGTTTATCATCGCTTGCGAGATACTGTAGGTATCCTCAGTAATGGGATTCATAACGCCACAATTTTGTTTGCTAAAGAATTCGATTGGGAACCAATTTTGTTCTTTGCTCAAGGTGTTATTTATCTAGCACCACCAGATAATGAAACTCCAGAGATTCAAAAACTTCAAGAATTTATTTGGACTCAAGTCAGTGGAGTCTTAGCTAGTAAAATGATGGGAGGAGATATTGGGTTTAAGCGAGATGGAAAAGGCTTAAAAGTTGCACCGCAAACCTTGGAATTATTTTCTCCAGCAGAACTTATTCCCAAATTACCACGAGTCATTGAGGTTAAAGTCGCAAATAGTAAAGACCCCGCAACACCCAAACGTTTGGAGAAGTTATCTTTAACTGAAACTGAACGAGAATTTCTCAGCAAGGGTGCTGATATTCGAGCCGATCGCATTGCCGAATTTATTTTTCTCACTCAAAAGGAATTTTTTGGTGAGTCTCTAGAATACATAAATTGGATGCTCAATACTCTGGGAATTAGCAACCAAATATCACCAGAGGAAACACAAGTACAATCAGGAGGTGTAAATTATGGATGGTATCATGCTGCTGCTTGTTATATTGCGAATTATACGACTTTAAAACCAGAAGATGTATCGGAATCTATCGAAAAATGGGCTGAAGATTTAGTAAATTGGGCAAATGAAAATCACTTACTTTCCTCACATTCTAGCCCTATTCGCGATATTTTCTATGATTACTTAACTCAATATTTAGAAGTACAAGCATGGGATAGCGATCGCACTTCATTCGACACTGAATTTACAGCCTATGCCAATGCGAAAACAAAGGTAGCAAAACAACCTATTTGTTCGTTAAGTTCAGGTGAATTCATCTCTGAAGACCAAATGGATTCTGTGGTTTTATTTAAGCCACAGCAATATAGCAATAAAAACCCTCTTGGAGGGAGACAAATCAAACGAGGTATTTCCAAAATATGGGCTTTGGAAATGTTACTCAGACAGGCTTTTTGGTCTGTCCCAGCAGGAAAGCTAGAAGAACAACAACCCGTCTTTTTGTATATCTTTCCGGCTTATGTCTATTCTCCTCAAACAGCTGCTGCTATCAAGTTGTTAGTCAACAATATGAAATCCATCAATCTGTGGGATGTTCGCAAGCAGTGGCTGGAGAAGAAAATGGATATTCATGCTTTGCAATCCGTCCCCTGGTTAAGTGATGAAGCAAATTTAGGGCGATTTGAAAAGGATAAATATGCGAAAGAAGATTTGCCTTTTATGGCAATGAACTATACAACTACACGAGGGAAAACACTCACTGATGCATGGGTACAACCTGCTTTTCTTGCTTTATCGCTTTCCATATTGCTAGGAGTCAAAGTTATAGCAACTAGTAGTTCCGTTCCGCTTTATAACAGCGATAGTGATTTTAAAGAGTCAATAGTTCTCGATGCACCCGCGTCATTTTGGAATTTACTCGGATTGTCTAATTCGTTGCGAATTCAAGATTTTCAAAATGCAATGCAGCGACTTTTGATTGCATACAGTCTTCATTTAGAAACTCGGAGTTCTCCACCAGATGCTAAATGGCGAGATTTGATTAAAACAGTTCGGGAGGTGACAACAAATGTATTAAATATTTTTTGTCTAGCAGCAGAGGGTTTACGACGCGATAAACGAGATATACCCAGCCAAGAAGAAGTTAGGCGTTATTGGCAATATGCTCAACTTTGGGTAAAACAAGATAATTTTAGGCTAAACGGAGGCATTTTTCTCATGAAGTTAATCGAAAAGCTAGTACAGCAATATCGCGTGTTTTATCAAGCTAATTTGGGCGAATCCAGCCATACAATTTTACTTCCTTTATCAAAAGCTATGGAAATGATTTTGTCAGTTCCCCAGCAAGTTGATGTCGATGATTTAATTTTACAGGCTTCCGGACAAATTCAAGATGCTTTGGGGCGTCAAGAAGTTTATAAACGTCCTTTGATGATGGATAAATCAATGGATAAAACTAAAAGGGAGGAGCAAGAATTAATGGCAATTCATGCTTTTATGACGACTTGTGTTCGCGAACTGTTTCTTGAACTTTATAAAGGCGATCGCGCTTTGCTTCAAGAAAATCGCAATCGGATTAAATCTGGAGCAGAATTTGCTTATCGTTGGTTGGCTTTACAAGAAAAATCTGCAAAATTCTCCTAATTCTCCAATACAGAATCCAAAATCTAAAGTCCAAAATTCTCCAATCCAAAATCCAAAATCTAAAATCCAAAATACCATGAGCATTCTTACAACTTTGAAGCCTGAATTTCAATCTGCATTTCCCCGTTTGGCATCTGGAAAGTATATTCATTTTATCTTGTTACGTCACAGTCAATCGTTCCCTGTGTTTCAAACAGATGGAATTCTCAACACTGCACGCACGCAAGCGGGTTTGGGTAAGACAGATGAAAGCAAAAAACAAATTAGCCGTTTGGTGATGTTTAAGCGCAAACAAACGACTCCTGAAAGACTTGCTGGACGGGAATTACTGCGTGGTTTAAGTCTGACAAGCGCGGATGATGCGAATAAGGATAAATACTGTGAATATAATGGGGAAAAATCTTGCAAAAAGTGCCCGGATTGTATTATTTACGGATTTGCGATCGGTGACAGTGGTTCGGAACGTTCTAAAGTCTATTCTGATTCGGCTTTTTCCCTGAGTGCTTACGAGGAGTCCCATCGCAGTTTTACTTTCAATGCACCTTTTGAAGGGGGAACGATGAGCGAAGCAGGGGAAATGCGAAGCAGTATCAATGAATTGGATCATGTGATTCCAGAGGTGACATTCCCCACAGTAGAAACGCTGCGCGACTCTACCTATGAGGGTTTTATCTACGTTTTGGGTAACTTACTGCGTACTAAAAGATATGGCGCTCAAGAATCGCGCACGGGAACAATGCGGAATTACATTGCTGGAATTGTTTTTAGTGATGGTGAAATTTTTAGTAATTTACATTTCACTCAAGCACTTTATGATGCTTTAAAAGGAGATATCCATACTCCTATTAGTGATGTTTTACAACAGGTAGAAAGGGTGGCAAATGATTTATTGAATGATGAACCTGTACGGAAAAATCAGTTGATTTTGGGGTCACAATTAGATGATTTGGTCGGTGAAATTAATGCCCTGTATCAAGATGAGGCTCGCTTGGTGGAAACTATGACTGCATTATACGGGCAAACTAAAGCTTATGCAGAATCTTTTGGAGCTAAAAAGAAGGGTAAGTAATCTTTTCTCTATTTTCTTAGTGTCTCTATGGTTAAAAAATCAGTTTTGAACTGTAGAGGCGCTTTACCCCCCTTAATCCCCCCTTGGAAAGGGGGGAGATTAGATTTCCGGTTCCCTCCCCTTTCTTGGAAAGGGGGAGATTAGATTTCCGGTTCCCTCCCCTTTCTTGGAAAGGGGGAGATTAGATTTCCGGTTCCCTCCCCTTTCCAAGGGGAGGGTTAGGGTGGGGTAAAACTAACGCTAATCCAAAATGATTTCATTATGGTTTTATATCACTGCAATTTGACACTACACGATAATGTTTTCTTCGCCACTAGGGAAATGGGAATTCTCTATGAAACTGAGAAATATTTACACAATTGGGGGCTAAGCTTTGCACTTTTCTCCATTCATTACATTCCCCAACCCTATCGGCTGCAAGGGGAACTGGCACAAAAACCCACATATTTAGATGCAAGCGCCGAACAAAATCTTTTACATCTCAATCAAGCCGGAATTTATGTATTTCCCGCTCAACCTATCAATTGGTCTTATCAAATCAACACCTTCAAAGCTGCTCAAGTTGGCTATTATGGTAAGTCAAAACAGTTTGGTGATAAAGGTGCTGATAAAAATTACCCGATTAATTACGGAAGGGCTAAAGAATTGGCTGTTGGCAGTCAATATCGCACATATATTGTTGCTCCAGAAACTATCAAAATTCCTCGTTGGATACGCTTGGGAAAATGGGCAGCAAAAATTAGAGTTGAAGTCATTAAACTTCCTGAACAAATCCTGCGATCGCAATCTGGAGATTACACCTGTTTGCATCCTTTAAATCCTTTAGATTTGCCCAGTGAAACTCGGCTCTTACTTTATAACCGGATTGTTATGCCTCCCGTGAGTTTAGTCAGTCAAGCACAATTACGAGGTGAGCATATTTTTGCCAAGAAAAATGATAAAACGAAAAATAAGGAGTGGGAAGATTTTAAAGCAACATTAACAGTAGGACAATATCAACAATTACCTGAAGAAATTTATTTACCCAAGGTCACTTTTTATGGAGCAGGAAATGTCGTTGCAACAGCATAAGTTTACTACATTGCATTCTATCGTTATCGAACTTGCAGCAGCAGATGTAGGAGAAATCCCCCCAACTTTATCTCGTGCATTGCACGCACTAGTAATCAAATGGTTAGCAGCCGCAAATCCATCTGTGGCGGAAGCCGTCCATGCAAGTCAAAGTTCGCCATTGACGATTTCCGGTTTGTTGGGAAATCGCCGTCAGGGTGGGGTGCGTGTAGGAGATTACTTTTATTTTCGGATTAGTTTATTGGATGGTGGTTTGGTTGAACCATTAATGCGGGGATTTGAACTGTCAGAGAATCAATCTTTAGTGTTAGGAGATTTCCCCTTTGTCTTGCGGAATATGTACGCCTTACCGGGAACGCATCATTTAGCTGGTGCGGCTGATTATGCGCTGCTGTCACACCCAGCCCCAGTTTTAACGGATATCGAGATGCATTTTTTCTCTCCTACCAGCTTTAAGCAAAATCAAAGCGTCCAGACTTTTCCCTTACCTGAATTGGTGTTTAACTCCCTGCATCGGCGGTGGAATGTTTTTGCACCAGAACAATACCAACTTCCGGCTTGTGAATGGAATGCTGTTGTCACAGGTTACGAACTGAAAACCTATGCACTCAAGATGGAAGGAGGTGCGGAGGTTGGGGCGCAGGGCTGGGTACGCTACCGATTTAGTTGTGCGGAAACGGCTCGAATTGCAACGATTTTGGCGAATTTTGCCTTCTTTGCTGGTGTAGGGCGTAAAACCGCTATGGGAATGGGACAAACACAGTTGGGCAATTCACAATTCAAAATTCAATCTTCAAAAACTCCTAATTATAAAAAACCTCGTAGAAAGGGTTTTGAGGCTAACGCGAAATGAACGAACAATTCTATCTTCCCCTTGCTTATCTAAATGCTTGGGAGTACTGTCCGCGCCGCTTTTTTCTGGAATACGAACTGGGAGAAAATGCCGACAACGAGCATATTATCATCGGTCGTCACTTGCACCGCAATGTTGATGATGAGGGGAAATCTGTTGAAGGTGACAAGGTGGTTTATCGACATCAATGGGTGTGGAGCGATCGCACGCTCATCAATGGCATTATCGATGCAGTCGAAGAAAAAGACAACCAGTTAGTGCCGTTGGAATTTAAAAAAGGACGCATGGCAAACCACTTGAACGACCATTTTCAACTATGTGGTGCGGCTATGTGTTTAGAAGAACGTACAGGAACTACCATTCCTTACGGAGAAATTTTTTACTATGCCAACCGTCGTCGCGAGCGTATTTATTTTACACCCGAATTGCGGTTAGCAACAGAACAAGCAATTCAAGCAGCGCGATCCGCTATTGGAAGTGCAATGCCACCACCAATTGACAATGCGAAAAAGTGTCAGGATTGCAGCTTGCAGAAAATTTGTTTGCCTAAAGAAATCAAAAAACTACGCCTTGAGGTATAAATTATGTCTATTCTCTACGTCACTCAACCAGATGCAGTTCTCAGCAAAGCCGCAGAAGCTTTCAAAGTTGCCCTCAAACAAGAAGATGGCAATTGGGAGAAAAAATCCGTTCCCGCCCAAACTGTAGAACAAGTCGTCTTGATGGGAAATCCCCAAATTACAGGCGATGCTTTAGTCTATGCTTTAGAACTGGGAATGCCAGTACATTACCTTTCTGGTTTTGGGAAATACTTGGGTTCGGCGCTTCCCGCATACTCTCGTAACGGTCAGTTGCGACTGGCGCAGTATGCTGCTTACTGCGATGCAGCCCATCGTTTGGAGATTGTCAAAACAATTGTGACTGGCAAAATCCACAATCAACACGTTGTTTTATACCGCCACGACCAAAAAGACAATCCCCTGAAATCTCGCAAACAGCTAGTCAAAGAACAAACAACCCTTAACGAGTTGCGCGGTGTTGAAGGATTAGCTGCACGGGAATATTTTGCCGCTTGGTCAAAAATGCTTGAGGAAGAATGGTCATTTAACGGTAGAAATCGTCGCCCTCCCACGGACGCAGTCAATGCATTATTGGGTTTTGCTTACGGACTTTTGCAAGTTCAGGTAACGGCTGCAGTCCATATGGCTGGTTTAGACCCCTATGTTGGTTATTTACATGAGGCGACAAGAGGACAGCCAGCTATGGTTCTCGATTTGATGGAAGAATTTCGCCCGTTGATTGCTGATAATTTGATTCTTTCAGTCATCAGCCACAAAGAAATTAAACCCGATGATTTTACCGATAATCTTGGTGCGTACCGACTTTCCGAAAGTGGACGCAAACAGTTTTTGCAAGCCTGGGAACGAAAAATGAACGACGAGTTTAAGCATCCTACCTTTGGCTATAGTTGCAGCTATCGGCGTGCGATCGAATTGCAAGCACGATTGTTAAGTCGGCATTTGCAAGAGGGAGTTCCGTATAAGGCACTGGCACTGAGATGAGTACTTTATTTTACCTCGTCATTTACGACGTGCCAGACAATAAAGCAGCAAATAAGCGGCGAACAAAACTCCATAAAATGCTTTCAGGTTATGGGACATGGACACAATACAGCGTGTTTGAATGTTTTTTAACCGCCGTGCAGTTTGCTAAACTAACAGTACAGGTTGAGAATTTGATTAAACCAGCCGAAGATTCAGTACGTATCTATGTTTTGGACGCAGGTTCGGTACGCAAGACCATTACCTACGGTTCCGAGCAACCTCGACAGCAAGACACAATAATATTATGATATTAGGGTAGTCTTACAGATTTTTGGCAGGGCAAAGCACGGGCGAAAACCCCCCACCTCCCGCCAAAACGTCAGAACCTAGACAAATCAATAGTTTCAGCGATTGAGGTATGAGCACAGAGCCTTTGATGAAAGCCTGAAATAAACTTTTAAAACAGTCCCGCCAAAAATGGTCGTGGAAACGTCTCTACAGTTAGCTTCCGTTGGCTGCCCCTTTCAAATAAATGAAACCCGCTTGCGGGATTGAAACAAACGGCTTCATTTTTACAAAATACTAAACAGTGAGCTTTCAAATAAATGAAACCCGCTTGCGGGATTGAAACGACTCATCAGGCGGAGAGACATAAAAATCTTGATTGATCTTTCAAATAAATGAAACCCGCTTGCGGGATTGAAACAAGACCGTATCTCGTTTCACGCGAACTAAATGCCTGCTTTCAAATAAATGAAACCCGCTTGCGGGATTGAAACATCTCACTAGCGGTCTAGCATACTCAGCGTCTTTTCTTTCAAATAAATGAAACCCGCTTGCGGGATTGAAACGGGAAAAATCCATACTGACGTGGATGTTTTTTAATACTTTCAAATAAATGAAACCCGCTTGCGGGATTGAAACTATGCCATTGATTTTTTAGTTTGTACCATCGTTTACTTTCAAATAAATGAAACCCGCTTGCGGGATTGAAACTGGCGATTTGGTCAAGAAAACGAAGTCAGTGTCCACTTTCAAATAAATGAAACCCGCTTGCGGGATTGAAACAGAGCAACATTGGCTATCCCAATTGATATAAATCCTTTCAAATAAATGAAACCCGCTTGCGGGATTGAAACTAACATTAGAAAATCTTAAAGACGTTCGAGACACTCTTTCAAATAAATGAAACCCGCTTGCGGGATTGAAACAAGTCAAATTTTTCTAAGAAGTGCCAAAAAGCCGGGCTTTCAAATAAATGAAACCCGCTTGCGGGATTGAAACAATTGGTAGTGAACCTACCAACTTCATTTCCATTGACTTTCAAATAAATGAAACCCGCTTGCGGGATTGAAACATCCTTTTTTAATATCTTCTTTTAATGTTTCATCTACTTTCAAATAAATGAAACCCGCTTGCGGGATTGAAACAGTTGAAAAATGTACATTACGACAATGATGATGCTTTCAAATAAATGAAACCCGCTTGCGGGATTGAAACCTACTTCTTTAGAAATTGGATGCACGAGCCAACCGCCTTTCAAATAAATGAAACCCGCTTGCGGGATTGAAACATTCCATTCTATCAATTGAATGTCAAGCTCAACAGAGTACTTTCAAATAAATGAAACCCGCTTGCGGGATTGAAACCTCGTCAAAATAAAGACAATTGATTGTAAGTTGAAAACTTTCAAATAAATGAAACCCGCTTGCGGGATTGAAACGACTTATCAAGTCTTGCTAGACAAGGAGTCCGCCTTTCAAATAAATGAAACCCGCTTGCGGGATTGAAACGTCCTAATTCCAACTTTATAAGAGATGATATTTGGGAACTTTCAATTAAATGAAACCCGCTTGCGGGATTGAAACCTTTCTTCTTGTTTCCCAGAATTGCAATATCTTTCAGATTAACGAAACCCGCTTGCGGGATTGAAACGTAAATCTGTAGGATTTTAATTAAGCGGCTGATTTACTTTCAAATTAAATGAAACCCGTTTGCGGGATTGAAACCAGCATGACAGCAGAACAGCCAGTACAACCTCAAGAAATCCCCGTACTTGACTATGGCGAACAGCCAGAAGCCTCAAATTTGGTTTTGCCAAAATCTGCTTCTTTGTCTAGCCCTGCTCAATGGACTCATTTGCATTTTGAAGTACAGCAACAGCCCGCGCACGACACAGGTGAACACCGTCACCAAATGCATATTTTGACCATGGTGACATCTGGTACGCCAATTAGCCAGTCGATTGACGGGCAGTCTCAACATCATTTGGTGGGTCAAAATAACGCCTTTATTCTTCCAGCAGGGGCACTGCATCGCTGTAACTGGCAACAGGATATCGAGTTTATGTTTGTTGGGCTAGATCCCCATGTGTTTATTCAAGTGGGTCAGGAACTCGTTAATTCCGATCGCATCGAACTAATCCCCCAGTTTGCCACCATTCAAGATCCATTAATTCAAGGAATTCTGTTCACCCTAAAACAGGAATTAATCGCGGAAGGGATTAATACTCATCTATTTATCGATCGGCTTAAGGTAACGCTTGTGGCGCACTTACTGCGAAAATATGGCGTTCAAAAAGCCCAAATCGCTACCTATGCCGATGGATTACCTCGGTACAAATTGAATCAGTTGCTGGACTATATTGATACTCACTTGGACTGTAGTCTGAGACTAGAAGAGTTGGCGCAACAGGTCAACATGAGCCAGTTTTATTTCAGTCGCCTGTTTAAGCAATCACTGGGGATCGCGCCACATCAGTATGTAATTCAGCAACGAGTAGAACGGGCAAAACAATTGTTGCGAAAAGGTGATTTGAGTCTAGCCGAGATCTCCTTGGAGTGTGGCTTTGCCAATCAGGGACATCTGAATCGGCACTTTAAGCGGCTGACAGGCACTACTCCCAAAGAAATTGCAAGAATGTATAAAAAAACGAGCAAGATTGTGTAATCAAAGCAGTTGGGATAAACATTACTCTATAAATTGTTCGGGTAGCACTCTAAACCTGAATGAGTTTAAGTAAGAAATTTCCTATGAAGGCTGTACAAGTTAAGAAATTTGCCGATCCAACTGCTATTCAAGTCCAAGAGGTTGCCGATCTCCAACCGACAGCAGATCGCGTGGTTGTCCGAGTCAAAGCAGCGGGCGTAAATCCGGCAGATTGGTATGTTGTCAATGGTATGTTTCAAATTCCGCCTGCATTACCCTTCACGCCGGGATTTGAAGCAGCAGGTGAGATTATTGCTGCTGGAACGACACATTTACAACCTGGTACTCGCGTTCTAATGACCTTGCCTTATTTGAGCGAGGGTGCAGCGAACTTTGGTGCGTTTGCAGAACAGATAGCGGTTCCTGCTAAAAACGTGGTTCCAATCCCTGATAGTGTTGATTTTGCGATCGCGGCTGCCCTCCCCGTCATGTATGGCACAGCATACATTGCCCTCAAGCATCGCGCCCAATTGCAAGTGGGTGACACTCTGTTGGTCACAGGCGCAACAGGGGCGACAGGATCGGCTGCTGTGCAAATCGGCAAGCATCTAGGGGCAACGGTTATTGCTACGGCGAGCGGTGCAGAAAAAGTGCAGCATGCGAAAGACTTGGGCGCAGATTGTGTCATTGACTACAAGCAAGAAAACGTGACCGAGCGCATCAAAGAATTCACCCAAGGCAAAGGCGTGAATGTTGCTTTTGAAACTGTGGGCGGTGATTTGTTTGAAGCCGCTATTCAATCGATGGCATCAGAAGGACGCTTGCTGCCAATCGGTATGGCGAGTGGGATTATTCCTGAACTGAGCATGATTCGGGTATTGGCAGGTAATTTTGCGATCGTCGGTACCGATTTCGCTCACTATACCGTTCACCATTTGGATTTAGTGCGTCAAGGATTAGCTGAGATTTTGAGTTGGCATCAAGACGGCATCTTTAAGGATTTGACCGTTAAAACAATGCCGCTAGAGCAAGCAGCTGAGGCGATCGCACAAGTGCATCAAGGGGCTGGTGCTAAAGTCGTGCTGACAATGTAGGGATCGCAAAGCGATTGCCTACAGCAGAGCTACGCTTAACCCCCAATCAAGTCACTGTAATGCATGGAAATTCCAATGTTGCAAGGTAGGAAAGAATCACACAGCAGCTCATTCCAGTTTTTAATTTAGAGGTCATAACTATGCAGGTTTTAGTCATTGCTCGGGTCAAACCAGGAATTCCGGTAGAGAAAGTTTTGCCCTTTGTGAGTGCAGAAGCAGCTCAAGCTTGGGAGTTTTATGCTTCTGAGCAAATTCGCCAGATGTACTATATTGCTGATATGAGTGGTGCAGTGATGCTCTGGGAAGGTGAAAGTGTTGAATCCATCACCCAGCAGGTGCAGAAACTGCCAATGGTGAAAGAAGATATCCTTGCCTGTGAACTCTTGCCACTCAAGCCTTATACTGGTTATGCCTCACTGTTTGCACAGCAACCGGGTAATGAATGAAGACTTTAATATGGAGCGGAAAAGAGTCACTTCTACTGAATCAAATTCTCCTCAGACAGCGAAGACAATTGATGTCAAAGCTGTAACGCTTTCGTAAAAGTTATATTTTTGAATTTAATAACAATATTGTAAATGCGATCGGTCTAAAGCCGATCGCATTTCATTTATAATCATTACTTTGATGGTACGGTTATTATCAATAGTGATGGTAGTTAAAGCCGAATAACAAAGTTTTTTATCACAAATATCATAAGAATATAAAGCAAACAAACAAGAACGCGATTTTCACTTATTCATAACACCTATGGCATTAATTCGTTACAACCCCTGGCAAGAACTGAACGCTATCCAACGCCTGTTTGAAGATACAAGAGTTCCATTTGAAAGAGATTTTGTTAAAGTGCCTGCTGCTGAACTGACTCAAACAGATGATGCGGTTCACCTCAAGTTGGAACTTCCTGGTATGGATGCTAAAGACTTAGATATTCAGGTCACAGAAAAGGCTGTTTCTATCAGTGGAGAGCGCAAGTCTGAAACTAAGACGGAAGACAAAGGCACGACACGGACTGAGTTTGACTACGGTAAGTTTCAACGTGTCATTCCATTGCCTGTAAAAATTCAAAATACTGATGTCAAGGCTGAATACAAAGACGGTATCTTGAATCTGATTCTGCCCAAGAAGGAAGAAGAGAAGAACAAAGTTATCAAAGTGAATTTAGAACAGCCGACTGCATAGTTTAATGTTTGAAAAAGCCCAGTTGCACTCAAGCAACTGGGCTTTTTGATTATGTTAAGTGTGATGGGCGAAATTAATTACATTCATCCCACTGCTTTAACCAGCAACAAGCGGTTCGATAGTTAAGGGAAGTCTTGCACTGTAGCGACTCACCAAACCTCAGACCAACGAGAAAGGAAAAACACTTGAAGCTCCTTCTTATATAAAATTTTTTATATACTTAGACATATTGACAAAATTCACTCGCTTTTAACTTGTTACAAATGATTTCTGTTGGAGCTTAGCAAGTTTTATCGTGTGTTTGAATGTTTTTTGACCGCCACGCAGTTTGCTAAGCTAATAGTGCAAGTTGAGAACTTGATTCAACCTATCGAAGATTCAATGCGGATCTATGTTTGAGACGCCGACTCGGTATGCAAGACGATGACTTACGGTTCCGAGCAACCTCGACAGCAAGAGACAATAATATTATGATATTAGGGTAATCTTACAGATTTTTGGCAGGGCAAAGCACGGGCGAAAACCCCCCACCTCCCGCCAAATCGACAGAACCTTGACAATTCAATACTTCCAGCGATTGAGGGATGAGCAAGAGCCTTTTAATCAAAGCCTGAAATAGACTTTTAAAACAGTCCCGCCAAAAATGGTGGTGGAAATGGCTCTACAGTTAGCTTCTGTTGGCTCCCCCTTTCAAATAAAGAACCTGCTTGCGGGATTGAACTTCAAATTAGCTTGCAGAACACACGGATACACTCTTTCAAATAAATGAACTGCTGCGGATTTGAACATTGACCGCTTAGGGATGTTTTTTGATCAAGTCCGACATTTCAACTAATGAAACCTGCTTGCGTGATTGAAACTTTTGGTTATCAAGCAAGGTCTTGCCCCCTTCTTTCAAATAAATAAACCTGCTTGCGGGATGAAACAAGCTTTAAATCGGGCCGGAGAGTTTGACTGATCGCAGGACTTTCAAATAAATGAACTGCTTGCGGATGAAACTAACAAAAAAACGGCACTAACAACGCTTGAATTTACTTCAAATAAATGAAACTGCTGGGGATGAAAGCTAGAGCTTATCCCTAGAGTGGGCTTTGCCAACTCTTTCAATAAAGAACCTGCTTGCGGATGAAACATGTAATCGGCTTGTCTTGTTTTGCATTATCAAATACAAATATCAAAAAAAAGACAAATTGACTAGTGTATATATAGTTTGAAGCCTGAAAATTAAAAATATAAAGTGT
>NZ_WJFC01000222.1 GCF_009725235.1 Scytonema sp. UIC 10036
CCCCGATGGATTGGGGAGGGAATTGGAAATTCAATTTCCACCCTTTATCAGGGGGGATTAAGGGGGGTAAATCCAACTTGTGTGTACACCGTAGCCTTATAAGGCGGAATAACTGACCACCTTGAACAAATTTAGCATCATTAATAGAGTGTGCTTGAACGTCAAACAAATACCGATAAATTAACATAGAAATTTTTTGATCGGGATGAAATAAATTTAAACTAATTGGAATTCAGTAAAGGCTATAAATGGTTGTTATATAAAAAATAAATAATTTTTTTTCATAAAAAAACCTCATATCTTGTTAGTATAAAAAAAATCAGTAGGGCTACTGATTTGTTGGCAATTTGAGTACAGTTAAACTTAATGTTGCCTAATGTATATCAGTTTGTGCTTTTAAAGTACACATACGCCTCTCTAATCTCTCCCTTGTTTTAATTGGAAGTTAGAGAGGAATTTCTTGGCTAGAAAAATCTTAAATCACTAATTAAGTAGGTAGGGAAGA
This sequence comes from Scytonema sp. UIC 10036, assembly GCF_009725235.1. The sequence continues at coordinate 506 of NZ_WJFC01000222.1, forward strand.
CAGCCCACCACTCGCTATTGTGCGGCATACCCCTACTAGTCCACCATATAAATTCTGATGGGTGAAACGATTTTTCCTCTCTCGCTCCGGTGCTAAAGGTTTGTGAATACAGACAGGTGCGCTGCTGCCTCGCGGGTAGGTAGAGCACAGGAGGCGGAGCCTCCCATAAGGCATTCCCAGGCTGAGCCTGGGAACGAGGTGGGGGGTGAGGCAAACTTAGACCACTAGTTTTGGAGGAAATTAAGCGGTTTTTAAATTCACCTTAACCACGATATCGTTAAAATCATTGTCACCACCACCTGGTAAATCTTCAAAACCAAAGCAGTTACTGCCTAACAAACGAATATGGTCTGTCTTATTTGAGTTAGCACCTAAGAAGGGCAAGTACACTGCAGGATCGTTCTTGGTATCACTATCTAAAAGCATTTCTGCTATGCCATCGGCAATAATCATTGGTGCAAAGATAGAACCTTTTTGGAAAACGCCTGAGAATGTTGCAGAACTTTGATTTTCTACTGATAGGTTAATGCCAGAAACACGCGCACTCATTGCGGCTTTGATATAACCTTCATCACCAGGCATCAAGTCTGATTTACCATCACCATTCATGTCGATACCACCTTTCTCATCAGCCATCTGATAGAAGCAGACGAAATTCTTGAACGCTGCTTCTCTGTGAACGGTAAACTCTGCTTTCACTTCCGTCTTGGCTGCTCGCAAATCAATGACTTCTCCACCTGATGTGCCTTGCAAACCCGTACCTAAAGGCATCTCTTCGTTTGATGCTTTAATCTTGATTTTCAGCTTTTGGAAGTCAGCACCGCCGCCCTCAAGTAATTCATCCCAATCTAGAGCGAACTCTCCATTTCCTAAGTCTGTGGTCTTTTGTGTTTTAGCATCAGCAAAGAGAACATTTTTAAAGGAAATCTTTCCAGACATGACACCATCAAGCGTACCGTCTTTAATCATGAAGAATTTTAGCTTTGCACCAGCTTTAAATTCCAAAAGACGTGTGATGTCAGAACTAAACCCTTTGGGAGCATTGGTAATGGACGAGAAAATCACTTGTGCTCTTGATAATGCAGCTTGGGCGTAACCTTCTGCATCAGGAGCAATACCGTCAATTGTTCCTTTGTCATCATCAACAACGCACACTCCTAACTCATTCACCAGTTTAGATGTGTGTCCATCAAGCTTAATATGGAGTTTGAGTTTGCCACTTTCAGAAGGATCTCCTAAAAGGAAAAGGTTGTTAGATACTATCTTTAAACTCAGTTTGACATTGACAGAACCACCAGTACTGCCAGAATCTGTAGCATCAGTAGCATCCTTAACAGTAATTCCAGCAGTGTCAGCCGTACTACTGAAAGCCGTTGCGTTAGTACTGCTTGTGATGTTAACGTTGCCACCATTAGTACCACTGGTTCGATCCCAAGCACGGAAGGTTAGAAGGTCACTAATTTGTCCGGTCGTTTCAGCTTTGGGTTGGAAATAGAGACGGGTATTGGTATCTGCAGCTAAGAGTAGAGCGTTGGACTCCGATATAGAACTCAAAGATGTCCACTTGTTACCGTTGTCGATGCTGTAGAACCAGCTGCCTTTGGTTGTATCAAGTTTAGTAATCGCAATACCTGTCAGTGCATCGGTATCTGCATCTTTAACATTGCCTTCCAATTTTACTAAGGAAGAAATTAAGGTACCAACTGCGCCTATTGGTGCGCTTGCACCTTTGATAACAGCACTGAGAGTCACATTGGTGTCACTTAAAATAGGTGCATCGTTAACGGGTTGTACGTTAAGTGTTGCCTTATATGCTACAGCGCTGTATTCTAAACCATCACTGACTTTAAACTGGAAGCTTGCGTAGTTAGTGCCACTAGCTTCTGCAATGGACTTAAATTTCAGCTTGGATATATCAGCTAGTGCGATCTTTTGGTCAACAGTAATAGCTTCTCCATCATCTTGGATACCATCGTTATCAGCATCCTGGAAAAACTGACCGACTAATGGCAGTTGAGTAATTTGTATTTCTTTTAACCTACCGCCATCATCACCATCATTATTACTATCACCTTCACTGTCATCATCATCATCATTACTGTCACCTTCTCCGCCATCATCGTCATCATCGTCGTCATCATCGTCGTCATCGTCATCATCGTCGTCGTCGTCGTCCCTATCGAGATCGCTAAAGCTAAAGTCATCCGCAGTAAAGGCATAAACGGTGTCTTCTTTAATGTCAATAGTTATGTCAGTGGCAGTAGGAGGAGTATTGTTCAGCACAATTTCCAAACCTGTAGAACCTCCTGCAATGTAAGCTTGGTTGTTGACTACAAACACACCTTTAGCCATACCAGTGGTTTGGTAAGTCCCAACAGATTTTGGAGCGACAGGATCGGTAACATCAAGGACTTGTACACCCATATTACCATCGGCAATGTAAGCTAAATTTCCGACAATACTGACGCCAAAAACGTTGTAAGAAGTATCAAAACTGCCTTTTAAAGTTGGCTTAGTCACATCGCTGACATCAACAATTTGCATTCCTGAATAGCCACCAGCAATGTAAGCGTAATTCCCTTCTACCTTGACCTCAAAAGCTGTGCTTGAGGTGTTGTAACTCCCTTTAAGAACAGGAAGATCGGGGTTGGTGATGTCGATAATTTGTAGAGTTGATATAAAGCTTGATTCAGAAAGAACGTAAGCATAATTCTCTTTTACAGTTACGTTTCTAATAGAGCCTTTGCCATGCTTGTAATTACCTCTAACAGTGAGCTTGCTTGAGTCACTGATATCAAAAATTTGCAGCCCAGAAATACCTCCAGCAACATAAACATAGTTGTCTTTAATGGCTATGTCTTCTGCAGTGTTACAAGAAGTCGAGTCGTTAAGCTTGGTAACGGGGTTTGTAGGATCGGTAAGATCGACGACTTGTAAACCTGAAGTATAGCTAGCAACATAAGCGTATTTTTCTTTAATCGCTACGCCTTTGACTTCGCTATCAGCTGAGAATTTATATTTCCCTTTAAAGGTAGGTTTCTTAGGATCGGCAACGTCAAGAATTTGTAAACCTAATTCACTATCAACTGTATAGGCGTAACTCCCTTCTACTGTAACTTTAGAGGTCATACTAGAAGAAGTAGTGCTGCTGTAACTACCTAGAGAAAACAAAGCCAGTACAGCAGGATATGCAGCCATAGCTTCTGCGGTAAATGCTAGTGGCGAATTAACAACACTACCTATATTAACTTTCAAATTCCAATTGCCACCTAAAGCAGCATTTCCGGTAGGACATGCAGTTGCTGCAATATTTGCTCCGCTTAATTGGTGAAGTTTGGTAATAAATTCTTCCCCGACATCACCTGCTGCTACATGACAACCATAAAGAAGCAGATTTGGAAGATGGGATGATGGAGAGAACCAATTCTGTAGTTGGTTAGAATAATTTTTTAAAGTATGAAGACTCAGTTCGCTATTTCCCAAGTAAAGGGTTCCAGGAGATCCATGGGAGACAATGTGAACGCTTTCGATTGGACTATTTTGGGATAATACTTGGGAAATTTGCTCGACTCCATCGCGATTTGAGTTAAGAACAATAGGTGTAATGTCTGGTAATAGTCCTTCTAATAAAATCTTGTAGTTATCTACAGCGCTGTCAATGAAGAGAATGCTTTTCATTTTTATCTATCCTGGAAACCACAATATAAGGTTATATATTTAAGTTGCCCAAGAAATTTTAAAACCTATCAGCTAAATAGTTTTTTTTTAGAAAATAAAATCGTAAATTTTTACAACGTCAAAAAACAAAAAAAATCTCATAAATATTGAATTTGGTTCAATATTTATGAGAAATATCGCATCTATACCAATACTGCAAGCTCTGAGAATATTGGTTTGTTGGGTTGAGGAATGAAACCTAACAAACCAAACACAATGTTGGGTTTCGTTCCTCAACCCAACCTACGTATTTTGATTTTTTAAGAGTTGATTTTTTTAGGAAAATGAATTCTCTTATACTACAAATTTGCTCCAACTAAATCAGGAAAGATAAATAGGAATGAGGGTTATAATAACTGGCAAGCGATCGCCGTAAAACTGACTTTGCTCTTGCCTAATTCACTCAGACGGCAATCCTTCAGGTAAGTTCCCTACTTGTATAAAATCTTCAAGTGGAGACGATCTGTTTGAAACGTCTCTACGAAAAAACTGGCTTGTTATGATTTCTGTAATGGCGCTGTAGCAGTAAAAAAGCGCCCAGTGTGAGAAACTCATACACTGAGCGCTGAAGGATACTTGAAAACTGCATTGATGCGACATTTCGCCCAGGAATATTTACAGTCTGTAAGGGGAGTTAGGGCGCTGCCTGACTTGATAATCTGTTAACGATCCTTGAAGAACTACAGTTCTCCCTCCTCTCCTTAAGGTAAGGATTTGTCCTTTTTGCACAGCCACATACAAAGCGCTCTGACTCATGCCTAAACGTCTTGCTGCTTCTGCCAGTGAAACACCGTGCTTTTGCATATTCTGTTGCCTTCCTTGCAATCCTAATTAGATTGCTATCTAATTAGATTATAGCAAATAGTGAAGAAACATTAAAGAAACTTAACATTTGCCCGAAAAATGATAAAAATCTTCTAAATTCTAAAGAAATTATTAAGTTTCTTTAGAAAATACTGATTAGATGAGAATCTAAATAGAAGCTTAAATTTTTCATTCAAACGGGGTTAGCTTATATAAAGACCCTGAATATAAAACAACTTAGCGCCTCTATAGCTTTTAGCTGTGGAGGTGTTAATCATAAGCAAAGGGGATTGAGTTTTAGATTCTTTATGAAAGAGGAATTTGAATCTTGAAGAAGGCAGCTATGCAGGAGGCAAAGGCATGACCTTGTTGCGGGGAGCAGAAGGAAAGAAAATATTTAAGGTGATGGTAAATTATGCTCTTTGAAAAGAGCGATTGCATTTCTGAAGTGAATTTTTTCTCTCAGTCTTGCTATGCTCTATATTGACCGCACGTTACGAGCTACCCAACCCTCCTGACTTTGTGCTAACTCAAATTTGACAGACGTACCAGCTGATATGGTGCGGTAACCTTCTCCTGGAATAGCAGTGAAGTTGAAGAAGACATCTTCACCACCGTCATTTCTGGCAATCGCGCCATTGCCCGTTTTGAGATCGAACCAACGGACAACACCTTGCACCACAGTTCGTCCATTAGCTCCCAATGGTGGTCCCCCATTCAACCATTCTTGCTGGGGAATGCGAACTTGTTTGGCTTCGTCGGTATCATAAGCTTCGTATCGGTAATCCGATCGCGTCTCCATAATTGTCCGCAAATCGTGCCGCAATTCTTCAAGTGTTGGTCTCCCGACAAAAAACCAACCATTGTAAATTTTGTAGATAGTTAAATCGGGATGCAAAATAAAGGTATAAGGTTGAGCGCGATAGGCATACTCGCCTTCCGTGCTATCCAAAATATTAATTTGCTTAATCAGTTCTCGTTTTTCGTCACACAGAAATGACCATTGCGCTCCCAATCCTGCCCGAAAAGCAGCTTGTACTAGAGGTGAGTCCACACTAATTGTTACCAATGAGCCGTAATTGACTGCCAATTCACTTTGAAATTGTACCAACTGGGAAAGTTGTTCTCGATCTCTCGGACAAAAGAAGCCTCGATAGAAGACAACAATCAACGGATAACCGTCAGTAAAACCCATGTGACGATCCATCAGGCTGGGCTGAGTGAAATCGGAAAGCTTTACCAGTTCGTTTTTGTGATTTGGCAGAAAGGCATCTATAAAGCGATCCCCTGGTTGTAAATTTGTGGGCATAAAGCCGCATCCATTCAAAGATTCTGAATATTAAGCGCTGCATCTTCCAAATTAGCTCGATCGCGCAACCTAGTCAGGCGATCGCTCTCGGAATTAACCCAGCACTTTGGCAAAGTGGGACAGCACTATTATAAAATTGCCAGGGCACAAGATGACCGTGCAGTGGAACCCAACCGCATCCGGAAATCCATTGGTGCGGAGACATCCTTTGCTGAAGATTTGAGCGATCGCGCTCCCGTAACTCGTGCTAGGATGTTTTGAATTATTAACTAAGTTTAGAAAAAACAGAATCGTTTGTGAAGATGTTACACAAACGACTTTCTATAAATGAGTAAAATGTACCTTATTCTTGAATTGGAAATAAATCAATAAATAAGTACGTTTTCCGAAATATTTTCCTATTTACTCTAATTTATCAGGCTATATAACGACCATACACATAGCCTGCGGCAAAACTTAGAGCTATGGCTGGTGTTATTCCACCACGTATATCTTGCAAATCCTCATAATCTGTCAATTCTTCAAGATAGCTTTCAGTGTTAAAGAGTAGTTCTGAACCCTTAACAGATAATTCAGACCTAGTAAAATTACTTTCGCTCGATTGTAATCCAGTTATTTCTATTCTAGCCATAATTTCTCCTTGTATTGTTTTGGTATGTGAAAGTACCAGAAGGTAACTAGTATCGTTACTTCAATATAATTTTTATCTTAGAAATACGAGCGAAAATTTGGGTGATAAATCAGAGGTTTATTTCTCAAATTTTTAAAAAATATTCAAAAAAATAATAAAATTTAATTTTTCTGTAATAACGAAATTTTTGGGACTACGTAGAACTATTAAAGTCAGAATAATAAATTTTAACTCCAAGTAATAATCTTAGTAAATCAATTATTAGTCAATGCTTAATTCGCAACATTTTTAGACTAGAATGAAACACTTTTGTCTAATAACAGTAAACCAAAAAGTTTTTCCCAAAGAGCAATTGCCTCCCGGACACTTCGCGAACGCTAATCGCGCTTACGTAAGTAAATGTAGCTCAAAATACCTGTAATCTAATGAATGCTTATGCTACTCTCTTAGGGTTCAAAAAATGAAATGATGAAAGTGGTCTGCAGGTTAAAGGATTGGAGATTAAAAAGTATCTTAGACTACAAAATGCTTGGCGATCGCTTGAGGTCAGGTTTACATCGGTCAGTGTTGTACAAGAAGGGTCAACTGGCATAAGACATAACAGTTCTTTTGACAATTGCAAAGCCATAACGGCTATGCTATGGTCGTGGGTTGAATCTTCACAGTGAATTCAGTAGAAAGACTGGTGACAATGAATAACAGAAGTACTTAATCTAAGAATCAAGATGACCGTCGCCTTGGCTGAAGTGGGAGCATCGCACGAGCACGGGCGATGCCTTACCACAGCGGTACAATTAACATGAAGATATCTAACCGATTCTGGACGTTAGGATGTAGTCCGTCTATAATGTTACTAGATTGATGTTTGGCAGACCGAAGCGGGGGCTAAAACCAGGGGGGTTCTGCCAAAAACGCCAGAACCTAGACAAGTTAATAGTTACAGCGTTTTGAAGTTTGGCCCTATTGATAGTATGTGTCAATAAGCGAGCCGGAAATGAGGTCATTTTTTCGTTCTGCCAAAACGGCTTGTAGAATCCTTGCTCTGTAAGGGTTTCAGATGGCGGCCTTGAAACTTAGCGATTCCCGGCAACGGGATTGAAACATAAAAATCAAACCGCATATATATAAAATATTTTACCTTGAAACTTAGCGATTCCCGGCAACGGGATTGAAACGGACAAGCGATCGATATAGAAGGAGGAGGAATTGAATTCTTGAAACTTAGCGATTCCCGGCAACGGGATTGAAACACTTGCTAGTGTTTCGTGGCCCCTGGTCAGTTTCAACTTGAAACTTAGCGATTCCCGGCAACGGGATTGAAACCAGATGCATTGTCAATCAATACGTGGAATTATATCCTTGAAACTTAGCGATTCCCGGCAACGGGATTGAAACAGAACCTACTTCTCCAATGCGAGTACCTGGTTTAACCTTGAAACTTAGCGATTCCCGGCAACGGGATTGAAACTCAAACTGAAAGCGCTCAGTCAATCTTGTCACTTTACCCAGGGGATGGCAGTAAAGTGGAAGCAGTTGATGGCAGTAAAAAAGCTTGAAATGCTGATGATGACGTTGAGCCTTCTGAGGCGATTATGACAATCACGGAAGCAGTGGATGGCAGTAAGTATAAGAATGGAAGCAGCAAAATGGCAGTAAGTATGTAATCAAATGACAAACAGCTAAAAGCGTTGCATAGCAATGGTTTTAAAGTTTTACATCATTGAGTATTGAGGCGATTCTAGTTGGGAGCATCCTAAAGACGGAAGCGTTGATGACAGATAAATGAGTACATAGTGGGCTGTTGTACTAAAATCCCATAGTACAAAAGCTTTAAGAATTATGGGATTTCTGGAGAAAAAGGTATGAATTAATACTCTATACGAAAAAGCTGGATAATAGTCTAAGCAAGGGTTTTATTGATTATAAGCCAAATTTTCTTTGAAGCAGTTGGTGGCAGCAAGTAGAAGAAAATTAATGGTTCTTAAATTTTCCAGGAAAAAGATTCGATTGAATAGAAGTATGCAATGAAGTAAAAATTGCGTACCGAGGTAGAAATGCTGACAGAATCAGAGTTTAATGAGTGGTCGGCATCAATTGAGTTGTCACCACAACAATATACAATGATTCAAACGATACGTAGTTCTCCACCGTCAAGACGGGTAAGGGGAAAGGTGGGAAATGTTGTCGGGCGATACCCAAGTAAAAAAATGGGTGTGGTGATTCAGTTCGAGTTATGTAATACATAATGTATACAACGGTGGCAACATAAGGCATTGACTGTTCTAATACTTCTTTAATTTCTTTTGTCACATCATAGCCCAACTCAAGAATTTCGTTACCAACCTTAATTAGCTGCCGACGTTGGTATTGAGCTAAAATCAAAAGTGCTGTGTGGTCTATATTTACTGTCGAGACTTTTCTATCCACCAATTTACTTAGCTGACTTCTACCGCCAACTTTAGTTAGCAGCTTCTGGTCATGAAGCCAGCTAGTTACTGTTAATAAATCAGTGGGTTGATTTTGGCGGTACAATTCTAAAATTGCTCGATAAATTTGCTGGTGAGCAGAAACATAGAATTTTTCTGGTGTCAAAATATCAACAATTTTGGCTAGAGCATCTGAATCTAATAAGCAACTAGCAAGTACGCTTTCTTCTGCTTCAATATTTTGTGGAGGTAATTTATCAGTCATCTGCTTTAACGTCAAATATAGTACTAATATTTACAAGTTCTTCTCGGGATGCAAACTCTCTATCCAATAGCGTGGCGTTTCTGGAAAAAATTTCTGGTTGTTTTGAAAGTTTTTCTGGCGAGTGGGAGTGCTGTAAATTATCGGTTTTTTTCCAACGTTCCTTGATTGCACTCGCTAACCACCCACCAGGGTTATCAATATTTATTCGCTCTTGTTCATATTTATAATACTCAATAGCGGCTAAAACAGCTAACTCTGTAGCAGCGTTGATTAATTTGGTTAAATTATTATTAAGTTTTATTCCGATTTTATCTAGTTCATATAATATACAGTCACTGACAATTTGTGATTTTTGAGTCAAGGGAATTACTTTACTATCATTTGTTGGTTGACTTACTGATTTTAAGCGATTTTCTAAAGTCTCTATAATTTCTTTTTGACGTTCAACTTGCTCAATTAAAGAATGAGTTCTATAAACTTGTCCTGAAGACAGCTTCATTTTTACGTTTAAGTTCCGCACGCTCTTTCTCTAATTCGTAAATCCGTTTTTTTAGGCGTTCAATCACTTGAGAATGAGCTTTGGCAGTAACAGGAGGTCGCACAGTTGGGCTTGATGGCATTGAGGACTGCTGGTTACGTAATTGAGCTATATGTGCTTTGAGTTCGGGATATTTATATAAATATGGAACACTAACATTGGCTTCTTTTGCAATAGTTTGGAAGTTGATTTTCGCCCCAATTTTTTGTAAGCGTTCAATGGCTTTATTCACTTTTTCTAATGTGTCTTGCTTCCGGGCTAATTGGGTAGCAGTAAGAGTTTTAATTCGAGCTTCTTTAGTGTTGGAATGACTCATACTTTCTCCTGTAAGCTAGCAATAATTTTGTCTATTTGGTCAGCTTGTCGCGCAAATTGCTCAACTAATACATCATGTCCCTGGATCAGGGCTGTTGATTCTTTCGCTCTCAGCAAGTCGCGAAGCTTGATGTAGGTATGTAATTTGTCAGCAGTAGCAACAAAATGGCTACAAGTGTAGCAAGCTCTAAATTTATTGCAGCGCTGGTCTAAAGGGAGTCCACAATAACCATAAATAGGAGTATTAATATGGTTGCCTTCTAACTCTAATTGATGAGCGCGTGGATTCTCCCAAAAGGACTTAGGCATCGATTCATAGTAAAGAGGTTTTCCCTCTATATTGAATAAGGCTTTTTGAATGTGCCCTGCTTCTTTTTCAATCAACTCACAACTAACATGAGTGTAGTAAGTGCTGGTAGTAGCTAGATGTCTATGTCCAGCCCATGCACTAACTATTGCTAAATCATGTCCCTGTTCAAATAGTTGAGTCAGACGAGTAGAGCGAAGTAGTTTAGGGCTGAAGGAAACTAGTTTTCCATTCTCATCCCTAATATCAAGAACACTGATAAGACAATTGATAGCTTTTTGTAGTGGACTCGGAATTAAGATTACTTTCTTTACAGGTTTCAGTTTTGGTTGAGATATGTCTGTTTGAGATACATTTTGATAGTGACAAAATAAATACTCCCATGATTCACCCCAGAGATTTTCAATATATTCTTGCTGTTCAAAAACAACTTTTGCAATTGTTCTGGTAATCGGAACTTCATGCCAGTCATTAGTTTTAGGACGTTGCCAAATAATTTTCCAATGTTCACCTTCTTGCACTAAACAATCTTTTTTTAAAAAAGCCAACTCACTACAACGCATGGCAGTAAACATCGCTATAATCCACATCCGAGCAATTGTGTCGGGAAGTTTATGTAGGTTAGATTCAATTTGTTCTCGAACAGTATTAGTTAAAGGGTCTGTATTCTGTTTATAATTTTTGGGGAAGTCAGTGTCACGAATAATATCTTGGCTGACATTAAATAAGTTTCTTTGGTTGCCAAACATAAAAAAGCTTCGTAAATCGCCTAATCTATCTTTGATAGAACTTTTTCCTACTTTTTTACTTTTTAACCAATCTACAAAGTCAAAAACAGTTTCTCGGTTGATTTGAGAAATATTGGTGATATTTTTCTCGTCAAGATAATGAGAAAATTTTCGCAATCCCACTAAACGCTGTTGAATACCTGAGTCGGATTTTTGAGATTTACATAAATGGTGAATATATTGCTTGGCTAAATGGATAAACCAATCCATAGCTAATGAATCAAAGTTAACAATATATTGAGAGCGCTTAATCACCTGTTTTGGGTTAATTGCCCTTAAATCCCACAAATTATCATCAAAGTTAAATGGCTTGACAGGGGGTAAACTTCCAGAAAAGCGGCTAATATTACTATTGCTGATATCAATCGATTCAAATGTAGAAGCTTTACAAACTTGACAAATAAACTCTTGTTTACTGGAGTTACGTCCAATTGGAAATACACTTCTAGCATTACAAGCGGGGTTGGGACAAGCAAATTCTCCTACGCTGTAATCTCGACGCCAATTTATTTTTGATTTGAGTTCATAAGTTTTTAATGTATAAAATTGGCTTTCATGTTTCCCACACTTAGGACAGCGAAAAAGTTGTTTATTTTTATATTTTCCAGCTAAATTCATACCGGGAAGTGAACAAGCAGGACACATGAATTCTTTGAGGTAATCTTGTTTCCAGTTAATTTCTACCATTAGTTACCTTTAACCCTTTAATTCTCACTGACAAATTCTGAAAATCTATTTCTAAACCTTGTTTTTGTTTAACCATCCCCAATTGGTCGGCCAGCTTAAGTTCTGATTCTACTTGCTTTAAATCTTCTACTAAATTAGGTAAATCATCAGTCGAAGTTCGCCAATGTTCACATCGCCAACAAGCATTGACTGTTTGACAAGGCGATTTGATTACTGGACGATGACACTCACCATACTGTGTTGTAATTTGGTACATCTTACGGCGCATCAATTCTGTAATAGCATTCTGAGGTTGATGTTCCAAAACTACTTGACCTGATATATCGACATACTTTTTTGATTTCATTAACTCTTCATATTCGTTACTCAAAACTTGTTTGAGAAGATGTTTATAATGTCGCTGCATATCAGGGGAACGATGTCTAAGATATTTTTGAATAATTAAATCTCTGATGCCTGCATTTGTAAGAACTGTACCAACTGTACGACGGAACTGATGTGAAGCAAAATGCCAAATTTCACCATTATTTGAAGTAATTTTAGATTCGGAAGCCAACTTATTCAACCATTGGTTAAAAGTACTTAAACTCATCACTCTTGGCGCTGGCATAAAACCATGTCTATTGCCTCGATTACTACAAAATAATTGCTCGTAGTCGTTTTTAAAGTGATGTCTTATATATTTTTGTTGCTCTTTGATAATAATTGCCAACTCTGGAATAATTGGCATCTCGTCAATAGTTCTATATTTTTCAGTTGTAAAACGCAAACGCCATTGTGTACCTCGTTTTCTCAAACAATCAAGAGGTAAGTTGAGAAGCTCCCCGACTCTGATTCCTGTGGTTTTAATAATTATTACCATCCTTTGTATGGGTTCTGGAAGAAAATGTAGATTCTGTTCTAATTGATTCCAAACTTCTTCAGGAATATATTCAATCTCATCATTTTTCGGACCTCTCATTGGCAAACGTTTTCCTTGAAACCAGTATGTACTAACATCTAACCATCCTGATAATCGACAAACATCAAAAAAATCACCCAAAGTTATATAGTGGCATGAAATTGTTCTTTTAGCTAAGTTAAGAGTCTGTAGGTAATCGTCAAACTCTTGAAAAATTTGAGGGTTAATTTGCTCAGATGTCTCAACTGATTTTTGAGTTAAAAATCTAGAAAATCTGTTCAAATGACTGATTTTATGCGCGAGATATTGAGGGGTTAAGTTTTGACGAGTTTTTGTTAGTATGTAAAATTTTACTAGTATTTTTAACCAATCTGGCAGGAGGTTTTCAAAGTTTAATGTTAATTTTTTACTATGTGGGTTAACTCTTAGTCCCAAATCATCAATTGTGTGCCAAAGATCCTTTTTTAGTAAAGGGTTAGCTAAAAGTAATTTCGCCTCTTGATTCTGAACAAAAAATTGATAATCCGATAACGGCTCAAGTTCATTCACCTTTTTCTTCCTCAATCTCAATCACTTTTAACAAATCGTTCTCATCAATTATGTGAGAATAAATATCTAAGGTGGTCTGTACTGAAGTGTGCCCTAACAGATATTTTACTCTATCAACATTCATGCCTGCTTTCAAGATTCGCGTAGCGAACGAATGCCTCATTAGGTGTGGATAAACTTTAATTCCTGTCTTTTTTGACAATCGAGAAAACATGGTGTTGAGTACCCTCAAATTCATCGGTGCGCCGATATTTCCTGACCAAATGTTGACAAATACGTAATCAGAATTTTTATCGGGATATTCATGAATTAGGTAATCGTTGTAAAGAATCAATAACTCTTTTGGGACAGGAATAACTCTTTCTTGACCTTTTACTCTTGCTCCATTAGAGTGATTTTGACGTTGTACTACTTGAATTGTATGGTCGTCAAAGTCTCCGATATCTTCATGACATAATCCTAAAAGCTCTCCTTTTCTCATTCCCGTACTATTGAGCATTAATATAATTAGTTTGTCTCGTAATCGATGACAATTATTTACCAAGGTTTTTATTTGTTCATCCATTAAACAACCAGGAAATATCTTCGGCTCTTTGAGCTTGACCAATTTCTGGCGGGTTGGCTTGGATTTAGCGATTCCTTGTAGAAGTCCTTTTCGAGTTGTTCCCTTTGTAATTATCCATTGGTCAAAATGCTTAGAGTCAATAGTTTTATTCGCTAAATGGTATTCATAAAAGTTAGTGACGACGGTAATAACGATGTTAATGCTTCTCTGTGTCCGTTTAGCTTGAACTGCTTGCAACCTGACAATTTTACTGGGTTCTCCCACGTGCAGAAAGTAGGCAAAATCTTCTAGGTCAGAAAGCTCAACATTAACCCAGTCAAGGTTCTTCAGTGCTAGAAACTCCCACCAAGCTTTTAGTGCGTAGCCGTATGTCTCAACTGTATTGGGAGATTTAGAACTGGTGAGATAGGTTAGGTACCGTTGAACAGGTTCAACCACTTGATAGTCTTCATCCAACATCACCCATACAGTTTGTTCTGTGTAAGGGTCAATTCCTTTTTGAAGTGAAAGTCTCATTTTTACGTTGTATAGGAAATCATATAGCATGACTTTAACTTAATACGACGTTCTCAAAAAAGCTCCTAAATTTTGTTGTTGTTGACTTTTTCTTTGTATTACTTTATTCGAGAGTCACCGCAACGAATTGGCATTGATATATGAGATGGAATATGACCCGGATGTATTGGAATATTACGACCAACCCCCAAAAATCAAGCTGCAATACTCTTGTTTAAATGGAAGACAAATAGGAGTACTACATACACCAGACTTTTTTGTAATTAGGAGTAAGAGTGCAGGGTGGTCAGAATGTAAAACAGCATCAGAACTGGAAGTTTTAGCATCAAAAATGCCCGCTCGTTACCAGTTAGATAGTAATGGGAAATGGCGATGCCCTCCTGGAGAAGAATTTGCCAAAAATTTAGGATTCTATTATATTATTTGGTCAGAGAAAGAAATTCATTGGAAAAAGCAAAGAAATCTCTATTTTTTATCAGATTATTTAGGAGTTAATCTAGAAGTACCAACAGGAGATATAGTAGAAGTCATTCAAATAATTTCCAGAAGTCCGGGCATAAAATTATCAGAGTTACTAGAAAAAGGGATTAATGCGGACTCGATCTATAAATTAATAGCAGACCAGACAGTATTTGTTGACTTAGAATCATTTTCTCTGAGTACAGAGCCAGAAAGAATAGGTGTGTTTATAAACAGAGAAACTGCCAATGCGTTAAGCCTATGCAAGAATGATGAAGCATGGAGTCCAAGAAAAGTTGTGGATTTAAGTCATGTTGGAGCAAGTGGGATATGGGATGGGCAGATATGGCACGTAATAAATATAGGAGAAACAAATATATCATTACTGTCAGAGTCGTCACAAATAATTTCATTACCAAATCAAGAATGGATAAAACTAATTGAGCAAGATAAATTTCAAGCCTTATGCGATAGTCAAATATCAAAAGATATATATGAATATTTAAAATATGCATCAGTTGATGATTGTAGAGAAGCGTCAAGACGTTATTTAGTTATATCTGGTTACTTACAAGGTGAAAAAGCAGATTTTACAGAAGTACCAGAGAGAACTTTTTACCGATGGGTAAGAAGTTGGCGGGTTGCGGAAGAGCAATATGGATGTGGATATTTAGGATTGTTGCCCAAGCAAAGAAAGAAGAATCCGAGCTATAAAAGTGAGAACCCAGAAGATATAAAAGATTTTCAAAGAGTATTAAAAAGTTTTTCAGTTGCAATGCCAATACCTGAAACTCCTGATTTGGAAAAACGCTGGGATTACTTTTATGAGCGGAGTATTGGCTGTGTAGGAATAGTTAAAGATTGGCTCACACAGTCCCTGAGAAAAGCTTTATCTGAATCCTCAAACTCTTTAAGTGAAAAGCACTTACAAACTTATGCACCTGCCGTCTCTAAATCTGTGCGAATGTTAACGGAAGCAATTGAGGGCGAGAATATTTTATTGTCTGGCGAGAATCAAGTAGAAAAACTCCGTTCATCTTTAGGCTTAGTAGTTAGTTCTAGCCAAAATCTAAATATTCATGCTCAACCAAGTAATCAGAATTTATCCACAAGTGCAGAAGGCAAAAATCAGAAAAAGAAACGTCGTCCTGGTGAGCGGAATTTGAACAGGGATATTGTTGGAGGAGGTGAAAATGCTCTTTAATCAATTGAATTTACAGTGGCCGGAGTTGATCCAACAATTAAATGTGCCACAACGTAGTCATTTATATCCGTTACAACCATTATTATTAGGCACACCACTAACTGAAAGTTTTACCAGCTACATCACACGTTTAGCTGCAGTTCATCAAGTTCCTACAGGAATCTTACTGGCTCAGGAATTAGCTCCTTTCATTAGCCGTTACCCCGGACCGAATCCAGATAGTTTATCCCAGAGATTTTTTCACATCTTTTTTAACCAGACAGGTGCATGGAACGGAACTGGAACTATGGCACTTGAACCTGTATTAGTCTTACAAAAACTCACTCAACAACCCAACTTAAAATATTTAACATTAATCTCCTGGTCACCCGTTTTATCAACGAGAAATTTATTACGTAAATATAAAGCTTGGTGTCCATTATGTTACTCGGAATCTAGCCAGAAAGGACTGCCGATATACGAACCATTAATTTGGTGTGTATCCGCAGTTAAAATTTGTCCAATACACAAATATCCCTTGATGAATTCTTGTCCAAATTGCGGTCACAATATTTATGTATTGGCTTGGAATACTAAAAATGGATTTTGTTGTAGATGCCATTCCTGGTTAGGCATAAGTTGTTCAACGATTGAATCGCACCTTTTGAGGTGCCAAGATATAGAATGGCAAAACTTTATTGCACAACAGCTTGGTTCATTAATCGCTCAAGCTCCCTATTTAATTGAACCACCTTTGCGAGAATATGTAGCTCTTGCTATAGATAAGTGTATTGAAGTTGCGACTCAAGGTAATGCTAAAGCTTTTGCAGAACAAATGTATTTAAGTTCAACTGTCCCAAGAGATTGGCGTCTTGGTAACGCATTACCCCAACTCGATAAACTCTTACGTGTATGCTACCGACTATCTATCTCTTTAATTGATATTTATTTAGGTAAACTCAATCTGGATAATCCTATAGTTTTTAAAGAATTACCATTATCCGAACAATACTTTAAAACTAATCGTCCATTTGATGCTCCCAAGGTACGAGAATTTTTAGAGCAGCATCAAGAATCAAACCCACCTCAGTCTTTAAAGCAGCTTGCATTTCAACTTGGCTATGACTCAAAAGATTTGTACAGATACTTTCCTGATTTATGCTCCGAAATCTCCGCAGGTTACAAATTACACAATAAAATCTTTGGAAAACATTGTGTATAATATTTACTATCTTCCATGTTTTTCTACTTTGCTGACAAAATGGAAGCACATCATGGCAGTGCCCTTGTGGAAGCACATCGTGGCAGTTACTGCCATCAAGTGGTTCAAGTTACAAATCTGATTCTACAACTTGAAACTTAGCGATTCCCAGCAACGGGATTGAAACTTCATAAAAATTGAGCATTGAGGCGTTGCTTGCATACTGAAAAAGGAAGCAACAATGACAGTCAAATGAGTACAAGATTACTAAACGCCGGAAACTATATAGTACAAGAGATGAAAAAAATCTCAAAGTTTCTGAGAAGAATGTAAGAATTGATACAGGAAATTAAAGAGTTAAATGTTAGTCCAGGTGAGGGGTTGAGCGATTCTAAGCCAAATTGAATGGAAGCAGTTGGTGGCAGTAAGTAGAAGAAAATGAACGCTACTGACGTTTTTCGGGAAAAACAGTTGCTGAAATGTCTAGATGCAATTTAAGTAAAAAGCTCATACCCAAGTGGTAATGGAGACAGATTTTGATTTAAGTAAATGGATTGACCAGCTAGGTTGGTCATGAAAACGGTATAAAAGACTTGAATCAATACGGTGTTTTCTCCTTAAGTGTGGTAGCAAGGAAAAGGGTAAGCTTTTGTTGCAAGATGATATTCAAGTCAAGCAAAGCTATTGCGATCGCCAGTTGTCAGAGTGATAAACTAGACAACAAGTCTGATAGAAAATCTGGTGTATAATAGTAGTCATCTTCTGGAATTTTCTACTTTTCTTCCTGGGTGGAAGCACATCGTAGCAGTGCCCTTGTTGAAGCACATCGTGGCAGTTACTGCCATCATCTCGTTCAAGTTACAACGAGTCGAGCGCTTATCGCACAGCCGTAACTCGTGCCAGAATATATGGAAAACTATTTTTTGGCAATAGGTTAAGAGAGTACAATACTAAGCCTAGAAGCGCGAGTTGAGCAGACTTATGAAGATTATATTAGGTGCAGATTTCTATGGATTTGACCTCAAAGAAGTTATCAAAGAGTATCTGTTGGATAAAGGAATAGAAGTTGAAGATATGGGGGTAAGCGATCGCACGATGGAGATCCCTTACTACGAGACGGCAGCTTTAGTTGCTCAAAGAATAGGGAACCAACAAGCCGCTTGGGGAATTTTGGTTTGTGGCACTGGTATGGGAATGGCGATTATTGCCAATAAATATCCTGGGGTTTATGCAGCTGTATGCGAGAACAGCAACGCGGCGGAAAAATCGCGTTCTATCAATAACTCTAATGTTCTCACTTTAGGAGGTTTGATTACCAAGCCTGAAGTCGCTAAAGAAATCGTAGATACCTGGTTAACAACTGAATTTACGCAGGGATGGGAGCCAGCTATTCAAGAATGGTTACAAAACTCAATGAAGGATATTTCCCAGCTGGAGAAACAGCAGTTTGAGAGAGAATAAACATTCAAAAGCAAACTGAAGCTTTTCAATTGAATTCGTCAGGCAAGCGTTGGAGTGCGATCGCTGCACCGATTGTGGTATGAGAAAACTCTCAATTCACTTTCTTTTTTAAATACCGTTTTCGTCCATATATGCTTTAATGCCTGCATCTAAATCTTGCAACGCTGCTTCCATACTTGAGTAGCTTGCCTTACCTTCCACCGACTGTTGGAATTTGAGAATAACTCAGATCCAAAAACGACTCTACTCATCACAATACTACAAGGGATAGCTTTTTTTTCTCCTGGGTGGATGGATAATTCAGTATGGTTCTCGTTGCCTGCTATGCGATCGCTCAGTTGGTCTTTGAGTTATTGTAGCGATCGCTTGAAATAAAGATTGCACAGAGTTTGCCTTGATGTGCTGCAAATTGTACTCGTTCGAGGACTGGGCATAGTTTATGGTTATTCCTACTATAAACTTTAGATTTTTGTAATCCCGATCGAGCAAAGGAAAAGCTTCATGTTTAATTACGCACATCCTGAAGTACTTGTTGATACTCAATGGGTTGCTGAGCAATTGAGCAACCCCAATGTATGCTTGATTGAAGGGGGTATCAATCCTGATACCTACAAGAACGGACACATTCCCGGTGCAATATTTTGGAACGCGTTCACCGAACTCATGCTTCCTGACGATCGCACTAATTTCGATCCGGCTTGTATAGAAAGATTGCTCGGGCGTTCTGGTATAACCAACAACAGCACTGTGATTGTGTATGGGGAACACCCTGCGATTGGAGCCGCCCTCTTCTGGTTATTGAAAGTTTTCGGTCATCAAGATGTGCGCGTCCTGAACGGCGATCGCCAGAAATGGGTAGCAGAAGGAGGTTTACTGACAACGGAGCAGCCAACAGTGACACCAACTCAATACTCGGTGCAAACCGTTGATGTAGATTTGCGGGTGATTTATGAGGATGTACGCCAAGCCATGGACAGGAAAGATTGCGTGTTAATTGATGTGCGATCGCCTCAAGAGTATAGCGGGGAATGGTTCAACATTAAACCTCCGGTAGGAGACGAACGTACAGGACACATTCCTGGTGCGATACATATCCCCTATGAACTTGCTTTAAATGAGGATGGAACGTTCAAATCAGTTGAGGAATTGCTGGCGCTTTATCACAGTAAAGGTATTACTGTAGATAAGGAAGCGATCGCATATTGTGCTGTTGGAGCGCGATCGGCACACACTTGCTTTGTTTTAAAGTACTTATTGGGCTATCCGCATGTGCGGAATTATTATGGTTCGTGGAATGAATGGAGCCGATTTCCTGATGCGCCTATTGAGAAAAATAGCGTTCGTTAGAGTCCAACAACAAGCTGAGTGCTGTTGTGGACTGATTTTTGCGCTGCGAAATTGAAAAAAATAAACTTTTGCTGATAAATTATGTTAGACTGTCAATCGAGAAAAACAAGGCTCATGGTGAACCCCAGAGGTGAAGTGCTTTCACCTCCGCCAGTTGATAACAGGGATAAAAGTCGTTTACCACAGCCAATGTTTACAGTGAGATGTTGACTCACTTTTCACCAGCCCTCTACAGGTTTGCTTCTACCAAACGTTGCAGCAGAATTGTTAAGCTGTTCCACATCTAAATTAGCATGCAGTGGAAGGGTAAGGTGCCCTTTTCACAGAGTTTTGTCATGCAAAGTGAATGTGTATAGCTTAATCCCTGCTGAATCCAAACGAACAAATCTCTAAGAGGAAGGATTCATGGCATCAAACTTGACATTTGAACAGCAGGTCATTGAACTTACGAACCAAGAACGCACCAAGAAAGGGCTTAAACCTCTGAAAGCAAATGCCGAGCTAAATTATGTTGCAGACAAATATGCTGAAGATATGTCCAACGGTAAATTCTTTAGCCACACAGCACCAGATGGCTCAAAACCGTGGGACAGACTAAAGGCAATAGGCTATGAAGCTCAAAGAGTAGGCGAGAACATCGCCAAAGGTCAACGAACACCACAACAGGTTGTTCAAGGTTGGATGAACAGCAGTGGACACAGAGCGAATATCCTTAACGCTAACTTTACCGAAATTGGCACTGGTTTTTTTAACAATCACTGGGTCCAAAATTTTGGAAGTGGCGATCGCAACCCTATTAGCAGAATACCAGGCTCTTCACAGATTGCATCTAACTCAACACCGGAATCTGTCGTCCCTACAACCCAGTCTGTGATGGGTTACACAGCATTCGTTAAAAATGTCTCTAACCCAGACCAAGAAAGTCGTAGTGACACAGACTACCACAAGGGTGATTGGCTGCTTAATGGTGGTCTAAATAGGCTCCCATCAGAGGGCGATGGAAGATTTGATGGCTCGATCATCAGTCAGGTTGAAAATGCTGATTTGATTGAACAAGTTGTACTTGACAATAAACACAATCTAGGCTTTTCCACACCTTTTGAAACACCACCAAGCTTTGCTGCTAGCATTCCCTTTACGGAAATTCAAAATACAGGGGATTGGTTTGCACAAGAACCAGTTAGCTTAGGGTTGACGTAATAGACATACAGAGCAGGAGTAGGTTGGGTTGAGGTACGAAACCCAACAAATCAACCACCGTCTCATACCAAATTCGTTTCGATTACCCCCCTTAATCCCCCCTTATAGTTTCGATTACCCCACTTAAT
>NZ_WJFC01000223.1 GCF_009725235.1 Scytonema sp. UIC 10036
ACATATGTGTCCGGTTTAAAAGTTCTTATAATTTGGACGCTTTTAGAGAGAAAATACCTGAAACTACTATTCCATAAGCTTTATAGCTTATTTGCACTTAATGTGGTTTCATTTGCACTTAATGTGGTTTGTTTGCATTTATTGTGGTTTTATTTGCTCCTAATGTGGTTTTGAGACCCCTCTTATTTGCATTTAATGTGGTTTCAAAAATGGCTTGTTTGCAGTTTTGAGCGTTTATGTTTGCAGTTCGCTACACGTAACTGGCTGGGGGCGGGATTCGCCCATAATTGTTTGTTCAAGAATATCTCTAGCAACTAATGAGATGCTTTTGTCGTCCCCTATCAATTCACCTAGCTTTAGCGCTAGTTCATCGCTAATCTTAAAAGCTATTAGTTTCATATAAAAAATTAACGCCATTAACCATAATTCAATGCTAGTTAATGGCGTTAACTTATTGCTCGTTTAATAATTCCTGGATAAACCGATTCAACCTTTGTTCATAAAGGTCTTTCTTGTCACCCCCTTTAGCAGCACGGAAGTTTGCAAGATGGCGATCGCGCAAGGCGATTATCTTGCTTTCATCAATCTGAGGAGGCGGTTCTTTTATGCTGCTAACTTTCCCTCTAATTCCTCAATCCGCTTAAGCACTGGAGCTAGTGCCTGAGATATCTTGCCGTCAACATCAGCATCATTGTTAGTGGACAAAGCATCTTGTTCGATTACTAGTCGATAGGCAGCAATCAAAAAGTCTGCTTTTCCCTTACCAGTGCGTTCCAAATAAGCCTCAATCTCTCCCAGCACATCTGGGGGGATTCTGCATGAAAAGAATGGGTTGCCCGTTTTTAGCTCCAAAGGAACCTCTTCCCCATTCAACTCCGGGTCTAGCGCTTCAATCAAGCTGGATTCAAAAGCGAGCAAGTTTTCTTCGCTTGCTGGCAACCAGCTAACCTTAACATCCTCTCCTGCACCTACAAACTGCAAAAGTCTATGGTGTGAGTTTATGCGCTGCCTCAAGTTAACTGTTTTGCCAATGTACAACAGCCGTTGACCGTTCCATACAAAATAAATAACTGATTCGTTGGGTAACTTGGCGCGATCGCTAATAAGAATAGACGGAAAAGAGGAGCGAAGCATATCAACTATAACCTCTGTTCTGCCTTTACCTGTAGCGTCCCTTTGGTGCTGGATGACCGCTATAAGGTCATCTGGACATCTAAAACCTACGTGCTCACTCATTGTTTTACTAGTGTTCAACACTTCTAATCTATCATCCTGTTGAACAGATGTTTTACTATTGTGCCACATTGACAAACTGGCACATTGTTCAACACGTGTTGAACAGTAGGTGTTAGATTAGTATCACGAGCGTAAAACACACGTTCAACAGGGATGCAGTACCACAAACAAAAAGACGACCGCACCAACGCCAAGCGTAAGCGCGATCGCACTCATTCAAAATCATCTTTTTCAAAATATGACAACTTTAGCACAACGCAAATCGCCATTAACCAACCACCAGAGAGGAATGATTGCAGCCGTAATCAACTTGTGTGAGGATTTTTCAATCGCTGCCAATGACATCTGGACGATTTACGTCCACGAAGAAACCAGCGTTCTTTGGGTGCATCTGTACAACGGCGCACAACTCCCCTTTGATTGTGATTGGTTCCGAGAAGAACTCAACAACCTCAGACTTCAGCAGCGTGTACAAAAAGCCGATGAGTGCAAGGTAATAGCTGTAGAGGGCAAGCGCTACACAGTACTAAACACCAGTAACAACAACAATTACACAGTTGAACCACACCGCGTGTTTAGCAACCAAAGATGCACTTGCATGGACTGCCGCAAGCGAAATCAGGTCTGTAAGCATCAAGTTGCTGTAAAACGCTATCAGCTATCTCTTAGTGAAACGCTAGCTGTACGATAATTCCAATCTCTTATTGAGATTACAGGGTGTGTCCGCTTCATTTTCAACACCATTAGACAGGAATCAAAAAACATGACCGCTTCTATCCACCACGCCTCGATTATTGAAAACTTAGTTACTCGTGCTGTAACTGATATCAAGAAGTTGTTTAGATGCACCAACACAAGTGCGATCGCACCTCTCCCCAAAGGTTACAGGGAGTACGCGGAGGATACTGCTGAAGAAAGATTACGCCGCATCAACAGAGCGAGACTTAAAGAAACTCTGTTCCCATTGCTCGAACAAGGCTATGAGTTGGTTGATTTCGTGTCTGTTGTTGCTGACATCGCACACAAACAGGACGCTCAAGACATTTTGGCGCTATTAGAAGAAGCTGAAATGTTAGCCGATGTACTGGCTGAGAAATAAAAAGCAGCGTGGGGTGCATCTACTACCCCCACACTACTAATAGGAGAAACAAAAATGCAGACACAACCTGAATACTTAGAAATCCCTCAAGATATCCTTGAATTCTTTGCACACTGCTACGTGCGCTCTTTGAACTGGGATGAGGCACTTGCAGAAAAGTTATTGCCGATGTTTTATGTTAACTATCGTGTTAGCAACACAATGAGATTTCAATTGTTCGGCTGTATTCATCAGAAGCAAGACCAGTATAATCAGCCCACAACTTACGGCGAGATGCAATCTTTATTGATTGAATTAAGTTGCTTAACCATTTTCTACAACGAGCATATTATTTACAACTGCTTGAGAAATTTATTCCAGAATACTCCAGACAGAAATAAGGCTAAGCAAGAAATAACTGAGCTTATCAAAAAGTTCTGTCAATCTCCAGAGCAACTGGAAGAAGTCGATTATTATTACTCACGTTTTATCTACGAACTTGGTGACGCGCCAATTAAAACTTATGCGGTGGCTGAACCAGACAACCTTGACTGCATTTTCTAGGTGCGATCGCACACCACACCACCCCACCTTACACAAAACTATGAACACCCAAACACTTCTCAAGCAACTTAGCACCAACCAGTATTTACCGATTGGCAACATTAGCGAACGGGTAATTTATCCCCTAATTCAAAAAGGTTTAGTTCGTGTGATAAACACACCAGATGGGTTACAAGTTACCAAAATAGCCTAAACCGTAGGTGCGATCGTACCACCCAATAAATTAAAGCCCCTTCACGCGCATTGTGGAGGGGCTTTTTTGTGGTTATCTGTATTACAGGGGAGGGGCGGAAGCTGGGGCGGTGCTACTAAAAAAGTATAAAAAAATGGATAAAAATTGCTTAGACGAAAAAAGGCTGAAACGCTTAGCTGACAAAGAGTGTAGCGGGGGCATCACTCCCTTATATAGTTATATAAAAACAGGAAGTGATGCCCCCACAAAAAACGCATACTACAGACGTGTTACATTTACCCAATCACATGACCATCACATAAGAACAGTGTGAAGTTCTGGTGGAACTTCTGGTGGAACTTTAGTGAAAACTGAGAATAACTCCCATGCACTGATAAGCACTCTCATGCACTCTCATGCACTTCCATGCACGCCCATGCTCGTGCTGCATAGTGGTAGCACGCGTGTAGCATACAGCGTGTCGCGGTTTTGTTAATGCGACACGCACTTTTAGAACTTAGAATGCTGAAAGTTAGCACACTAAGTTTCTGACCGCGATCGCAGTGCTACGTAGTAATCCTTGTAACCTCTTGTTACGGTAGTAGATAAGCTTATAAAAGCCGCCATTTAGATAAGTTTTGTTGATTGCTGTCCGGTTAGTGGTGACAAGAAAGGTATAAGGTATTGTAAACAGCCATTATCAATACCTAAATGACTAATCTAACTCATATTGAATCCGACTTAGCACACTTCTACTCCGCTATAAGTAACTGTACTCAAGCGCTTAGCGATGACCCTGATGTTTTAGCGCTGCTGCTAGAAGATAAGCGAAGTGACCAAACTAAACGCGCCTACGCTACAGATGTGCGTTTATTCTTCGGAGTTTTCAATTTGGAACCAACAAAAGAGAATATCTTGGCGTTTCTCAAGCTACCACAGCACCAAGCGCTACAAGTTGTGCTGAAGTTTAAGGCGGAACTAAGGAGGGAGCAGAAAGCAGAGGCAACCATCAACCGACGACTCTCCGCTATCAAGTCCCTGGCTAAGATGGGCAGAAAGCTGGGGATATGCAGTTTCACTCTAGAAGATGTGGACTGTGAGAAGGTCGTTCAATATCGGGATACAACAGGTATTGATGTTAAAACTTTTGCTAGTATCTTGGCACAGTGCGATCGCGCTGATATTGTAGGAAAGCGCAATTACGCCTTGTTGCGCTTACTGTGGGGCAATGCACTACGCAGAACTGAAGTAGTTAATTTATCTGTGTCAGATTTTGACCCCAACAGTAAAACGCTTAAGATTTATGGGAAGGGCAAAGGGAACCAACAAGAAACAATTGATTTGGGGGAGTCCACTGTTACAGCTATCGTGGATTATTTAAATTCTCGCCCTAACATTACCCCAAACTCACCACTGTTTGTTAGTGTAGACAACTGGAAAGCAGGAAACCGATTAAGCGGGGACGGCGTTTTTAAGATTCTCGATAAATTGTGCAAGGCAGCAGGCATCACCAAGCAAATGTCACCGCACCGGATACGGCACAGTGCTATCACTGCTGCCCTGGATTCCACTGGGGGGAACGTGCGAAAAGTACAAAAACTTAGCAGGCACTCCAAGATAGAAACTTTAATGCGGTACGACGACAACCGCCAGCGTGTACAGGGCGAGATGACAGATTTACTTGATAACTTGGTGTAATGCGATCGCACCTGACGGATGCTGGGGACGTTGCTTCCCTAGCATCCCGGATCGCAGTAATCATGATTGATTAATTTTTTGTTGTGTTTTTTGATTCAAAAAGCGTCAAAAAAGCTCATCTTTGTTCAAATGATTTTACCAAAAACCCCTCTGACGTGGGGGATAGTCAGAGGGGTTTTTGGCTCCCAAACCCAGCAATAAGCTGCCGAAATAAATATAGTGATTTGTTATATAACCACATGGTAACACAGTAATTAACTTAGCTAGCAGCTGGTTCACCTCTCCAAATCCCCGAAACGCTTACTGCACGGACTTTAGAGAGCAGTTAAGATAAGTACGATCGCACCTCCGGCGACTACCTCAAGTGTTTACTGTACAAGCAATATAGCTAATTTTAGAGGTATCCTGCAGCTGAGGGTATTTTTGTATTTTTTGTAATTTTTAGACTGGGTAAACCGTGTTTGTGAGTGCGATCGTACCTCCATCCCTACTGTGAGCAAATATACTTACCCTGCGAGAATCGCTTTTAAGGAGCCGTGTAAAACGTAGGTACAAACATACCAGCGATACAAAACAAGCCCCTTGTAGCTCATCCTGGAGGGGCTGTTTGGGACTTAGACGCAATTTCTTTTGTCTGATTGCTTTCCCTTAGTGCAAAATAGTTAGTTTTGCTAACTGTTAGGTTATTTAATTATTTTTCTGAATTTTCTGAATTTTCTGACTACCTTAACGCGCTTCATGGGGTTTGTTTTGTAACCAGATAGTTAGATAAGCTAACTGTTAGGATGCTAAGCTTTTTAACTCTTGCTCATGCACGCAAATGAACTGGGAAAACTTGTCCGGCTGTTGGGCAAGTTGGTATAAATCCTGTACACTCATTTGTTGGACTTCTAACTGCTGTTGCTGCTGTGGTGCCACCTCGCCAGAGGTGCGATCGCGCTCCAGTTCGCTCTTAATTCTTTGGGTTGTCGCACGCTCTAAATTAATACACTCTTTCTGTAGCGCCACAACACGGCTAACTTGGTGTTGCAGGCGTGATAACTCGGTTTGCAGTTGTTGCAAAGATTTCGGTTGGTGCTTGTGACGATATAACACGCTCTGAATTGCTGAATGTAGTGGTGTGTGCATATCTAATCCTTTAAAATTACATTGTAGTTTTTTGTGGTGTGGGGGGCAGATGCCCCCCCTGATAACTGACCTAAGCTGGTACTTGTGGTACGGGTTTTAGGTCATCGGAGTGAACCTCCCTATTCCAGCTACTTCTGATAGATTCCTCTTCCTCTGGGGTAAGTAGTTCGCCCAAGAATCCCCTAACTGATTCTATGTAGTCCTCAATGTTGGTTTCGGGCTGTTCCTCCCTCGCTTTCCCTCCCCCATTTAAAGATATGGGGAAATCGTAAGTTTCTGTAGACGGTAGGACAGTAGATGGTAGTTCAGTAGTCGGTAGTACAGTAGACGGTAGGACAGTTAAACCTAAAAGAGATAAATATATATAAGAAAACTGTCCTACCGTATCAAGCTTTGATACAAAATGAGGATTGATTTCTAACTTTTTGGGGTGTACTACCGACTTAGAGGCGCGATCGCGCTCAATCCATTTTTTAAAAACTGCTGTCCTACCGTCATCAACCGGGGGGGTTTCATCTTTTTCATACTTTCTGGTAGGACAACAGATAAGCTGGTAAACTTTATCTTGCTCACCACGCCCCCCTACCTTTTTGTTGGTGTATCGCGTGGTTAACCCTAAAACCTGCAACAAGACGTTTAACCTTTGTATTGGCGTAGTCTTTTTATCATCCTTATTTTTAAGTTTGATGGACACGCCAAGGATGTTTTTAATGTCGTGTGCCAGAGTGGGGTATTGGTCGAGCAGGTTTGAGAAGTTCTCAATTAATGGGTGCTTGTTGGTAACTTCCTGTCCCAAAAGCTTAACAATATCGACAATCCCTAGCTTTTCCAATGCACCAACTCGCACGCCAAGGCACACACGGTTAATTTGTGGTTTCCATAATTTCCCTTCGCCACTAACAAACATTGCATCTATTTTATTTAAGTCACGGTCACTCAGGAACTCGCGTCCTACGGTGGTGTAATAGTGTAACAGTAGCGGCTTGTACCATCCGCTATCGTCCAACCTGGTTAATTCTGGTGTGCATGGGGTCAAATAACGTTGTTCAATCTCCCATTTACGCTCTTTTTCCCTATCCGCTACTGTTTTCTGAAGTGATTTCTTAGATTTTTCGTAGTCAGCCTGAGATGCAAAAGCTTCTTGTGATGCGATCGCGTCCAATTTCTCAGAGTAATTCTCATCACGGTTATCCTTCATCTCTTCATAGGTTTCCTTGCAATCTTCAAAATCTACATCCGTAACCGTGTGTCCTTCTAAAGTTAGGTACTCGAAAATCCCATTGGCATAATCCCAGCAACCAGCATTGTGTCTTGCTGCCATTTCCAGGTAACAATTAAAAAAAGCATCTGTGTCTAGCGGGTCTTCCTCGTTAATTTCCTCCCAAATAATTCCACTCTGGCGTAATATGCCAAGTTGAGATTGGAACACTTTGTTTTCAGTGGCGAACAACTCTCTAGGATTGGTTGAACCATTCCCCTTAAAGGTCATATTCATTGCACGGTCTTTTGCCCAAATGTGCCTAGGGATTGGTTCGCGTACACGGGCTATAGATTGCAGCACAGAGTTAATAGATTGCACGCCCTGCGCGATCGCCCACACGGAAGTAAAATGTTTTTCCGGTGTTTCGGGATAAAGCTTAGCGAGTTCTATACTTACACCAGTTTCAATGACGGGACTGCAAATAACTATATCGTAATCCGGTAATACCTGGTTTAGATTTTCAATACAGTTGAAAGCTGCGTGCTTAGGGTCACTGACTGTCTCAGCGTCAATCCTTAAAATCTTCTTTTCAGGGAACAACTCTTTCAGCTTAGATTCAAGTCCGATAGTTCCCCATGTTGACTGTGCTTCCTGTCCGCCAGTGCTGACAATAGGCTTTTCCCCATTTGCGATAGCTTCAATCAGTGCTTTAAACATCTGAGCAGGATTAGATCCGCCGTATCTATGCACCTTCCAGCAATCTTCCTTGGATGGACGCCAAGAATTGACGATTAAGAATGGTTGGATGTCCCAGCCAGCTAATTTCTTAATCATTTTGATTGTTAAATCTGTTAAGTCAGCATCGGACAAAATAACTCGTCCTTCCCCCCCTTCCTTGAGTACCTTTTGGATTAGTTTAGAAAACTCCCTAAGGATTGCTATCCGATTACGATCGCACGTTTCGGAATCTAGCAAAGACCACAGACTTTGTTCGCACTCATCTAAAATTACAGTACAATTGCTAGTCCAGTTTTCAGCGCTAAACCTTGCTTGGCTTTTAGGGTGTAAGGATTCAAAGCACACGGCGTAACCTAAAATCCCTCCAGTTTCTGAATCCTTAATTTCTTCAACATAATCAACCCCCACAACATTAGCTAAAGCTTTCCCCAACTGTCTCCGGTGCGTGATAATGAGAACGGGCTTCCCTTCACGAAGGGACTCCCTTACCTGCGATGCAATAAAGAAAGTTTTCCCTGTACCTTTAACCGATTTAATTCCAAGCAGTCTAGCTAAAACTGGTATATCAGATGGCTTGACAGCTTGTCCCAAGTAGCGGCTATCAACTGTAATACTCGGTGTGAACGACAACTTAAAGGATGTCCGCAGTTGCCATTTTGAAAAGTTCTGTGTATTGCCTAAAACTTGATCGACACGCTCTAGCCCGTAGTTGACAAGCAAATCATCAATACCTTTTGCTTGGCTAGCATCCCAAACAGCAACGCTCACCACACAACCATTTGCACGCAATAGTTTTGCATAGATAGCTACGCTACTCGCTACAGATGCGGCTACTTTGGGTTTTTCTTCCTGGTCAAGGCAAACAATAATATCGCGGTCTGTTATCCACTCAATCTCAGGGATTAACTTATGCTTTGAAATGACGCTAAAGCCAGCAAGCCTATATCCCCCATTGTGGGAAGGCAAGCCAACAGCCACATACCCTGCGGTTAGAAGGGCAGCAGCTTTCTTCGCTCCCTCGGTCAAGACAATGGGAAGATTTTTGTCTTGTACCCACTGCCAAAATTCCCCGTTATCTGGCATCTCCACACCATACCTATTGGCAATCTTCTGCCAAATATACTTGGGAACTCTTAAGAAGAATGCCCGTGTAGGTTCCTTGCGGGGATGCTCATACTTGATAGCACGATCGCGTTCCGTGTCGTGGCGTGGGCTGTCTGGTTTTAAGCACCCCCAGTCCATAAGTTCCCAGTTCTTCAGAGGGTCTAAGCCACTACACCACCAAGATAGTTTTTGCGAAATTTCGTTAACTTGGCGTTTGTAGTGACTGGGAAGAGAACCATTGTTTAGTCTTTTTATTTCTGGAGACTGGAACAATCGCCCAATGCCAGCTTCCCCAACTGTCTCAATGTTTAGTCTTACAATCTCTGCATCTACACCGCTTTTTACGTGCCATTCTTCAAAGTGGTGAGGTGCTACGCCATTGGAGAAATACTGTCCATCTTCAATGAAGTAATCTCCAGTACAGTTTTCCCATGCTGCGAGTATCATTAGCGCACCTCCATAGCAGGAGCGCTGAAGCTGATTCCTAAATTAATTAGTGCGATTTTTGAAAAACCATTCACCAGCACCGCTATAGCGGGCGCTTCACCTATCCACTTAGCCTTGCTTGTCAGCAAGTCGAAATTCTCAAGTAGGATAATCGCATCTTCCTCGGATGAGGGTCTGATATTGTGACACTCGCCGTAGATGTACTCGTACCCTGGAACTAAATCGCCTACTGTAGCGATGATATGCTGTTTACGGATTGACGACCGCCTTAAGGCAGCCTGGATAGAAGGTTTTTGGAATGATTGGACAAATCTAGCTTTCCAGCTTTTTTCCAGTCTACGGCTCGAAAAACCTGGTATACTGGATGTATTAGAATATTTCTTTGATGCTTTTTTCATTTTTTGGGTAGCCGAGAACCTGGGTACTTTTCGGCTCCACCCAAGCTTTTAAAAAATCTTCTCTTACCCTCTTACCTTGCTGCATCACAATAAGGTAATATTAATAAACGAAATTAGATTGTAAAAGAAGTTGGGTTTCTTGGGTGGAACCCGACTCTTTAATATTTGGGGGTTCTCGGTATAAGTACCTAATATTAAAGAGTGGTGAAAATTATAGCGATTAAGCTGCGTTGCGATCGCGCCTTGGAAACGGCGCGATATTTGCGTGTGTGGGTTTGTGACGCATCAAGTACTCATCTAAGGCACGGTTCACAAGTTCGGCACCCGACATTCCATAAGCTTTGCTGACTTCGAGGATGTCAACATCTTGGAATGGTCTGAAGGTGAAAGTTTTGCTGGCTACTTTACGAGTCATTGTGTTTTTTCATAGCTTGTAAATTTGCTACCTCTCTATAGTAAGACATTTTTTGTGAATGCGATCGCTGTAATGTTTGCCCTGTGCGGAAAAGCATAATGCTATAGTAGAAACACACTTAAATTACATTTAGTATTTAAGTAAATATTGATACTAAGGAAGACGCGATCGCGCTTCGCCGCACAGCAGCATATATATAGTTAAGCCATCTGCTAAACAACAGATGGCTAACATAGTACTGCAATATCGTGACGTTGAGTTATTTTTCTTTTGATTTCTTATCTAGGAAATCTTGAATAGCTTCTTCCATCGCTTCCGTTAGTTGCATTTGGTGTGCAGCACACCAAGCTTTGAATTTTAGAGCTAAAGATTTTTCAATCAATCCTGAAATCTGAAGATAATCTGGGTTGTTTCGCCGCCCCACGGTCATTTCTACTCCTCAAGTATTTAATACTATTCTATTGTGACATTGCAACGTTGAAATATTTTTCAATATCGCGACGATTCAACAACACAACGTTGAAATGTTGTGTTATATTAGAAATGTGAACGCAACACGGACACCAAGCTTAAAAACGCCTCGCGGTTATCCTTAATCAAGGTTGAAAAGCTAAGGACTGAGAGCAACACACAAGATTTTCAAGCTTTTAATTAACTAACAAATTAAATTACACCGCAATGCATACCTGCATTGTGAAAGATTCGTGCATCTAAATTTAACCCAACCCTGCGAGTTGGGCACATACCAACCCCAACCGTGACAACCAATCCGAGGGCGCGAGAGAAGGGAAGCTGCGGAAGTCAGCACCAGTCCTTACTGACTGGCTACAGCCAACCAAAACGGCTGTACCAGTTAAATAAGGAGACAAAATAATGCAAGCTACAGTTTGCGCTGATATCGGCAATTATTCAACCCTAATCAGCACTGTCACGGGACGCACTGCCAGCCCAGTTTTAAAGATGCGATCGCTGCTCTACAACTGCACACACAACGGCGAAGTTAGAGATAACGTTCACACAGCAGAGAATCCATTAGTTTATGTAAACCATAAATATTGGAAGGTTGGACGGCAAGCAGGTCTTTATAAAGACCATATCAATCTTGCTGAAGCGGGAAAAAATCGTTGTGATTTAGTTCTCCCTTTGTTACTTGCGGGGACTCCTTCAGGTTTTGAGGGGGAAGTAAAGTTCTTAGTACCGAAGCGTGACTCTGGTGCAGAGAAGTTGTTAAAAACTTCAATCATTGGGACTCACGAATATAGCGTTAATGGAAAAGAAGCAATCGCCAACTTTACTGATGTTGCCTTTACCGAAGAAACCAAAGCTCCTGCTAAATTTGCATTTGAGGCTGGTGTTGTTGCACCTAATGATGTAATTTTACTCATCGACCTTGGTGGTGGAACCTGTAATTGTGGCGTTTTTGCTTACGAAGACGACGTATTCAGCACTAGGTTTTACAAAAGTTACGACAATAGCGGTGGTATCGGCTTAGCTCAAGCTATTTGCAACACTGACCTTGTTAAATCTTACAAACGCACTGTTGATATTTCCAAAATAATGGATGCCTTAACCGATGGTAAAACCCATATCGGGAACAACCCTGATTACAGTTTTGCTTCTGTTTTGGATGATTGCATCGACACGTGGTTTGATTCGCTTTTAACGAAAGTATTGTCATCTACACAGCAACACTTGGATGAAGTTACGCAAATTTTGTGGTGTGGTGGCGGTTCTGAGTTAATAAAAAACCGCTTAATCCAGCAAGGACAAACGGTTCTAGACAATCCGCAGTACGCGAATATTGACGCGCTTATTCACTTCTCCAAAACGCCTAACCTGGCGATCGCAGCATGACGGATTTAAACCTAAATGCTCAATTAGGGGGGCGATTAAAAGCCCTCCAACATTATTGGAATCACGACACAGCAAGCGAAACACTGGCTACTGTGTTTGACATTTGCGTTAATCGTTGGGGCGTAACTTGCCCCAATCTTCCACAAGAGGCACTAGATAAAGGGCTAAGGGTGACATTAAAACAGCGTCATGTAACATATTTCGCAAACATGGCACAGCTAGCGGGGTGTACAGTGCCAGATGTTGCACGGTCAATGTTGATTCAGTGGTTATGTGCTACCGAACCAACACTGCTGCTACCTCAAACAACGCTATCGCCGCAGAAAATAACACCGCTACCGCAACAATCAACACGCACACAGGCGCAACTGCTACCAACACGCACTAAGAAAGCGCAAAAGAAGGCGAAACAACCGCTAACTGTGGCGGAAGCTGCACCGATAGAGGTGCAACCAACACGAGTTGAGGTTGAAAAGCCGGAACAAAAACCTAAGTTTGATGCCAAGGCTTCATTGTTAGCACTAAAGAGGGGATAAATGACAAGATTACGACAAAAGCGAGTTGTGTTAAATAGCGATTTGGAACCACTTGCTGACAAAATAATTGAACAAACTGGCATTCCTAATTGCTCGCAACTATTCGCCATCTTGCTAACTAATTACGGAGAAAAATTAATTACTGCTCTTAAGGGCGATAAGGAGTTGGTGCAATGAGTCGCAACAAAAGTACTACGCAGTGCGATCGCCTCACAGAAGTTATCACGCGTGTGGATGCTAGCACCAACACTAACAATCTCAAGGTGCTTGAGCCACAACAACCAATCGTCACAGTTAAGGAGCAAAGTAATGCGTAATAGCAAGGCATTAGATAAATCTAAGCGCTACCTAATCAGTGGTTTACGCGGACTATGGTACTTCAGCAGATCTAAAGGAACCAAGTATTTGTTCTGGCGGTTTGGGATGGACGATCCAAATCGGCGCGTAACTACCAGCTTGACTGAAGAAGAGGTGCGAGCGCTTGTCTGGGAAGAAATCAATCCCGTGGTTGACCTTAGTAGACTTGAGGCATTTGCAGAATGATGCAACTAAACCGCGTGTACGATAGCACCTTGCTATCGCGTAGCAAAACTTACAGTATAGAGGGCATTCTGTACCGCTATCTGTACTGCACCGACAAAATAAAAGCACCCAAATATGTGTTTTCCCCACTCGCAGGGCAGAGACGCACGGCAGATTTAGAGTTGAATCGATTGAAACTTTATACCCGTGTGTATGAAGTACAGGGCATGAGCACAAATCGCAATACTACGGTTACAAGCGATGCAGTTCAAATGAGCTTGTTTTGATAATGATTCATTTTTACCAAAGGAAGTACGATCGCACCGACTGCCAATCTTAATGCGATCGCACTCCATCTTAACCGTAAGGGTGCATTTTACTACAAAAGAAAATACACACAAGGATTGTAACAAAAATGACTCGACAAACTTACACCAACTCCCAACTAATCGAACAGATGCAAGAAAGTTGGGGGCAACAATTTGAGCAACTTAATATTTCTGAGAAAATATGGCTACTCTCATACGTTATCGGGCATATGGCTGCGGATGAATCTGAAGTTTACAAGCCGATGGAGATTGACGATTGTGTGTCAATGGCAGGTGAACGGATGAGCGAACTCAGTTTCTACCAGCAAATCGATTTAGCCAAGGCTTTAATCAACCAAATTGAGAACAACTATTTACACGGTTAAGAATATGCAAACATCACGTATTTGGCGCAGGCACGGGGGAAAGATTGTTTTTGGTTCTTTGATAGCTGGTAGCCTTCTGCTCAGCTACAAAGACATCGCCAGTAATATGCAAAACCTTTCTCAGGCAAGGGAGATGATATCGGCTAATACCAGTAAACAACAATTACTGGAAGAACAGATTGCACACGAGAAAGCGCAAGCTGCGATCGCAGAAGCACGCTACAACGCTGGATGCACGATAGTTGTAGCAGTAAACTCCCCTCGGAACCTTGCCACTTTGGTAGAGGGTGAACCAGTTTTAGACAGAACTACAAAGAAACCATTACCAGCAGGCACGGTAGTCTGTGACGCTAACGGTTCGACCGGAGTAATCGTTCACAATGCCCAGGGTGAATTGGTTGTGGGGCAAATGGCATTTACCGGGAATAGGGAGTTGGCACTTGAGCAAGTGCGTAAAATTCGAGGCGCAAAAGTTTACTACGTCACACCTGAAAAATAGGAGGTTTAATCATGTTTAGCAAAGGCGCTACTTCTGGCGGGTCTAGCAGTGCAGGTTCGGGAGGTCAGAAAAAGAAAAAAACTCCCCAAAAGTGGCTAAGAATTTTGTACTGGGGGCTTGTGGGGTGCGGGATTTACTTCGCTTATCTCAATATCACCCCATATGCCCGTGCTGTTGAGTTTCTTGGGGGGAGAACGGTAAGCCAAGCTTTCTTGTACCTGATTTCAGTAATCCCAATCGTTAACGGGATTGCTGCAATCGTTGGTCAGGGCATTACCTGGCTGTTGGGTGCAATGCTGTGGGGAGTTATTCAGATTATCGAAGTCCTACCGCTTATTCTCTACAACCACGAAGGGTTTATGTCCCAGGTCATCAGCAATGCTGACAGCCGTGCTAAATATCAAATCAAAGATACTGACGATCCTACACTGGCAATGCTTAAGCGCACTTACAACGCCTTGCCTATCTCGGTTGTGAGCAATCTAGAAAAACTGAAGATTGCAACTTACACGGTAGACTTTCTCATCTGTATCACCGTGTACTCACCTGTTGCATCTGGTAAATTTTCTGATTTCTTCTGGATACTCGCAACAGGGCAGTGGGGTAAGTTGGACTACGGCAATCTAGCACTGGCACTTATCACACTGTTTGCGATTGAGATAATTGTCTCCCTAATTATCTGGGTAGGTAAGCTGTCTTACGCAGTTAAAGAAGGCACTAAGTAATAAAATGCGCTTGCAACACCTCGATGTCGGATTGCAAGCGCCTGTCCATTGTTTTCAACATTATGAATATGACACGGTTTGACCCTAATAAGAATCAAAAAACACCTGATGAATGGAGTGCGATCGCACTTAACAGAACTGCTGATAACAATCTGCAATGGAATGTAATCGGTGGCATCATGCTTGGTATTTTGACAGCAGGTGCAGCAAGTCCCCTCACTGGGGGATTGGTCGCAGCTTACTTTGTCTGGGATAGCTGGAGGAAATCAGCAGGGATTCAGCGCAACCAAGCGGCTATTGTTGAAAGTGGGTGTGTAGCTCAAGTACTGGACGGTGATGATTTCATTAACTACACCTCTCAAGTTGGGCGTGAAGCTGTGCTGGCTGAGTTGCGGTACGCAAGCGCTCGTAATTTACCAATGAGTAATGCTGCCTTTGATTACCTAGAAGACAATGCTGCTACACCTACCACACCTGCTTTAACTCACTCTAAT
This sequence comes from Scytonema sp. UIC 10036, assembly GCF_009725235.1. The sequence goes on from NZ_WJFC01000223.1 coordinate 15,504, forward strand.
CAGTCCGTCCCCGCTATCGGTCAATTTACCAAGCTTAATGCTGTGGATGTCCCTACAACGCAGATAGATACCTACAATCCCAAAGAAGACACCCAAATCAGCATAATTGATGAAATGACCGATAGCATCACCAACAGCCTCATTATAGGCGCTCCTAGAAGCGGTAAGGGGATGTTAGTCAGCAATGCATTAAGGGAAGCAAAGCGAAAGCATCCAGGCTTGAAAGTGTTTGTAATTGATCCAAAAGCAAGTGTTCGAGAGGTTGGGTACTGGGACGGTGTAGCAGATGTGGTGAAGCGCTACCCATGTGAAAATCAACCAGATGAAGTGATTGTTAGTTGGGTTGAGAAATGCTTTGACGACTACTACGAGTTTGTTGGTGAAAACGGGCGAACATTACTATTTCTTGATGAGGGCGTAGCAGTTGGGAGTGCAGCAGAAAGATTAAAGAATCCGCTAATTCAAAATAAGATTACTTCAATTGCTAGTTTAGGTGATGAGTCAGGTAAAAACATCTGGATTGCTTCTCAATCACCATTTGTTAACGGGCTGGGGATTAAGCTTAGTGCATCTTCTCAAATGTTGGTGGTCGCAATTGTCAACCAAAACAATATTGGGATGTTTAAGCAATGGGCTAGGTCTTCAATCTTGGCTAAAACATCAGTAGATGAACTGGCACTTTTAATTAATAATTCCGATTGCAAGAGGGCAGTGTATTTTGGAAAAACAGGTAAGTGGTATTCGATGCCATCTCTTACTAATCATTCGGGATATGACCGGGACACTAACACCTATCTCCCCGGTTTTGCTCCTCCTCCCCAAGGGGAGAAATTGATTAGCGACTATGATGCAATCGCTAAACTTGAGGAATCTTTGAAGGCTGAAATAACACCTCATAGTGAACCTACCGAGGAACTTACCGAAGACGAAATAGCGTTATTAACTTGGATTAAAAGTAGAAAGAAAATAGGTAAAGAGTATGACGCTAACACAGCTAATAAGAATATGGATAAGTTAGTTAAACCTGATGAGTTTGACAGCAAGGCAGAGTACATTCGACATTTAATGAGACAGTTGAAAAATAAAGGTATGGGGACGCTGTCAAACGCTAATCAGTTTGACCCAATTTAATTTACCTCTGTTCTTCCGGTTTCCGGGTTGAGAAAAAAAAACTCTCAAAACAGCCTCCGGGACGACCCGGAAACCGGAAACCGGAAACCGGAGAAACACCGGAAGCTAGTCCGGACAAGCCCGGAAGCGTTTCCGGTGAGGTGCGATCGCCTTCCGGTTTCCGGGTGCCTTCCGGGATGCTTCCGGTAATCTTCCGGTAATCTTCCGGTGCGATTTATTAGTAAGAAGTGCGCCTATAAAACTGTGATTAATGTTAGGAGAAGAGATGTTTAAGGAACTGCTTACCGTAATCAGAAAACTGTTCAATCCTAAATTAAATGAGGTGTGGACAGACAGAGAGAGCGCTATATCGTTGGTGCTACTTTTTATTTCTGGTGTGTGTATTGCGCTTATAGTGGCTTACATACAGAACTAAAAAAGCTTAGCGCGATCGCATTCCGTATATAGCATTAACCCACGCCCACAAATTTGTAATTAATGTTTACCAAAAATAACTGTAGGAGATTGAAATAATGCAAGGTTTTATTTACCTAATCCGTGCAATTGGCACAGATAGATACAAGATAGAATCAGCGAGAAGTGAAAGCGCGATCGCATCAAGGATTGAGGATTACAACAAACTTAATTCTCTCTATCCTATTGAATTAATTCATTCTGTCCCAGTCCTAGAAACTAGCTGTTGCATCTCAATTCAAATTGCAATTAGCGACTTTAGAGATAAGACAGGATGGTTTGAATTGCCTGATGATGTAGCTGAATTGGTGTTAGATGAGATGGATAATTACTCGCCCAAGTTAGCACCAATGGATAAAACTGCTGAAGCGGTAGCAGGTGCGATCGTATCCCCAATTAATCTAGTTATGAGAGGGTATGAATATTTAGTTTTTAATGCAAACCCTCAGCACTTGTTCGCGGTTATTTGTTTTGTCGTAGCGCTTATTCTATTAGCACGACCTTTTACAGATTTCTCGCAATCTACTGATTCCCAAAGGGAACCAATTAGAGAAGAATTAATGAACTGACATATGAATCAAAAAATCCCCCATTAGCACATAAGCTAGTGGGGGATTTTGATTTACTAGTGCAAATTTTCAATTATTTGAGGGAGTAATCACACCAATGGTCGTTACTACTGCATTTTTTAAATTACTTGAATTTTTATTGCACCAAAACGGCTTTTAGTCGCTGACTAACCGGAACAACTGCGACCTTGCCCCCAACACACCCTGCCCCCAGCCAATATACTGCCATCTGCTACCATCATTAGCTATGTGGATAGCACCAGGACTACCAGCGTGAAAGAATTTAGTGAATAGTTTCGATTGTTCTAAGCACTTTCTAGGGATTGGCTCGCCATTAAATCTAGCTGTAAGCTGCTTAACTGCGTCGTTTTTAGTTTTTCTTTTTGGTTTTCGCTCGGTCTTAGGGTGCGATCGCACTTGCTTACTCAAGTGCTGGTCTATCTTGTCCAACCGTTCGACTATCCTTGTTAGTTTTTCCGTAACTGTAGCGAACTGCAAACATAAACGCTCAAAACTGCAAACAAGCCATTTTTGAAACCACATTAAATGCAAATAAGAGGGGTCTCAAAACCACATTAGGAGCAAATAAAACCACAATAAATGCAAACAAACCACATTAAGTGCAAATGAAACCACATTAAGTGCAAATAAGCTATAAAGCTTATGGAATAGTAGTTTCAGGTATTTTCTCTCTAAAAGCGTCCAAATTATAAGAACTTTTAAACCGGACACATATGTACGCAATTCATGGTTTAATTTAAATCATATTCGTTCAATTAAATACCAGAAGCTGTTTAAACCGACAGCCAGTATGGCTATGGTCATTTACGCTTATTTGAGAGTCTCCAGTGACAAACAAGACGTACACAACCAACGACACGGCATATTAGAATATGCCAATATACACGCTTTGAGTCCCATCCAGTTTATAGAGGACACCGTTTCTGGACGAGAGAAATGGGAGTCGCGAGGTGTGGGACTACTACTGACTCAAACAGCGCAAGCCGAAGATGTTGTAATTTTCTCAGAAGTCAGCCGGATGGCACGTTCCACACTACAGGTATTAGAAATGCTGGAGTGCTGCGTGCGTCGGGGAATCAACGTCCATATCGCCAAGCAAGGAATGGTACTAGATGATTCAATGCAAAGCCGAATTACAGCAACGGTTTTAGGCTTGGCTGCGGAAATCGAGCGGGAATTAATTGTACTCAGAACAACCGAAGCACTCGCTAAACGCAAAGCTGAGGGGAAAGCGTTGGGACGACCCAAAGGGCGAAAATCTGCACATTTAAAATTGGATGCTCATGAAGCAGAAATTCGCAGTTATCTAAACAAAGGTATCAGCAAGCGTTCAATCGCCAAACTGTACGTACCTCTAATCGCAAAGGTCGGCACTTATCGACGGTGGAAGCTATTCGCCTTTTGGAAGAACATGGCATCAACACTCCAGATGGTCAAGTCCAAGCTCCTGTAGGGTTATTGAAAGCAACCACCATCAATCGTTATCTCAAAAAATGGGGCTATGACCGCGATACCCTTATACGACAGCCCCCTGCCGTTCGCTTTCAAGCAGAGTACAGCAACCAATGTTGGCACTTTGACCTCAGCCCATCAGACCTCAAGCACGTAAAATCACCAGTCTGGATAGAACCAGGACGCGGGCATCCCTTGTTGATGCTTTATAGTGTTGTCGATGACCGTAGTGGTGTAGCATACCAAGAGTACCATGGAGTTTACGGAGAAGACGTAGAAGCAGCACTGCGGTTTATATTTGCCGCCATGTCGCCTAAGTCGGAAATCGACTTTCCGTTTCAAGGCATTCCCCAAATGCTGTACATGGACAATGGGCCGATTGCAAAGAGTTCGGTGTTCCGGAAAGTTATGGGGTATTTGGGGATTGAAGTATGTACCCACCTGCCAAACGGCAAAGATGGACGAAGGGTAACAGCTCGTTCCAAGGGGAAAGTGGAGCGTCCATTTCGTACCGTCAAAGAAATGCATGAAACTCTCTACCACTTACATGAACCAGAAACAGAAGTTGAGGCAAATAGTTGGTTGATGCGGTTTCTACTCCATTACAATAGCCGACCGCATCGAAGTGAACCTCATTCCCGGATTGAAGATTGGGTAAGTAACTTGCCCGACGAGGGGATTAGGGAGATGTGTAATTGGGAGCGTTTTTGTACATTCGCACGAGAACCAGAACGGCGCAAAGTGGGAATTGATGCCCGCATTACTATCGAAGGGATTGCTTATGAAATTGAACCGGATTTAGCTGGGGAAACCGTAGTTCTTTGGTGGGGCTTGTTTGATAACGAACTGTACGTAGAACATTTAGAAAAGCGCTATGGTCCTTATATCCCTGTTGGTGGACCAATACCCTTGCATCGCTACCGTAGCTTCAAGAAAACACGAACCCAAAAGCGGGCTGACAAAATTGAATCATTAGCTAAACAATTATCTTTACCTAGTTCTGCCATTGGTAAGATAAATCTGGCTGACGAACAACAAAGCTTTGTTGAAATTAAGGTGCAGTCCTTTGTTGACCCCGACCCGTTTCAAGAACTGACTTATCCCACAGCGATCGCGGCAAAGCAGGCAATTTCTGAGTATTTGGCACGTCCGCTCGCCAAACTCAATAAGGAACAGATGGTTTATATCGAGACGATTTGTGCCACCACTCTCAATAAGCAAGCGGTGATGGAAAAAATTCGAGATTTTTTTAATCCCTTACCAGGTACAAACCATGCTGAGTGATGTCATGAATTATTTTGGTCTTAAACGTACCTTGGATTATGTCGGGTATTTTGAGACTGAAGAACAAACAAATTTATTCAAAGAACTTCAACCCCAAATTAGGCAAGGTCGGTTAATTGCCCTATCCGGTGTTGTTGGTTGTGGTAAAACGACGGCTTTGCAGAGGTTGCAATCAGAATTAGCCTCGTCTAAGGACATTATTATTTCCCGTAGTCTCGCAGTTGAGAAAGACAAGGTAAGTTTAGCCGTTTTAATGACTGCTTTGTTCTACGATTTGGCTACAGAGAAGGATTCAAAACCCCCAACCCAATCTGAACAACGAGAACGAAAGTTGTTGGCTCTCATCCAAAAATGCCGCAAATCGGTAGTACTATTTGTGGATGAAGCTCACGATCTCCATCACAGCACTTTAAAACAAATTAAGCGCTTGATTGAATTGGCACGTCATAATGGTGGCACTTTATCTGTACTGCTTGCAGGGCATCCCAAGCTAAAAAATGATTTGCGTCGTCCATCCTTGGAAGAAATTGGTGCCAGAGCGAGCGTCTTTCAGCTTGAAGGTATCCGAGGATACCAGCAAGAGTATATTAAATGGCTTTTAAGTGAATGTATTCACGATGATTATCTGCCCTATGACTTGATTACAGATGAGGCCATTGCATTTTTGGCGGAACGATTGACGACTCCATTGCAAATTGAACATTACTTGAGGCTAGCGTTTGAAGAAGGTTACAAGGTTGGAACAAAACCAATAACTACGGGTGTAATTGAAGAAATTTTGAGCTTGAGTATCAATGATTTGGAACCTCGCTTGATTCGGTATGGATATAACGCCAAAGGTTTGGCTAATTTATTAAACATAAAGACTACGGAGGTTAATTCTTTTTTACACGGTCAATTGCCTCCCGGTCGAACTCAAGATTTGAGAGACCAGATGCTCAAAATGGGGATTCCTTGTTAAAGGAGCAAGCATATGGGGAATACCTCATCCAGTCTTCTTTTGTTTTGTTGTCGTCCAATTTATATATAAATAAATAGACATATGTGTCCGGTTTAAAAGTTCTTATAATTTGGACGCTTTTAGAGAGAAAATACCTGAAACTACTATTCCATAAGCTTTATAGCTTATTTGCACTTAATGTGGTTTCATTTGCACTTAATGTGGTTTGTTTGCATTTATTGTGGTTTTATTTGCTCCTAATGTGGTTTTGAGACCCCTCTTATTTGCATTTAATGTGGTTTCAAAAATGGCTTGTTTGCAGTTTTGAGCGTTTATGTTTGCAGTTCGCTACA
>NZ_WJFC01000224.1 GCF_009725235.1 Scytonema sp. UIC 10036
GTTTTATTATTTACTTATGTGCTAATTGCACAAATGGTCTTTTAGAGGAAGAAAAGAAAAAACTTGAGAGAAGAGTAAGAGAGTATAAAAATTTTGAAATTAAATATTATTTAATTGATGATTTAGTTAATTTAATAACAAAAGGAAAAAACAGAAAAGTTCATGCTAAATTAAAGGCTATCGATAATAATTTTTTTGAAACATCAGATGGGGATTTAAGATCTTTAATTACTCAAGTAGATATAAGGGAAATTATCCGAATAGTTATTGATGATGAGACATTGAGAGGAGATGCCTTCCTAACTAGTTATGATATTCTAAAAAACTACGGCATTATTGAAGATGCTTTTCAAGATAATGTAAGAATGTACTTAAAAAATTCTAAAATCAACCGTAGTATCAAAAAAACTGCTCTCTCAGATGGGAATTATAGATTTTTCTATTTCAACAATGGTATCACTATTACTTGTGACAAATTTAATTATCAAAAAATGCGTTCACCAATAATTACTCTTGAGAATATTCAAGTAGTAAATGGGGGACAAACAATTCATGCTCTTTATGAAGCCTTCATAGAAGATCCAAGTAAATTTGAAGATGTTGATATATTATGTAGAATCTATGAAACTGATAATTTATTCTTAAAATCACAAGTAGCTGAATATACTAATAGCCAAAATCCTGTTAAGAGTAGAGATGTTCGCTCTATAGATTTTGTACAGCAAAAGTTGGAGCAAGAATTTTTAGCAATGGGTTTTTACTATGAGCGAAAGAGAAATCAGCATCATGGACAACCGAAAAGTTTAAGGCTAGATGCTGAGAAAGCGGGTCAGGTGTTAATGTCTTTTTATAATAAAATGCCTTTGGAAGCTACTAATAGAAAATTCTACATTTTTGGTGATAGATACGAAGAAATATTCACTGATAATATTAATGCAGAAAAAGTTTTATTGCCTTACAACTCTATAAAAAATAGAAGAAGAGAAAAGACAGATAAAAGATAACCTAGAGGTATCTCCAGAAAATTACTTTATTGTATATTCTTCCTATTATATTTTATATATTTTAGGAGAATTGGCTTATAAGCATTCTATTGAACTCACGTTAAGTAATCTCGAAGCAATTCAGAGTTTATATCCACAATCTCTAAAGATTGTAGAAGCATCTCTTCAAGAAGCGAAAAATTACTATTATGGAAAGTGGCATTCAGACGCTTCTTTCCTTAAAACAGCTCAAGCTAAAAAATTAATTGACAAGTACATAGAACTTAGTTAATAATTTTTCTTGATAAAGATTGGAAAAATTATGCTAATTCGTTTTAGAGATGCAAAATTTTGCGTCTCTAAAACTTGGCATATTTGTGAGAGATTTACAAAAATCGTCACCCTTTAAACGTCAACACCGGACTTAACTTTGCCACAACACCTACCATATCCGCCTGTACCTGCACATCAATTACGGGTTGTATGGGTTTATAAGCAGCAGGTGCTTCCTCAATGCACCGTTCTTCTCGCAAAGTGATACAGTCTACACCTGTTAATCCTAAGGCTTCCTCGCTCTGGGATGCTCCTTTTCGGGTAAGCTCAAAGCGTGAAAGTACTCTTCCCGCACCGTGGGAAGCAGACGAGCAAAAAGCTGAATTGCCTTTCCCTACTACTAGATATGATGGCGTACCCATCGAGCCCGGTATAATGACGGGTTGTCCTTCGTAGGAGGGACAAGCACCTTTGCGAGTTACCCATCCCGCACCCTCTTGCAAAGTGATGTTGTGCGGTAAGTCGTACACCAGTGGCGCTTCTACATCTCCATACACTTCGCGCAAACGCAACCGCAGCAATTCTGCTAACAAAAGTCTGTTGACAAAACCGTAGTTGGCTGCTGTAGCCTCTGCTTGCAAATACTGAGTCACTAGTTGGGGATGGGAATGCACGGATAAAGGAAAAATGTGAGAGTTTGGATACTTCACGCCTTTTTCCCAAGCGGTTTTCGCTCTGTCACGCCATATTCCGCCAATGTACTTACCGACGTTCCGAGAACCAGAGTGAATCATGAAGGCAATTTGTCCTTCTTTAATTCCCCACGCATGGGCTAAGGCTCTATTCTCCACTTGTTCTACTCGTTGAATTTCAACAAAGTGGTTCCCAGATCCAATAGTTGCAAGCCCGCCATCGCGTACTAGCCCAGCTTCAGGAACTAATTCTTCAGGAGCAAGTTTCCAATTTCCCTCCATTGAACCATTTAAGAAGATGCGATCGCGAAGCGCAAGCCGTACCCGGCTTATCGCCCTCTGCAAGCAGTTCATTAAGATTGGACTTGACAAAACTTCCCGTAGGCTCATCTAACATGGCATCTACCCAACCAAGAACCCCATGTTGAAACAATGCTCGCATAGTACGAGCATTCATAGTGACATCACGGGTTCCAAAAAAGTAGTCCCCTTTCATGCGTTCTACAAACTGGTTGCGCTTTGCCAGGAATTGGTCAATTGTTAAATGAGCAACGTGCAAGCGCATTCCGCAGTTTATATCTGAACCGACAGCACTGGGAATAACTTGACCGATTGTTTCGACAACTGAACCAATGGCAATCCCCGCATCACCGGGATGAAAGTCGGGTGTTGCACAAACACGGCAAACACACCCACCTGCAGGATGGCGCACATTGGCTAAGTTTGCTAGTTGTTTGAGCGCCTTCGCTTCTACGGGAAAACCCTCTGGAAGTAAAACTTCTGCTACGGGTGCATCGGAGGTATTGGATAAACGAACAGAGTAAGTACTGTTGTTGTAACTAACACCTAGCCCTTGCTTGGCTAGAGCGCGTAAAAGTCGTGTTAAATTTTTTGGCTGCATGAAAACTCCAGGTTCAGCACTGACGAGAGTCGGTTAGGTCAAATTTCAGAAATACCGAAAATGAGACTCATAACTTATGACTCTGAACTATAGGCTTGATTTTTTTGAAGAGGTTAGGAGACTTTGGTTCAGCAGCCGCGTCTTACCTAATATAGTGGAAGTCGTTTTCCCACATAGTATGGGAAGACGACAGGAGAATTCCTACTTATATCTAAGCTATATCAATAACATAAAGATTTTTGAATGGCAAGCTTTTTTATTTATAATCCTTATTTCTGCACAAAAGTACGAAGTAAAAAATGTATTTTGAGTATTTTCAACTATTGTCAAAAAGGACGAGATTAATTAAAAAAAGAAGTGGCATAGCCACTTCTAAGTAATTCCCAGGTAGAACCTAATTTTTAGTATAACTTTTCTAAATATTTCAAATCGTATAATTACACACTTATTAATTTTCCAATTTATTTTGCTTTTTAGTTTTTAGGTTTTATTTTAAATGTACAGGACTTACGCAACTGGCACAGGCGATCGCGCGATTCCCCGGTTCTTCTGTTTCTGGTTTTGCTGTTGTCGTAACCTAGCCAACAGATCCTCATTCCAGTCTTTGGCTACTGGACGCACCCAAACAGCTTTTGGCAGCTGCTCCCGAATCGCTTGAGCCAATTCATTCCCAGATACATCATTATCTGTAGCGGCTATCACTTTTGGTATGGTTCTGAGGTATTCCACAGGTAGGCTCTTGGCACTGTCAACTACCTTGAACTTTATACTTTTCTTACAAAATGCCCAATCATTTGTGAGAAAAATTTAAAAACAAAACCAACAACTTCAGCCTTTCTACTGAATTTTTCAGTTCCAAAGACCTATCAGTAAAATTTCGCTGTTATTATTCATTGAGACATTTAATAATAGGAAGAAGAATTGAATTAGCTCAAAGTGTTTGATGAGTCGGTTAACCGTAACAGCACCGAAATACTCATTGTTTGGATTCAATCGCTAGAGCCACTGTTCATTATTCAATATTGAGCAGAATAAACTCTATTTTATTGCTTGAAAGACTGATTTGCGTTCCCATTGCTTAAAGAAACCGGGGGGCATGAGATGACTGTAAAAACACTCTAGAAATTGGTAACTAAGAAACTAGATAAACTCCAAAGCTATCTGCGAATTTATTGACATTCCGTCAGTTTTTGAATACGGCTTAAACTTTTTGGGTACAGTTTATAACGTTTTTTCTATTAATAACAACGGCGGTGTTACGTTTAATAACCCTAGAGACACCTACACACCCAATACTGCAAGGGCTGAGAAAAATTAATTGACATTTAAATCTTGTAGAGAATGGAATTGCCGTTGCCAGTGGTGGTTATGTTTACATTACTGGAGATACCGACGGTGCTTTAAGCGGAACAAATGCAGGAAGTATTGATGCTTGGATAGCTAAGTACCGTTAATTAGTCCAAGATGAGAGTCAGTGTTACTAAAGACTAGATAGTTCAGTTTACCGAATCAAAGCAATACACGCATTTTGGCGATCGCTCTATTGGCTACTAATCTTCGCCGATTTAGTTTCAAACGAGGCAAAGTATAACAGCAGTTGTACGAAAGAATAAAGGTTTTAACTGCTTTGATTTTCAGCAAGATTTGACAAGGTTTGCCTTTATGACACTAGCCCTATCAAGGAAGTAGTTAAATTGGCGAAGTTAGCTAACCACATTTGAGACTGACTAAAAAACATTAATAAAAGATTAAAAAATTCCGGAGCATTCTTATGAGTAATAACAATCCCATTAACCTACCCTTCAGTTTGATTGATAGAGATGCTTTCCCGTGGGAAATCACACCAGACGGGGAATTGGAATACGGTCATATAGCAACCTACTCAGATTCAGGCGAGCAATATTTTCAATCTTATGGAAAATTGAGTAATGATTATTACGGTTATCATAGTGCCGATGCTTATACGGAAGATAATGGTCGTGAAGTCGTCATAGATCCTAGATATTTGGGGAATGGATACGGTGACGATTTGCCAATTTCAGTATCCCGAAAAATTTACGTTTCAGAAAACTCTGGCTTTGTTCGGATTTTAGATATTGTCAAAAATACATATTCAGAACCTTGGCAATATGACCATAGGGTTTACAATTACTCACATGACTTGCCATCAAATATTACCAAAACCTCAAGTGGAGACAGCAAATTAAACCTGGATGATAACTGGTTAGTTTTAGATAGTATAAGCGATAACAATACTAGTGATATAGTTCGAGTCATAGCTGGAACGGGTGGTTATCGTCCTTATCAGGTTTCAAATGGGAATACTTCTGGTGTTACATACAGGCTAAAATTGGCTCCAGGCGAAACTCAGATTGTCATGCACTTTATTGCCCGCACTCCCGATGTCGCGACTGCCTTAGCAAAAGGAGACCAGCTTGCGCTTCTGAATATGAATGCTTTAGCGGGAATGACTGAGGAAGAAAAGAGCCAGGTTATCAACTTTAACACTGGTGTTAATAATAAACTACCGCCTGATTTGATAGTTGAGTCGGCTCAAATACTTCCAGGTGAAGTTCCCATTTCGGATGGAAAAATTTCAGTGACTTTGAATGTCAAAAACCAAGGAACTGGGGCATTACTAGAAGACAGAAGCTGGGGAACGGTTTATATTTCCGATGATAATAAACTTGATGAAAATGACAGAGCAATAGATTCATGGAGTCAATATTTGGAAAACTCCATGTTGCCTAATACCAGCTATGAAATAACTGAAGAAATTGATTTATGGAATGTAAAACCGGGACGTAAATTCTTACTTTTTGAAGTAGATCCATTATATGGCAACAATTTCTATTCTTATAACAATGAAGAAATTGAATCTAATGAATCTAACAATATATTAGCCATACATATTGAAGTTAAAGCACCTGATTTAGATATAATAGAAGCCAATATAGAAAATGGAGACCCGCCAAGAGAAGTCTCTTGGGGTTAGAAGATATCAGTTTCTTGGACTGTCAAAAACCAAAGTAATACTGTCCCTGCGCCAGCTAATTGGTCCGATCGCATCTATATTTCTAGTGACCCTTCTTTTGATGAAAAAGACTTGTTCTTTGGTATATATGAGGAGGACATAGACAAGCAACCAATAGCTCCCGGTGCTACGTATAATATTCAAAAAAACATTACTATTCCTGGTGGAAGCGACCAGTACCTTGGAAGTAAGTACCTAGTATTTGTAGCAGATTATTCTGACGATCAAGGTGAAACCAATGAAGGCAACAACGCCTACGTCTACTTAACACCTATAGAGTTTAAAGCCCCAGACCTGACCATTACAACAAACCCAAATGTTCCTCTTCCCTCAACAGCTATTCCGGGACAGCAAATACCTGTTTCTTGGAGTGTTACCAACCAAGGAAATGGTACAGCCTTAGCCGATTACTGGTATGACGGCATCTATTTATCTAGTGACCGAGATTTTCAATCTTGGCTAGATACACCTCTAGGCGGTGAAACAATCAACAACCAGACACCGCTAGCTGCTGATGCTAGCTACACTATTAAAGACAAAGTTATTACTATACCAACCACAGCCAAGGGTCCTCAGTACTTGCTGTTTGTAGCTGACAGATCTGGCAGTTGGAGTTACCCACGGCAACAAGAAACCAACGAGCTTAACAATGTTTACGCTGTACCAATTCAAATAAATACACCAGACTTACTGATGGAATCTGCTAGTATTGCAGGAAACAAGAGTACGGTCATTATAGGCGAGCAAATATCAGTAAGTTGGACTGTGAAAAACCAGGGAGGTTACCCATCTGAAGCTAATTGGGTAGACCGCATTTATATTTCTAGTGACAAATCATGGGATGACAGCGATGCGTATGTATACAGCGTATTTATTGACGAGCAAACACCTCTAGTGGCAAATAATGGTACTTACAGTATTGACAACAAAGTTATTACCATACCTACCACGATGACTGGAGAGCGGTATCTGCTGTTTATCACAGATGCAACTGGTAACCCAAGAGATCAGATTGGTAATCAAAGTGAGAGTGATGAAACTAACAACACATACGCAGTTCCCATTGAAATCAAAGCACCGGATTTGACGGTAAAAGAGGCTGGACGACCAAATCCAGGTACAACCACTTGGACAGCCAGTTGGGGTCAGGAAATACCAGTTTTTTGGACTGTCGAAAACACAAGTGATGCTGCCGCTCCAGCTAATTGGTATGACCGTGTATATATTTCAAGTGACACCACCCTTAATGGCGGCACACTTTTATATAGTGAATTTATTAGCGAGCAAACACCGCTAGCTGCTAATGGAACCTACACTATCAACAACAAACTGATTACCATACCTAACTATAGTAACTACATCAGAGGAAATCAGTACTTACTGTTTGTTACAGATGCAAGTGGAGACCAAGGAGAAACGAATGAAGCCAAAGGTCTATTGGAAATCAACAATGTAAAACCAGTACCGATTTTTATAGCTGCACCAGACCTTGTGGTTGAATCGGTAACTGCTGTTCCATCAACCTCTGCCCAATTTGGTCAAACCATTGATGTTACTTACTTTGTCAGCAATGCTGGCGATCCTGGTTCATCAATTGTTGCTTCGAGGTGGACAGATGGGATTTGGCTTAGCAAAGGATCAACGCTTGACAGCCCTAGAATTGAGTTGACACCTATATCGGTAGAGAGAGATACACCGTTAAATTCTGGTACTTCTTACTCCAAAACAGTTACCGTACCTTTACCATTAAATCCGCAGTTCTCCAACGGGACTTACTATATTTGGGTGGCGACAGATACTTCACACAATCAAGTGGAATTTAACGAAACCAACAACACCAAATTCAGCCAACCAATTAATCTGACATTACCGACCATACCCGATTTGCAGGTCACTAGTGTTGTGACTCCGCTTGAGGGACTGTCGGGACAAAAACTGGAAATTGTATGGACAATCTACAACGGAGGGGATAAAGATGCCACTGGAGTATGGCACGATAACGTTTATCTGTCGAAAGATGGAAGTATCGGAAACGACGATTTTTATGCATCTTTTTCCTTTGAAGGAACAATTCAAGCAGGCAAGCCAATTGAGCGCAGGCAGTTCATTGACTTGCCTATCGATCTAGAAGGTGAGCGTTGGGTAGTTGTTAAGACGGATGCTAGTGGCGATGTCTACGAACACGGTCAAGAGAGCAACAATACTCTTATTTCCTCCAATCCTATGAACATTCGCCTCAGCGATTTTCCGAACCTGAAAGTATCCAGCGTGACTGCTCGAACCGATTCAGCTTTCTCCGGTCAGAAAATCACTGTTGATTGGGTAGTAGAAAACACAGGAACTGGCTCAACTAGCGCTCCAATTTGGTATGACGCGGTTTTCCTGTCTTTAAACGGTCAAGAAACATACCTGGGTCAAACTTCTAACTTTAGCTACTTAGATAAATATAGTAGCGGCATACACAGCTATAACAACAGTTTAGAAGTGACTTTGCCTAATAACGTCGAGGGCAACAACTACTACTTAGTTGTTAAAACTGATTATTACAATAATGTCTACGAATATCAAAACGAGGATGACAATTTTCGGAGCACAGAATCACCCACCAACATTGAACTGACTCCTCCACCAGACTTGCAGTTGACTGTCAACGAACATTCCCCAGTGTTCTCAGGTCAGAGGACGACTCTGAATTGGACTGTTGTCAATAATGGTCCTGGCAAAACCTCTCAGCATAGCTGGTATGACGAAGTTTATATGTCAGCTGACCCCTATCTGGGTAATGACGATGAGGAGTACTTCCTGGGTTGGAGTTACCACTACGGCGAACTTGATGTTTATGCTGCTAACAGCACTAATGGAGCTACTAGCAGCTACACCACCAGTTTGGATGTCACTTTGCCAATAGGAGTGAGTGGAAATTTCTACTTCATTGTTAGAACTGACGCTGGCAATCAGGTTTTGGAATTTGCGGGCGACGCCAATAACATTGTTGCCCAACCTACACCTACTACTGTTAAACTTACACCACCGCCAGACTTGGAAGTCGAGTTGCTAGGCGTTCCAACTCAAGCTTTGGCTAGCCATGGATTAACCATTGATTACCGCGTCACTAACAATGGCTCAACCGCTACTCCCAACTATGCCTGGGTTGATGCTTTCTATCTGTCAGAGGATGCTGATTTCAACTCCAGCACGGATAGGTTATTGGGTGAAGTTACGCAGTATGGCTCTTTAGACGCAGGTATACCCGATGACCGTTCTGTAACCTTCACTCTACCTGATGGGCTGAGTGGTGCTTTCCACGTCTTCGTTGTTACTGACCAGCGCAATGACGTTTTTGAACTGAATAATCACAATAATGTTAATAAGTACAACAATGTTGGTAATAATGTCGGAGTTGTTACAGTTTCATCGCGTCCGGCTGATTTGGTAGTTTCGGCGATCGATGTTCCCACAACTCTTGAGGCAGGCATTGCGAGCCGTATCAAATGGACTGTTGCTAACACTGGAACTGGTGACACTGCTGTCAGGGCTTGGACTGACAGCATAATTGCGTCTGGTGATACAAATTTAGGCAACGACGATGACGTTGTTTTAGGTTCTTTCTACCACAGCGATACATTAAGTTTGATAGACGGTACTTACCGAAGTGGTTTGTTGAACCCTGGGGATTTCTCCGAACGCAACGAACTGGTTACCATTCCCTTCACCTTGTCAGGTCAGTACCATTTGTTTGTTGTGACTGATACCAACTCTCAGGTCTATGAAGCAAATGCTCTTGGCAATAACTATAAATCCCAATTAATTACCGTCAACCGAGACACCCCCGATTTGCAAGTGACGGGAGTTAGTGTAATTAATGCGACACCTTCTGTATCAACAACAGACAAGCTCGCTGTTAATTGGACGGTGAAAAATCTCGGTACTGGTCGCACTAATGCCTACTCCTGGTACGACAGCGTTTACCTTTCTACCGACACCCAACTCAACTCTCAACAAGACATTTACTTGGGACAAGTTTTTCATTCTGGTGCCCTAGACCAATTCGGCTCTTATGACGGTTCTGGTACCTTTAACCTGCCAATAGACCTTAAGGGTAATTATCACGTCATTGTCCGCACAGATAAAAGTGCCAATAGCGAGTATAATGACCGGGTTTTGGAAGGTTCCTTAGAAAACAACAACGACAAAGCAACCACCAACACCACTGCTATTACCCTAGGTAAAGTTCCTAACTTGGTGGTGGAAAGTGTTGATGCACCCATTGATGCTATTAGCAGTCAACTGTTTAGTCTCACTTGGACTGTCCGCAACGATGGTGCTGCTACTGGCTACAAGCGTTGGTACGATGCCATCTACCTCTCTCGCGACCAAAATTTTGACCGCAATAGCGATGTTTACCTTGACTATCGATATCATTTTGGCGATTTAGCAACAGGAAAGACGTACACGCAACAAAACCAACTGTTCAAAATCCCTTCTGGGTTGTCCGGTCTATTCTACGTCTTTGTTGTCACTGATGGTGGCAATGAGGTATACGAGCGCGGTGGAGAAGGCAATACGGTTGGTAACAATTTGAACTATGACCGGAACTCCGTGCAGGTGAGTTTGCCGAACCCTACTGACCTAAGTGTCGGTACTATCACTGTCCCTGTCAATGCCGTTCCAGGACTTGATGCCACCATTAGCTACAGGATTAACAACACCGGACCAAATGCGGCTCAAGGTATTTGGCATGACTCCATCTACCTTTCTGCTGATGATAAGTGGGATATAAATGATACTTTTTTTGGACGCAGCCAAGCACCTGTAAACTACGTAGCTTCTCCTGGCAATGAGTACAGCTATTACGACAATAGTATAACGGCTCCCTTACCTGGTGTAGTCAGGGGCGACTATCACGTTATTGTCAAGAGCGATATTCGCAACGCCATTGTAGAAAACGATGAAAATAACAACATTGGTGGTTCTCTAGAGAAAGTATCAATTGATGTCGAGTCACTGCAATTGGGTGTCTCTAAAACTGGAACTCTCTTCCAGAAACAATCTGCCTACTATAAGATTGATGTCGCCCAGGGAGAGACACTACAAGTCACCTTTGATTCCCTTGCGGATAATGCGTTTAACGAACTCTACATTCGCTACGGTGAAGTGCCTTCCCAAACAGAGTTTGACTATGGATTTGAGAATGTCTCTGCCGACCAGCAAATTGTCGTACCCTTTACCGAAGCTGGCACTTACTATGTCCTTGCCCGTGCCATCAAAGCTCCAGAGTGGATTCCTCGTCTAGTTGTAGATGAGAATACTACTGTTTCTGGAATGGGAAATAACTACACGATAGAGGCTAAGACGATTGACTTTGGCATCACGTCCATCGGTCAAACGGTAGGCGATCGCGGTGGTAAGATAACTCTGGAGATTGATGGTGCCAAGTTTACTCCGTACATGAGGGCGGAGTTGATTGATAGCACTGGTAAGTCAATTGTTGCTGAGAATATCTGGTTTGAAGGTTCAACCGACGTATTTGCAACGTTTGACCTAACGAATGCAGCAATAGGAACTTATGACCTGAAAGTTTCGCAAACTTTGAGTGAGCTAGTCTATCAAGAAAATGCTGATGGGGAACTTGAACCTGTATTTATTACGAATGCTGATGGTGAGCTTGAGCCTGTATACGTTACGGAAGAAAATATGGATGTGCTGGATGATGCATTTTCAGTTGTGAATGCACGTCCGGATAACGTCTTGATTTCCGTAACCTCGACATCTGCTATATCCCCCGGACAAAGCTTCGACATCATTGTTTCCTATGCAAATAGCGGTACTCATGATGTCGCGGCACCAGTCATTGTTGTAAATACTGACCGCGACGTTCATCTACAGAACATTCAAGATGGAGATGGATTTGTCCAGATAGGCTCAATGACGTTGCTGGGCATTAGCAATGAAGGACCGGCGGGTACTCTCCGTCCTGGGGAAATGGGCATAATTCGCCTTCGGGGAACAGCGCCTTCGACTACAGGACCAATCAATATTACTGCTCGCCAAATAGTAGATGATGGCACTCCAGTTGACTACAGCGACTTTATAGAGTATCTGGGCGGTGATATTTCAACAAAGTCGTGGTTTGATGCAGCCAAGGCGTTGCAAAATCAGTTTGGCAGTTCGTGGACTACTTTCCAAGCAGGTTTGGCTAATCAGGCGACTGAATCTACTATCACTAGTAGCAGCTATACACATTCTGCTACAAAGTTGTGGAGTGATGTGGCTTTAAATGCGTGGCTCCTAGCCGAGTTGGAAAATCTATCCACAACTAATGAAAGTAGCTCTTTAACAGATAGTGATGGTTCGTCAACAAGCGCTCGTAATACAAGTTCCTTATCAGGAGATAGCAGCTCCCAAACCGAAGAGGAAATACAGAATGAAGTAAGTTTAGGGTTGACAGGAAGTGTATATCACGTAGATGTTAGTTCTGAAAATAATCCTGACCCTAAAAAGCCTCCCACCCCACCATCGAATAATCCATCCGAAAGTCCTGGAAACCCTGGAAACTTTGAAAACCCGAATAATTCATTTGACCCCGGACACAGTACTACTAATGTTGTCGTTTCCCGCGACCCCAACGACATCCTTGGTCCTCAAGGGTTTGGTGCAGAACATTGGGTAACATCTGACCCCTTAAATTACACCATCCGCTTTGAAAACGACCCAATTTTTGCCACTGCACCCGCCCAAGTTGTACGCATCACCCAACAACTTGATAGCGACCTCGACTTCCGTACCTTCCGCGTAGGTGACTTCGGGTTTGGCGACACATTTATCGACGTACCAGACAACCGAGCTTTCTATCAAACCCGTCTGGACTTAACTACTACTAAAGGAATCTACGTAGATGTCGTAGCGGGTATTGATGTTGCTACAGGGCAAGCCTTCTGGGAACTGACATCTATAGACCCCACCACTGGAGTAGAGCCAACCAATCCCTTGCAAGGTTTCTTGCCACCCAACATCACCAAACCTGAAGGGGATGGCTTTGTCAGCTACTCCGTAAAACCCAAATCGAGTGTTGAGAACGGTACTGTCATTGACGCTCAAGCACGCATTATCTTCGATATTAACGAACCCATTGACACACCAGCAATTTTCAACACCATTGACAAGAGTAAACCCACAAGCACTGTTAGCGCATTGCCGAGTGCGACTAACGACACCACTTTCTCAGTCAGTTGGTCTGGTAGTGACAATACGGGTGGGTCAGCTTTGGCTGGTTTTACTATCTACGTAAAAGACAATGGCGGAGCATTTGCTCCTTGGCTGGAAAACACCACTCTCACCGAAGCTACATTTACAGGCATTGCAGGTCACACCTACGCCTTCTACAGCCGTGCCCGTGACAACGCGGGCAATACTGAAGATGCTCCGAAGAGTCCTCAAGCATCTACGACCATTGCTGGTGGTAACCCTGGTACGCTAGCATTCGGTGCTGGTGAGTTCAGCATTAGCGAAGATGGCACACAGATTCATGCACTGACCATCATCCGTACCGATGGCACGGCTGGTTCAATTAGCGCCACTGTTACCCTGAGTGATGATACCGCCATCTCTCCAACCGACTACAACAGCACTCCCATTGTTGTCACCTTTGCGTCGGGAGAAACAAGCAAAACAGTGCTCATCCCCATCGTCAATGATACGTTAATTGAAAGCGCACAGAAGCTAAACTTAGTTCTGGGCAACCCCACGGGCGGTGCGACCATTGGCGGTCAAAACAGCGCTACCGTCACCATTGTAGATGATGATGTGCAGCTAGCTTTTAGTGCTGCAACATTTAGCGCCATCGAAGACGGCACACAAGAGGCTGCTGTCACAGTCATCCGTACTGGCAGAAGCTCTGGAGCAGTCAGTGCCACTATTACACTCAGTAATGGTACTGCCACTTCCCCGACTGATTACGACAGTACATCTATAGTTGTAAACTTTGCTGACGGAGAAACAACTAAGACTGTTGTCATCCCAATTGTTAACGATACGGTCTCTGAAAGTGATGAGGCGATCGACCTCACCTTAAGCAGCCCGACTCTAGGTGCAACAATTGGGACTCAAAGCACCGCTACCTTCATAATTAAAGACAATGACACTCCGCTTAACCTCATCGGGACTCCCAACAATGATACCTTAGTTGGCGGGTATGGTAATGACACCTTGGATGGTAGAGAAGGCTCGGACACCTTAATTGGCGGTGCGGGTAATGACACTCTCATTGGTGGTACGGGCAATGACACATTAGACGGTGGTATTGGCAATGACTCCATGGACGGTGGCAGCGGCAATGATACCTATATTGTTGATAGCGTCGCCGATACCGTTATTGAGAATGCGGGTGGCGGTGCTGATACAGTCCAAGCTTCTGTTGACTTCTCAATAGATGGGATGAGTATAGAAAATCTGATCCTGACTGGTAATGCCATCAGTGGTACTGGTAACAACTTGAGCAACCGCATCACAGGAAACGCTCAGAATAACATCTTGAATGGTGGTGACGGTTACGGCGAGGACACCTTGGATGGTGGGGAAGGTAATGACATAATGTCTGGTGGCTATGGTCATGACACCTACATTGTTGATTCGCCTAACGACATCATTATCGAGGATGCTGACGTTTTTGGTATTGATACGGTCGAAGTTTCTGTTGACTACTCAATAGCTGGATTTGCCAATGTTGAAAATTTGATACTAATTGGTAATGCCATTAACGGTACTGGTAACTCAGTCGGCAACTATCTTGATGGAAATGCACTCAACAACATTTTGTCCGGGGGAGAAGGCAACGATTCTCTCTATGGCGAAGAAGGGGATGACACCTTAATTGGCGGTGTCGGCAACGATTATCTGTATGGTTATACAGGTAATGACACTCTTGATGGCGGTACTGGTGATGACAGAATGTCCGGTGGTAGTGGCAATGACACTTACATTGTTGATTCAGTTAACGACACCATTACTGAGAATATTAATGAAGGTTATGATACCGTTAAAGTTTCTTTTGACTACTCAATCGCTGGGCTGACCAATATAGAAAACTTGACCCTGACTGGTAATGCCATCAGTGGTACTGGTAACAACCAGAACAACCGCATCACAGGGAACGATCTAGACAACGTCTTGAGTGGTGGCGCTGGCTATGACACTTTAATTGGCGGTGCGGGTAACGATACCCTGATTGGCGGTACTAGTGATGATACTTACGTTGTTGATTCGCTTAACGACATCATTGTTGAGAATGCGAACGAAGGTTATGACTCGATTGAGGCTGCGATTGACTACTCAATCGCTGGGCTTGCTAATATAGAGCGCCTAAGACTAACTGGTAATGCGATTAACGGGACTGGCAACTCTCTCAACAACAGGATCTTCGGAAACTCTCTTGACAATACTTTAATTGGTGATGCAGGTGACGACTTTTTGGATGGCAGCATGGGCAACGATACCCTCATTGGAGGAGTAGGAAGTGATTATTACATCATCGATTCACCCAATGACACCATTGTTGAGAATGCATTGGAAGGTGCTAGTGATTGGGTCGAGGCTTCTGTTGACTTTTCAATTGCTAACTTTACCAATGTAAAATATTTAACACTAATGGGGAACGCCATCAACGGTACTGGCAACTCCCAAAACAACTCTCTTGAGGGAAATGCACTTGACAACGTTTTGGATGGGGGAGAAGGTGATGATATCATAGCAGGCCACTTTGGAAACGATACCGTAATTGGTGGCGATGGTAACGATACTCTCTACGGTGATGAAGGAAGCGATACTTTAATTGGTGGTAATGGTAACGATAGTTATTATGTTGACAGCACGGCAGACACCATCATCGAAGAATTAAACGCTGGGACAGATAGCGTAGGGTCATTTGTTAACTGGACGCTAGGAGAAAATCTAGAGAATTTAACGCTTTACGGTTCCAACTCCATCAACGGCACGGGCAATCAACTCAGCAACACAATCACGGGTAATGCTGCTAACAATATATTGAGAGGTGGTCTCAGTTACGATCGCCTCTATGGAGAGGCTGGGGATGACACTCTTGATGGCGGAGACGGCAGCGATAGCCTGAATGGCGGTGATGGAAATGATACCTTGGATGGCGGGTCAGACCACGATTATCTCTATGGCAACGCTGGCAATGACACGCTCAACGGTGGCAGTGGCAATGATTACCTCAGGGGTGATGCGGGGAATGATACGCTCAACGGTGGGTCAGGGAATGATAGCCTTGATGGGAGCACGGGTAACGATGTCCTCGCGGGTGATGATGGGGATGACTACTACTCTGTTGACAGTACCAGTGACAGCGTTTTGGAAGCAGCGAATGCTGGTACAGATACCGTGAGTTCATCAGTCAGTTGGACGCTTGGAGATCATTTAGAAAACTTAACCCTGACGGGCTATAGTGCGCTCGCTGGTACAGGTAATGCTCTCAACAATACAATTAGGAGCAATAACTACGGAAACAATCTGTTTGGAAATGGCGGTAATGACACCCTCATTGGCGGTACTGGTAATGATACCCTTGATGGTGGTACTGGTAACGACAGAATGGAAGGTAGCACTGGTGATGATACTTACATCGTTGATAGCATCACTGATACCATCATTGAGAGTGCGGTTAGCGGTACTGATACAGTTATTGCTTCTATTGACTTCTCAATTGCTGGGTTAGCCAACATCGAAAATCTCACACTAACTGGTAGTGCCATCGGCAGTACGGGGAATTCTTTGAACAACCGCATGACAGGGAACGCCCTCGACAATACCTTGAATGGCGATAGTGGCAATGACACCTTAATTGGTGATGCGGGCAACGACACCCTCATTGGCGGTACGGGCAATGACACGATAGATGGTGGTACTGGCAATGACACGATGGACGGTGGTAGCGGTGATGATACTTACGTTGTTGACAACACCACCGATACCATCATTGAGAATGCTAGTAGCGGTACTGATACAGTTATTGCTTCTATTGACTACTCAATCGCTGGGCTATTGAATATAGAAAACCTAACACTGGCTGGTAATGCCACTAGCGCTACTGGCAACTCCTTAAACAACGTCATCACTGGAAACGCCCTCGACAACACCTTGAATGGAGGTGTTGGCAGTGATACCCTCATTGGCGCTACTGGTAATGACATCCTTGATGGCGGTACAGGCAATGACAGAATGGAAGGTGGCATTGGTGATGATACTTACATCGTTGACAACACCATCGATACCATTGTTGAGAATGCTAGCAGTGGTCTTGATACAGTCGAGGCTTCTGTTAGCTTCTCAATCGCCGGGTTTACTTATGTAGAAAATTTGACACTAACTGGTAGTGCCACTAGCGCTACTGGTAACTCACTTAACAACGTCATCACGGGAAATGCCCTCAACAATACCCTGAATGGCGGTGGCGGTGATGACATCTTAATTGGTGGTGCTGGCAGCGATACTCTCATCGGTGGCTTAGGTAACGATACTTACATTATTAATTCACTTAACGACACCATAACTGAATATTCGTCAGAAGGCACCGATACTGTCGAAGCTGCCATTGACTTCTCAATCGCTGGGCTTACCTATGTAGAAAACTTAACACTGACTGGTAATGCCACTAACGGTACGGGCAACTCGCTTTACAACCGCATGACTGGCAACGCCCAGAACAATACCTTAAATGGTGGTGGCGGTGATGACATCTTAATTGGTGGTGCTGGTAACGATACTCTCATCGGGGGCATAGGTAACGATACTTACATTATTGATTCACTCACCGACACCATAACTGAAAATGCTTCAGAAGGTACCGATACTGTCGAAGCTACTATTGACTTTTCAATCGCCGCGCTCACTAACATCGAAGACCTGACACTAACTGGTAATGCCATCAGTGGTACGGGCAACTCAGTCGGCAATCGTATTGTAGGAAATGCCCAAAACAACATCCTAAATGGTGGCACTGGCAGTGACACAATGGAAGGTGGCATTGGTGATGACACTTACATCGTTGATACTACAAGCGATCTCATCACTGAGAATACTAGTAGCGGTACTGATACAATCGAAGCTTCTGTGAGCTTCTCAATCGCTGGATTAGCCAACGTCGAAAACCTAACACTGACTGGTAGTGCTATCAGTGGTACTGGTAACTCACTCAACAACGTTATCAATGGAAATGCCCAAAATAACACCTTAAATGGTGGTGCGGGTAACGATACCCTCAATGGCGGTGCGGGTAACGATACCCTCGATGGTAGCACGGGTAACGATGTTCTTTCTGGTGGCGATGGAGATGACACTTATACGGTTGATAGTGCTAGTGACAGTATTACCGAAGCTACTAATGCTGGTACGGATACCGTTAATTCCTCTATAAGTTGGACTCTTGGGGATAATTTGGAGAACTTAACCCTAACGGGTAATAGCACCATTGACGGGATTGGCAATGCTCTCAATAACACGATTACGGCAAACAGTGTCAGTAACAACCTCTTCGGTCATGACGGCAATGACAATCTGACTGGAGGTGTTGGTAATGACTTGCTTGATGGCGGTACAGGAGATGACACCTTGATTGGTGGATCGGGCAATGACACCCTCATTGGCGGTTTTGGCAATGATGTACTCACGGGTAGTACTGGAGTTGATATCTTCGTTCTCAACAACCCAAACACTGGAGTTGATAGCATTACCGACTTATCGGTAGTTGATGATACACTCCGTGTTTCTGCTGCTGGTTTCGGTGGTGGGTTAACTGTAGGTGCTGCCATTACTTCAAGTCAATTTCTCATCGGTAACGGTGCAGTGGCAGCAACTAACTCTAGTCAGCGATTTATCTACAACACCACTACAGGTACTCTGTTCTTTGATGCCGATGGTAACCAGACTGCTTTTGGGGCGGTACAGGTAGCGACGCTATCAAATAAACCAACAATTGGCACTAGTGACATTTTTGTCACCACTTGATGTAGTTATAAAGCCAGCCCCTTTTTTCTTGCTCATTCGAGACCAAAAAACGTATTATCTACCGGACACGCATATGCAATAAGGGCGCTTTATTGCAAATCAATAGCACAAAATTGATAGCTCTTAGCGCCCTTATTGCAACGGTTGCCCTGATTTACCCTTTAGCCTGACTTTTCACGGCATATGGAAAAGCTCATTTTAAGGGTTTTCCAAGCTCTAATTTTTCCATTAGCTATTTTCATTAACTTATAGTTATTGAGAATAAGGTTGTGGAAAAAGCAACGCTATCTCGTGGTTTGAGAACTTCCTGTGAAAAGTCAAGGTTTAGCCCACTCACCCCACTTTTTAAACATCCTCGTAAAAACTTTGTAATTTCCATACGACTTCTGTATGGTAATTCAGCATTACTAACTTTTGAGTTGACAGACAAGAAGGCTAAAAAGTAAAGTGAATAAATTCCATAGCTTTTAAACCCTATTAAAAATAGGTTATTTTGGGGATATTGAGGCACATCAATTAAGTTGCCAGATGTAGTAAACCTCGATATAGTAACCAATCCAAAGCTAAATATTAGGTGTACAGGCTTTATCATTTATCTATCAGTTGAATTAGACAATTGAGTTCAGTTTCAATAGAAAAAACTTCATTGTTTTCATTTTATTTTCAATTTTTAAACATATTTCTAAAAAGCTAGAATTAGTAAATTCACGGTAGATGATAAAAACAAAAATTGATAGAAAATAATTAAAGCTCGCAATTGTTACTAAAAAATTGAGCGCTTAATCAGAAAAAAATCATATGAGTAGTCGTTTCAAAACATCAATTTCTGTAACTGTATTTCTCAGTTGGCTCTTAACACTGTTAACCTCTTCAACCGCTAGAGCAAAACTATACGATCAAGAACAAGTTGCACTTGCCTCATGTGCTGCTAGAGGTGGAACACCACTTTCAAAGGCAGATTTTGGGGCACGTATTCCTGTGAAACTACGTGAAGCACACTATAATGCTGTAGAAACCATTTTTGAGAACTTTGCTTTGCGGAGTTTCCAGCTAACTAAATTTAAGCCAGCTCCTCAAGCCGGAGTACCCCCTATCTATTCGCCAACTATAGGAAGAACTGTAGTGCCGGATGCCGTCGATGTTTTATATCATTTAATACAACAAGGAAAAAAAGTGGAATTAATAAGATATGAAAATAGTGTTTTCTATGACGCAAAGAGTAAACAAGGACGTATAGGTTTAAACGATACATCAAAACAAATTATGGGATTCATAGATGCTTTGGCTAATTCACCTGCAGCTAAAACAACAAGAAACCCCCGTCCTCTTCCAAGGCTAATTTTTATGACTATATCGGACAGTTTTGTAGCAGATGACACATACACAGAAGCTAATAAAAGACAAGTAGCTATTTATCAAAGTGTAGTTTGTAGTATACCTATACAAAACCGAAATCAACCTAATACAGTCATGGGAGCACCTGTTCGAGTAAATCCTCAAGTGTATCAAGGTAAAGGTATAGTATTTTCTACCGATCCAAGTAATGCAATTCCTGTTTCCTTGAATGATGCATCTCTTTTACAACCCGAAAACCTTCCACCGCGACTTTAGCTAGCAAAGGTAGAAAAAACTAAGATATTGTATTTTTACTTTATCTAAACTAAAAGCAATCATGGAGTGACAAAGAAGTCACAAAACGAGCTAAGTCTACTCCAACTCTATAGTGCGAATATAACCCTAAATGAGCCATGAGAAAACACCATATTGATGGGGCTGAGAAAATAAAAAATTGGACAATGATCCGATGATTCAAATCAAGTCTTGACGATAGAGAAACTGTCCGTTCGCTCATTTTAAGATGGCAAGAGGAATTCATATCTTGAGGGAAAAGGAATAGGACGAGTTTTCAACCCAATCCCATTACTAATACCAATTCTCTATCATTGGACTTTGGAAAAAAAGGTGTGTTCGCGTAAATATGACTTTGTTGGCGAATTCAAAAAAGCTATGCTTTTCGGTTAGCAAGGTGAGGGTTAGTAGCTTTGCTAACTCTCTCTAATCAGTAATGAAATTCAGCAGAGCTTTTTTGGTTGGTTTGTAATCAGGAGCTTGTTTAGGGATAGCCAAAAAAGTTAATCAGTGTGCAGACACATGATAATTTAGGTGCTGAGGCTTCTAGGCTAAGCAATGGTTGGACATTTTATTACTGGTAAGCCCATTACCTAAATGTAGGTTCATGCACTTATATGTACTTGAAAACATGTAAATCACCAAAAAGCTTATAGAGCTTGAACTTCACGTTGTAAACATTGTCTACA
>NZ_WJFC01000225.1 GCF_009725235.1 Scytonema sp. UIC 10036
ATTGATGCTTTCTCCAAGGGGGCAACAATGAACCAAAAGTTTTTATGGGCTACTAAACATTGGGGATTGGGTGTAGGTGCGTCATTGGCGGTTGTTGGTATTGTCCTGGCAGCACCGGAGAATATGAACACTTGGCGGCGAGTGGAAAAAACTAGCGAGTTCTTCGGACAGACCTACACCGAATCCACCTACATCCGCATGGATGAAATTATCCCACAGGGGTATGAAGTAACAGCTCTAGCCTACGGTAGACACGAGATGAAAGCCCTTGGCGCTGGACTTCTTTTCCTGGGAAGTGCTATGGTCTGGGGTTTCGCTCAAGCCCTAGTCCCAGAATATGAGCGATTAGAAAAAACCAATCATAGGATTCGCAAGTCCGAATTTGAACTTGAAGATATCCAAATTCAGCAAAATACGGAAGTCGCTCGATGGTCTATTGAACTGGACGCTCAAAGTGATATTTCAAAAATGCTCAATCCACCCAAACCTTATATTGAGGAATCGGTAGAGGATGAGGAGGAATCAGAGCAGAAAGCGCTTGAAGGGGCTAAGTTTTCAGATACCTACACGGGGTTTTTAGGCTGGTTGCAATCCAAGGAGATTCGGCAAGCAACAGTTAGAGATTTAGCTCAAAAGTCTTTTAACGGCAAAAAAATCCCCTCTGAACAAATAAGGAAGTGGGTTGATGAGTTGTGTGTTGATGGACTAGCCGAATGGTTGGATGAGGAGAAAAAAGAATTTAGATTGTTGAATCAATAGAAAGCAAATGATGGACATTAATATCAAACAGCTTCCATTTTCGGTGTGGTGGCAAATCTCAGAAATTAACGGTACTTGGGCAAACGTTGCTTTCAAGAAGTGGGCAGAAACAGTTGACGAAAACATCTTGCAAGCAATGAAACTTGATGACTGGGAAGCTGTAGCGGACACACTTGGCTACAGCTTTGAATGGGCTTGCAAGCAATACAAACAGTATCGCGCTTCGTCAACAAACCAAGAGGAGGTAAGGATATGAACGCATACCGAGGCAAAGTGTTCACGGGGCAGAATGATGACTACACCTACGGAACAAACACAGGACTTAGTTATAGCGAAGTGAGAAACATCATTGATGACGAACTGGAGGAATTAGCGCAGGAACAAGACAGTTTTGTAGCGGAATTCTTCTCCAATCCCTGCCAAGAAAGGTTAGAAAAACTGTTAGAAATTTTTACAGTTTAACTATTAATAATTTGCTCATCTTTTAGGGAATTCTTGTTAGTTGAGCAAATCTCTTGAGGGGCTATTGACTAACCTAGTTTGAAGTAAATGTTTTGAAATTTGGAGGAAAAAATGACTTCACAACACGGGCAAGCTTTTGATGACAAATTTAATTCTATTGTGAATAAATTGTCCTCAATGGCTGATGACGATCGTGACGATAATAACAATGATAGTAATGATAGTAGTGACCAAAATCTTTTTACTGATTTTGTAAATTGGTGTTGCGGGAAGTAAGTAGTCCAGCGATCGCTAACTACTAACCCCAATAACTAACCCCAGTGCGATACTGGGGTTTTTTCGTGGACAACACCGTTGGCGCAAGGTGAACAGCGAACTATGCAGCAGCGTTTATGTACAGCGTGCCGTTATGGAAACTTTTCTATAACGGAAGTTACTCTCTCAAAAATCTGAAAAATTGGGAGAGTAACTGTTTCATTTTGTGCTTACTGTTCGCCTTTGACAATCCGTAGCACTTGGTTCAAATCTCTCTTAGCATCTTCATAGCGCCCATGCTCCATGCTCTCTTGTGCAAACTGTACCCACTCAGTTAATTGCTCTATGTCGGGTGTAGTAGCAAGTGTAGACGCAGGTGTAGAAATTTCAGCAATTAACTTGTCTAGCGCCTCTGCTATACGCTCTCTAGATTCTGCTCGTTTTGCTACGCGCCAATCTTTGAGTATGCGATCTCGCAGTGCCTCCAATTCCCCCTTACCAAGCCCTTGAGGTTGGGAATTGCCTCTCAGGCGGCTAACTCCCCCAAGCGCTCTTCCAACTTTTCTATACGTTTGTATAGAGTAGATTCTAGCACGTCAAGTCGTTCGTCTAGCTTCTCCTCTATACTTTTGTATAGATTCTCCTCTAGCTCCTCTTTTATACGTCTGCATAGAGGACCCTGTTGTATGCGGAGTAGCACCTCTAGCTTTTCGTATATGTCCTCTCTAAGTTTGTCCTTGAGGTTGTTTATCACCTTTGAATCGGGGGCAATACCCGTGTATAACGCCTCACCCTTTGCTAGGCGGTTTCCTGCCACGTACCATTTAACAAATTCCAATAAGGCAGAGGAAGCGCTAACCCCTTCCTCTTTGGTTGCAGCCAAGAACGCATCCCAAATGTCTTCTTCAAGCCTAAAAGTCGCTAATTTACTCATTGCTATACTCTTTGCTATATCTGTATAGAGTCTATCATTTGTATAGCAAAATGTATATAAGTTTCTCTGATTTAATCTTCTCCTATGTATAGCAAACTGTGATAGAAAAAATATAGCATTTGTATAGCATTGCGCTATAGTTTGTATAGAACACAAGGGCGAGCGCTTCAAGCCCACTACTTCATTAATTAAGGAATTCAATCATGTTGTTAACTCAAGCTATCTCCGCACAACAAGCTCTCTACGCAAATATCGAAGCTGAAATTCAAGCCCTTCAAGCACGCCAAAGAGAAATTCAAAGTTATCTACAGACCCTTGGCGGAATTGAGTCCAAAATGGAGTCTGCCGCATTGCTTGTACAGGAGGCGATCGCTGAAATCAAGCAGCATTGCCCTGATGAACTCCCAGCTTACCAGACCTTGATTAATGGATTCTTTGATAGCACAGTCGCTGGTCAGATCGCTCCTAGTGATGACACCGATCCTACTCCCCCTGCGCCTCCTACCCCTCCTACTCCTCCAGAAAGTGAGCCTGAGACCGTTACAGTAGACGCAGTAGCCGTGGTTGATACGGATAGCGTTTCTCCTGTGGCTCCTTCAAAAACCGTTGACCCTACATCAGCGATTGCTGCAACTGTTGATGATGCCGATCCTACTTCAAACAAAGGAGGTGCAATAGCGGTCGCCTTGCCCACCGTTTCTATGGTGCCAAGCATGAAAAAAGCTGAACTCATACAGCACCTACAGGCACTTGGAATGTCCACTGATGGGACTGTCAAAGACCTCAAAGTGAGGCTTGGAACGTATGTGATGCAACGCAAGACTGCTGCATAAGGGCGATTGCCACCGTTCCAGAAACTTTTCCATAACGGAGGCGCTGCACAGCTGTAGGAGGCTTGCAGCGCCCAACCCCAAAACTACACTAATTTAGAGGTATCACAATGTTCGCACAAAAAGTTCAATCCATCGAAGCCCAAATTGCTCAGTTAACCCAGCAGTTAGACCAATACCGCAGTTTGGAAGCTGAATTAGAGCAAGCATTGGGCGCGATCGCACGCCTAAAATCAGTAGCAGCCGAATTGGCTGTAGTAGATGAGGTAGAAGCATCTCTGGGACTATCCAACAGTGGATGGCAGGAAGAGAGAGAAGAGTTCAAGGCGAAAATCAAAAACCGCGATCTACGGATTGAGCGACTGGAGAAAGCATATAACGATGTTGCATCTGAGCGAGACCAGCAGTTAACCGCGATCCGCGAACTAGAACAGAAGCTTGAGGCACAGCAGGTTTCAGGATGGGTGAACTTGGTAGAGCCGCCAGAGGATTGGGGAGTAGATGAAGATGAGGAACCGGAAATCACTGAGGAAGAAGCACGGGCAAGCATTCTCCCACCAGAGCCAGTGCAATTATCAATTCCTGCGAGTATTGAGGTAGGTGATTTGGTAGAGTGTCCCAGTGGCAAGATAGGTCACGTGACGTACAAGTGCATCATGCATGATAAAGAGATGGTCACTGTTAACGTTCCTGGCGGGTCAGTCAACTACCATGTAACAAGTCTCAAATATCTTGGGAAGCACCAAGAGCCTACACCCGTGGAAGAAATTCTAAAGTGCAAACTCTGGGAAGAGATGCGAGATATTGTCTTGGCTCATCCAGAAGCCCTGGTAGAGACAATCAAGCAGAAGCCAGAACTTGAGCGAACATTACCCGGTACGATTGCGGTTTACATCAACTTCAAGGGGAGAGCTTTCGAGAAGGATTTGGAGGTATTGCCTGCTGCCATAGCAGAGAAAGTTAGAGCTTTGTTGAACAGTCCAAATTTAACCACCACTGCCAGCAGCGATGTCTCCTACTCCAAAATCCAGGAAACAGCGCGAGACCTTTACGGCTTCCGCACTTGGGGGCAAATCCGGGGTGTACTGCAAGGCTTTGCGCCTGCGACAAAGGCTGAAATTTTGAAGGAGTTTGCGATCGCAGCGAACAACAAGACCAAGGTCAAGTTTCTAGAGAACCTGCCCACGCTGATTGTTAAGTATTGCAGTGATTCGGGCGATCGCACTGACCTTGAATGGTTGCCTAGAACTGTAGCAAGGAAGGTCGAAGAGTTGCTGGGACAAGCAGCTGCTTAATGTACTAATTATGTAGTACACCACTGGGAAACCTCTTCCCAGTGACAACTAACCACTAATAGCTAATAACTAATAACCAATGTCCAACGACACAGCACAACTGCTAGCAGCATTGACCAGACAGGAAGAACTACTCAAGCGCCTCCTATCCGCACTGGACAAGCCCAGATTAGGACTCCACAACGACGCGGGAACCTGCAAAATCTATTGCAACAGACAGCACGGACATCTCTGGTACAGCCTGGACGCTGACCGGAACCCCAAACCCATTACCGCAACTGCCTTGACCGGATACCTCAAAGAGTTGAAGTTTGAGCAGACAGAGAGACGCGGCAAGCCCTGCCACAAGCTTGTAGCCCAAATTGCGGCTGATAGGGTCTATATCTTAGAGAGCGGACATGACACCCACTTCAGCAAGGGATTGTTAGTGGCAGTGGCACTCATGACCCCACAACAACTACTACAGCCCATCACCATACAACCAGCGCCGGGAGATGATGACAGCGTTCTGTTCTGTCGTGTTTGGTGCGGGTCTGAGTACATCAAGGTGTCTTATGATGAATCAGCTAATTTCAGGGAGATTGCTAAGGCAGCCTTAGCCAATGTCAAGAGCGCGAACGAGATGCCGTTTTAAAGAGAACTTCATTCCAAACACACAGCCATGACGCAAAACGCATCACTATTAACTGAACTACGAAAACAACTCACCAAAATGCCTGAAGAATCAGGTGTGTACTCAATTACGCTAGGACAACTGGCTTATGTTGGAGAGTCTCGTAATATTAAGAACAGAGTCACAAAGCACTTGTCCAAACTAAAAAGCAACAGGCATTACAACAAAACTTTGACCAAAGCTTTTCTTGAATCAGCTACAGGTAGTCTAGAAGTTTTAGAACTTTGCCGTCCTGAAGACACAAAAGCAAGGGAAAAGCATTGGGGGTTAATTTTGCAGCCTAGATTAAATGAAGCTGTCCAGTGGGATGTTTTACAGGGTCAGCATTGTTCCCTACCTCATCTAGCTTGTGGCTTAGGTGCAGGTATACACCCGCTCAGACAGCTTGGCATTATGTTTGACTCTCCTGAATTGATAGATCCAATGGAAAGGTTTTGGAGAGATTTACTAAAAGCGTGGCGCTCAGAGACTCAATACCAAATCCTTGTCGAGGGCGAACGCATTTACGCATACCACGATCCTTCTAAGGAAAATTGTGAGTATTGGAGCGCTGACCGATATTTTTACACCTAGAACTTAAATGCTGTTTTTCTATGCCCCTGCTGAAAAAGTGGGGGCTTTTTCTATAATTTTGCATCCAGGAAGAATCCGGGAATAAACATTCTCTGACTAATACAAATGCACTGCCACCAACCCGGTTACACTTCTCTATGTAGTACGCCACACTAGGCACGCTGTACGCCAAGTGTGGTCACATTTTGGGGGAGAATGGGTGAATTGAATAGCAGGGAACAACCGTTTTCAGCAATTCGACTTCATTAATAAGAGGGGTGGACTACCAATCACGACCCCTCTTACTGTTATTTACCTACCAAAATGCTAACAGAAATTGTCTCTAAGACATCCACAACTACTAGTGTGGATGTACCAGTACAACGAATGGCTGACGTTTCCGGCACTGCCCAGCTTGTTGCTCTCTGGCTGCATGGCAAGTCCCCAAAATCTCAAAAAAGCTATGAGCGAGACATCCGTGAGTTTGTGGCGTTCCTCTCTGGACAACCAACAGCCCAAGCACGGTTAAATGATGTTGACCTGCGAACGGTCACGCTCAACGACGTGCAAGCATTTCAAGACTACCTGGAAGTGCGATCGCCCGAACCTCGCCCCGGAGTTAAAGCCCTACCCACTGGCAACCTATCCCCAGCAGCTGTCAAAAGAAAGCTTGCCTCAGTCAAGTCATTGTTGCGGTTTGGCTGTGAGGTTGGCTACCTGAAATATAACGCTGCTGTCCCGGTCAAGCTACCCAAGCCAAAAAATACGGTTGCCGAACGTTACCTGACCGAACTTGAGGTGATGACGATGATTGCCCTTACTACCAACGAGCGCGAGCGGCTAGTGCTACGACTGCTTTACCTGACTGGTGCTCGTGTTGGGGAAATCGCAAATTTAAGATGGTGTGACATTCAACCCAACCGCGACGGCAGAGGACAGGTAACTCTATTTGGCAAAGGAGACAAGACCCGGTTTGTGGTCATCAAGCCCGATCTGTACGCTTCCCTTGTTAAATATCGTGGCAACGCTGGCGATAATGACGCGGTGTTTCCTAGCCGCAAAGGTGGCACACCTCTGTCAGCAAGACAAATTAATCAGTTGGTTAAGGATATTGCGATCGCCAGTATTAAGAAAGATATCAGTCCTCACTGGTTGCGCCATGCTCACGCTACCCATGCCCTAGACAGAGGGACAGCACCGCAGTTGGTACAAGCAACGCTTGGGCATGAAAGCTTATCTACTACGGGCAAATACGCCCACGCCCGCCCGCATCAATCCTCTGGCTTGGATCTACCCGGTTAGTAGCGCGGTAACTATCACGCCCGCGCTACCTACACGCTAAGCCTAATAATGGTTCATCTTTGCACTTGCCGTTTTAAGGGGGATGATTGAAAAAATGGGAAAGAAGAAAATCATATTCATTGCATCAGCTTTGGTACTAGTTACAGCATATACAGTGGCTTGTATAAGGTTTTCATATAGCGACAATAAAACTTTAGGAAAGCAAGAACCTGAAGGATTGAAAAAGTTACGCCCAGGACTTGAGAGAGTCGGTAAAGAAAACGATCCGCTCCTTCGTGAGTATATATTACAAGAGGAGGCAGCAAAGTCCAAGAAGACTGTAAATGACTACCGCTTACTTTTTCAAAGCTATCGTAAAAATAAGACAGAATTTCTTCCTGAATACCCAAAACCAAACTGGTCAATATTAGCCTGGGCTTCTTGGTTTTTTAAAGAAGTTGCACCTAACAAAAGAGATGAACTATTAAAGAATAGTTTTTTAACAATTATAGAGAAAGGTGTTTTAATAACTGGTGCGCTCGCTGTAGGGAAATGGCTTTGGGAATCGCCACAACGAAAAAGACAAGAACTTTATCAAGCATTACAAATTACTCATATCATACTTGGCAAGCCTCTTCAAAATACGAAAATCAATGCTCTTGAAACTTTAAATAGGGACAAGGTTTCTTTACGAGGCTTGACAGCTGAAAAAGAAAATTTAAATAATATTAATTTGCAGAATGCCCAACTGCAAGAAGCCAACCTCAGTAATGCCAACCTCATCCATGCCAACCTCATCCATGCCAACCTCATCCATGCCAAGCTCATCCGTGCCAAACTCATCCGTGCCGACCTTAGCAGTGCCGACCTTAGCAGTGCCGACCTTAGCAGTGCCGACCTTAATGGTGCAACCTCAGAGATGCCAACCTCAGAGATGCCAACCTCAGAGATGCCAACCTCAGAGATGCCAAACTTGAACGTACAATTTCCAAATACTCTATTACATACAAACAAACTGCTAGACTACGAAAGTAGCTCTGATTCTCTGATCCGACCTCAGTGTGCACTCAGCGTGCCAACATGAGCGACTATCGTGCAACCTCTATGCAGATGTTCAGCGTCAACCTACCGTGCGACCCTCACGTGCGCCTATCCGTCAAACTACGGCACTCATATGCGCTCTTGATTGCTCCATTGATGCACTCATCCGACCTCAGTGGTGCCAACCTCAGAGGTGCCAACCTCAGCAATGCCAAAGACCTAACTCCTAAGCAAGTCAAATCTGCCAACAATTGGAAGCAAGCAAAGTATACTGAGGAATTTCGCGCCAAGCTGGGGTTACCGCCAGAACCAGCTAAGTAGATCAAGAGAGTAGCAATTAGCTTAGAGTGCCAGCTTGAGCCGTATCGCCGTGAAACTCATCACCCTGAGCGATCGCCCACCCTGTAAACAAACGTTAAGCACTGTGCCAGTTGTAGCCTGACACTACATCGCGAGCGTGCTTATTTTTCGTTCGCCTTGTAGCACGAAAACATCCGGCGTGCGTGCTTAACAATGTGCCAATCCGATATGGAAACGTTTCTCTAACGAATGAAAAGCTTTACTTCTGGGAATAGTACCTTGATTTCATTCCAGAGTCCTATAACAAAGCTCCCTATCAAGAGAATTGCCCCAGAGATGGCTGTAATGATAGTTGGTAGTAGCAACCAAAACCATATGCAGTAACTTTTTTCTTCATGTTCCTGCTCAAAATTCTGAATGTCATTGATTATATTTGCAGAGTTATTCGCTCTCAACATTCGATTTATTTTTCGCTGATACAATGCATCGCTAATCATGTTGTATACTTCAGAACTAATAAAGATGCAGAGTGAAATTGTGATCAATAGTCCAGAACTTAGCATTGTTATTTTGGGTAAATCATCCTTTACAGACCTCCAAAAAGCAAAGAAGCCTGCGTAACCCGCAGCAATGACTAGATTTGTATATGACCTAGTTTTGTCATAAGCACGCGTCTGTATATCCTTTAAAAAGCTGACTATTTTTTTCTGTCTATCTTCATCAATGTATTGCGAGTTTTCGTTAAGCTTCCTAATTATTTTCTCCTGAGTTACCATAATATTTCTCATCAGTGGATCATGCATCAATCAAGCCTCACCCAGCGTCTAAAGTTATACTGAACTGTTCTAAATTAACCTAAATCCATTAAAGCCCCAACCCTAGAAAAAAAATATTGCTAGGGTGATAAACTAGCACACCACGGCGATCGCCTGTCCATATTGCCAAATCCCGCCAAACAGGAGATAGTAGGAGCTTGCGGAGTTTGGCGAGTTTTTATGAACAAGCAGGAAGCAGCAGAATTCCTTGGGGTCAGTGTCCGAGCGCTAGAGCGTTACGTCCAGCAGGGGAAAATTAGCGTCCGTTACGAGAAAGGTAAGACCCGACCAACAGCCAACTTTGATGAAACGGAACTGAAAGCATTTAAAGAAGAACTCTACCAGCCAAAGCACAAACCTGCTGTAGAAGCTCGCCAAAACACGACAGGAAAACACGGGCAGAAAGATACAGCATTTTACCAGGATGAGGAAGGGGCGAGTTTTGACGAAGATCCATCAGATGAAGTTCGCCAAATCACGACAATTGAACACGACCAGCAAGATACAGTCGTTTACCAATCTGGCGAGATTGCGGAATTTGGCGAGAGTCCGTCAGTTATCGAACGCCTGTCAGCAGTCATCGAAACGTTGCTGGCTAGAACTGGGGAAGATACTCGTGTCCGCGTATCCGAGAAGTTACTGCTAACCATTGCGGAAGCTCAAGAGCTAACCGGGTTACCTCGCCAAGTCTTGAGAGATGCGATTAACGAAGGGAAGCTAAAAGCCAAGGTTATTGGTCGAAGTTGGAGAATCAAGCGATCTGACCTGCAAGAGTTTGTAGACAAGCTGTTTTGAAACTCGCCACCCCATCTTAATACTCTTTTGATGAAACTCCAGATATATTCATGCGTTCTTCACTCCGTAATTTGAATTCACCGTTAAACTATGCGTATATACAGACAATAACTAAATGAATCTCTATAACTCAACTAAAACGCCTCCAGAAATCACGCCCTGGAGGCGTTTTAGTTTTTGAGGATGCCCGGTTTGGTGAGCGAGCGCTTATCCTGTTAATAACCATTAAATGCTATACCACTTGTTGCTCATGTAGTGTTATAACCAGCAACTATGTGTAGCAATTTGCGGTTATGAATAAGCGATGGGCAGTCAAGCGAATTACCTTGAATTTGGCTTATTGTGAATCTGAGAAGCTTGAAAAGTATTGTCAAGAGACTGGCAGACCAGCAACAGATGTGATTCGGGAACTCATTAGAAAATTGCCCATGCAGTTGGATTGATTCAACCACCGTTACGGAAACTTTTCCATAACGGTTCATGGCGACTCTTCCTCTGAGCCATCGTTTAAGGTATCGCTCGCTATCTTCAACTCTCCTACAACTTTCAAAGAAGCCGCGATCGCCTGGATACATTCAGCGTCATCTCTTGTCCTTGCCCTTGTATATCTTCTCTTCAACTCTATAAGCGCTGCATTCAGGTTAGCGATCGCATTTGTCGCCCATTGCTCGCTCAATATTTTTCGCTTTTCTGTAACAATACGTAACAATTCTAAATCGGTAGAAGCTCGTTTTCGGTACCTATGAATACTTTGCCGCGAAATTCCCCAACGTGCCGCCGTATCCTCATCGCTGTAGTAATCAGTTTCAGCTAGGATTTTTGCGATCGTTTCATCTGGGATTTTTGCTGGCATAGGCTTGAACCATTCTCAGTGTCACCTTAGTAAAACTTAGCTTTTTTTTAAATGCATCCGACTCAAAAATGTATCAACCTCGGCGGCAAAGGCGGCATTCCGTTTTTTTAACTACACAACTATTCTACCGACCGGACCAGCGCCACATCCGTTATGGAAAAGTTTCCTTAACGGGCAGATCCAATAGCCTCTGCCAAATTGCAAGATAGGCAACCAGTTCTTCTTCAGTGACACGGTGACGGCGATAGAGAAAATCTCTACGAGCCGCCGCCCGCAAAAGATCCAATGCTTCTGTTAATTGGCGATCGCTTATCAATTTTTTCAGTTGCGATCGCTCCTCAAGAGTAAGATTAAGCTGAAAACTTTTCATTGCGTTTCATGGGGAAAATTGCTTTGCGGCTTTTGTATTGTCCAGAGCACATCAAGTCCAAGTACCTTGAGGCTGCACCAAGGTCGTACACAGAAATTAGTTGCGCCTGATTTTTGTGAGCGCGATTTGCTAATGGATACAACTTCTCGAAGAGAGCGATCTCTTCTTCGGTAGGTGCCACAAAAACGGCTTCTTCATACACGCATTCTTCCATTACTTTTGCTCCTATATCATACAATGCGACTTTTGTCTAGGGTACAGACTGTATAAGAAAGTCGAATTTACGTGGTAGCAGTGTCGCTATCTGATAAATTTTTTACCAATGTTAAATCGCTGACTGGATACGAACGATGAGCTTGATGTTTTTGGTTGTCGCCGTCATTAATCCAATAGATAATTGCTTCACCTATCTCGTTGAAAAACTCAACCACCCCTGATTGTCCATTACGAACGTGGTAAGGCACTGATATTGTCACGCTGTCACCTACTTGGATTTGTGGCTCAGTTTCTTGCGGGCGCTCGCCTTTTTTGGAGTTGTCACCACTGTTAATGGTCTTTAGATTTGCGACCGCCTCGCGTACAACTGTTCGCACTGATTCGATCTCGTCTTGGCTCAAATATTGCTTAACTAAGGTTTTTTGTTCTTCCGTCCAACCTGATAATAATTTCGCTAGCATTGCGCCTATGTTTTCTTCCTGCGACATTAATAGCTCGCGAACATTTTCTGCATTGGTGGAAGCATCAAATTGAGAGGGGGTATTCTCGCACACCACTTCCACACCAGTTCCCACACCAGTTTCAAACTCTGAAACGCTTGTAGAATCAGCATCGCACACCACCCACACCAGTTCAGGTGAGTTTTGCTCTACTTTGGGGTCTACAGCATTTTTTTCTTCAATGGATGAAGTAGAAATTTTGTTTTTCTCTTCCACACCAATGTTGCTCAAACTGGTGTGGGTGGTGTGGAACTCTTGATTTATAAGGCTTAATTGGTGTGGCGATTGGTGTGGAACTGGTGTGGAAGTGGTGTGGGAGTCTGTTTCAACTGGTATGGGTGTACCTTGAGTAATTATGCTTATCCCTTGCAAAGCTTGTAGCACCCTCTTACCACTGGGATGTGGAACGGTTATCAACTTTGCTTTGGGGAATAGTTGTTTGAATCGCGGAATTACTTGGTTGACTGCTTTAACATTTTTGTCGCTGGGCTTGGCTTGCTCTGCCCACATCCGCTTTTTACCATCTTCCTCAAGGGTGAGTGTTCCGTTGCTTATGTACCACTGTTCCAGATGATTCCAAATGTCCATAGCGGTCATAATTTTGTCTGGGGCATATTCTAAGCCGATGTCCTCGCAGAACTGGATTAAATGGTTATTTTCTTTCTGCATGGAGCGGAAGGCTTCTGTTGTACATTCATAATCAATACCCTCAGCTATAAGCGCCTCCAGTGCATCAAACATCTTGTTAAGAAAAGCAGGTGCAACATTGATGCGGACAAATTCATCATCGTAGGCGAAGCGTGGATCGGCTTGTAGCTCGTTTGGATCGTTAGGGTCAGGGTTGTTTTTAAAAGTTTTTCGGAATTCGATGACAGCAATTCTATCCTGGATGGCTTGAAGTACACCATGTAGGGATGGCGTTTCGTTTAAATTGAAAATCCCAGGAGCTTTTGGGATAAATTCAATGTGGTCTTTCCCCTTGCGTTCGCTGTGCAACACATTGCCAGTAGCAAATAACTTAAGAGATTGAATTCTGTCAAGTCTAGCGGTTTGGGGGTTTTCGCTCGCCCAATTCATTCGACTGTATAACAAAGGTGCTAGCGCAAATTTGCGACCATCATCATAGTGAGCAAAATCTGCCAAAGATACGCTGGTCATGCCGCTATGCCCAAAAATCGTTGACATCGTTTGGCGTAGAGCGTCTTTACCGTTTGACCCCAAGCCGCAAGCTAACAACACCCGCACTTCTCGCCCACGGCGCTTCCTCACCTCTGGCAAGTCAATTGAAGCTGCCAGGTTTCGCAATAGAACTTCTTGTTGTGGTTTGTCCAAGCATTGCAGCAACCGATCGCAGTCGGTTGTATCGGCTTCTGGGTCATATTTAATCAAAGGTTCGTAGGTGAAGTAATGTTTGCTGGGATCGTGTTCTTCAATAAATCGAATTGGCTTGTTGCCTTCCCACTTAACACCCACAACTCCATTAATGCAGTTGATTCCTGGTGGATTTAACTTGTTCGGGTCAATTTCAAATCTCATTTTGACCCATCTTAGAACTTGCTCTACCGCGCTTGGTGTGGCAAAGGGATAGGTTGCTTGCCGCCGCTCTCCCTGTCCAACGAAAACGCAGTAAGAATTGCAGTAACTTGCTATCCTGGGGCGTTCCACCGAATCTGGACTGTATCTATAGTAGTTTCCATCCCAGCAATAAAGTTTGTCGTCTGCCGATATCCAAGGCTTGCCACCATATAAAAAGTTAAGTGCTTGTTGGTTGAAGTGGGTATCGGGATTTAAGCTGTCCGGAGTCTCTTCGTTTTCTTCGGCGGTCTCCTGAAAGTTCTTTTCATCTGACTCTATCTGTGATATAATTGCTTCTTCTATTTGCTGCCTGAGTAATTCTACTAATTCTTCCCCGCTCATATTTTCTAAAATCTGTTCGATGTCTCCTTTATCTGGTATACTCTCACAGATTGTTTTAGCAGGAACAACTAAGAAGGGTAATCCTGCTTTTCGGCACGCTAGAGCAAATATTTCACCCTTTTTATCCCCTGTACCATTGCTATCATTATCAGTCAAGAAAATTTGTACGGGTTGTCCCAGGTCTTCTTTGAGCCGATCCAAGATGACCCGTAAATCCGACTCTCTCCAGTTGCTTCCTTGGGCTGAAATTGCAGCAATGCCTACTGACCGGGCAATCTCTACATTCTTCTCCCCTTCTACCCATAAAATAGCTGGAGTGCCGATGGTTTCTTCAGCCGCGTCTGTAACCTCATTCTGCTTGTAGCCGTACCAAGGAGCGTCTCCCTTTGTCCTAATCACCCTTCCGTTGTCATCTACATGAGTTTGTACAAAGGATTTGTTGCGTCCTTTATCCTTCGTCTTATCTTCCCAGTCAAACCGTAGCACTGATTGAGTTTCGGAGTATTGGTAAACCGTCTCCATAATCGTTCCAATGTTTTTCCCTGCTTTCGCCTCAACAGGTCTTGGGATGTAGCCCGGTTTCTGAGGTTGTGGTGTGTCTGTGGCAGGCTGGGGCAACAACACCAGCTTTGCATTAAAAGGTATTGGTAATGGATTGGGAATTTTCTCTTTGGGTTTCGGAGTTGCCTTTTTGGGGCGATCGCCTGTGCGTCCTACCTTTTCTTCCCATGGTGCGATCGCTTCTCTAATATCCGAACAATCGCATTTATTCCAGCACTGGTATGGAGCTGGTACTTTATTTGGATCGGCTGATATTGTCAGGTTATTACCGCCACATACCGGGCATATGTACCTATTCTTTTCCTTCGTAGGTTGCAGGCGGTCTATGAAATTCCGAATATCAAATGTCTCTATTTGAAGTTCGAGATTATTGAAATTAGAAAAAGTGGAGGTTTGCCCGTTGAGGATCGTGTTTTGATGTGTCATGATTGTTTTATGAATTTTAAACAACTGTTTTCGGGGTTTTCTGCGACAACAGGGTACCCCGTTTTTTGTTTTCTATGCCTAAGTTGACTTTTACTTTACATCTCCTGCGAATTTTGAAATTTCACTTGATGAAGCAAAGCCTAGTATAGGCGTAATATCACGATACAGCGAGCGGTTCAAGACCGCAATACTTTGCAAAGAGAGATTTATTGTGTTTTTTTAGGCACCGTTGCAGAAACTTTTCCATAACGGTCATTGCCCTCCACTGCAATTACCAGTGGTGAGCACAAGAGATTATTTTTGCAGTTACTAGCTCTAGCTCGGTGGACTGCTGCCACCATTGCGATCGCGCAAATATTCCCAAATCCGCCGAATTTCGGTTCGGAATTCTTGCCGATCGCGCTCAGTATTGCGTTCCAAAATTCGCAAAGCTACCTGATGGTCACGAGCAATGTCAGCAAGTCTGTTAACGGTGCGCTCTAACCGCGCTGTCGTTTGACTGGTGGTACGAACTTCTCGTCTCATACCGTTTTGAATTGTGCGGATGAGGTCTAGTTCGTCACCCAATTGGTCTAAGCGATCGTCTATATCGTTTAGCCGTGCGTTGATGTCCTCTGGTTGGTTACCGTTGGTCATTTGTTCCCCTCATGGCTAGTGATTGCGTCCAGAACAATTCTCTCTACAAGGTTGCTGATGGTACGTCCTTCAGAAGAAGCCCATTTTTTTAAAATTTCTTTCGTTTCTGGTGTACACGTAAACATCACTCTTTCTGATTTAACCTTATCTTCAGACATTTAAACAATTCAACACTCTGCTACTAGGATAAACTGTTGCCTCTCTCTAAAAAAACTGTTTAACTTAGTTGACAACTGTTGAACTCATAAACTAGGATAGCAAGTGTGGAGGGAAAAGACAACTAAAACGCCCACCACACAAAGATTTCAACCCACGGCATACACTGTGTGCTCGTGCCATGTCTGCACGGCTATCGGATGCTTGGGGGATCTGAATAACTGAATAAATAGACAAAGCCAAAACCCTAAGATCGCTACTGGCGTGAAGGCTGGGAACCGGACGGAAGACACTAACGGAGGCGAGAGTTAAAAATATGGGGTTAATTCAAGTCAAGCCCTATTGGTTAGACAAAGGTTATGACGAAAAGGAGTGGAAGCTAAAAGTAGCAGAGACAAAACGAAAAGCAAGAGAGCAGAAACAAAAATATCTTTTTTTACTGTCTCGTGCTAAACATACGTGGTTTGAGACTACTTACAGAGAAGCAACAGTTAGAGAGGTAAAGAGTTTGTTTCCTGGTATCTGTTTTAATGCTGACAAGCCTGACGACTGGTATCGGGTCACTCAACTTTATAGAGATAGATGCAAAAGCTATGAGATAGAAGCTAAAAAGCAATTACCTCCGCCTGTCCTCGTTACCGAAAGAAAGCCCTTGCCTCCGCCTATCCTTGTTCCTCAAAGGAAGTTCTTTCCAGAAGACGCTTCCAAACAAGTATGTTTACCTAGTACGCCTAAAACATTGGCAGAGCAAGAAGTATCTATTCGACTAGCGGCAGTATTAAAAGGCGTTAGAGAGGTAGCTAATAACGCTGGAAGAGTAGACGTACTCACTAAAGAGTACGTTATTGAGGTTAAAACTGCGTCTGACTGGAAGCATGGGATCGGACAAGTTCTTGTATATTCCCTTTACTACCCAAACAAAAAACCTGTCCTACTTCTATTTGGGGAAGATATCGAAATTTACCGTTCCATCGCACAAGAACATTG
Source organism: Scytonema sp. UIC 10036 (assembly GCF_009725235.1). The sequence goes on from NZ_WJFC01000225.1 coordinate 16,615, forward strand.
TGCAAGATTAAACATTTTGTATAAAGAGGAGATCGAATTTAATGGCTACAACAACTGACCGTGACAAGTATCGACCTAGAGTACAGTTTGTTTGTGACCGAGAAGTTGCAGACCTCTTGCAACAGTGGGCTAACCAGGAAAATCGAACGCGATCCAATTTGACTGAGACACTGGTCAAGGAAGCAATACAACATAGATTGGCTAAAAACGTGGACACTGTCACACCCAAAAAATAGGGTGGCAAAAGTGCCTAGTAATGGTTTTAGCAGCCTATGCACTCCTTATTTATTTTGTTGCGAGTTGCAGTTGTCGATCTGTAGTAGCTTGTTGAGGCTTGTTGCAACAGGCGCAACAGTGCAACAGGGGATGCAACAGCTAAAAACCAATTTAAGTAACAGGTTTCAGCCAACTGGCTATAAAAGCAGTAAATATCACACACGTACTTAAGTAATAGTATGTGACAGTAACCACATATTTTACAGGTGAACTTATGCCAAGAAAGAAAATTGCGTCAGAAGTTGATGCTCAAGAGATAGAAGAAACATCAGAACTGGTTGAAGAGAGCATCTCAGACATTGAAAGCGATGTAACTGCCTCTGAACCATCCAAGAAGCCATCTAAGGAGCCAAAAACCAAGAAACCGCGTGTTACCGTCCCTAAGAAAGAATTCATCATGATTCTGGATGGTGGACGATCGCAAATCAAAGTATTGGTCATTGTTGATGGTGAAGTAACCTCAACCCTTGTCTTGGAATCAACCATTTGTGAGGTAGACACCCCTCCTTTTGGCGAGCAAGGAGCTTTCTCCATGAGCCGTGAAAAAGTAGAGGTTGAGAGCAAGCAAAAAGACTTAGTAGAACATTGGGTAGTAGGTGCTTCTGCCAAGCTCCAAGGTAAAGAATATATCTCCATGAGCGATGGAGAAGACAACAAGGTAAAGTATTTTCCGATACTTGCCCTTGGTGCGATCGCCTCCTTACCAAATCTCTACGACCTCAGTACCGGAACCAATGAGAAAAACCGCTCGCTCACAATTAAACTGATTACCTTGAGCCTTGCTAATCCACTACAGCTAAAAGAAGCAATCAAGAAGTGTAAGTGGATGCGGGTAGACGGGATAAAGTACTCGCTCACATTCTCTAAAGATGCTCTTAACTATCCAGAGGGGTATGGAGCAAGCCTTTATGGGCAAGGTGAAAACAGGACTACACGCCCGACACTGTTTACTTTTGACGTTGGTTTCGGTACAGCTTGCGTTAGTGAATACAACAATCTCGGACGATTGCCCAAGCGAGTCGCACACAAACCCAATGGTGGTGGTGGAGTTGCTACATTAATCCGAGAGTTTGCTGAAGCGATCGCTAATAGTGATTCAGCTAAAGTCATTAAACCTTCGCAGTTGAGAGAAATTCTTTCTACGGCAATTATGGAGGATGGTAAGGTGCGGGCTGTTGCTCCAGATGGGAGAGATGTAGGTAACGCTCTTGAGATTGCTATCAAGAACTGGGTCAAAGATAGCCCTCTGACATTTGCCCTTGAATCCTTAGGCATCCAGGCTCGTAAACATCCGGTGGTCTTGTGTGGTGGTGGTTTTGCAATTCCACCAGTAAGAGAAATCGTAAAGGATTTTTTGGTTAAGGCAGGTATTCCAAAAAATAACTTGCTTGTTCCAGAACGACCGGAAATAGTTTCGCTAGTCGAAATGAGAAAGCTTTATTTACCAGAACAACAACACATAGAAGATATAGGAGGCAGCATTGGTGACAACCAGCAGCAAGAGCAGCAAGCGGCTTAGTTATAACGTTCCCGTTGAGCTTACGCCACTAATCAGACAAATTGCCGATCAAGACGGAGTAACCCCAGCATATTGGCTACGAAAAACTTTAGAAAACGCCGTTCGGGAAAAGTTTCTTGAACGGGGAGTGGGATGACTATGGCTAACACACAATTTCAAGAAAAACTCTTTGAGGTATTGCGATCGCTTGAAGAGTTAAGTCAATACCCGCAATGGCAGCACCTTTGCAATTCTGCTAGAGAGGCTGAAGAACCAACGCTTGAGGACGCGACAAAAGCTGTCTTGCAAGCAGCTTACTACTTGGCTGAACCCATAATTATACCAACACTTGAGGAGATTTTTGGATGTTAGATTGCACAGAATTAACCAAATCCAAGCTGTATATCATCTCAGGTAAACCAGGTCAGTGGCATTACTCATACAGTGTGGATGAAGCAAGGTCTAAACGCTATGTGTTTTGGAGGTTTGCGGCAAAAAACCCTAACCGCCGCGTGACCCTATCCCTGAGTCAAGAGCAAACACGTCGCGATGTCTGGGAACAACGCCAAGACATTCAATTGACCAACCTTGAGGCATTTAGAGGTCTTTAAGATGGAACCATTACAGTACTACGCCAGTGGTGAACAGTTAGACCGACTCTGTCAAAAGTTTGGAGGTCAATTAGAACTGTTAGACCGGACACAAAAACTACAACTTCGTACCATCCTCACCTACTTTGTGTTAGGTAGAGAAATGATGGGAGGTGAGTACAGCATTAACGATGCATTGGTAGATTCACTTCAACACTTGTTTGTTGAAGATCCACTTATAGAAGAATGTCTAGAGATTCTGCAAGGCATCACAGTGCAGAATGCTGAATCACTCCAAATTGCTCTTGTAAATCAATGCACGCATGGCAACGCACGGCTAAAAACCGCTACGGAGACAATGACTGATGAGTTAATGCAGCACGGGATATCAGCAGAACTTGCCAAGACAGCTGCATACATACTGGTGAAAGTAGATAACAGTTCAAGTGGGCGATCGCCTGCACAGCAAGAAATCATCGACCAAGTACACAGCATTTTAACCGGAGTAAAGCAACATGGTTTACCAAAAACCTGATGGTTCAACAGGCTTTAGCGCTCAGTTGCAATACGATTTTCTATTACAAGAACATCCTCTGAATTTGGAAGAAATTGTTAGTACAAAATTTCAACTTCTTAAATGGAATGAGCCTCTGAATGCCGAACATTGGGAATCCTTGCATGAAGAATTAAACCAAAAGATTGCTTCGGCATGGAATGAAAGCTCTCTCTTGGGATGGGATGAGGAAGATGAAGTTGTGAAAACCTTTGTTAAGGAAAAAGGGCTGAGTGAATTGTTCAGCGATGTCCCAGCATTGGCTGATGTTGAGGATGAAGAAGATGATTTTGTATGGCTCACAGAAGAGGACGAATTAATTGCTCAGTATGGCTTATCCAATTTAGAGTTTGTCCGCAATCAAGAATGGATCGATGACAGTTTAGAACATTACTTTGGTAAACCATGAAACGTGTTGTTATTCGCACTGAGACTACTGATACCACTGCTGATGGCACGACCACCACCAGCAAGACGGAGCGACTTGAGGAGTCTACACCTAGCGGACTTCTAGAGGCATGGGGATTCCTAATCCTCATCCTATGCACCTTCTTAATCTTTTTCGTGACCTATCGTATCGTCTCAAACATTACACAGAGAGAGAATTATGGAATTCAAGAGCGACAAAACCAACAAGACTACCAAAGCTACTAGCGCCTACGCTGTGACTACTGCAATTGTACCAACTTCAAAAGCTGGAGCATTCAAAGTGAATACTGATTCATTTGCTGGAGCGCTCCAAGGAGTGATTCCTGAAGGGATGCGCCCAATGGTTGCAGAGATTGGTCAGGGATTAGGCGTAGATTTGACAGACCTTTCCAAACTCACCAAAGAGCAGGTGATGGAAGCTAAGAAGCTAGCAGCGCAACTGGATGAAAAACTAATGTGCATGAAGGAACTAGCTCCATGCATCATGAAGTTTCTTGCCTTCCAAGTATCGGCAGCTGAGTTCCAAGCAGAAATAGTTGTTCAGGCAGCTAAAGCCAAAACCAAGATTGACCAAGCTGCCGCCAAGGCTTACGTTGCCTACTACCGATATTTGCGTAAGGCTCAAAACCTTGAGAAGCGGGTTAACCAACAACGGCAAATCATTGATGCTGCCTACAATGCCTTTGAATCCGTACAAGATGCGCGATCTAATGCCATTCTCTCAGGACTGAACCAGCAAGCGCGGTTAGGGGTGTCTACCGCTCAACACGCGAATTCCCTAAAACAAGAACGGCAACAGATTCTAGCTGAGAGAAAAAACAATCTCCAGCAGATGAAGCACGACTTAAAAACTTCTCACTTGGGATCTACCAATAGCTAATAAACAAGCCCCTAGCTCGTACTAGGGGCTACCTAATCAATGGAGCATTGTATGAGTATAGAAGATGATATTCCGACACCTAAAGCGGACGCGCTGAGGCACATAAAAAACTTGGGTGAAGCTGGTACATTTTTCTCTGTTAGTCTGGGACTTGCACTAGCTGCCGTGTACTTTCGACAGCTAGAAGTGGTGCTAGCGATCGCTTACGTGGTAGCTATTATTTACACAGTCCTTAGCTTTGACGGAAAACCGCGAGCAACATTCTTCCGATTTGCAGCCAT
>NZ_WJFC01000226.1 GCF_009725235.1 Scytonema sp. UIC 10036
CAACTTGGTGAGGTACAAAAATTACCCCCCTCTGTCCCCCCTTAGCAAGGGGGGATGAAAGGGGGGTGTACCTCATTCAGATACAAAGCGCTGTATATCAGTCCTATTTGAATGACAAACGCGGTCTTCAACTGGTCACTGATTACTGGTTACTGCTCACTGTGGATGCTATTCCAATATCAGGAACTGGGAGAAGAGCATTTCCTGTTTCATTTATCGCCGCCAAAACTGGATCGCTAATCACCGCTCTTCTTCTGGCAATTGCTAAATCATAAAGCCGCTTGAGTTCAGCTTGGCGCGTTGCTTGGTCGTTTTTGTTTAACTTTTGATCGATACTGTTAGTATAGGCTTGAACCCGTTCCTTAAGAACTTGCAAGAGATTGTCATTTTTAAGCAGGGTTAAGAATTCAGCAGCAGTTGAATCGCTTGATGGGTTAGTTTGTTCTATAGCAGCAATGACTTTTTGAGTTAAATCGTCTGGAAACCGTTTGACATTAAGGGGATTTGTACCTGACTGTAGCGGTTGAAAACTAAATTGTTCGGGAAGAAACTGCAATAATTCTTGTCTTTTTTCTGAAAAGACAGGGGTTTCCAAATCAACAGCCATAACAGCAGCGACAAACTCAGGAGTCACAACTCCTCTGTTCATAAGTTGAGCGATCGCACTGTTATCAACATGACTAGCTTCTGGTACAAACCAAGCAAAATTCGCATCTCCTGGCTTTCCATCTAACTTGACTCCAGACTGCACTAATAACTGTCTGTATTCTTCAGGTTTTACCCTAGCTATGTTACTAAAGCCCAAACTTTCTCCAATACCTAAGCTTTGTGAAATCGAAGATGTATTACCACCGATTAAATTGGCGTTAAGAAAGAAAGTATTGGGAATTTGGACATCAGCAAAAGGTCCAGGTGTAGGATTACTTGAAAAAGGATGCAAGTTTCCAACTTGTTGATTGCTACTGATTAAATTAAATTCTGTGGTTTCAAAGAGAGGACGTAAAAGGCGTTTTCCTTGAATAACTTGTTGACTTCCATCAGCATTAGTAATTGGGCTACCATCATTATTGCGAGCAATACTTTCCTCAATTCTTTTTTCATTAAATTGATTAATTGCGGGGCGAATAAAGTTGACTTCCAAGACTTCAGCACCAGTTAAATTTTGGGTAATTCTAGAATTAGTACCAGCCTTCCAATCCAACCTTAAGTAATTGGCATTAAATGCAAATGAGTGCCAATTATTCCAAGGGAAAGCCAGTTCTTTCATCACTGGCGCACCGTTAATGTGGCATTGCAAACAGGTTCCACTACGTTGAGCGGGTTGCAGTAAATCGGCTTGAACAGATGAGTTACGAAATTTCCAAGATAATCTTCCTGGAGTTCCTTGTTGGTCGAGCTTGTAGTAGTTGTAGCGACCTCGCTGACTATCCCAACCTAAAGCCTCAATCGATTGTACATCCGGGAAGTTCTCGGAATTAAAAAATACAGAGAGCATAACGTTTCGATCCAACCTTTCGCCTTGGTTGTTACCAGTAAAAGTCAGTATGGCTCGTCTAGTTGTTGGTTGAGCGTCTACTATTGGACGAGTATCAACAATCGTTTCATCTACAACGAAAGTTCGCTCTTGCCCTTGCTGACCTTTAATTAAATTTTCTAGTTCAGCTAGATTTGTGACATCTGCACGCTCTTTTAAAACAAGATTAAAAAGTGGATCGCCTAAAGAAGCTAAGGTACTTGAAGCTATTTGCTGCACTCTTGCCCCATCCCTACTTTGTTCTAGCGCTAGAGGAACTGGTGCCGCTTGAGCAAAGGCTAGCTTTGTAAAGATGAAAAAACAAAATACGAATGCGATCGCTGTTGTGATAAATTTACGCATTGTTCATATGCTCCTAAACTTGACCAATTAACCGTGAAGATTCTTCTCCAGTTGCAGCCCAATCGGGAAGCACTGATTCTGGCGCTGCAATGACAGATGCCCCAACTGTTAATTGCGCTGCGACTTGTGCTCCAGTAGTAATAGTTGTGTTTTCAATCGTGACCCCTTTAGTGACATCAAGAACAGCACAGCGACCGTTGCGGCTGATAACCCAAGCACCTTGATTTTCATTTGGGTTATTAATATCGATTTCTTGACCGTTGATTTTCCAAATACCTTCCAGCCTAGACATTTTAATGCCTACTGGATCTTGCAAGCTTAAACCACGATTGCTGCGGGCTAAGTTTTGAGAGGCTTGGCAAATAGCTGGATCTGAGTTACGTCCAGGGACGCAAGCAGTTTGCCCGCAAATTGCTGATGCGGGAATGTCCAATCGCGAGATTGCACAAGGCTCTACTAAGCCGAACAATGCTTCTACTGTATTATTCGTTTGAGTTAGACAAAGAATTCCTTTCTGTCCGTTGTTCCAAGGATTTTGTCTCAAGTGCCTGCGAAATTGCTCGGCACGTCTTCGCGGAGAAGCAGATATAGGATCGAATCCCAGACCAAATAACTCCTCAAGCGTGGGATTTGCTTCTGGAATCGTATCTTGAATTCCTGCTATCAGAGCATCAACACTGACTTGAGCTAAAGCTTCGTAATACTCAGGAAACTCAGTAGTAAACGTAACTCGCGTGACCTTTCCATCCTGAACCTCAGTACGCCATTCAACGTATTCGTCTTGCAGATTAAATCTATCACTATCAATGACCTCAAATGGTCTATTCGCGAGTTTGGGAAACGCAATCCAATTAATTGTTTCAACCTCAAGCCCTGTTGCGTTCGTGAGTCCTTCAAACGCTTCTAGCAATGTAAAAGCAGAATTCAGTCTGAAAGCAGAACGCTTATAAAATCGATCGATGTCAGTTCTATATACTTCTAGGGCATTTTGGCGTTTAAGAAAATCGGAACCTGTTGGATCTGTGTATGCAAACATCTTGAATTTATGTAAATTTTGATACTTATGTATGTACGTTTTCAATATAAAAATGCACGTTAATGCCAGTGAGTAGCCACTAAAGACTATATTTAGCGAAGGTTCGCCTGAAGAATCTATTTCTGTGCGAATACGTAGACGCTATGTGAGCCTTTATGTAAGACTATCTCAAAAAAATGTGTGTTTTGTGACTTTTTGTATAAGTGTTTTGCTGAATTTGTTATGAATTATCTACATATTGAGCGCTTGGCATTCCGCTTAAACTGTAAAAACTCAAAACAACTGTTATAAATCTTAAAATTAAAAATTTACTACGGTCAAATTACTGATATGCCGTAGATTAGTATAAAGTATTGTGCAGAACATAAATAAGTATCATGCATCTTCTTTGGTTTATCCCAACTCATGGCGACGGACGTTATCTTGGAACTGCTATTGGCGGGCGAGGGGTTTCAGACTTAAACAAAATTGCGGTAGCACCGAAAACTAAGGCAATTTTTAATAAGACAGCAATCGTGCATTGAGTGCTTTGTAAATGCGATCGCAAGTTTCCTCTAAATGAGCCAGTGTATAAATATCAAGCTTTTCACCTTGTTGCTGTAAACTAGATTCAACAGCTTTTTGCAATTGTCGCAATTTATACCAAGCAATTGTACGACCATCTTCAGGGACATTAACAGTTCGCAATACCATTGCTAGCAGTATATTAAGATGTTCTCGTTGTAAAGCACGGCGAATGCTAGAAATTGGTTTTACTTCCCTTACATTTAACACTTCTGTCCAAATGCCATTTTGCAGGGTATCGAACAGTTCCGGTATTGTTAACACTTGCCCGGACGGAGTTTTCAATTCTATATCTCGCAATCGATTGAGACGTTCGCCATCTAAGAGCGATCGCAACACTCCACTTTGAAAATGCAAAATCCGTTCGTGAATTGGATAATCAAGACGTGAGACGGGGATGGGGTGTCCCCAGTGTTGCCAGCGTGATGGTGCAAGCTGATTGAGGAGTTGGGGTGAAAAGTTGAAAGCGTCCTCTGAAAATACATATTCTTGTAATTCTGTCAATGCTTGGCGCTGTTTTTCCAAAGAAACTGGTACAAAGGTCCATTGAATATTATTATCACTGGCATGGTGACGCCCAAATGATTGCCCGCCAATGTACTGAGTGAGTAAAGTAGCATTCCGAAAATAGTACTTAAGCACTTTATTAAACAATAGGCGCAAGTCACTGTAGCTCTCTCCTTGCAATGGGTATCGCCGATCCAAACGCTGTAACATTACACGAGCATTATCCATTTGCCATTGAGAATAAAGCAGCACATCATTACTTATGTCCCAGACATTAGCAAGAGGATTAATATCCCAGATATCTTCATCAGTTGCATAAGATAATTCCGGTTGAGGCGACGCCACAGCAATTTGCTCCAAAAAAGCTTTTTCAGCAAAAGGAGTTATTGCTTCAGAACTTAAATCTGGGTATCTTTTATAACCGTATTCAATTGCCCATTCATCATAAGGACCAATAACTGCGGGAAAATAATCACCTTGTTCCGTTCCTTGAGGTGCGATGTTTACCGGTAGGTAATCCATCACCGAACCAACCAAACCTTTAGTATGAGTCACTTCAGTGTTATTGAGTTCTTGAGGAGATAACATTGTGCTACCGTGAAAGTTATGGCGCAAACCGAGAGTGTGACCAACTTCATGAGCAATAAGTGAACGTACATATTGATGGACGTAGTTTTGCATTTGGTCGCTACTTGGAACTGTATTTTGTACCAGTGACAGTGCTAGCGCCCCCATGGATGCTTGAAAAGAAGACTCCCTTCCGTAGCAAAAGTCATCCAAACCTTTGGTAATGTTATGTTGGGAAGAGCGATCGTTAGAGTTAACAAATAGATATTCTGACGCAGAAACCTTTTCTAACAGGGGTTGAGGAACTTTGTAACCAGCCCTGTTTTCAAGGGGAAGTTGGGGAGGTTTGTGACAAGCAACATCTTCAGACTGAGAAATATAACCATCAACAAGTGATGAATTTGCGTCCATCAAGGCGCGATACTCTTGCTGAATGGAACGTATCATAGTTGCATCGACAATGATATCTGCGTCCAATATTTCGCCAGTAAATGAATTCACGCGTACTGGTCCTCTAGCAAAACCCGCATCTAGGGAATTAAACCAGCGAATGGTGTTGTAGCGTACATCAGCAGGATGCCACTCAGCACGATCTGGCATTTGCCGTACTTCAAGAGCATTTTGGAATCCAGCTTTTTCAAAAGCCTTGTTCCACATCAAAATGCCTTCAGCGATCGCCGAGCGATACTCCAAAGGCACTGCATTTTCAATCCAAAACACTATCGGCTTTTTCGGTGGCGAGATTTGAGCGCTACTATCAGATGGCTCCAGATGCCAGCGATTGATGTAACGTACAAACGGCTCTTTTCCTTGATTTTTAGAGAAGTCTTGGAAAGCAGTAATAAAATATCCTACTCTATCATCAGCCAGTCTGGGAACATAGCCGTTATTTTCAGGTAATTGCGAAAAACTATAATGCACTTTCAAACTCAGTGCTCTACTATCGGGTACGGTAACTAAATATGCACCTTCTGGCGATGAAAAACCATAAATGGAATCAATTTCTACGTTTTCAGGAAAGCTATTAATATTGCCAAAATAAGACCTGTTTTCTTCCAAATGGTAATCTGCTTGCAAAGAATATTTCAGTAAAGAAGTTAAGCCAGGAAAATCCTGTATGAGGAGGTCATTTAGACTAACAAGAATATTTTTACTGTATGGGTCGATACAAACTATTTGAAGCGAGTAAAGAACTGAATCGCTGAAAGAACGAGCCAGCGATCGCATTTCTGGTTCATTTGATTCTGTACGGAATTTAACATTCCGAATAACAAAGTGTAAATTGTTGTTTATGTGACGGAAGTAAAAAAGAAAATCCTGTAAAGGCAACCCACTGTAAATACCGCTTTCTCCAATACCTGACTCTAGTGTGACTATACCTAAAAAGTTTTTCTCTAGCTGTTCCGCTTTAATTTCCAAGTATGTTCGCTCGGAATCTTGATGGCGATACAGCGTAAAGAGACCCTCTATCTTTTCCGCGTTCTTTATTATCTCGCGATATTGCCGAAAATCTTCTTTTTTAACCTCTTTTAGCGTATTGTCAGTACTAGCCAACATCTCAGCACCTGGCATTGTGTTCAATTGCTGCACATAAACACTAGAAAGTTGGTTAGCCCCTGCATAGTTACCCTCTAACAAGAGGCTGCACAATAACAAGATACAGATTACCGTTCTTTTGATCCAGTCTCTCATTCTTTCGCTTCCCGTAACAAAGCAGCCTTCTTGTTTTGCAGCTGCTTAAATATTAATAGATTAGCTGTTTTTATTTATTTGAGGTAGTCGTAATTTTACGAAAATGACTAAAATTTGATGAACTACTTGTTTAGTCTATATAGCAGTTCTCAGGGCAAGCGCTACAAAAAGTTACCATTTGTCATTTGTAACGGGTTCTATTCAGTTTTAGGCCATATAAAAGCTTAATATGGTGGGCTTTAGCCCACCCTACATTAATAATTGCGTTTGAAAATTAGCCATGAGCAATTAGCCATGAGCAATTAGCCATCAGCCCTGCTACTTCGTACCAAATAATCTATCTCCCGCATCTCCCAAGCCCGGTATGATGTACCCCTGCTCATCCAGATACTCATCTACTGCCACAGTATAAATAGGTACATCTGGATGAAACTCAGTAAAATGTTTCAAACCTTCCGGTGCAGCGAGTATGCAAACAAACTTAATAGATAATGGATTGGTTGATTTTAGCCGTTCAACAGCTGCCACTGCTGTATTACCAGTAGCCAGCATCGGATCGACCACCAACACATCTCGTTTGTCCACATCTTGAGGAACCTTGAAATAGTACTCAATGGGAATTAAGGTTTTGGGGTCACGATACAACCCGATATGCCCAACTCTTGCGGTAGGCATCAGTTCTAACATTCCATCTAAAATTCCCTGACCTGCGCGTTGGATAGAAACAATCACCAGTTTTTTCTCCGGTGCAAGGACTGGTGCATTCATTGGTCCTAGAGGTGTTTTAATGAATTCATCCTTTAAGGGCAAATCGCGAGTGACTTCATAAGCTAACAACAAGCTAATTTCTTTCAGAAGAGATCGAAATTTTGCCGTACTCGTTTCAGCTTTACGCATTAACGTCAGTTTGTGCTGAATTAATGGATGATTAATGATTGTGACTTGATCGTGCATATTGAGGATTGGGGATTGGCGATTGGGGATTGGCGATTGGGGATTGGCGATTGGGCAATGGTCACAAGTTACAAACAAATGACCAATAACAAATGACCAATGACACTTGACCAATGACAGTTAAAACACAGTGCCATCACTTTCTATTTGGATGGGAGGAGTAGCACCCTTTCGGAGTTCGGCAGCAATTCTTCGCCCTGCAGTCCAAGTTCCACCTTGCAAAATTTTTACGAGTGGCAATTCTTCAGAATTCATGCCCAACTTTTCGCGAATTGTGGCAGCAATGGAATCTAAAAGTATCAAAGTCAGAGCACGCCATTCGACGATCGCTTCCGAAGAAACTGGATGAGATTTTAGCAAAATATCTTGATTTTTAACATTTATCAGCCCTAAGTCAAGGCATAATCCTCCATTGCGATATTCTGCCAATCCAGTGAGGGCATCCAAGCCAGTGATTTCTAAACCGAGTTCTTCTAAAGGTTCCAACAAGGAATAGGTTAACCATTGAGAAAGTTTGTGAAATGGTACTAAACCATCATCAACGACATCCGGGTGAAACCAGACATCCCCCAAATTAATACCAGCAACTTCTACTCGTCCAGACCAAATATTACTTAATCCTTCCAGAACTGCACCCAATACTGTTACCGCATCTAACTGATTATTAAAAGTTTTTGTCATTAAATATCGTACCAGATTACCCGGACGGGGATCTTGTTCTCCAAATAGATCGGGTGAAGAAATCAGGGAACGACCTAATTTCTGCAATAACTTCAAACGCCCATTCATTCCCAAAAGAGGGTTTTCTGCACTAACAGCAAACCCTTGTGCTAATTCCCCTTCAGTTAATGCCTGCAACCGAGCAGCATTCACTTGCAAAGGCGTTGTGTGACCACCGCTTGCAAAAGTTCCTGCACAAAACATTTGAAAACTAGCAACTGCTAACCCTTCAGAACGCTTAAAACGCAGTTGAGTTTCCGGCTCATCGTAATACCAACTTTCTCCGGCTCCTGCATCCAGTAAAACACTAATAATTGCCAAATCAAACTTGGCGATCGCTTTCTCTAAAGGCTTCAGCCCTGCTAACCGCTCATCCAAAATTGACAAACGAGGTACGCCCCCTGCCTCAAAATGTCGCCAACGGCTGTGAAAAGGAATTTCTAAATCCGGATATTCCTCCCGCATCACCCCAATCGTATAATCAGCCACCCGTTCCAATCGAGACAAATCGCAATTAAAATAACGCGAATTACCTTCAACAGCCAGTTTGTATAACTGCCCGCAACGTTCTCGAATAGCACTAGGCGATCGCAAATAAGCAACCAACGCCCTCCCATCTTCTCTCTGTGACCTCAGCGCCTCTGCGGTTTTTCTCTCCATTTTCCCTTCCTAGCGATACACCCTAAATTACTGGGATTAGGGGAAAGGGTTAGGGGTTAGGGTTAGGAGCTTGGAATTTCCTACTCTCTACCCCTACCCCCTACTCCCTACCCCCTACCCCCTAGCCTTCCAAAGAACGCCCCTGAACAGATGCCAAAGCATCCGCATCCAATACCTCAGATGTGGTATAATAACCAGCCGCTTTCTTTGCTTCTATTTCTACTCGCGCATCTTGAGGAATCAGTTCTTCTGGAATAGGAACTCGTTCCACCACCTCAATTCCTGACTGAGTGATAGCGTTGTATTTCATATTACTCATTGACACCAAGCGGTCAATACGAGTCACACCCAACCAGTGCAACACATCCGGCATCAGTTCTTGAAAGCGCATATCTTGAACACCCGCCACACACTCAGTTCGGCTGAAGTAGGCATCAGCGCGATCGCCCCCTTCTTGACGCTTGCGAGCATTGTATACCAGAAATTTTGTCACTTCTCCCAAAGCGCGTCCTTCCTTGCGACAGTAAACAATGATACCAGTCCCGCCTTCTTGAGCTGTTTGTATGCAGACTTCTATGCCGTGTACTAAATAAGGACGACAGGTACAAATGTCTGACCCAAACACGTCAGAACCATTGCACTCATCGTGTACTCTAACTGCTAAGGGTTTACTGGGGTCATCGATCGCAGCTACATCCCCTACAATGTATACAGTAATACCTCCAATCGGTGGTAAAAAGACCTCCAGGTCGGAACGCGTCACCAATTCTGGGAACATACCCCCCGTTTGTTCAAATAAGGCGCGTCGCAATTCTCCCTCTGAAATGTGGAAACGCTTGGCAATTCCCGGTAGATACCAAACTGGCTCAATTGCTGCTTTAGTCACAACTAAATCGCCATTGGATTTCATAATTTTGCCATCAACTTGCAAGCGTCCACTAGCGACGGCTTCTTGTAGTTCGGGTATGTTGATGTGAGCCTTGGTGATAGCAATTGTTGGACGTATATCATATCCCTGTTCGTAGTAAGATGTAAAGACATCACCAACATTTGCCCCAAATGGGTCAAGAGACACAATCTTATCTGGATCGAACCAGCTTGGATGCGGTCCAATCCCCTCCACTGGAGACGTGTTAGTGAGATCTGCCCTGTGATCTGATTGAAGCGCTCCGCTTGCCACTGCTAATGCCCTGTACACCGCATAACCACCAGAATGGGTACCAATGACGTTACGGTGTGCTTGCTGAGTTAGCGTAGCTACCACCGGACCCCGTTGCATGGGATCGACTTCTCCCCACTTGATAGGAATTGGTTTGGGACCAAAGCGACTGGGATGCGAAGTGAGAACAATATGCCTGTAGATGCTATTTTGCTTTGGCATAGTCGTTAGTTTTCGTGTTTTTGCGATCGATTCTTAAGTTATGAACGATTTATCAATAACTAGCAACACATTCTCATCGAGAAAATGTGAGATACTATTGACCAATCGCTAATAACGCTAAAGATGGAATTCGCCATTATATCGTATTGGACACCACAGAAAAGCATGAAGGATAAAGGACAAAGGGGGAAAAACTGCTATTCTCTGTAGAATTTCGTAGAATTTCACGAATTTCTCCAGAGAAATATTATTTTACACTTTATCCTTCCGGTGACTTCAAGGGTGACTAATTAGATAATAATGTGCGAAATTTGATCCTAAAGCTACTATCACTGACCGCGAATTCATGGATTCTTTATTTATCAATTACCTACTTGACGACTTGAAAAATTCCGATGAGACAGTCCGCGACGAAGCAACCAAAAAGCTGTGGCGGATTTGGTTTCAGCAAAAGGGGATTCACGGGCTAGAAGTCATCGAACGCAGCCAACAGCTAGTAGATGCAGGAGAAATGACTCAAGCCGAAACAATTCTCACAGAACTTATTCACGATCAACCAGATTTTGCAGAAGCTTGGAATCGCCGTGGTTTTCTTTACTACATCAACGGTCAGTACCAAAAATCTCTAGCAGATTGTCAGATGGTTGTTCAGCTCAACCCCGTCCATTTTGGCGCACTTCATGGTATGGGCTTGTGTTACGCGGCGCTCGGACAGTATTCTGAAGCGATTAAAGCATTTCGTCTTGCTTTAGAAATTCAGCCCTACTCCCAAGTCAATCAAAAATTGATTTTAGAATGTACGCTTCGATTGAGCTAGTAAATTAGGGCATAGGGTATGGGGCATAGGGCATAAGGCGTAGGATTTATGCCTTATGCTCACTAAATTACGTGTGAGAAATTTAGGGAATAGCAATCAATCCTGCCCCACAACCAAGATCCAGAAGCCGTCCTCTACCATTCAGTTGAAAGCGCTGTGCAAGCAAATCAAATAAATCTTGCGGATACTTTGACCGATAGCGAGCGTAATACCAAGCAGCACCTTGAAACAGAGTGGGGTGATAGGTGGGAATGTTTGCAACCATTTGTAAAAACTCCAACCGCTAACAGTTGTGAATGTTTCTAGCAAAGTAAAGATAGGAAAGGTAGGGGGATAACTTTTACTGTCTATCCTTCCCACCTATCCAAAAATTACCCGTTCAGCCGCAATTAAAGTACGGTTATTCAATCGAATTATCGTACTTTAAGGTCAGTTTGCCACACTTGCCCTTTTAGAGCAAGTATTTTTCTACAAACTTAAGGAATTGGACTTTTCCCCGACCTGAAGGTAGAGACCACAGCCGTAAGGGCGCAAGCCCGCCGCACCCTTACATATGGTGTAGTTCATTTAGGTGAAAACTGCGATGAAATCAACTACAGTTGATTTTTGTACTTGAATATACAATATGAATAGACAATTTGACAATTTAAAATATGGCTAAATTTTCTCCTGACGATTACAGGTACGAAGGAAACGCTGTCTCGTTACTTAACTACCACTTTGTTTTTATTCCCAAGCGCCGAAAGAAAGTCTTAGTTGGTCCAATCGCAGAAAGACTAGAGCAAGTTATATGCGATGTTTGTAATGAGAATAGGTGGCGAATCATCGCTATGGAAATTATGCCCGACCACGTTTACCTATTGATCAACGCAAAACCTACTGACAATCCATCTTTAATTATAAGTAGAATTAAGGGGAGAGGATCTCATTTCTTGCGTCAAGAGTTCCCTGAATTACTTAAACTCCCTACATTGTGGACTCCAACCTATTTTGTTTCGACTGCTGGCAATATTTCTACGGAAACTGTGAGCCAGCAAGGTGTTGGGGGTTTCTCCCACTCACTTCTGGGGAACCTCGAAGAGGTGAAGCGGCATATTGCACAACAGAAAGAATAGCGAAAGTAAATGCAGCCGTCGATGCTACCTGCGGCTTTTATCCTCGGCGGATGCAGGGGTTTAAACAAACAATCTTTTTAAATTTGTTGGTTTCACTTCGGGGTTTTCAGCCGTTTTCCTTATAATTGAAGTGGTACTTTTTGACCCGGTACTTTTCGATCGCAATGCAGCAATCAGTAGAAAAAGAGTGTTCCCAAGTTCCTATCATTGATGTCAGTGCGCTAGTCTCTGGATCTGCCGATAATTACACAGTAGCTACTCAGATTGGACAAGCGTGCCGTGAGTGTGGTTTCTTCTACATTATTGGGCATGGAGTTGATGAAGGACTACAGCAACGTCTGGAACACAAGAGCCGACAGTTCTTTGAACTGGATCTGGAAACTAAACTAGAGATTGGCATGAATGTTGGTGGTAGAGCATGGCGGGGATATTTTCCTGTGGGAGGCGAATTGACATCAGGTAAGCCAGATCTGAAAGAAGGTATATATTTTGGTGCAGAACGTGAGGAAAACCATCCGCTTGTCAAAGCTAATACCCCAATGCACGGTCGTAACCTTTTTCCATCAAGTGTTCCGCAATTGGGCGAAACTGTGCTTGAGTATATGGAAGCCATGACTAAACTAGGGCATAGCTTGATGGCTGGTATTGCTCTTAGCCTTGAATTAGAAGAATCTTACTTTAGCGATCGCTATACAAAAGATCCACTGATATTATTTCGTATTTTTAACTATCCTCCCAATCCGTCACTCTCTGAGGATAAACGTCAGTGGGGCGTAGGGGAACATACTGATTATGGTGTATTAACTATACTCAAGCAGGATAATGCAGGTGGATTGCAAGTCAAGTCGAAGTCTGGCTGGGTAGATGCGCCACCTATCCCTAACTCATTTGTATGCAATATTGGAGATATGCTCGATCGCATGACGCGAGGGCTGTATCGTTCGACACCGCATCGCGTATTGAATTTGTCGGGACGCGATCGTCTGTCGTTCCCATTCTTCTTTGACCCTAATTTTCATGTGGAAGTAAAACCAATTGAACTTAAAGGAGTCATGGCGAGCGATGATAAAAACGAACGTTGGGATCGGGCTAGCGTTCATGCCTTTCGCGGAACTTACGGGGATTATTTGTTAAGTAAGGTGTCTAAAGTTTTTCCGGAGTTACGTCAAACAGTGCTGTAAAATATGTTACAAAAAATGGATTGGGGCAGTTGAGAAGACAGTTAAGTCGTTCTCTAATAAAGAAGTTAAGATGAAAACATTGCCCTCCAAACCTGATTATTTCTAATCTAGAAACAGACTGCAAACTTAAATGACGCAAGCAACGATCGCAACACCCAGAAAAGAATTACCCCTTTTGTTTGAGGAACTGACCTGGAGAGAGTTCAAAGCAGTTGAGCAATTGTTAGACCGCCCAGGATATCGACTCTCTTTCTTGGATGGTGTTTTGGAGATACGAAGAATGCCAGGAGAACCTCACGAAACCGTTAAGAAGAGAATAGCTGCATTGGTAGAATTGTATTTGCTTATGGCAGGGTTTGACTTTACCCCAACTGGCTCAATGACTTTAGAAAGTGAAGCAGGTGCTGTCAAGCGAGAGGCGGATGAATCCTATAAACTTGCTCCTAGTCGAGTGCGCCCCGATTTGGCGATCGAGGTCGTGTTTACCAGTGGCGGTATCGATAAACTGGAGGCATACAAGCGGCTGAAGATAAAGGAAGTGTGGTTCTGGGAAGATGGTGTGTTAGAAATCTATCACCTGCGGGGTGAGGGCAACGCGCTTCACTATGAAAAGGTTTCCAGTAGTGAGGAGGTGAAAGGGATCGATCTGGATTTGTTGTTACGTTGCATCAATATAGTGAATCATGTGGATGCCATCAAAACCTTTCAGCAGGCACTGCAAAAATAATTGAGGACCACAGGGTAGAACGCCTTCATTAAAATCGCTCAACCCAAGGTCGCAATTCGACTTCCCATGTCCAAGCATTGCGAGGCTGGCGCAGAATGTTGAGATAAGTTTGAGCAATTGCATCGGGATCGAGCAAGCTATCAGGTTTGTCATCTGGTTCCTGACGTGTATCAGAACGAATTGAGCCATCAATGATAAAATGCGCCACATGGATGTTTTGAGGAGCTAATTCACGAGCAATACTTTGAGCTAAACCTCGTAAGGCAAATTTACCCATGGCAAAAGGTGCAGACCGAGGATAACCTTTAACGCTAGCGGAAGCACCTGTAAAGAAAATAGCTCCTCCACCCAAAGCCAGCATACGTTTCGCCGCCGCCTGTGCTACTAAGAAACCTCCATATGCTGTAATCTCTAAAGATTTAGCTACGTCAATTGGCTCGAGTTCAATGAGTGGAGCCGCAATTCGCAAGCTAGGATTATAAACAACTACCGTTGGTGTTCCCAACTTTTGTTCGACATCACTAAAGAGTTGGTTGACTTCATCCGGTTTAGAAGCATCACAGGCAAAACTAATAGCTCCAATGTCTTGAGATAGCGCACTGAGCTTATCAATTCGCCGTGCTGCTAAAGCAACTTTTATCCCTTCGGCTGCAAACAGGCGGGCTAAGGACGCACTGAGTCCACTACCAGCGCCAATAATCAATGCGGTAGTTGTCATTTGTTGATTGTTCCTCGATTTAAGAATCAATACAGTTGGTTACTGGATTTTCTACTTTTTGCCAATAGCCATTGTATAAGAACTCTTGCCTGAAGCCTAGGATTATTTCACAATAAATCCATATTTTTTGAGTACACCCTTAGCTTGGTCACTAGATAAAAACTTGACAAATCCTTTGGCAGCTTCGACATTTTGACTGCTTTTGAGTATTGCCAGAGGATAAATAATGGGAGAATAATATTTTCCGTCAGTAGCAACAGCAACTTTTACTTTGTCAGAGCTTTTTGCATCAGTGGAATAACCGAGACCTGCATCAGCATTACCATTTTCTACTGATGCTAAGACTTGAGTGGCATTTTTTTCATAAACGAATTTAGGCTTGACTTTATCGAGGATGCCTAATTTTTTAAATACATCTTGTGCGTATTGACCCGCAGGAACACTTTTAGGGTCTCCAATTGCAATTTTCTTAACCTTAGAGTTTGCCAAGGTATAGAAACTCCTAATACCAACAGAATTATTCTTAGGTACTATCAAAACTAAACGGTTATCTGCCAAGATACTCCGCGTTTTTGGAACTAGCAGCCCTTTTTCCTCTAAACCATCTACTTGCTTTTTACCAGTAGCAATAACAATATCAGATGGTTTACCCTCCTCAATTTGTTTAACTAATGCACCTGAAGCTCCAAAGTTATAAGTAATATTGATATTGGGTTGAGTTTGTTGATAGAGCGTTTTAATTTCTTCCAGCGCATCTTTTAAGCTACCGGCAGCAGAGATAGTTAAGTTGTTGCTTGGTTGTGCTACTACAATAGAGGGACTTGTCAATCGAACACTAACTGCTAAAAGTAAGCTAGCAGTAACTGTAGAGAGGAAGCTAAAAATTTGTTGTTTTTTCATTGTTATTACAGACATTGCTTTTTTGAAACTACTTGTGTACAACCTTTGTAAAAATTTTCTGTGTTACGCAAAGAGGCTAAGGAAAATGTAGGAGAGTTACCCCTGTGCGCGAGATAAGCTCCTTGAGAGGAGTAGCCTTCAGCATTGCTTACCAAAAGCTTTATGTGGTGGACATCGCCCACCCCACAGAGTTAAAATTTTCCACAAATCATTTATGATTCCTAATTCTCTAACAATAATTACTACTATTAGTTGACTGATTTACCGTAGTTTATTAGATAATTGCATAATCTTATCTAAAAGACAAGAGTTTTTTAACTGAAATACATATATGGACTCTTCAAAAAAATGCCTGCTCTTCAAATCAAGTTAGTGACTTTCATCAATAGTATTATATTTAACAAGAAAACTCAGCGTTTCTATGAGGATTTTATTTTGCTCATTAGTACCAATAGTGATACGTAATTTATCATCCAATCTTGGCTGTTTGAAATAACGCACCAAAATCTTGCGTTCCTTTAACCTTTGAAATAGTTCCTCCGCATTTCCTGCCCTCGGTTGCACTAGCAAGAAATTTGTTTGAGAATCCCAAACACGAAAGCCCAATTGTTTCAACTCACTTGCTAGCTTTTTTCGTGATGCTTTAATCTTTTCTATACAAGTATGTTTATGTGTTTGGTCATTGATTGCAGCTGCTCCAACAGCACAAGCGATCGCATCAACGTTATAGCTATCCTTCACCTTATATAACGCACTGAGCAACTTAGGGTTTGCGATCGCAAATCCCAATCGTATACCTGCTAATGAGTAACCCTTGGAAAGGGTTCGGAGAGAGATAACATTTTCAAATTCTTGAGTTAAATCTAATGCATTTCCTTCAGCAAAATCTACATAGGCTTCATCAAGCGCTAAAATCCCTGATAAATGAGTTGCAAGTTTTCGGAGATCTTCTATAGGAACCATATGTCCGGAAGGGCTATTAGGAGATGCAATAAATGTTACAGAGCCATTCGCAGCAATTAGTTCCTCAAGGGGTAAACGGTAATCCTCAGTGTAAGGAATTTCTACAATTTCTGCGGCTTGTATTTGGGTCAATGTACGGTACAGCACATATGTTGGCACTGGATAGACTACCTTCCGCCCTGGTTCTGCACAAGCTCGCATCACAACGCTCAACAGTTCATCACTTCCATTTCCAGCAATAATCCAATCAACCGGAACTCCTAAAGCTTGACTTACTGCTTGTCGAAACTCCTGTGCAAAGGCATTTGGATATCGCCGCAATAACTCCCCATCAAAATTCCGCAGTACTTCCGTAACTTTGGGAGAGGGAGGATACGGGTTCTCATTGCTGTTGAGTTTGATAATCTTGGTACTGGGTTCGATCTGCTCGCTGGGGATATAAGGAGGCATTAAGTCGATATTAGAACGGAAATAGTTCGTCATTTCCCAGCTTTGTAGTAGTTGTTAGGAGAATATTTTTAATCTTAAATCCTTAAGCAGCATTGGGATATCATCTGGAGAACGAGCGATCGAGTCAGCACCGTTAACCGTTAACTCCTGTTCAGTTCCATAACCATAAGTCACGCCAATTGAAGCAATATTATGTTGCTTTGCACCAATGATATCGTGAAAGCGGTCGCCCACCATAACTGTAGCAGAGGGAGAAAGGTTCTCTTTCTGTAAGATGTGGTGAATCAAATCACCTTTGACACTTCGAGTTCCATCTAGTTCACTACCATAAACGCCATCGAACAAAGACGACAAGGAAAAATGCTCGATAATGCGCGTAGCATAGATATAGGGTTTTGAAGTCGCAACAAAAGTTTTATAGCCAGCAGAGCGAATCGTTTGTAAGGTTTCTGGAATTTGAGGATAAAGCGAATTTTCAAATAACCCAACTGTGGAAAAGCGACTGCGATAAAGTGAAATTGCCTGCTCAAGTAGCTTGTCTTCTGAGGTGTTCAGTAACTGTGAAAAACTATTTTTTAGTGGAGGACCAATACACCAATGCAAGCGATCGCCATCAGGTGGTTTGTAACCCATTTCAGATAGAGCATACTGAATGCAGCGAGTGATACCGAGTTTGGGATCGGTTAATGTCCCATCTAAATCAAAAAGAACAGCGTAAGAAAGCATAAGTCTATTTTTGTTGTGACACCAAAGAAGGCAGTTGGTACATAGAGTGGAAGACAGGCACTTTGAAGGTCTCAAATAGATCCCTCTCACTCCAAGCGATATAACCTAAAACTCTCATACCTGCAGCAACACCTGCACGCACACCCAAAATGCTATCTTCTACAACAGTGCATGATGAAGCTTCAAATCCCAAATGTTTAGCTGCATATAAGAATAAGTCAGGTGCTGGCTTCCAGCTTCCAATTTCATAGGAGCTAAAGATACGTCCTTCAAATCGAGGCAATAAGTTAGTGAGACGCAGTGCTAACTTAATTTTTTCCACCGGACCACTTGATGCAACGCAAATAGGTAAATCGATTTTGTCTAAAGCCGTGTCTATCCCGTCTACAGGACGAAGTTCGCGCTCGAATACCTCGGCAGTCCGAGCACGAAGTTGAGTAACAAAATCTGGTGGCATATTTCTCCCAAGCCTTTGTTCAATGACAGCAACACAATCAGCCATTTTGCAACCTTTAAATAACAAAATGGCTTCTTCAAGTTCCAGTGCCAGTCCAAACTCTGCCACATATTCAACAAGAACGCGATTACCTAATGCCTCACTATCTACCAATACTCCGTCACAGTCAAAAATAACCAGTTCTGCTCGCATTTCTTTTTTATAAATAGACATTTTGAGTGACTCGATACACATTCATTTCGATTCCATGATATATAGTGTCTCTCTCATATATCATTCCTAACTTCTTTAGAACTCTTACTGATTTCATATTCTCTCCTTCAACAATACCAAGAATATATGGGAGTTTGAGTTGAGCGAATCCATATCGCAAAGCTGCTGTTGCCGCTTCCGTTGCCAGACCTCTACCCCAAAACCTTGGATCGAGTCGATAGCCAATTTCTTTTTCTGCTTGATTATCAATTTCTTCAACTGCTATCCCACAATAGCCAATCAACTCATTGCTTTCTTTGAAAATAACAGCCCATTTACCAAAACCATATTTTGTATAGGAAGCAATGAAGCTTGCTATTTTTTCCTTTGTTTGTAAAGGTGAAAGGGTACCCGTTAGAGAAAATTTCATGACTTGTGGGTTGGCAAGTATCGGTGCGATCTGCTGAAAGTCTTCTAGTTGAAATTCTCTAAGAATGAGGCGTTGTGTCTCTACTTTCATTGTTTTTGTTTGTCTCCTAAAACTGTCGGTTGGGCGTCTTTCGTTTCTACGACAGTACGGTTGCCTGGAAAGCTTGGCAGTTCGGCATCAATATAAGCCCATGGCACTGCGCGATCGCTCCAAATTTGATATGCTGGTTTAACTAGTGTTGGATCGTCTAGGCTTCCTGCTTTGATCCAAACAAACTCTGGCTTAGCAAAGGCTCTAGTAAATAAGGGCGAACCGCACTCCGGGCAAAATTCACGAGTGATTGTGTTGCCACTACCCGCAGTTTTTGTGTAGCTCTTGAGGTGACCTGAGACAACACGGAGGTTCAGTGCATCAACTTTAATCCCAATATTAAAAGCGCTACCTGTGGTTTTCCTGCAATCGTTACAATGGCAGTAGTTCGCTAATCCCAGTTCACCACTGTACTCGTATCTAACGAACCCGCACAAGCATCCACCAGTCACAAAATCATTCATCTAAAACCTCCGGGAGAGGGGAAACAGTGTGTCTTTAGACCACGGAGGAACTGCGACATACGTTTTTTCTCAGATCTCAAGGCTTGTTTCTTAGAGAATAGGCATGAATTGTCAGTAGTCTGTCAATTATCTGACAGATCTATCTATTAAGTCAAGTTCAAGCGATACCCTGTAGATTCGAGGTATGGGTTACAAGGAAGAGTACTGCAGCTACAATCAGTACATATTGTTTCATCAAACTTTTATACGTGACTATTATGCAATGCGATCGCCCGCCCTGCGAGAGCAAGGGGGATTGTTAATCAACTAAAATCTGAGTGTAAATGCTTATGTTTAGCGAGCAATCCAACGACTCACTGCTGGCAATTGTGTAGAGAACCATAGCGCACCTAAGAGACTCAGACTACCACAGACAATCAAAGCATTAGTCGCACCAAAATTATCTGCCAAAGTTCCAGCTAATAGATTCCCGAAGGGCATTGTACCTACCATTGCTAGAGCATAAAAACTCATTACCCGTCCGCGCTTATCCTCGGCAACTAGGGTTTGAATAATCATATTACTACTGGTAATCAGGAGGATGACAAAGCAGCCTATAAACACCAGTATGATTATGGACAGCCCAACTTGACGCGATAGTGAGAAGGAGATCAAACTTATCCCAATCAAGGTTTGAGCGACTACAATCAAACGCTCTAAGCCAGCAATCCCTCGCCTGACACTCAGATACAAACAAGCAAGCAAGGAGCCAATCGGTGCTGAGGTACTAAGGTGAGCCATCGTAGTTGCATCCCCATTTAAAATCTTCGCTGCGAAGACGGGCATGAGCGCGACATGAGACATTCCGACTAAACCATGTAACGACAGTATTAATAAAATTGCTCTAATCGGTTGGAATTTGGAGACATATTCAAAGCCCTCCCGCAATTTCTCAAAAGTATCGTTCAGGTTGGTAAGGTTCTGTGTGGTTCTGACTGGAAGCCGCATTGCTAGCAGGGTAAAGATGGCAGGGATATAGCTGAGGGTATCATAGAGAAAACAATATTTCACCCCTAGCGTACCAATCAAAATCCCGCCTATAGCTGGTCCCAATACCGAAGAGGAACTTAACATCACTGAATTCAAGGCGATCGCATTACTCAAATCAGCTCGATTGTCTACGGTTTCAGTGACGATTGTATGACGCACGGGCATATCTAATCCCTTGAGCATACCATTGAGAACACTCAGTACCAATAAGATGGGAAACGTAATCCAATTCGTAAAGGTCAGAATCGTTAAAGCGAAGGAAACGCTAATTCCCACTATCTGCACTACCATTAACAAGTCACGACGACTCCAACGATCGGACAATACCCCTGAAAAGGGAATTAGTAACAAGGTAGGTAAAAATTGCACAAACCCTGCAACTCCTAACAACCAAGCTGATTTAGTCAAATCGTATACCAGCCAAGGAATAGTTAACTGCTGGGTCATAAATGTCCCAGACATTGAG
Source organism: Scytonema sp. UIC 10036 (assembly GCF_009725235.1). The sequence goes on from NZ_WJFC01000226.1 coordinate 20,683, forward strand.
AGTAACTGTCCGCCAAAAAACAGGCGAAAATTACGCCAGCGCAAAGCGGGTAAATAGTGGTAAATAATCTTACTTACGCGATCGCCTAGTTGTCCCTTCCAAATTTTCATGAGGAGAGTTTTACTATGTTATACTAACAATTAGGTAGACTAACAATTCTATGATAATCGCAGTTATCGTCTAGCAAAGAAATTAGCAACATTAGAGGATGTTTGAAAAGTGGTTAGCTGTCATTTTAATCACATGATTACCCCCCTTAGTCCACGCCACTTGCTACAAGTCGGGAAACCCGCGATGGCGCAGTGGCTCCCCCTTATAAAGGGGGGAAATAAGAGAAATTGAGTTCCCTCACGCCACGTGCTTCAAGTCGGCAAAGCCGCGATGGCGCAGTGGCTCCCCTTTATAAGGGGAGGGTTAGGGTGG
>NZ_WJFC01000227.1 GCF_009725235.1 Scytonema sp. UIC 10036
CCCTACCCCCTACCCCCGTGCCACTACTGAGTTCTTTGTAAAGACTGTTTCCTATATATCACCAAGACCAATGGAACTTATATTTCCAAATTTACGTCTCCAGAGATGGAATTTTTAGGAATTTTTTCTAAAAACAAACGACTTTAGGTGTGTTTTTTTTGTCCTTCCATTACCCTGCTCTCTAGTTCAACCCTAGATATTTTCTAGCCATTAATACAGTAGGACTTAAAAGTCAATACCACATTGGAAAATAGCAGCTAACAGTTGGCAGTTGGTGCATCAAATACCAAAAATGACACAACTCAATGAATCCCTTGTCAATTCAAGTGTTACCTGTAGGGATTGACTGCTGTTGAAAATGCTGGTTATCTCATTAATTAGTGTAGTCTAGTGCTTTAGAAAAATGGACTTTATTTAATGTCATAACGGCATAGCAAATAGGAACGGGCATGCTAGATTCGACGCCACTATTCCAATTCCTAGTAAGGATTTGATGCTTTCAGCATCAAAGCCAAGGTGTGGGCGGTGATGGTGTGAGGATGTGCCAACACTTTGAAATTTTGACGGCTCTATGAATGCGAATCAGGAGAAAACACTGTGAAAATGCACTGGTTACTACCTGGTACCTTTGTAACTACTTCATTATGTATGCTGGCTACGCCTGCGGAAGCAGCGAAGTTACAGTCTTGGCGTTTTGATGCCAATCAAAATCGGTTGGAAATCAATACCGAAGGTGCTGTTCAACCTCGGGCGCAACTGGTTTTTAACCCCACGCGCTTGGTTATCGATTTACCAGGAATAGAATTTGGGCGTCCGCAGTTGACAAAGTCAGTTGGGGGTGCTATTCGCTCTGTTCGGATCGGTCAATTTGAGAAAGCAATAACTCGTGTTGTTGTCGAATTGAGTCCGGGTTATACCCTCGATCCAAAACAAGTGAAATTTGAGGGAAAAACTGCCAGACGCTGGATAGTACAATTACCAACACCACAGGCTGAGCAAATAGGAACCTCGAACGAAAGCGAGGAAGTTAGGATCTCAACTTCAAGAAATGTTTCCCCTCCCAGAAATACGTCATCTGTAAACAATGTTTATAGCGTTGTCACGGTAGACTCGCAAGAAGAAAACAAACCCGAGTTTTCAAAACAAGTTGTAACTATTCCTGAAGCTACCACTCAAATTGAGAGCTTGCTAGTCACAGGGGACGGTTTATTTGTCCGCACAAATGGAGAAACACCCAAATTTCAAATTATTCGCAGTCGCGATCGCTCTACTATCTTTGTTGATATCCCCGGTGCTACCCTCGCGTCAAATTTTTCACAGCCGGATGTCAAAGCCAACCAGTATGGGATAAACCGCATTGAGTTTAACCAACTGCGAACAACAAGACCAACTGTGAGACTGACGTTACGAGTCGATCGAGATAGCCCAGACTGGCGGATCAGTACGAGCAATATTGGTAGCAGTAGTGGTTTAGTGCTGCTACCCAATCGTTTTGCAAATAACTCTCCCAGAGAAAATAACTCAAATAATTTAAACGTCCCAACTGAGAGTCAATCCATACCAATGCCTGCACCATCTAGCAACAACTCTATTGCGACAATTCAGTCAGTAGATGTTGCTGGTACGCAACTGCTGATTAGAGCCGATAATGCTCTATCATCTGCCAGCACTGGTTGGGATAAGTCTTCAGGTTTCTACCGAATTACTATTCCTAATGCTAGGTTAGCTCCTTCTGTCAAAGGTCCAAATTTTAGTGCTAGCAGCCCCATTTTGCGCGTCCGCTTGCAACAGCAAGACCAACGTACAGTGGTGATATTTGTTCAACCCTCATCAGGCGTGCGTTTTGGACAACTCAACCGAGCAAACAATCAACTGCTAGCTCTGGAACTAGAACGTACCCGTACAATATTGCCTTCCCCAGGCTTACCACCCATTACGCGAACAAACCCACAACCCCTACCACCTAGATCGGCTACGATTCCATCTCGGAGTCCTCGCGTTCCTAATGGAAGAGTTATTATTGTTGTTGACCCCGGACATGGAGGTAGAGATCCAGGAGCAATTGGCATTGGGGGACTTCAAGAGAAGGATGTTATTTTACCAATCAGCTCGAGAATAGCGGAAATCTTGCAGCAAAAAGGCATACAAGTAGTGCTAACCCGAAATGCTGACTACTTCGTAGAGCTCCAAGGAAGGGTTGACATGGCAGAGAAGGTAAACGCTGATGTGTTTGTTAGTATCCATGCTAACTCAGCAGGATCTGGTCGTCCAGATGTTAGTGGTTTGGAAACATATTATTACGAAAGCGGTTTAAGTCTAGCTAGAATTGTTCACAACAGTATTATCCGCAGTGTGAACGTCAAAGACCGAGGAGTCAGGAAAGCAAGATTCTATGTCCTTAGAAAAAGTTCTATGCCTTCGATTCTTGTGGAAACAGGTTTTTTAACCGGTCGTGAAGACGCCGCTAAGCTGGGTAACCGCCTGTATCAAAATCAAATGGCAGAGGCGATCGCTAATGGTATTGTTGAGTACCTCAGGCAGAGATAACAGAATCTAGAAACTTTCTACTTTGTCTAAAAATAAATTCCCGATGGGCTGTTACCTTAGCACGATTGCAGGTAACAGCCGATATTCTTTTATATATATTCTGTAAAAAGTGTTTATTTAAACTTCAAATTGGGAATAATGTGTGACATCACACTTAACTTACCTGATGGTGATGGATATGAGTACGGTTATAAGACCCAGAATTTCCACAAAATCCCACAACTTCTTGCCTTTGTCACCTTAAAGATAGGACTATAAAAAGAAGAAATAGGCAATTGACTAGCCCTCCCTTGCAAGGCAGATGGCTCCTCTGCCTCCTGCCCTCTGTCTTTGTTTTGACCCAACCCAAGCATCTATATTTTTTAATTTATACATCAGTGGGGTCTGTGAGTCCGTACCATATCAGTAACCGTGTCGAGCATCTGAAGTGTGAAGTATGAAATATGAGTAAATTCCACCAAAATATTGAATATTTGTAACGAGTTATACTACTTTTTTCATTCTTTATCCTTCATCCTTATAAACTTCATCCGGCAAGAATTAAGCGCAAGCTTTACTTCTAAAGTGACTTTCTAATAATGCGAAGCGGTGACGGTGTGAGTCCTTGCCAAAGCTTTGGCATTTTGACAGATCTTATAAATACGAATCTGGAGAAAAACTGTGAAAATCAACTGGCTGTTACCTAGTGCTGTTGCAACAAGTGCTTTGTTCATGGCTTCGTCGCCAGCGCATGCAGCAAAACTGCAATCCTGGCGATATGATGTCAATCAAAATCGATTGGAGTTTCGTACTGAGGGACCTGTTCAACCCCAGGCACAACTAATTTTTCACCCCACTCGCCTAGTCATTGATTTGCCGGGAGTGGCATTGGGACGCCGACAGATCGAGCAGCAAGTTGGTGGTGCAATTCGCGTTATCCGTATTGCACAATTAAACGAACAAACAACTCGCCTTGTTTTGGAACTGAGTCCAGGTTATACCCTCGATCCAAAGCAGGTGAAATTTGAGGGGAGAACTCCCAGTCGTTGGTTCGTACAATTACCGACGCCAGAAGCAGAACTTGGAGTTCCCTCTTCATTAAATGTTTACAGTGTTGTCAAACCTAACCCCAATACAGCACAAACACAGGAACCGAATGCTAGTGTCTACACCGAACCTGTTCCCAATATAAACTTTGAGTCACTTCCAAGACGAACCGTTATCAGTCGTGCTAATAACAGCAATCTTGCTGAAGGTATGGCTCAAATTGAGAACTTACGTGTCACGGGTGATGGGTTGTATGTCCGTACCAGTGGTAGCATTCCTAAGGTGAAGATGTTTCGCAGCAAGGACAAGAGTGCTATCAATATTGATATTTCGGGCACTGCTTTATCATCTGATTTAGCCATGCGGGATGTACCTGTGAACAAACATGGTGTTAGACACGTAGAATTTACCGAACTCAGAAATCTACCTGGTGTCCGGATGACGTTATGGGTAGAAAAAGATAGCCCGGACTGGGGAGTAAACGTTAACTCTGATGGCAGTTTAGTACTTCTACCAAACAGTAGTGGAGTGAGAGTATCTGAAAATAACGTTAGGAATAATGACGATCGTAACTCAAGTCGTTACTCGGATAATAACGTTAGAAATAATGACGATCGTAACTCAAGTCGTTACTCAGAAAATAACCCACGTTTTGACGAAAGAGCAAATAACTTACTGCCTACAATTCAATCCATAGAATTAGGTAGTGCTGGCGCGCAACTATTTATTAAAGCTGATGGCACTTTAGCTTCTATTGATAGTAACTGGGAGAGATCTTCCGGTTTTTACCGAATCACAATACCTAATGCTAGATTAGCAACTCCAGTCAAAGGTCCAAGTCTGGAGGCTAGCAGCCCCGTTCTCCGCATCCGATTGCAACAAAAAGATTCCCGTACAGTTGTTATGTACATTCAACCAGCACCCGGAGTGCGAATTGGACAGCTAAATCAGCTGACAGAGCGGGTTTTGTCCCTACAATTACACCGCACTCGCTCGGTAACTTCTCCATTTTCTTTGCCACCTTTGGCAAGACCATCATATCCACAAGCCATGCCCAACGGATCGATGACAATTAATCCGACTTATGGAAGACAACCACAAGTACGACGAAGAGCACCCAATGGGCGCGTTGTGATTGTTGTTGACCCCGGACATGGTGGTAAAGATTCTGGTGCTCCAGGTCTTGGCGGATTGCTAGAAAAGAACGTGGTTCTACCTATTAGTCAGAGGGTAGCATCTGTTTTGGAGCAAAACGGCGTACAGGTAGTGCTAACTCGTAATTCTGACTACTTTGTAGAACTTCAAGGACGGGTAGACATAGCAGACCGAGCAAATGCCGATTTATTTGTTAGCGTTCACTCTAATTCTATTGACGGTCGTCCTGATGTTAATGGTTTAGAAACGTATTACTATGAGAGCGGTTACAGTTTAGCTCGTGTCGTCCATAATACTATTCTTGAAAGCATCCCAAGCCTTAAAAACAGAGGAGTTCGGAAAGCTCGATTTTATGTTCTTAGAAAAAGTTCTATGCCTTCGATTTTAGTAGAAACCGGCTATATGAGTGGTGTAGAGGATAATCCCAGGTTGGGAAGTCCCGAATACCAAAATCGTATGGCGGACGCGATCGCTCAAGGTATACTTCGTTACTTGCGTCAAAGATAGTCACGAAGAGCTAATGGCTAATTGCTAATCTTTGTTTTTTATTAGCAATTAGCCATCAGCCATTGTATATTCAATCGCAAAACATAAATTAATATTTTCTGCCTGTGTTGAGCTATTCTCATTTTGATAACGAACCCCAACGTGCCTCAATTGGCATTTTTGATAGTGGTGTAGGTGGTTTAACGGTACTGCGACAACTTTACAAGCAGCTCCCCAATGAATCGATTATTTACTTTGGGGATACAGCTCGACTTCCTTATGGCATTCGCACACCAGGTGAGATCGTACAGTATGTACGTGACATCCTAGACTGGATGCAACAGCAACAAGTGAAGATGGTCATTATGGCATGTAACACCAGTTCTGCTTTAGCCTTGGAGGCAGTTCAGAATGAATATCCCTTTCCTGTTTTAGGAATTATCTACTCAGGGGCAATGGCAGCAGTGGAGCGTGGTAAACGCATTGGGGTGATTGCGACTCCGGCAACTGCCAAAAGTAATGCATATCGACATGCTATCCTAGAAGTAAATCCCCAAACTCAAGTCTGGCAAGTAGGTTGTCCGGAGTTTGTGCCACTGATTGAACAAAATCGCGTTCAAGATCCCTACACCATAGATGTGGCACGCTCATACCTCGAACCACTCATACACCATCAGATTGACACTCTAGTCTACGGCTGCACTCACTACCCTCACCTCGCACCAGTACTGCGATCGCTGCTGCCATCCCAAGTACAGTTAGTCGATCCTGCCATACACGTCGTTGCTGCTTGTGCTCAAGAACTGGATGTGATGGGTTTGAAAAATACCCATCCACCAGTACCAACCCGCTTTGCTGTCAGTGGCTGTCCACAACAGTTCGCTCAGTCTTGCTTGCAATGGTTGGGTTATACCCCAACCGTTCAGGCAGTCTGCTGGGCTGAGAGGTTAGAGGTTAGGGTTAGGGGGTAGGGGGTAGGGTGTTAACTTTGTGCATTTTTTGAGGAAAAAAGTTCATGCAGTTTTTGTGTCGCCAATTTATGGATGAAAACCCCATTTAATCAGGCTTTTATCCTTATGCTTTCAGACATAGATTTTGCATGAAAAATTATCGCCTAAAAACTCTTAGAGTCAACACCCTAGGTAGGGGGTAGGGGGACAAGGGAGAAGTACTAGTAACTCATATTGACTCCCTACTCCCTACCCCTTAATCCCTACCCCCTCTCTTGACTCTTGATGCTTGACTAGTGTAGGCTAGTAGCTTCAGTCACGTTTGACGCTAGTGTTACGTCCTCTTTGTTTGTTTGAGAAACTCGCGAAGAGTTCACAGTGGCTGTCTTGTTTCCAGTTCTCTTGGCTAGTGCTAACAAGAGATAGACTGCTAACAAATAACCAGAAGCTAATATAAAAATCATCATAGGCATTTTTCCGTAAATCATCTTCTCTACCGGGTCTTGTGTCCAAGGGTTATAAACTTAAATAAATAATGGTAGAACTACAGCCACGAACTACACTTTGTAGTGGCTGTTTTCTACGTAAAATACTAATCGGTAGAGCTAAATGCTCTCCGAGCAATCCATTTGTCAGGAATTTTTCGCAAACTATACCTACAGCAACAAACAGTTGGTTTACCGAAAAGCAAACACCGTCTGCTGCTTCAGCAGTCTACCCAGTCTGCATTATTTTGAACGCACTTGATGTGTGTACTTGCATTGCAAGCACTTTCTCTGTGCTTATTTACGATGACGTTTCCCCTATAGGAAGCGCATGGCTTTAACCTTGAGGTTTTGGACACGAGGGGATTAACCAACGAATAACTCCCTTGGTTAAAGCCCACGATACTTTATTCACTCACAACACCAGTAGAGGAAAACACCTCTTGGTGATTTTCTCGCCCGGATGGTGAATCTCTCAATAATTTAAAATCCCTAGATTTTAGCGTAACACAACCAACCTGACTTTTTCGCCAATTTTTCTGCTAAATTTAAAATTTTCTAGAGTGAGTTATATACGCTGTCAAAGTAATATTTTTTACTTTAAAAGCTGGTGTGTACAAAATTTTACTTTTTTTCACTTAAAAGTCAATTTAGTCTTGTTTTCAATTTTACCAGCCAAAACGTTATAGTAAATTTACTGAAAATTAAATTTTTTATGAAGATAAGCACTTTGATCTAATATAAGAGATTGATAAAACTTCTTAAAAAAGTATTAAAAGCAGCTTTACCGTGCGAACATATACTCAAAACTGCCTCAGTATGTTTTTCTCTACATAAGGAAAAAATAAAAATTTCATACTCGAGCTTTTTAACTGTATGCTACCACCTTAAGAATTGTAACAACACAATCCCCTACAAGCAATTACTCACAACGCTTTTAACAGTCACCAGTGAGCAGTGACCAATCCCCAATCCACGCATCCCCAATCCCCAATCCCCAATCCAAAATCCAAAATCCAAAATCCAAAATCCAAAATCCAAGCATCTCCAATTTCTTTATCGTTCTATGCCCCTATCTCAAAAAACGACTAGATATCTTAAAATGAGTAGAAGATATGTAAACTTTCGTAAATTAAAGCCAGAGTCTGCCCATCCATGACCCCAGCCACCTCCCTTTTTTCCCCAGTGGAAGCTGACCTGCTTTTACTAGCAGACAATTTGAAACAGCTAGTTGGAAACGGTCACCCCATCCTTTGTGCAGCCGCCGAACACTTATTTGGAGCTGGGGGAAAGCGTATCAGACCAGCCATTGTCTTACTCATCTCGCGGGCAACAATGCTTCAGCAAGACATTACGCCTCGCCATCGTCGCCTAGCTGAGATTACAGAAATGATTCATACAGCTAGCTTGGTACATGACGATGTGGTTGATGAATCAGAAATGCGACGCAATGTTCCTACAGTTCACAGTTTGTTTGGTAACCGGATTGCTATTCTAGCAGGAGATTTTTTGTTTGCTCAATCTTCTTGGTATCTAGCAAACTTGGACAACTTAGAAGTGGTGAAACTACTGTCGCAAGTCATTATGGATCTGGCAACTGGCGAAATCCAGCAGGGATTAAGTCGATTTGATAGCAGTATAACTATTGAGACTTATTTGAATAAGAGTTATTACAAAACCGCCTCTTTAATTGCTAACAGTGCTAAGGCAGCAGGAGTTTTGAGCGAAGTTTCTCAAGAAGTCACCGAGCATTTGTATAACTACGGGCGTCACATTGGTTTGGCGTTCCAGATTGTGGATGACATTCTAGATTTCACAAGTTCGGCAGATACCTTAGGTAAACCAGCTTCTTCAGATTTAAAAAGTGGTAATTTAACAGCACCTGTTTTATTCGCGTTAGAAGAACAACCGTACTTGGAAGTTTTGATAGAAAGAGAGTTTGCCCAAGAAGGAGATTTAGACCAAGCCCTCTCCCTAATTGAAGATAGTCACGGTCTACAGCGAGCAAAGGAATTAGCAGCCCATCATGCTCGCTTGGCAGTAGAGCACATAGCAGATCTACCCCCCTCCGATTGCCGTCAAGCGCTCATTAAGATGGCTGATTACGTGTTGAGTCGTCTTTACTAAAGACTGGGGATTGGGGACAAGGAAGACAAGGAAGACAAGGGAGACAAGGGGATTAGGAAAAATCCTCAACCCTAATTCCCAATCCCCAGTCCCTAATCCCCAGTCCCCAATCCCTAATTTTCAAGACTTAATAACTAAATCATATACATAGACCTAGTCATTGGTTTAGCATGAGAGTATACATGCTAGTACCTGATAGCTGATAAAATTTATGCAATGTCCGGAGGAATTTGCATATTCTTTCTGTTCTCTTGAAGCTTCTGCTGAATTAGGTTTTCCAGGTCAGTTCGTCTGATTTCTACTCCATTACTGCTAATGCCAGAAGTTTCAAAAAAAACTATACTATCTACGGGTTCCATTGCTACCAGTTGGAACAAAATGTGAGTGACAGGGACGGGTGTAGCTACCAATTGAGGGTCAAGCCCAGCATTTGATTTGCCTGGGACATCCTGTAATGTAGGAAAAGCATAAATTACGCGCTTTTCTATCTGTGGATTTGCGCGGTTGCTTAATGTAGTCAAAACCCAGCTTCCATCCAAATTTTGGAGTATGTAGTATTGGGAACGGCGTAATTTCTGGGCGATCGCGCTAAGGACAGGAGCGATTGCTGTGACAAGTTGCGGTGTTACACCATCTTTGGGTGCATTGTCAATCAGCAATTGAATTTGTGCTTGTAAATCCATAATCACCTGTAAACTGCGAGTGGTGGTATTTATAACATCTAAGCAGTGACCAGTAAGCAGTGACCGATAAGCAGCGATCTGAGCCTTTGGGTTTGCTCAAGTAGTGGACTTACCGCTGACAAATCTGATTCACCAGCAAATACTGACCTATAAACAATTAATAATTGGTTACTGGTCACTGGTCACTGGTCACTGACAAAAAAGCAGGCTTACAGGTTGTACTCAAGTATGTTAGGGTCTTTTTAAAACTTGATTATGAATTCAGCCGCAACCGTAACAATTCAGGGAGTAAGTTCTATCGGCGTGGAGGCGATATATCAACTCCTATTTAAGGAGCTTCAGCAGTCAACGAAAGCTTCGGATCACAACTGTCGTGATGTGTCAACACGAATAGCCGCCGAGGTCAACAGAATTTGCAGTGAGAGCAAACGCATCCAAGCCGCCGGTGCTGTGGAAAACTCCGCGATCGCTCTAGCCAAACATAGGCTGCAACAGTGTCTCAGGTACTACGAGTTGGGTTCTAATCGAGGTAGGGTAGAATTACACAGCACTTTAAGCGCGATTATTTATCGCTACATCAATCCCCCTCAAAGACAGTTGAGCTATCAAGGACGGCTCGTTGTCATTGAAGATTTCTTACAGAGTTTTTACTTAGAATCCTTAAACGCTTTCCGACGAGAAAACCAACTGACAACTAGTTATCGTCCGCAAACTCTGTTGGAATTGGCAGAGTATATGGCATTTACCGAACGCTATGCCAAAAGGAGGATTCCCTTACCAGGACGCCAGCAACAGCTCATTATTCTTCGAGCACAAACATTTTCCCAACAACAACCACCGGAAACTTGTGTTGACATAGAACAAGCCGCAGAGGGAAGCGGTAACGAAGGCGATGGTTCTTGGGAAGATCCTGCCGTGCAGCAATTGCGAAGTGCAATGGCAACACAGCCAGAACCCGAACCCCAAGAAGATACTTTGCGTTCTGTAGTGATTGCAGAATTGATGAACTACCTAGAAGAAAAACAACAATCAGACTGTGCTGATTACTTTTCCCTCCGCCTGCAAGATTTATCAGCGCAGGAAATAGAGTCTATCCTGGGATTAACACCGAGGCAAAGAGATTATTTGCAACAACGATTTAAGTATCACTTAATTCGATTTGCACTGCTGCATCGCTGGGAGTTAGTGCATGAGTGGCTAGAAGCCGATTTACGCACTAACCTGGGATTGACACCACAGCAGTGGCAAATTTATACAACAAAACTGGACGATAAGCAAAGGTCTCTATTAGAGTTGAAACAACAGGGAATACCTGATGAAAAGATTGCCAAAACTTTAGGGTTATCAATGGCACAATTGCAAAAACGGTGGTTTAAAATTCTTGAGCACGCTTGGGAAATTCGTAACTCTTTAATATCCGGATCGGGTGCATCTACTCATGAATAGTGACTCAGAATCCTTACAAAACCAGTTGCTTGCTTGGTTATTGGGTGAACCCCAAACAACTGAAGAAGGAAACTTGGCAGATTGTGAGGACGTTCAGGGGGTAAACAATCTAGACGAAACAGCCGCCGCTACCAACGGTGGCGATTTTCGATCGAGACAATCACCCCAAACCTTTCAACTGGGAGAAATTCCTACTGTGCAAGAACGTTTCCAAGCCGTCCTTAAACGTCGGTTACAAATTCAAATTGAAAATCATCCGCCGCTGTTCCCTTGGGAAAATCAACTGACAGACTACCCCGATTATGTAGACAAACCGTCAGTTGATTTAGTTCCGGTCTGGGGGTGGGCGGCACAACAAGTCAAGCTGAATTTGCCAATTCTGTTACCGGAAAGAGTTTTCCAGATGTTACTGGAAAAGTGCCAAGGATTAGTGTCGTCTTCATTACCGTTGGGGACTAAACTGGTTCAAGCTGTGGAAAACCTCTTCCCAACAGAGCCAGAGCTAATCAATGACATAGCCGGATTAGTGCTGAGAAGTCCCTATAGATCTGCCGTAGATGCTATAGAGACTATGCCGAATTTAGAAAGTAGCTACTCAGATTTACAGCCCCGCCAACAAATGGCGCTATCATTAATGGCGGCAAAACAGCTGTTAGAGAATTTGACGCTACCCATTTCACCAACCGATCCACTTGTAGAAAGACAATGGTTAACTAGCGCAGGTGTTCTTACCTTAAGGGTAGAATATCAAACCCAAGGACATGCCACCAAGCTACGGGTTCAAAGCGAGTTACCTGGAGCGGGCATTTTAAACCTTCAGGGAGAAGCCTCTCAAGCAATGGTAGAGTCTTCAAGTCCGGGATGTGTAAATGTCGAATTAAATGACATACAACTCAACCAGACTTATACCTTAGAAGTCGAGTTAAAAGAAATAGACACCAGACCACTTGTTTTTGTAATTGTTCCCACAGCGTAAATCGCTTTTGCCATCGCTAGCACCTTAAATTAATAAAACGCCATTGTGACGAAATGAAAATCCTGGTTTTGAGCAATTCTCTTTTCAATATAAAGCGTCATTAGGGCGTCTACAGAAAGCTGCTATGAGGAAGAAACGAAGAGGAGATACGGTTTGACCGACTCGCTGGTTCTTTGTAGCGTCCAAGATTGCCGCTTTGATCGCATACCCATAGACTGCTTTCTTGCTTTTAAATGATTAACAAATCCAGGATGAATTGGCGTCTACCTATTGTCCATCTCTTGCGGCAAAGTATGCAGGAGACGCCATTGGTGGAAGTAGAAAATACAATTACCTTACGGGTGCTAGTGCTAGCGTTGGTGGTGGTTGGGATTATCGCCACGGATATTGCTGCAGAGACTAAATTTAGTTTTTGGGCAGTACCTCTTTCAGTCGTTGGTGCGATTTGGAGTTACCACAGTCGCCGCGAACGTAATGTCTCGGTTAAGTTTTGTATCGCCATAGGAATGCTAGCAGCATTGGGTGCTTTCTTTGGACGATTATTTGGGGAGCTCAATGACACGCGTTTGGCTTTGGCGGAGTTATTAATTCAACTCCAAGTGCTTCACAGCTTTGATATGCCCCGTCGCAAAGACTTGGGTTATTCAATTGTCATCGGGTTGATTTTGCTTGGTGTTGCCGCAACACTGAGTCAAACTCTAGCATTTGCACCAGTGCTGCTATTATTCTTGGCAATTGCTTTACCGACCTTGGTTCTTGATTACCGCTCTCGACTGGGATTTCAAAAATTTGTTTCGTTCCCTGGTTCAACCAGGGAACAACAAAAAACTTCGTCTCTTTTAAATTGGAAATTTCTTTTCTTCAATTTTTTAATCATCGTGGTAGCGGGACTGGGTATTTTTGCTGTTTTACCCAGAGTTCCCGGCTATCAACTGCGTATGTTCCCAGTAAGCGCTCCAATTAACGTTAAAGGAGAGTTTACTGGGCGTAGTATTATTAACCCTGGCTACATACGCCGAGGTAACGCTTCTCAAAATCAAGGTGCTGCCTCCAGTGGATTGGGAGAAGACCAACCCGGTGCTCCAGGAAAACTAAATGATAATTTTTATTACGGTTTTAGCAGCCAAATAAATCAAAACCTGCGGGGAGAGATGAAACCCAAAGTGGTGATGCGAGTGCGATCGCAGAGCCCTGGTTTTTGGCGAGTCTTGGGGTTCGATCGCTACACGGGTAAAGGATGGGAAATTTCTCGCAACGAGCAAGTTGAAACAGTCAAGCGTTCTCCTTGGTCTTTTCAAATTTTTCTGCCAAGAGCCATCTTTAGCGGTCAAAGTCAAGACGTAGTACAAACCTACACTGTGGTATCGGATTTGCCCAACTTAATTCCAGCTATGGCACATCCCAAAGAAATTTACTTTCCGACACCAATAGTCGCGGTAGATAAAGAAGGCGGGTTGCGAGCACCCGTTGAATTATCAGAAGGTTTAACTTACACGGTGGTGTCAGAAGTCCCACTGCGCGATCGCACTTTGTTGAGAACAAGTTCAACCAAGTATCCAGAGAGTTTTAAAAAGTATTACCTACAAATCCCCGATGGAATTGCCGAAAAAATCAGAAAACACACTGAAGGAATATTAGCCAACTACAATCTAGAACGGGTAGGCAAATCCCAAAAAGCGCTGGAATCACCTTATGAAATAGCTCTGTACTTGGCTCAGTATTTAAAGCAACACTATAGTTTTCCAGATAATCCCTTTGGGTTGCCTTACCTGGGTGAAAAAGAAGACTTAGTAGAAGCTTTCTTGTTCAAGCACAAAGGAGGATACCCAGACCATTTTTCCACAGTACTGACAGTGATGCTGCGTTCTATCGGTATACCAGCAAGGTTGGTAGCAGGATTTAGTTCGGGAGAATTTAATCCATTTACGGGAATGTACGTTGTCCGCAACACCGATGCTTACGCAATGACGGAAGTTTACTTCCCCAAATATGGCTGGTATGCTTTTGACCCAATCCCAAATCATCCTTTGATTCCCCCGTCTGTGGAAGACACAGAAACATTTAGCGTTCTCCATCAATTTTGGAACTGGGTTGCTGGATGGTTACCAACTCCACTCAAAGGTTTTCTCAATACTATATTTGGAACGATATTTAATTGGATTTCCAAAGCATTGTCGTGGTTTATCTCATTATTTAGCCAAGGTTGGGCTGGAGCGATCGCGGGATTAACAGTAGGAACAGCATCCGCCTTTTGTAGTTGGATGGCATGGCGTTTGTGGGGACAGTGGCGGTATCGTATGAAACTGAGAAAATTACCGCCCATGGAAAGCCTCTATCAACAAATGCTCAAGTGGGCAGCCCAAAAAGGTTTAGGTAAACATCCAGCACAAACACCGTTGGAGTTTGCTCGCGTATCATATGACCATCACGCCTCTGGGATTGCCGAAGTCATAGATGAAATTTGCCAAGCTTACGTAAGTTGGCGTTATGGTGACTACGCACCCGATCTAAATCGATTGCAACAAAGATGGCGGGAGTTAAATAAAACACCCAAATAGGTAAGGCTAAAGTCCACTCTACTCCCTCGTTCCCAGGCTGAGCCTGGGAATGCCTTACAGGCTCCGCCTCCAGACACCTAGTTCTTCAAACTCAAAAGAAACGCTTGCCGAGCTGCAAAATAGCTTCTTACCTCCGCAGGCGTTAGAAGTACAACCGTTGTTTCATGTCGAATTGGTTGCAACAAAGAATTTTGACTGCAATAAAAATCACTAGCTTTTCGGTACGCGCAATCAGCACTTATACCAGGTATCCGAAAGTAATCCCCTACTTGTAGTTCTTCAAAAGTCATAAGACGTATCAAAATAATCGATATTGCCATCTTGATGACTCACCTACCGTCATGCTAGGTGATTCTTTCCGGTCATTGGTTATACTCAACCAAGCCTGTGGCTATCAACTGCCACCTACCCTGTCTACCTAATTCAAGATTAGGTTTTAGGCTACTTTTCTTATGCAATGAACACGTCACTCAGCCAGTTCGGTACGCTCTGTAACCTGCCTTTATTTACGCCTTCTCGTCATACTGTCATTAGGTCTTGCCTAACCGTTGTTTCACGGTCGCCGGGATTTCTCCGTACTAGGATACTTCAACACGTAGACGTATTTGTTCATGCATCAGAATTTTAACACAAAGCCGCTCCTTTAGGACGGGGTTTTAAACCCATTTTTTTGATAATTTTGCTGCTCAAGAGCAGTCCCTACATAATAAGTCAAGTTACTAGCTTGACTCAGTAGACTTTACCTATATCCATAGATAGATTTTTAATGCTGTTCGGGCAGAAATAGCTAAAAAAAGCGTTTCTTAGTTAAAAACTTGAATTGGCTTTAATTTATTCGTTGTAACTCCTGTTTTTTATGGATAACATGGAAAATAGTTCAAATTAAGCTTCTCACACCACGTTTGGCGTCAGTTTTTTTATGGACATTCAGTTAATCAACATCGGTTTCGGCAATATTGTGTCTGCCAACCGAGTCGTTGCCATAGTTAGTCCAGAGTCTGCTCCAATCAAACGAATCATCACAGATGCGCGCGATCGGGGTCAGCTCGTAGATGCAACTTATGGGCGGCGTACTAGGGCTGTTATTATTACTGATTCAAGTCACGTTATTCTTTCGGCAATTCAACCGGAGACAGTAGCAAATCGCTTCGTGATTACCCGCGAACATCAAACTGTCGATAATTAACAATGAAGGGTCAGTAACCCCACCTTATTTTGGCAACATCAGCAGTACCATGTGGATTAAACTAGTTCTATGTCACTAAGACTACAAATACGTTAGTTGATAGTCACCTTGCCAGCCCATGAAAGACTAATGACTCTTGAGCTAGGTTTATCGATCAATTCACAGGTTAAGCGGATGATGCAAGTTCTACCCACCAGAAGTGGTGCTACTACCAAAGAATGCCCGCCTGTTGGCAGGCTGATTATTTTAACCGGTCCGAGTGGAGTAGGTAAAGGTACTTTAATGCGAAGTCTCCTACAGCGTCATTCGGATCTGCATTATTCCGTATCCGTGACGACTCGTCCTCCTCGTCCTGGAGAAATAGACGGAAAACACTATAACTTCATCAGTCGTGGTGAGTTTGAAAAATTAGTCGCCGGTGGCGAATTACTGGAGTGGGCAGAATATGCGGGTAACTATTACGGTACTCCTCGTGAAACCGTAATTAACCAAATTCGCTCTGGTAAATCTGTCGTATTAGAAATTGAGTTAGAAGGAGCACGACAAGTTCGCGCTTCTTTTAAAGGCGAGCGCAGCATTTTTATTTTGCCGCCCTCGATAGAGGAGTTAGAAAAACGGATACGCGGTCGCGCTCAAGATTCAGAAGAGGCGATCGCTCGTCGTTTGCGCCGCGCTAAAGAAGAAATTAGTGCTGCCAATGAATTTGATATTCAGATCGTGAATGACGATTTAGAATCCGCACTAAAAGCTTTAGAAGAAGCTATTTTTGGTTAGGGGTTAGTTGTTAGTGGTTAGTTGTTAGTTGTTAACCAATAACCATTAACAACCAACCACTAACTATTAACTATTAACCAAACAGACCTTGAATAAGCCCTAAGTTACTAGTCAACAAGTAAGCGACAACCGCGCCACCAATACCACCGATTAAGAAAGCACTAGCAAAGTTGTTCCAGCCTTCTCCAGATTTAAAAGCTTCTGGAGGATTGGGTGTGGTAACAGTAACGTGGGGCTGAGGGGGATTGCTGTTGCCATATAAAGATAAGGAACCAGTTGCAATCACAATCAAGCCCAAAGTTGCTAGTAAACCAGCCAGGTTAGCATTGGCGGTATCGCGTAGAGGACCCAATTTGGCAAAAGGACCAAAGATCCAGTAACCATGAGCCATGCCAATTTCTAGCCCGCGTCTGAAAGTAGTGATTCCAGGACGGTATGCAGGTAAGTTGCCGATGTACCACTTGGTTAAAGGAGAAGCATTGATTGGTGTTTCCAAGTTGCCTCTCTGAGGATCTCGCCACTCAGGAAAAACTACCTCGCGATTTCTAGCATCGCTTGGACGATTTTTGGATGCATCTACGGCTTGTGCTATATCTGCCATACTTTATGTTTGCCTCTAGATAAAATGATGGCTTTATTTTCAAGTTAATAATAATTGTTAATCTTAGCTAAATTTCATTTTTACTATCGAACTTTATAAAAATTAATTTAGTTTTTAAAATGCTCAAACACATACACCTTATACAAATTTAAAATTCTAAATTTTCGCTCGCAATCCTTTAATTTAGATATACAAGACTATAATTTAATCTTTTAAGATTAAGTAGGTAGGGCTAAAGCCCACCGTCAGATGTTGGCAAACACCATCCATCCCACAGTAGTTAAAATTTTTCACATAGTGTTCCCTAGTCTGCTGAGGTACAGAGCGAGCTGCGCCCTTGGGTGCTACAGGTTGCGGTTAATTATTTCTTCGGTGTACCTCATGAAAGTAGGAATTGCTATAAATCATTTACGGTTCCCATACAAGTTAGAAGCTAAAAGTTACGAGTCAGGATTTATAATCTATGAGTTTTTGAAGATATTTCTTAGAAGAAATTTAGGCAGGGCAAAATGCTAATTTCTAAAAACTCTAGATTCAATATCTAACTCTTAACTCCTAACTTCTAACGTCTAACTGTTATCCCTTACTACGGCATTGGATGAAAAAGGAGGTCAGGGAAGAAGTAGTTAAACACAATCAACAAAACAGCAGTGAGAATCAAATTGGCAAACAACAAAACTGGTGCCAATGAAAGATAACCAAGAAAATTATTTTGCATGAAACGTTCTCCCAGTCAAGCAACTGATTTAGAATTACTTAGTAACTAGTTGGTAGTGGATCGTTAGTCGTTACTAATGATTAGTAGACCAGTGGTTCCACTAACCCTTTGGGTTCGTCAGTCTCCTATGGCGGGAAACCAGCCTACAGGGCGCTTACTCACCACTAACTACTAACGTGGTGAAATGGGAATTTCTTCATCCTTGGCTGTTAATTTACCTGAAAGAAATTCTTGCAGTGCAGCTACAGGCCAAGTAAAGCCAGAAAGCATGATTGGCAATGCTTTAGGCACCTCAATCTTGACTTCCCGCCATTCTACGTCTCCACCTTCTGCCTTATTTTTCTGTAGATAGGTACGACCTACCCAACCAATCCAACCAGCAATGTAGAGGAAGAGAATACTAGGAATGATAAAATCTCCGGCACGATCCAAACGACCATCCACAATTAGGTGAGGAAGTCCTTCAGGACCGCACAGGGCTTGAGAATAACGCTCAAAGCGCTTTTCCCCTGATGCAGGGTCAAAATTAGTAGCGCGGGCAGAGTCTACCCGTTCTAGAAAAGCAGGCGATTCTTTGCAAGGAACCAAACCCGCCCCTAAGGCAAGCGCTTTAGGAGCAAAGTTGAACCAAACACAAATCGCTAAAATCAGAGCAAACAAGCATCGCATGAAGTTGTTTCCTTTTATTACGAAACAAAAAGTTTTCTGTACAACACGAAGCGGCTCGTACAACCTTAGATTTGCAAAGTTAGCAAGTCATCACTAGCAAGTCATCATACTCTTGTGCGTGAACCGAGTAAAGTTGAAGTAAATAAAAGTTAAAGCTTCTCAATGGGATGAGGGGGTAGGGGGTAGGGGTTAGAAGTTAGAGAAACTCCCTATTCCCTACTCCCTAACCCTATTCCCTACTCCCTAACCCTATTCCCTACTCCCTATTCCACAATGACAACTGTTTTAGCAATCGAAACTAGCTGTGATGAGACTGCAGTCGCAATTGTTAACAATCGTCAAGTTTGTAGTAGTATTATTGCGTCTCAAATCCCAGTTCATCAGCAGTACGGTGGGGTCGTGCCGGAAGTTGCATCCCGCCAACATTTAGATACAATCAATGGAGCGATCGCCCAAGCTTTGGAACAAGCGCAACTTGATTGGGAAAAAATCGATGGGATCGCAGCCACCTGCGCGCCTGGGCTGGTAGGCGCACTCTTAGTTGGGTTAACGGCTGCTAAAACCTTAGCAATGGTACACAACAAACCATTTCTGGGAGTCCATCACCTAGAAGGTCATATTTATGCCACTTACTTAAGTGAACCCGCATTAGAGCCACCTTTCTTAAGTTTGTTGGTTTCCGGTGGACACACAAGCTTGATTTATGTCAAAGATTGTGGTAAATATGAAACCTTGGGTGAAACACGCGATGATGCAGCGGGTGAAGCCTTCGATAAGGTTGCGCGTTTGATGAACTTGGGGTACCCTGGAGGACCCGTTATAGATAAATTGGCTAAAGAAGGAAATCCACAGGCATTTACACTGCCGGAAGGGAAAGTATCCCTGCCAACTGGTGGATACCATCGTTATGATGCCAGCTTTAGTGGTTTAAAGACCGCAGTGTTGAGACTTGTACAGCAGTTTGAGCAAGATGAGCAGCCAATTCCTACAGCAGATGTGGCAGCTAGTTTCCAGGAAACAGTAGCGCGATCGCTAACCAAGAGAACTATTGCTTGTGCGTTAGACTACGGTCTTGCCACGATAGCGATTGGTGGAGGCGTAGCGGCTAACAGTGGTTTGAGAAAACATTTACAACAAGCTGCAGAAACTCATAAACTGCGCGTACTATTTCCTCCCCTCAAATTTTGTACAGACAATGCTGCCATGATAGGATGTGCTGCTGCCGATCACCTCAACAGAGGTCACACCTCAGCCTTGACATTAAACGTCCGGTCTCGGCTAGCACTCACTCAAGTTATGGAGTTGTATCAGTGACCAGTGTTATTAGCTATTAGCTATTAGCCATTAACCATTGACTGTTCGCTATTGACTGTTGACATATGACTTTTGATTAAAGAGTGAATGTGAGTAGCAACAGCGTCCGGCTGTTCTAACATAGCTAGATGACCGCAATGGGGAATTTCAATGACATTGTCCCCGCTATATTGAAATAGTCGATGGAAACTAGCTAGATGACGGACATATTTGGGTTCCATAACCTTATCTTCCTCCCCTGCAAGAAAGTAGACTGGTTGATTTAATTGGGAAACCAGTTGAGGTAAACGATTAACCTCTTCTTCTGTTGTAGAATCTAGGAGCGATCCCAAAGCAGCTTCTGGATCTGCAACAACAAAATCAATCACTCGTTGGCGTGCCCAATAGCGATCCAAAGGACGTGCTACATTTGCCCGTGTAAACAGCAAATCAATTAAAGGCAATTGGCTAAGCCAGCGTGGGCGGACTTGTAAAAACTTTTGACCTGCTGAGCGGAACTGCTCAAAAGCTTCTTTGAGATAAATACCACCACCTGAATTAATACAAATCACTCCCTTAACATACTCAGGTATTTCAGATGCTGTCCAAAGGCCAATAGTGCCGCCCAAAGAATGACCAATTAGCCAAGCGCTAGAAATATTAAGTTTTTGTAAAAGACCGACTAAATCTTGAGCGTAAGCTGCAGGGCTGTAGAAAGAATCGAAGGGATTAAGAATAGTACCCGTGGATTGAGTGCTCAGATTCAAATACGTTAGGTCTTGGCTGCGATCGGTCTTTAATTTAGGCTGGGATTCACCAAAACCCCTTAAATCATAACAAAGGCATTGGAAACTATCTGCCAACCGAGAGATAACAGGTTGCCAGTATCCACGACTATTGAGCCATCCGTGGATAAAAACAAGAGTGTGAGGGTAGGATGTAGGAGCAGTTAGCTCGTATGCGTGTGGAACGCCCAGGATTTCGATGGTTGCCATATCTCTATGGTACCCGTTTCAATTGGGAATTGGGAATTGGGGATTTTGGATTTTGGATTTTGGATTTTGGATTTTGGATTTTGGAATTGGGAATTGGGAATTGGGAATTGGGATTTTGGAATTGGGATTTTGGATTTGGGATCTTGGAATTGGGAATTGGGAATTGGGAATTGGGAATTGGGAATTGG
>NZ_WJFC01000228.1 GCF_009725235.1 Scytonema sp. UIC 10036
GAGATGGGGGGATCTGCAAAGCGTGAAATCCTTAAAATACCGTTGAGGTTGCGTAAGTCCTAATAATGTTGAAACAGAAGGACAAAAGATGTGAATAACACTTTATCCTTCACACTTCTTGGCGGGTTATCCTGATTCACAGCTTGCCTTTCAAGGACGAAGAATTTAGGATTATCGGATTACATCTCCACCACTTCGGGGATTAGCGGGTTCAAACCCCGCACCCGCCCTTTACCAAACTTAAGAAAAAACTTGTGTAGATATAGTATTTCCCAATCTGCTGAGGTACAAATTTATCTGCGTCCATCAGCTACAGGCTGCGGTTAATTATTTCTTACCGTATCTCACGAAAGGGAAAACTGCTACAACATTATAACCTTTCACATTTAGTTAACCAAGTTCTCAATAAAATTGAGAATAGGCTTCCAAAAGATCCCAGTTAACATGTAAGGAGCATATTCAAAAAGCGGTGATGTTTGCTCGTTAACTTGCTTAAATGGAATACACTCTAGTACAAAAGGAACAATGTAAGTCAGTGCATATGCAGTTGCTAGTGCTGTATTTAACTGAGGTGGGGAACCTGGTATAGGACTGTGATAGATACCCAGTACGATGAAACCAAACATTAAAAATTGTTTCCAAAAAGAAAACACTTGTAATGGTAAAAAACAAAATACCTTAGAACTACGAACATCTTTTCTTTGCCGCATTCCCAATAAGACAGCCCAAGTAGCAGCCCCAACTATTCCATCATCTTTCAGTCCGTAAGTTCTTTGAAAATGTTTTACGGCTCTTTCCGTTTGGCGATCAAAAACTCCATAAGGTTCCTTTTTAAAAAATCCTTCTTTGTGCAAAATACTTTGTAATTCGTTCACTGACTCTTGTAATTTGGGTGTCAAAATTTTCATATCACGATAAATCATGGGATAACAAAGACAAGCCCAAGTTAGCGCTCCAACGATTCCATCAACATATAGATTATTTTTTCTTTGAAATTCCTTAACAGCTTCCTCAGTTTCTGCATCAAACTTACCACTAATATTTGCAAGAAATCCTTGAGTATGTAGTCTTTTCTGCAACTCATTAATAGCATCCTGTACAAATGTTGGTGTAAAGTCTTGGTGAAGTATAGGACGCTTTGTGAATAGATAAAATTGTTTTCCGTCAGGAAAGGATACTTTTGATTTTTCCGGTTTAAAAAAAGAGATCGCGGAGCGTTTCCATCTTTTCATCAAAGTTCTCCTATAAGTAGAGTGTATTACTTTTTGCAAAAGTTCTATTGATACTGCTACAATTGAGTGAGTTAAATTTGTATCTGCTGAAAATTCCCTCTCAGTGCGATCGTGTAAAAAGCGTTAACACTAGCGTAATTAAAGAATTAAAAACAGACAATTAACAATGTTAATAATTTGTTAGTTCTTTGTTAAAAATTTATCTATTAAAATGTTATTAGATACAGAAAAGTAAACAAAAACAATCAAATTATCGGGTAATATTTATGTCACATCGCTCCGAAGATTGGAATTTACCCAAAAGCTGGAATCGCAATATTTTGCGGGAATGGGATATAGATCGTCTACTGACTGATTTGGAGGCAGCAACACAAAAACGATACAGACGGGATACAAGAAAAGACTTATTACTGGGATTATTATGCGGGTATAGCCTAAAAAAAATTGGTATAGATCTGCTGAAAAAGAATGCTGTTATCCGAACAACTGTAAGCGGTATATACAGAGATATAGAAGCCTTGACGGGAGAACCAAATAAAAGTGTGAAGTCAGGTAACTTGGTGTATATTCTGGAAAGACATGGGTATCGTAAAGGCACTGCGGTATCTAGTATCAGTAGTTCCACGATCGCTCATAACTTACCCGCCCCTACTTACACGGAATTTATTGGGCGTGAGGCGGAAATGAAACTTCTACTGCAACGACTTTCACCCACCCACGCCGCTCATGTCATTACAGTAGACGGGATAGGAGGTGTAGGTAAAACTGCTTTGGTTTTAGCAGCAGCCTATCATTGCCTAAAAGCTAGTCAGAAAAATCTCTCTACCGCACCCAAATTTGAAGCTATTATTTTCACTTCAGCCAAACAACAAGAACTCATTCCCAACAGTATTTTGCGAAAAAATCAGGGACAGCGCAATCTTCGGGATATTTTTCGCGAGATTGCTCATACTCTCAACGACCCTACTATAATTCAATCTCCTCTCGACGATCAATTCGATCGCGTCCGCCAAAGTCTCTCCAAACAAACAACTCTCCTGATTGTTGACAACATGGAAACAATAGAGGAGACGGAAAAAGTTATTGGGTTCTTGTACGACTTACCCGCACACGTCAAAGTTATCTTAACGACTCGCGAACGAATTGCTTTACTTCCCATCAGTCTTCGACATTTACCATTAGATGATGGATTGAAATTAATTCAACAGCAAGCTGAAGAAAAAGGAGTTACGATCTCCGATGGGGATTCAAGTTTACTATATAAAAGGACTGGAGGAATTCCCCTTGCTATTGTTTATGCGCTCGGTCAAGTCTCTAGTGGCTATTCATTAAATTTTGTGCTAGAAAGACTAGCTTTAACAACAAGCGATGTTGCTCGTTTTTGCTTTGACCAATCAGTACAAAGTATCAAGGAAAAACCAGCTAGCAAATTATTATTGTCCATAGCAATTTTTCCCGATCCTCCAACACTTGCTGCTGTAGCTGAGGTAGCTGGACTCACAGCAGCCCCTGACTCTGTCAATGATGGTTTAGCACGTCTTCAGCAACTCTCGCTAGTGAATTTAAACCAAGAAACTGGACGGTATGAAATGCTTTCTCTAACAAGAGAGTACGTTCTAGCCGAACTTGCTGCATATCCAGATTTTGAAAAAGAAGCACGTTGGCGCTGGGTAAGATACTACCAAGAGTTTGCCCAACGTAACGCAGGGGAAGATTGGGAAAAGTGGATACACTACAGCAAGTTAGACGAAGAGCAAGGAAATTTACAAGCAGTTCTTTATTGGTGTAAAGACCAAGATTTCTATGAAGAAATCAGAGATCTATGGCTGCTTTTATATCATTATGTCAACCTTTACGCTTACTGGTACGATCGCTTGGATTGGTTGCAATGGCTAATAGAACAATCGGAACGGAGAAATGAATGGTCATCTTTTATAAAATTCTCCATCCGAAAAAGTTGGCTGTTAATTCGGATGTGTTCACAACAGGATTTGCAAGAAGCAGAAGAAATTTTGCGACGGACATGGATACTTCGAGATCGTGCAGATTTCTGCGTTCAAGCTGACTTAGCAGAAGGAACAGCTAGGTTGAAAATCCGACAAAAAAGGTATAAAGAAGCAAAGCGCTGGTTAACACTAGAAGAAGAATTCGTTCAACAAGCCGAACTAGAAGAACGACAACACGCTCGTTATATAATTCCCGTTCTCTACCATCGTGCCGAAATTTTTCATTTAGAAGATGAGTGGGTGAAAGCTAAAGCACTTTTTCAAGAAGTGATACAAAAAGCAGAAAATATTAACTGGCATCGAGTGATGAATTCTGCTCAAAATTGGCTAGCTGATATAGCTATAAAACAAGGTGAAAAGCACGAAGCTCAACAGTTAATCACTAAAGGTTTGACGGTAGCCGAAAGTAGTAACAACAAACGGCGTCTGGCTCGCTATCAACGTTCTTTTGCTCGTTGGGAAGAACAATGGGGGAGTATAGAATCAGCTCGTCAATACGCAATTAAAGCAATGAATGGTTTTCATCTTTTAGGAATGTTACGTGATGTAGAAGAAATGAAATTGTTTCTTGAGACTCTGGGATGATATAAGCGAGGGCATAAGATTTTTTTAGAAAAATATTTATTTGACATAAATGCTCAAGCCTGGTATTAGCCTTTTATATTGATTGAGAAAGTTGGAAATCCGAGCGCACTTCTGAACACATTCTTTCAAAATGAAATGACTTCATATGTCTTACAATTTGGTATGATTTAAAATCAGCAAATTAATTCTATTGATTAAATAATGATTCCGGAGTTTGATGAAATTGGTAATTTACCACCTGGAGTTCATTTTTGCAATTGGGAGGAATTTAAAGCAAGGTTTGGATATACGTATAAACGAATGCAAATGATTCAGGGATGGAAGCAGTAATGGCAGAATTAAAAACTGCTGGATGCCGAGTTTTTTATGTTAATGGCTCCTTTGTAACAAACGAACCCAAGCCAAGAGATTTTGACTGTTGCTGGGATAGAGATGATGTTAATATAGAGTACCTGAGACAAAATGCACCACTGATATTAAAGTTTTATGACAGTGCAGCACAGAAAGCTAAATATCGAGGTTAAATTTATCAATCCGATCAACCCGTGGATGAATCTACAATATCAATAGAGTTTTTTCTACGCGATCGCCAACAAAACCTCAAGGGCATTATAGCTATTAAATTATTGGAGTGGGAGCCATGATTAAAGATGACAAGGAATTAGCTTATTCCAAGGAATGGGTCAGAAAATTTACTGAAGCTAATCGAAAAATCAAGGCAAATAAAGAAAAGCGATTGACCGATCCTGATGGTTGGCAATTATCCCAAGAATCTAACAATGCACTTCAGCAAAAAATCCTAGATGAAATAACGGAATATGAAGCATTAGTTGCTCACGATCCCGAAAAACCAATTTTTTTAGAAATAGAAAATCTTGATTACTTACCCGATCTCTTAATCAAAGCTAGAATAGCCATGAAGCTAACTCAAAGAGAATTAGCAGTATTTTGTCAGCGGACTGAAGAAAAAATCAAATCTTTTGAGGATAAAAAGTATCATAATGCTAGTTTCCTAGATTTTGCTAATGCAATTGATGTACTAGGAATTAAACTAGTTAATGGCAAGTTTATTGCTGAAATGGACGATTTTTATAAGCAAAGATTAATAGATATACGTCGAGATTCAGAACTGGTTGCCTGATTTAGAGCGCGATCCAAACAACTATTCTTTATTGCATAAATACGCTTTGCAATTACTCCCTCAATATATTGTGGAGACAGTAGATAAGTTTGAGCCTAAATTTTACGGCGAAAAAACCTTCAAATATCCACTGTTTACAAGTTTGGGACCAAGATCTTTTTTGTACCTGAGTTCCCGGTCGTCCCATACACAGTATGCCTGATTTGTCAATAGCTTCTACTGGATCGGCGCTCTAGTGCAGCTAACCATACAAGGCAACAAGCCCACCAGTCGCCATTCCCCGCTAAAGGCTTAAAATTGGTAGGTAGAGAGCAAAACACTGTATAAAGTTTTGTAAAACCAAGTAAAGCCTTATAAATGACAAAAATATGAGTAAAACATTTTCTCAAGATGAAAGCCACCAGATGCTGAAGTGGCTGAACCATAATCGACAGATGTTATTGGAGCTCTATCGAAATCAGTATGTTGCTTACAATGCTAATGGCTTGATTGCTCATAGTGAAAACCTCCGCGAGGTTTTAGATTTGGCAGAAGCTTCAAACCAACCTTTTGCACTTTATTTAGTTCCGCTCCGCACTGCTTCTATTCAAATTTTGCCAATACGCTTTCGTACTGTAACTCGCCATGATTGATAGCCCAATTATCATGTGAAACTCAGGCATAGAGATATAGAGATTTCTACAACCATGTTAGTAGATTCCGGTGCTGAACTGAGTTGAATTTCATTAAAAGTTGGTCAGGATTTAGGATTTACTTTAGCTGATGCGGAATCAACATCAACTTTATTGGCAGAAGCTATAGGTGGAAGAGTGGAGTATGTTTTACGCAATGTTGAAATGACAATTGATGAGTATAGTTTTCTTGCTCCTGTAGCATGGTTACAAACTGGTACAGGCGGAGAGCAATTGCTTTTGGGGCGGGAAGTCGTATTTGATAAATTTGATATTGAGTTTAGGCAAGCGGACGAGAAAATTCTCTTTAAATGGCGTGAAGATTGTCTGCAGTTCCCATCATGTCAGCAATCAAAACGATTTGATCGACTTCCGACAGAGTAAGCAAAGTAGTAAATATTCTTCATTCTGGCTTGAGTATACTGAGTTCAAAGAAATAACTGAGTCAGATTTTTCTGAATACTTGTCCAATTTAGAGGATTATGAGAATAAATTGACTCGTGGAGAAATTTAGTTGTAAAGATTATACGGAGGCGGAGCCTCCTTGGAAGGCATTCCCAGGCGGAGCCTGGGAACGAGGTGGGAGGTGTTAAATTCCGTAGATTCCCGACTTCTTGAAGAAGTCGGGAATTTTAGTGTATCAACTCATGGGAAAATACCGTTGCTATAAAAGTTTTATTTATACCCTATATCAGAATTACTTATGTATTTTTAGTACCTTAATTGCCATACAGTGGTTTTACAGCAACTGCTCATATTGGAGCGTGCTCATCTTCATGATGAAAACTTTTGTAAAATTTTTTGCTGTTTTGGGTGCGGAGTCAGTATGAATGCAAGTCTAATCGTCTCAAATATTCTCAATCCACCAGTTTTATTCTTCTTTCTGGGGATGGTAGCGGTTTTTGTAAAATCAGATCTTGAAATTCCAGCTCCTTTTCCGAAACTGTTATCCCTATACTTGCTTTTCTCGATAGGATTTAAGGGAGGAGTGGAACTTGTCAAAAGCGGAGTGACCCAGGAAGTAGTTTTAACGCTCCTGGCAGCCATACTTATGGCTTGTTGTGTTCCAATTTATACATTTTTTGTTCTGAAACTGAAGCTAGATATCTATGATGCGGCTGCGATCGCAGCAACCTATGGCTCCATCAGCGCTGTAACATTCATCACGGCTGGGTCATTTCTGAACGAACTGGGAATTGCATTCGATGGTTATATGGTGGCTGCTTTAGCACTTATGGAATCCCCGGCTATTATCGTCGGTTTGATTCTTGTCAATCTATTTACAGCCGATTCAAAAGAGCGGGATTTCTCCTGGTCAGAAGTTTTACAAGAAGCGTTCTTGAACAGTTCTGTCTTTTTACTAGTCGGAAGCCTTTTTATTGGAGTGCTGACAGGAGAACACGGTTGGAAAGTTTTAGAACCCTTTACTCAGGGATTATTCTACGGTATTTTGACATTCTTTTTACTTGACATGGGACTGGTAGCCGCTAGAAGAATTAAAGACTTGCAAAAAACGGGCGCTTTCCTGATATCTTTTGCGATACTAATTCCAATCGTCAATGCAGCTATTGGACTTCTTATTGCGAAATTGATCGGAATGCCTCAGGGAGACGCACTTTTGTTTGCAGTATTGTGCGCCAGTGCTTCTTACATCGCCGTTCCTGCAGCCATGAGGTTAACGGTTCCAGAAGCAAATCCGAGCTTGTACGTTTCTACTGCTCTGGCTGTAACGTTTCCTTTCAATATCATCGTGGGAATTCCACTATATCTGTACGGAATTAATATGTTTTGGAGATAAGATCATGCATCCGGTTAAACGAATAGAAATCATTGTAAATTCAGTTGAGCTTGGAAAAATTTTAGACGGCTTAAAACAGGCAGAGATTTCAGGGTACTTGTTGCTCCGAAATGTTGCCGGACACGGTTTTAGAGGTGGCTCCGAAGATTTAGACATGACCATGCTGGATAATGTTTACGTGATTGCTTTTTGTGTTCCAGACAAAATCAAACGTACAGTGGAAATCATTCGACCAATCCTGAACAAATTTGGAGGCTCTTGCTACATCTCAGATGCAACAGAAATTCGCTCAATGAGATGTATTGCCTCATTGTAAAGGATGAAGGATGAAGTATCTAGGACTGATACATAGCCTCCTTTATTAGGTGGTTTTGGGGGAATCTGCAACGCGTGAAATCCTCATCAAAATACTGTTGCAGTTCTTTAAGTCTTGGTATGAAGTAAACTTTCAGAATTCAAAATTCAAAAGCAAAAGTTCAAAAGCAAAAATCCAAAATAGTATCATGAATGAAAATTATGGATTGATGGATCGCCGCCATTTCTTAAACCTAACAGGAACGAGTGGAATTGCCTTAGTAGCCGCTGTTACGGGAAGTGCTTTTTGGAGCATACATCCCAAGCAAGCAATTGCTGACTCAGTTCCACCCTTAGACCCCGATGCTGCTTTAAAACGGTTGATGGACGGCAATCAAAGGTTCGTTCAGCAAAAGGGTAACCATCCAGATCAATCAAAAGCACGAATCAAAGAAGTTGCCCAAGCACAACATCCCTTTGCAGCTTTGCTGTGCTGTGCGGATTCGCGAGTGCCTCCAGAAATTTTGTTTGATGAAGGAATTGGTGATTTATTTGACATCCGTGTTGCCGGAAACATTGTGACAGATGAGGTGCTTGGCAGCCTGGAATATGCTGTAGACATCCTTAACACTCCTTTGATTATGGTTTTAGGTCATGAACGCTGCGGTGCTGTCACAGCAGCAGTTCAGGGAGAACCTCTCCCCGGTCATATTGGTTCTTTTGTTAAAGCCATCAAACCAGTTATCTCTAAAACCAAAGGTGAATCATCAGACGATCCGGTTGATAAAGCCGTGATTGCAAACGTTCAATATCAAATTAAGAAATTGAAACAGAATTCAAAGATTGTATCTCAACGATTATTGGAGGGTAAGCTTAAAGTTGTTGGAGGTCGTTACGACCTTGATACTGGAGAAGTTGGTTTGATATAACCAATTTTCATTGTATGTAGAGACTAGCATGGCTAGTCTTTTGTTATACAGCAGATTTCAACTTAGTGAGGTACAAAAATTACCCCCCTTTCATCCCCCCTTACCCAGGGGGGAAAGAGGGGGGTGTACCTCATTCAGATTAAATGAAATTCGTGATAGGCTCGCCCGGTTTTGCCTTCTTAAACTTGGTACCAGTTGTACCATTAGCCACTTTTTGCTTCACCTTGGGATAAGCCTCATCAGGTAGCGAAACGTAACCGACTGATTCAACCCATTTCCACGAATTTTCTATGTAGAAATTCACAAAGTCTTTCACAGCTGGTTTGCTATCCAGTGACTTCTTACTTACATAAATAAACAAAGGTCTAGACAAAGGCGTGTAAATATTTTTGACAACATTGTCTACTGGAACAGGCTTTTCACATTTTCCTTTAGGGCTTTCTACAGCAACTAAGTTTAGCTTATCTTGATTCTGCAAATAGTAAGATATCCCAACATACCCAAGAGCGTTTTCATCACCAGCAACCCCCTGGACAAGAATGTTTTGGTTGTGACTTGGAGTGTAGTCCGTGCGTCCATTTTTTGCTTTTCCAGTGATAGCTTGTGTGAAATAATCAAATGTTCCCGTATCAGAAGCTGGAGCATACAGCTTTAAGGGTTTGTTAGGAAACTTGGGATTCACTTGATTCCAGGTTTTGATTTTATTAGTTGCTTTTGCATTCCACATCTTTTTCAATTCATCAATCGTCAAACATTGAACGAAGTTATTTTGACGATTGGCAATGACAGCAATTCCGTCAAGAGCAATAGGTATTTCTACAAAGGTAATATCCTTCTTGGCACAAGTTTTAATTTCTTCATCTCTGATGGTACGTGATGCACCAACAATATCAATATCACCTGCACAGAACTTACTTATGCCACCTCCCGTACCGCTTGAAGCAACGCTCACATTTGCTTTTGGTGAAGCTTTCTCATATTCTTCCGCAACTGCTAGAGAGATGGGAAAACCTACAGCCGCACCATCTATACTCACCTCTGTTGCCTTCTCGTTGGCTCTATTACAAGAAGTTATACCGAGCGTTAAAACCACCAAAGATGTTAATAATCCCTGACACTTGAATTTGCTGTAAAAGCTCATAACTTAAATTCCTGTACGCTGTTTTTCTGATTAATAACCATTAACTGCCCGTTGAGCCATTTATGCCTTACTCGCAGTCCAAATTTTGTCGAAAATTGCCCCATCATTAAAAAATCTATTTTGAAGAAGATCCCAACCTCCTAAATCATGAGCAGTAAAAAAGGTTTGAATTGGGGGATAATTCTTCGCCACTTCTTCAAGAACAGCGGGGTTAACGGGACGGTATCCTAACTTGGCAAATTCACGTTGGGCTTCTGTTGAGTAAAGAAAATCTACAAATGCCTCTGCAACTTCTTTAGTGCCATGTTTCTCAACGTTTTTGTCTACTACAGCGACAGGGTTGTCGATGGAAATATTCACATTAGGCACTACGTAAGGTAATTTCTGACCGTTCTGCTCAGCCAAAAAAACTTCGTTTTCGTAATTGATTAACACATCTCCCTTTCCTTGTTGGAAAAAGAGATCGCTAGCATCACGCGCACTTGGGGCTAGCACGGGGACGTTTTTATAAACATTAGTCGTAAAGGTTTGTGCTTGCGTTTCGTCACCGCCTGTTTGAGTGACAGCACCCCAAAAAGCTAAAAATTCCCAAATAGCAATACCAGAAGTTTTGGGGTTAGCAACAATGACTTTCACACCATCTTTTGTCAAATCTGTCCATGTATTGATACCTTTGGGATTCCCTTCACGGGTTACGATCGCCGCTACAGACCTAGTTACAATGCTACTTTTAGGCGCTTTCGATTCCCAGTTCTTTTCAATTAAACCAGCTTGCTGAATTTTATTGATATCAAGGGGAAGTGCTAGGTGTACGACATCAGCTTCTTGTGAACCTTTAATCACAGCTTCGGCTTGAGTTCCAGATGCACCGTAACTCTGCTCAAAAATCACATTTTGACCGTGTTCTTTCTTCCACTTTTCTACAAATTTAGGAATGATTCGATCGTGAGCTGCCTGAGTTACTGAGAATGAAACGAGGTTCAATTTGACATCGGGTTTGGTAGCTGAGGTGCTTCCAGAACAGGCTGCGATCGCAACACTCAAGCTAGCACCTACCAGAAAAAGACACACAAAGTCTCGAAGAGATTGTCCGTTTGACCCACTTCCTGCTATTCTGTTGCTCCAGTGTTTGATAACCCAAAAAACTTCCTTCACGTAACTCTGGATTTGCCCAATCCAGTGTGTCCCCACCATCAACCTATTTTGCCACTTGGTCATTATAGTTCTCCGTATCTATACGGCTGATTGAGCGTATTACCGTATTTTTATGGAATTCTAAATCACTTTAGTGGTTTTTTCATCCTGCTTTAATCTTCTTTAATCTATCCCCACTGAGTCAACAGCTTTGACGCAACTTGTTGACTTAAAAGCCCCGTTATTGAGAATGAAAAGCGGTCTGTTAAAATTCAGTACATAATTAAAATATTGAATTCTGGCAGCCGCTCATGACTCAGCAGCTTTTTGACACGGAAGAAATCGTCACTGAGCTTGACATCAGCCATTTGGTTATCGAGGACGATACGCCTGTGGATAATTTTCAGTCAGAAGAGCAGCAACGGTTATTGGTAGAACCGCTATACAGTTCCAAAGCATTGCCATCTCCTTTCCTAGCGGCTGCGAATGTAGGATTGTTCTACAAACTCAAGGGCGAGCCGATCGTTCCTGATGTTTTACTGAGCTTGGGTGTACAGCGACCCGATGACTTCTCCGAGCGACGCAATCGATCGTACTTTGTGTGGGAGTTTGGCAAAGTGCCTGAAGTTTGCATCGAAATCGTCTCGAATCAGGAAGGCGACGAGTTAGCATTGAGCAAAAAATCGCGGCAGAAAGGCAAAACGACAATCAAGAAAGACCTCTACGCCCAGATTGGAGTGCGCTATTACGCTGTATTCGATCCTTTGAAGCATATTCAAAGTAAAGATGAAATGAATGGGGCATTGTTGCGTGTATGGTCGATTTCGCCAGAGGGCTATGCTGAGTTAACGCCTCCGGAAGGAATTAGCAAAATTGGGCAGTCGATTTGGCTAAATGCTGCTGGAATTGGCTTGATATTGTGGGAAGGGCAGTTCGAGGAAGACGTGACGCGATTGTGGCTTCGGTGGTGCGATCGCAATGGGCAAGTGATTCCCACTGGAGCAGAACGGGCAGACGAAGCAGAAGCAAAGGCACAGCGACTTGCTGAACGGTTGCGATCTCTAGGCATGAATCCAGACGAGATTTAGTATCAGGTTGAAACCGATAAAAATCTGAATCCCCCTGTTTCAGTCGAGACGCAGGGCTGTTTCATTCGGTAAGGAGGAAGAACTTGTCAATATCATTTCCATTTTGAGGCTCAGTAGTGGATGACCATACCTTATATCCAACTCTTGTGCAACGACTTGAAACCCAAAAGTTTCATAAAGATATCTTGACTGAGGAAGCCCATCAACAGTCCAAAGATATAACTTTGGAAATGCCTTTTTACGACAAAAATGCAGTGCTTGCTGAAGAAGAGCTTTACCAATACCTTGACCTTGGTAAACCGGATCGAGAATAAACCAACGCAATCGTGCTTCGTGCTTATTGTTTGAATTATCAGCATTTCCTTGTACTGCAATAGAACCTACGAGACGCTCATCTGCTCGAGCAGTCAGCAAAAGGTCGCGTTCCATATCGTACTGCTCGCAAAAGTCGCAAAGTTCTCTAGCCATCAATATTTCAAACTCTGCACCTACACTCCAACATCGGTTGTAATAGATCCCATGCAGTTCGGTAATACGTCCGATACAGCCCGGTTGGTATCCTTCAACGTAAATTGCATTGCTTTGTTTAAACATACTTGTTTCTGAATGGGTGTGTCAGTTTTGATAAGGTTTGCTACGTTCCCAGATTTGCTCAAAAGCTAAATTCATCATTGCTACCATGCCTTTGTGCTTAACTGCGATCGCAGTCAAGCTAGGCGGACTACCCACAGGGTCTTGCATGGAGACCAGCACAACATCGTCATCAAACGCCTGCATCTTAATCGGCAATTCGCTTATCAAACGAATTTCTTGTCCCCACTCATAAAAAGTACTAAGCCAAATACGGAGTTCATCATCTTCAAGAGCAGACATTTCATAAATTGCGCGATACCTCACTCCACGAGAAAGTGGTTCGCGAATAAAACGCCAATTCTGCTCCTTTGTAAGAACAAAGGGACGTTTGATGCACGAGTTGACTTGAGTGCGAACCGTTCGTGCTAATGCTAGCGCCCTGCTAGCTATCCGAGACGGATTACCCAGTACGTCGATATATTCAAGTGGATCGTTCTGACCTCGCCCAATTTGATAAATCGGAGACAATTCTTGAATCAAATCTTTTGTATGAGCAACTATCCGCTGTCGCTCTTGTTCAAGTTTCTCAGTACGCTGTGTACTCACTACTTCCAGTGCCATACTTGGGTCGAGAGCAAAATAAGAACGCGGAGTTGTGTCTTTAGAAATACATAACCCCTTTTCCTCAAGAGATTCTAAGACATCATAAATGCGTTGTCGTGGAATCTTTGCCCGTGCAGCCAATTCTGTAGAAGTGAAACTGCTTCGCCCCAAGAGCGCCAAGTAGGCTGTAGCCTCATATCCAGTCAAACCTAATTCATTGAGTAGCTCAATTTGCTTTTCCACGTGCTTTTAGCTGCCTGTTCTTGCCATAGCTTTTTTTGTTACCACTTTATAGTGGTGTCATTAAGACAATATCACCACTACCAAGTGGTGTCAAAGAATCTTTCGATAGTGTTAATCTCACTCTTAGACACCATCTAATGGCAGAAGATAAATATTTCCATGTCCCTGAAGATATGGGATGCAGTCCGCAGCTTAACACAGGAGCTATTGATGCATTTAGAGCCTATTGTTTCTTTCGCCATTTTGTTAACTGTCATCTTAATAGTCCCTCTCATCTTTGAGCGCTTTAAGATACCGGGATTGTTGGGTTTGTTGGCAGCAGGCGTTGTTTTGGGACCTCAAGGCTTGGGTCTATTTCAAAATGAATCGGAAACCCTCAAGCTTCTCTCAGGCATTGGGTTGATTTACTTGATGTTTGTAGCGGGGCTGGAAATTGATATGGAACAGTTTCAGCGAACCAAGCATCGTTCTGCAGGATTTGGAACTTTTACTTTCCTCATACCATTGATTGCAGGAACAATAGTGGGGCGAATGTTTGGTTTTGGTTGGAATGCTTCTGTTTTAATTGGCTCCTTGTTTGCTTCTCACACCTTGCTGGCATATCCTATCATTAGTCGGCTTGGAGTCATTAACAATGAAGCTGTGACTGTTACCATCGGTGCAACCATTTTCACGGATATTGGCTCACTGCTTGTACTTGCAGTGTGTGTAGGTATTCATCAAGGAGAATTTTCGGCATTTAGTATAACCAAGCTGCTACTGGGACTCGTTATTTATTCTGCGATTATTTTGTTTGGTTTTAAATGGTTGGGGCATCAATTCTTCAAACGCACTGGAGACGAAGAAGGAAACCAATTTTTGTTTGTTCTGTTAGTCGTTTTTATCTCCGCGTTAGGCGCAGAAGTTATTGGCGTAGAAAAGATTATTGGTGCATTTCTTGCTGGATTGGCGGTGAATGAGGTCATCGGTTCGGGACCTGTGAAAGAAAAGGTTGTGTTTGTTGGGAATGTCTTATTCATCCCAATTTTCTTTGTTGATTTAGGCTTATTAATTGATATTCCAGGATTTATTAAAAGCATCAGTTCCATCTGGCTAACGGTAGCTATCTTGGTAGGTTTAATTGGTAGTAAGTTTGCAGCCGCACTCCTGGCAAAACTAGTTTACCGCTATAACTGGCGGGAAATGATTACCATGTGGTCTTTGTCTCTTCCCCAGGTAGCAGCTACATTGGCAGCAACTTTAGTCGCTTACAGAGCCAAGTTGGTCACTGAAGATGTGCTCAATGGTGTCATAGTTCTGATGATGGTGACAGCGACATTGGGACCACTGATCACAGCCCGCAGCGCACCTGGGTTGGTCACAATGGGTAATAGTCCCGATGATGAAACAGATGAAACAAATGGGTCAATGCTTGGCTGGAGAAATGAACCTGCTGAAGGATTCACTGTGGTTGTCCCCGTTCGCAATCCGGAAACGGAGAGAGCTTTGATTGAAATGGCAGGACTTATAGTGCGCCGCGAAAAAGGTAAAATTCTGGCTTTAGCTGTGACACCCGCCCATATGCATATGGACTCTCCGGAATTACAAACAAACCTACAGCAAAATAAAATTCTTCTATCCAATGCAGTGGCACTCGGTCAAGAATTGGGTGTAGAAGTAGAACCTATAACACGGATCGATTACAACATTCCTCAGTCTATTAGCCATGTGAGTCGAGAGCAAAATGCTGACTTAGTTGTCATGGGTTGGGGTAGAACAACGGGATTGCGTGCGCGTTTGTTTAGTGGTGTCATAGATCGAGTGCTTTGGGCATCTCACTGTCCGGTGGCTGTCACCCGTCTGTTGGACTCTCCCAGTAACATACAGCGAATTTTGATACCTATTGAAAATTTGACCCAAGAGTCAGTGCGGATCGTGCAATTTGTAAAAATTCTAGCAAATGCCAATCAAGCAGAAGTTACATTACTTCACGTGTGCGATCGCCGGACTTCTGCCGCCCGAATTTCTTGGATGAAATCCCAGTTGGAACTACTTGTTTCCAGATACTTCCCTCAAAGCCCTACAAACATTCAAGTCATACCAGCAGATAATGTAGTGAGTACTATTGTCAGAGCATCTCAATCAACCGACCTTGTAGTCTTGCGATCGCGCCGTCGGCGATTGAGTATAGGTCAGGTAGCCGTCAGCGACGTAACAACTGAAGTCGTTCAGCAAATACGTTGTTCGGTCGTCCTGCTGGGAGAACCACAGGGCTATCAGGAAAGTGTACGAAAACCCAGAGTGATTGTGCAGAATGTATCTTCTTGAGGGACTGGGGACACGGAGACACGGCAGACACGCAGACACGGAGACACGGCAGACACGGGACACGGGGACACGGGGAAAATTATCCCTTGTCTACCATGTCCCCCCTCTCCATGTCTCCCTTCCACTCCTCCCAATGCCCCTAGCGATGTGCTCGGGATTGCGATGATAGAGAAAAGATCTGATTCTTTGTTTTTATTCTTCCAAAAGCCATGACCTTCGACTACGACCTGTTTGTCATTGGTGCTGGTCCTGGGGGACTAGCAGCCGCCAAAAAAGCAGCAAGCTACGGTGCGCGTGTTGCCATTGCTGAAAAAGAAGCTATTGGTGGCACTTGTGTAAATCGCGGTTGTGTTCCCAAGAAACTCATTGTCCAAGCCGCCGATTTTGCTCTGAAAAATCAAATCGCGCTGAACTATGGATGGAGTGACTGCAAAACTTACTTTGACTGGACAAAATTCATCAAATCTGTAGATAAGCATATTGACAGCATCCAAGACTCCTATCTTGAACAATTACAAGAAGCGGGAATTGAACTCATTCGAGGTCATGCTAGCTTTACTAATGCTCACACTATAGATATAGATGGACGCAAATACACGGCTGATAAAATTTTAATTGCGGTAGGTGGATACGCCATCAAGCCAAAAATATCGGGGATTGAATACGCCCTGACATCTCGTGAGATGTTTCATTTACCCTACTTACCCAAAAGATTAGTCATCATTGGTGGTGGTTACATTGGCGTGGAATTTGCCAGTATGATGAACGCTTTTGGATGCGAGGTAACGGTCATAGATAAAGATGAAACAATTTTGTCGGGATTTGATATTGATGTCCGTAGGGGCGTTCAACAAGGGTTAAGCAAGCGAGGGATTCGTTTTATTAACAACAGCATGGTTAAAGAAATTAAATACTTGGAAGAACGCTTGCTTTTATTGGTTGGGGAATCAAGAAAAACAGTACCAGCAGATACGATTTTAGTTGCGACTGGTCGTGCTCCAAAGACAAAAAATCTTGGTTTGGAAAAGGTTGGAGTTGAACTCGAACAAAAAGGGACAATAAAAATTGATGAGTACAATCGCACGACTCAGGAAAATATTTTTGCCGTTGGTGATTGTACCAGCAGACCTCAATTAACACCTGTGGCAAAAGCACAGGGACAGGCTTTTGCCAATACAGTTTTTGGCAAAAACGAGCAAAAAATTAATTACGATGAAGTTCCTTCTGCTGTTTTTAGCCGTCCTGAAGGCGCGGGTGTAGGTATGACGGAGGCACAAGCACGCGAAAAATTTGGTGATTCTGTGAAATTCTATCGCCATTGCTTTCAACCATTGTCGTCTTTAACCAATGAGAGCGAACAAGCTACCATGAAGTTAGTCGTTGAAGGTAAATCAGAGCGTGTTTTAGGTGCTCATATGGTTGGTGAAAATGCTGCGGATATCATTCAAAGTCTCGCTGTTGCCATTCGGAAAGGTATTACCAAGCAAGACTTAGATGAATCTATTGGTATTCACCCAACTGTAGGTGAAGAGTTTCTCGATCTTTCCTAATTCATTAAAGGAAATTTAATTATGACATATGACTATAACCTGTTTGTTATCGGTGCTGGTTCTGGAGGTTTGGCGGCTTCCAAACGCGCTGCTAGCTACGGGGCAAAAGTAGCTATTGCCGAAAGTGACTTAGTAGGTGGAACCTGCGTGATTCGTGGCTGCGTTCCTAAAAAACTCATGGTTTACAGTTCTCACTTTCCGGCATTATTTCAAAATGCAGCTGGTTATGGTTGGAAAGTTGGTGAAGCCGAATTAGACTGGCAACATTTCATTACATCTATAGATAAAGAAGTTAGGCGGCTATCGGAACTCCATATTAACTTCTTAGCAAAAGCAGGTGTTGAACTCTTTAAAAGCCGTGCGACAATTGTAGACCCACATACTGTAGAAGTTGATGGGCGTAAGGTAACTACAGAGAAAATTTTGATAGCTGTGGGCGGACGGCCCGTTAAACCAGATATCCCTGGAATAGAAGATGCTATTACCTCTAACGAAATGTTTCACCTGAAGGAGAAACCAAAGCATATTGCCATCATTGGTGCTGGTTATATAGGTACCGAATTTGCCAGTATTATGCGTGGTTTGGGTTGCGAAGTGACACAAATCATTCGCAAAGACCTGATTTTGAAGGGTTTTGATGAGGATATTCGTTTGGCAGTCCAAGAAGAAACCATCGAGCACGGCGTGCGGATTGTTAAAAATTCTATCGTGGACTCAGTAGAACGAGTCCCGGAAGGATTAAAGCTAAATTTATCAGGAGAATACACAGAATCAATTGTTGCTGATGTTTTCCTTGCAGCAACGGGTAGAGCACCGAATGTAGAAGGGTTGGGTTTGGACAACGCAGGAGTTGATGTTGTTCCTAGTGATATAGAAGGACCGGGCTACAGTACCATGAATGCGATCGCTGTTAACGAATACAGCCAAACTTCCCAACCCAATATCTTTGCTGTCGGTGATGTGACTGACAGAATGAACTTAACCCCTGTCGCTATAGGCGAAGGTCGTGCTTTTGCAGATAGTGAATTCGGTGGTAACCGTCGTGTATTCAGTCATGAAGATGTTCCAACTGCCGTCTTTTCCACACCAGAAGCCGCTACAGTCGGTTTAACAGAAACCCAAGCCAAGGAAAAACTAGGAGATGACGGAGTTAAGATTTATCGCACTCGCTTCCGTCCCTTGTTCCATAGTTTGACAGGCGCAAGCGATCGAACAATGATGAAATTGGTCATAGATGCCAACACTGACAAAGTTTTAGGCGCTCATATGGTTGGAGATAACGCAGGTGAGATCGTTCAAGGTGTAGCAATTGCCGTTAAAATGGGTGCTACCAAAAAAGATTTTGATGCTACTGTTGGTATTCATCCCACATCCGCAGAAGAATTTGTCACGATGAGGTGATAAAGTTATTTGTCATTTGTCCGCCACTCTCGTTCCCAGCTAGAGGCTGGGAATGCATTACTAGAGGCTCTGCCTCTCACTCTAGGTAGAGTACAGGAGGCGGCACCCCATCGTAAGTCATTCTGTGGCGGAGCCACCGGATCGAGGTGTAAGAGATGATTTATAAAGTAAACATTAAGAAGAGCGTTTGTTGGGTTTCGTTCCTCAACCCAACCTACACAATACATTTATCGATCTCAGATTTACTTTATAAATAACCTCTAATGCCTACCGAATTTATTTACCTTCACGGTTTTGCATCAAGTCCTTGTTCTGCTAAGGCAATATACCTTCGCGATCGCTTTACCCAAGCTCATATTGAGTTAAAAATTCCTGATTTAAATGCAGGGGATTTTACAAACTTGACTATCACCCGTCAGTTGGCTCAAATCGCATTAGAATTACCAGATCCTTGTACGTCAGTCACCTTAATTGGTTCAAGTTTGGGTGGTTTAACTGCCGCCCATCTAGGACAGCAGCATCAACCAGTAAAACGCCTTGTGTTACTAGCACCTGCTTTTGGGTTTTTATCTCATTGGTTACCTAAGCTGGGGGATGAAGCGTTACAGCAATGGCAACAAGAAAAATATCTCATGGTTCATCATTATGGAGAGAAACGTTCTCTTCCTCTAAGCTATAATTTTGTTCTAGATGCGAATCAATATAAAGAGGAGATTTTGCAACGTCCCACTCCTACTCTGATTTTGCACGGCAAACACGATGAAGTCATTCCCATTCAAGCTAGTCGCGACTTTGCTCTCCAACGTCCTTGGGTGGAGTTACTAGAACTTGACAGCGACCACAGTTTAAGCAACGTCATGTCAGAAATTTGGCTAGCCATTCAACATTTTTGTCTGCTTACCACTAACCACTAACCATTAACTACTAACTCATTCATCATAACCATCGTCTGCTGAGCCATCACTGCCCAAAAGACGCGATATTCGTACTGTTTGTGGTAAAACACCTACCAAAAAAGCAAATGCTTCATCAGGTAACTGAGCAACAATTTCTGGGGGAAAATATTGCTCAAATTGATCTAAAACTTTCTGAACTCGCTGTTGAGGAACTGGATTTTCTGTGATTTGCTTAATCAATCTAATCCACTGTCTCCGGATCAAGTAAGCTTTTTGGCGTTCATCATGAGTCTCTGGAGTTAATAAAGATAAATTTCCTATTGGTAGCGCCCCCACACAATCGCGATCGTAATCGCCTCCTACAGCTGCTCCCGGTCCGGCAAACTCAGCATGGAAATGTTTAAAAAGTATTAAACCATTTCGCCTGCGACTGTTGACCATAAAA
This sequence comes from Scytonema sp. UIC 10036, assembly GCF_009725235.1. The sequence continues at coordinate 20,038 of NZ_WJFC01000228.1, forward strand.
ACTTTTCCGCTCAGCAGCATAGTTAGGAGATCCGAGCCATAGGGTTGCTCAGTTCCATCTGGCATGACAAAATAGTCAAGGAATCTGGTGTCAGGGTAATAAGTAGATACCATAGCAGACTGATAGCGTTGGCGCTTTGCGCTATCCATTTTTTCTCAAAATGGAATAGATTTGGGGATAGTTGGCAATTTGATAGATAAAAGGTTGTAAAATCGGAGTTTTGATTTTTAATATTAATAATTCCACAGCCTATTTACAAAAATTTTAATAAACAGACAATGTTCTGTATTAGAGTATTCATATTTTATGAGATTTAACTGGATTTGTCTCCAACTGTAGAAGTATTTTTTTAAAGTTTTTATAAAGATAGATACTTGGAATACAAAGTTATTGTAAGGATTCAACAAAAGATTTATCGTAATATTACTGATGTCAATCTAAATATCTAATCTACAAGAAAGCTTTTGCCGTTCTTATGGTATTTCACAGGCAGAAACAGCATAAAAAAAGTCTGTTTTAGGAAACTAGTGTTGACTAAAAACAAAACAGATAAACTTTTATCTGAGTGTATGAAGAATTATACACCTGTAAGATACAAATTTTTTTTTATTAAAAAATAATAAATTTATTTAGCAGTAAAGACCTCAAAAGATAAAATTCCTATAAATTTTAATACACCAGTGCCCAACATAAGCCTTCTAGTCCCTGGTCACTGGTCACTGGTCACTGGTCACTGGTTACTGTTTACTGGTCACTGGTCAAACGCTTTTGTAGGAGAATCTGCCGAGAAGGTCTCAGGAAA
>NZ_WJFC01000229.1 GCF_009725235.1 Scytonema sp. UIC 10036
ACGCAAAGAAGTTTACTAGTATTGGCTCTTGAAAGGTTTATAAATAAAGGTTTTGAGCAGATTAAAATTTTATTGCTTAGTTTTTTTTCTTACTCAGACTTATAACTCAAACAATATCTTTTCTCTGAGCAGTCCACGCTTGGAGGGTTGTTAGCTGTCAATCCAAATTTGAGCAAAACGTTCAGCCGTCCATCCAACAATATCTGACACCTGCCCATCACCAATTTCTACGATTCGCTGAGTGCCATCGCTATGTTCTACTACATCAACAGAGAAAAACTGGCTCTCAATCCGCTTGGCGCACTCAAAAACAATCTCTGGAATTTCTTCATCTGCTGAAGCAGCAAAAGGTTTACCAGATAAAACAAAGTAACGCTTCTCAGTTTCTCTTACAAAATCTTCAATCCGCCGCACACAAATACCTCCTTCAATCGTGCCTCGAAATTTTTGCATCTCGGCTACTACTGTTTTGATTTGCTCTGGTTGATTAATTATGGAACCAACTGAGGTTTTGAGAGACTTAACATAATCTTTGATAAAAAATCCATTCCAGCCAAGTTGGTTTAACTGGTTCTCTAAATCATCATCGACGGAATAAAATTTAGTCTCTGGAGTTAAATCAGTAATTAGCGGATACCAATTAATCAAATAATGTGTAGCTAGATACTCAGCCAAAGAAGTTAAAACACTTGCCCCTGTAATTTCTACGACATTAACTAATAATTCATAATCTCCGGGCGAGAGCATCCAACCCCGATAAACAACTTTTGAACCAGAAGTTGGGACTGGAATAATCTTTGACGAACCTGTCCCTAACGACTCTAAAGAAATAACTCCAGTTGCAAACCCAGCATTTTGCATACAAGCAACTTGCTCCGAGTACGCTGCATCCGCTTTTTTAGGATTGAAGTAATCGCTAGGAAAAAGAAATATCACAATATCTCAACCAAATAGATTTAATTTACTAACTATACTAATTCTTAAGTATATTTACTTTTAAAAATTAGGTATAAAATAAGCCAAACTTTAAGAATTCGTTGCGAATCATGCGGCATCGCGGAGTCTTCGGGGCGGGGGAGCGGGGCTTGTCCGGTCTAACCAGTGATAGTATACCATTAAATCACAGATTCATTTCTAAAGTGTATTTTGTTAGAAAAATAGCCATCCGTATTTCAACACGTAGTCATATTAAAATCCTTATGTATTGGAATACTGATGAGCCATGTTGAAAATAAATCACAATCAATTAATTAGGAAAAAGTTAACCTGGTTGCATCAAAAAAAATTAATGCTACATCATAATTATCTTGAGCAATATAAGCAAACAATTCATCAATATCTTCGCTTGCTTTTAGCGTAATAATAATACGTCTCGTCATTTATTTTTCCGTGGAAAACCTTGCAGAATTTGAGCGCGTTTTTGTTCCCACCATTCATCTGTCACCTCAATCGGTTCTCCACTATCTAAACCCTCTAACAACATTGCTTCTAACTTTTTTTCTTCAGCCTTTTTCTGGGCTTGACGAATTAAATCGCGGATGTACTCACTCGCAGTACTGTAACCACCCTTGGCTACTTCCTCATCAATAAAAGCTCGCATTGCTTCAGGCAAAGAGATGTTCAGCGTCGTCATTGACTATTGACCTTGGCTAAGTTTATTTAATCATGACAAAAATTGCCAATATATGCCAACCATCAAGCCTGACATAAATTTTCAGGAATTGATGGGGAGCCACTCTAGGTTTCAGTCCCGTTACCGGGAGTCGCTACGTTTCAAGCCTCAATGGGTAAGAAGTCCAGTCATAAACGTAGGTAGTTTCAGTCCCGTTACCGGGAGTCGCTACGTTTCAAGTGGGGTTGGGTGCGGCTACGGCTTCAGCGTCAAAGTTTCAGTCCCGTTACCGGGAGTCGCTACGTTTCAAGCTTTAGTGTGCCCTACTAGAAGTCGTCGCTAACAAAGTTTCAGTCCCGTTACCGGGAGTCGCTACGTTTCAAGTTCTAGAATGCGATCGCATTCCATATTAATTTATTGTTTCAGTCCCGTTACCGGGAGTCGCTACGTTTCAAGAATGATTGCAGCTTTGAGAAGTATATTAGGAGAGCAAAGTTTCAGTCCCGTTACCGGGAGTCGCTACGTTTCAAGAAGATTCACATTGCTTAGTAGGATTATTTATAGATTGTTTCAGTCCCGTTACCGGGAGTCGCTACGTTTCAAGCTGCAGCAGTGAAAAGGTTTTTAAATCGGTTTTATCGTTTCAGTCCCGTTACCGGGAGTCGCTACGTTTCAAGCGAATGGTTAGCAACTCAGGACATAAACGGTGATGCGTTTCAGTCCCGTTACCGGGAGTCGCTACGTTTCAAGTCTTATTTGCTTACTTAATGCGATACTCGCCCGATAGTTTCAGTCCCGTTACCGGGAGTCGCTACGTTTCAAGTAAAGTGTTAAGCGCTTAACAGGAGACAGCATGAGGTTTCAGTCCCGTTACCGGGAGTCGCTACGTTTCAAGTTTATTTGTTAAGGCTAAAAAGAAAAAGGTGATTGGGTTTCAGTCCCGTTACCGGGAGTCGCTACGTTTCAAGCAATTGCTTTTCTGCTGCCATCTCTTCGGTGATGGGTTTCAGTCCCGTTACCGGGAGTCGCTACGTTTCAAGAAGCATGAATTCGTCTGCATAAAGCAGTCCTTGATCAAAAAGTTTCAGTCCCGTTACCGGGAGTCGCTACGTTTCAAGGAAGTAGCTCGAACTCTAATGCGATCGGCTCCGATACGTTTCAGTCCCGTTACCGGGAGTCGCTACGTTTCAAGTCCCGATCGCGGTGCGGAAGTGGGGATGCAAATTCCCCTTCTGGTTTCAGTCCCGTTACCGGGAGTCGCTACGTTTCAAGTACAGAAGGTTTTTTAATCTGTATTCAACCATTAAAATGTTTCAGTCCCGTTACCGGGAGTCGCTACGTTTCAAGCACTATCGTCATATTCCCAGCCACAACTAATTAAGGTTTCAGTCCCGTTACCGGGAGTCGCTACGTTTCAAGTTTATGTATAACTTTCTTATTCCTTCTAAGTACTATTTAGTTTCAGTCCCGTTACCGGGAGTCGCTACGTTTCAAGTACAGAAACTTTTCATTTAGCAGTAGGTTTTGTTAAGTTTCAGTCCCGTTACCGGGAGTCGCTACGTTTCAAGTACGCCATCTGAAACCCTTACAGAGCAAGGATTCTACAAGCCGTTTTGGCAGGCCGAAAAAATGACCTCATTTCAGCCTCACTTATTGACATAAAATATCAATAGTGCCGAATATCAAAACGCTGTAACTATTAACTTGTCTAGGTTCTGGCGATTTTGGCAGAACCCCCCAGGTTTTAGCCCGCGCTTCGGTTTGCCAAACATCAATCTAGTAACATTATAGACGTACTACATCCTAACGTCTACAATCGGTTAGATATCTTCATGTTAATTGTACCGATCTGCCGAAGGCAGTAGCGAAGCTATCGCTGGTCGCACAACCGCAAAGCACGTACAACCAAAGAATAGAGCTGCAAAAACTCAATCTCATCGCGATCGAATTTATTCAAATCAAACTCTTTAAGGTTGTAAACACTTTTCCCCAAGCTCGGCTCTGACAAACGATCGCCATTCGGTAAAAAACGTACCATATACCGCCAACTGTCCGCGATCGCCTTCTCAGATCCCGCACACAATTCAATCTGCTTTAACTTTGCCACATCCTTACTTTGAAACCCCTCAGCCCAAGCCGAATGATGGCGACCTGCTGCTATAATCACTGTATAAAAAATATATTTTATTTTCTCCGTGTCAGAAGTATACTGACGCAATAATGGAACCAAAGATTGTTTGAGAATTTCCTGTGCTAAAAAAGCACTTTCCACCGCATGATTGGGACGCTTATTTTTCTTTTCATAGGCTTTTAATTCAGTTTTTTGTTCTGGCTCATCGGGATTATAATCGGTATGGGCTAGCAAATATTCCCTTGGGTTTTTACCTCCATACTTTACATGAGCAATTTTCTGCCATCCTCGCATGACTTCTTGCCACTTTGATTGTAATTTTCCTAAATCATGGGTAAAAATTGCCAAAAAAACCAGAACTTCAAACAATGCTTCGGCTTCGTTAATGGAAAGACTGGGTAATACTTTAGATTGAATGAATTTACCACCAGCTACAAGCAACTCATTACGGACAGCAGCATATGTTACTTTTACTGATTCCCCATTTTTCAACAAAATGGAGCAAAAATCTTCTCGCCATAATTTCCACATCAAAACCAAATGACCAACATAATTATCCATCCGATAGCAATATTGACTGATAATTTTTCTATCTTGTTTGGGTGGAGATTTAAAATTATTTCCTTTGATATCAATACCAATTCTTAAACCAATAGACTCGTCATAGGAAATATAACGAGGATTAACAAAGATTCGATAGCAACCAATTAAAAAATCACGGGAAGTAATCGGACTCAAAACAGGTTGACTGTAAGATTGAGATTTATATTTTGGCGTTTCAATTCGTTGAAAAATCCAATCATCACCAAAAGCCAAACTTTCTTTAAAATGTCGCCAAGCTTTACATAGGGTAGAAATCGGTACTGAGAAGGGTAATAATTTTTGAATATCGATTTCATTGTCGTCATCATCAAAAAAACTCGATTCAGTCCAGGTAAACACACTGCGATTATCGACTTTTCTAATTAGCTCGACTGCTTTTGACTCATCTCCTTTAAAAACGGCATAATGGAAATTATTTTCAAACTCCATTTCGCTATTTTCACGACGTTTGAGGGCGAGCAAATCTTCATCAAGATGAACGCGATTAATCCACTCTTCCTCAATCCGAAAACCCACGTGCTCGCTAACTGTCGCAGAATTATTATGAGCTTCTAAAACCTGCCAAGTTAACTCACAAATCTCTTTTTTATAGGGTAAAAAGCTCTCTTTGTTAGTTTTTACTTCCTCAATCGCATCGATATGAATAGATTCTCTTTCTATGAGTGAAGGTTCTTCAAATTCAAATAAATCTGTTTCTGCTAAATCTCGATTTTCTCGGTTTATCTTCACCGTTCGATAAATAAAAACTTCCCCAGTTTCTCCCGGAAACCTTGCACAACGTCCTGCACGCTGCAATAGCGAGTTCATCGGACTAAGTTGAGTATGTAAAACTTCACAGGTAATATTAATTCCCGCTTCTATGACTTGAGTAGAAATTAAAACTTGACAAGTATTATTCTCTGCAAAATTATTATCTCGCCAATCTTGAGCAAAGATATCTTTCAAATGCCTTTCTTTCGCAGCACGATGCTCTGGTAGAAACCTCGCATGTAACAGGGTAATTTCTATTTCAAAATCTTGATTTAAGGCTTCTAAATCTCGATAAATCCCTTGTGCTTGAGAAACCGTATTACAAATGACAAGCACTCGCTGACGTTTTTTCTGGTAAATATCATCCCAAATACGCTGTGCTGTCAGAGGTTGGGTAACGGTACGAAAAGTTCGACACCGATTAGCTTCAATGATTTTTAAATCAACATCTTCAACTCGAATAATTTCCATTATGAATCTTCGATTATTTCCTTAATTTTTGCCGCTAATTCATCCGTTAACGTCGCCGTCATCAATAAAAATGGAGAAATTCCCTTAATTTGCTGCAACACCTTTAAAACTGTAGTAAAAGACCTGTCAGGGTCGAGTAAATGCAGTTCATCAAACACTAAATAAGATGCAAAAATTGCTCCACAATTGACATTACCTGAACCACGACCAACCGAATAGGGAATATTTAAAAAACTGCTTAACATTTGGTCGATAGTACAAAAAATAATATCCCCCTCAAAACGCGGCTCTTCTGGGTTTTCCCCTGTCTGTAAAGTTACCACCAATTTTCTTTCCAGGGGATAAACACTTTCCCAATTTGCAACCATTTTCTCCACTCTTTGACGCAAACTGTTCGCAAGGGTACGCAAAGGTACGACATAGATTAACTTATTGGGAAAATCGAGCTTGAGGGATTTCGCAAATAAAAAGGGTGCGATCGCGGTTTCAGTTTTCCCCGAACCTGTAGGAGCGCGAAGCAGGGTATCTTCACGGTTGAGAATACGGTTGATTGTTTGGGTTTGGAAGTTGTAGGGATGATGGGTGGTAAGAGTATGGAAGAGTTGGGGGATATTCATTTATTTTTTTGGTGGTTTTGGTCTTTGGATTGCAGGATTGGAATTATTTCCATCGTCTGAATTATTTCGATAATAATTAGGTCGAAAAGCTCTATTATTTTTGGGTTTTAGCTTTGGCTTTTCAAATGATTTTTGTGGAGAATCATCTGATGACTTTGAAGGAGTGGTTGGCAATTTACGATTATCTACAATATTCCTTATTTGCAATGGTGTGGGTAAAACTGGACGTTCCTTATATTCGTTTACAGTTGGATCGTTGGATTTACTAAGTCTACCAATATAGGGTTTTTTAACATCTCGCTCAATTTCCATGTATCGAGTTTGTTGTTCAATATCGGATACTGGCTTCCACTGCAACATTGCTAGGAGCATTTCAATACGTGGTAAGCATTTTAAGCTTTTAACTTCTGACTCCTTGGGTTTATCATCATCACTTATTTTAGCGATAAGGATTATATATTTTTCAAACTCTTGTATAAAACAAAGTTGTTGGTCATCAGTGGCTGTTGATTCTGCTTGATTCCACTGCTTATTATCGAATAATTGCTTATAGCGAGAGTTGCGAGCGCTCAGATATAATGTGGGCTCAATTTTTACCGCACCCATTCCCAAAGGTTTACCCATACCTAAAGAAAGACGGTATTCTTCATTTTGTTTACCAATACCAAATATTTGTGATCGATCACTGGAAATATTCATCACCCAAAGTAATGCACCAAGCTCTATGTCACTTAAATTTTCAAAATGAACGTTAAATTTAAATTTAACTCCTCTACTTATGGGCTTAATTTTATTTAATTGAGTTTCCGGAGTCTTATCTTTGTTGACATATTTAAAGTTAGGCTTGTTACCTTGATGCCAATAGAGTTTATGACCTCTTATCACTGTTTTCTCTATAGGTCTACTAGCATAATGTCTGAGATTAGGTTTATCAGCTAGTGTGTTTTCTGGTTGAACTAAATAGTGTTGAAAGCAAGTTGGCTTTGGTTCGCTAAGAATTTGAGGAGTTATTGTGCGATCAAAATCACCTGTATACCAAATATGATTTTCAGCAGATATGTAATTTGCATCAGAAATAAATACCCTACTTCCACGTTGTCTCAAATTTATAGGGACATCATTATCTTTAACCCAACCAAAAATAGCATCAGCCAAATCGATAGCCACAGAATTTTTCAGATTTTTAGGAATAAAATCTGCAACAGTGCTTGCTTGTCCATCGCTATCAGGAGAATAAGGAATCCGAAAATTAGGACTTTGACCAAAGAAATTAACTTTATTTGCACCTTCTGGGAGATAGTAAAAGACAGGGCGATTTTCTTGTAACATTCCCCAATCTTTATCAAATGGAGTTTGCTTTTGAAAATCAGTCAGAGCATTACGATAATGTTCGATTACTGTACCATCGATTCTCAATTTTGCTGATTCAGAATTTGCTTGAAAAACTAGACATTCAAAAACAACACAATGATTTCGACGGGGTGAAGCTTGTTTTTGATTATCTTGCTTCATATTTCCACTTGTAACGAGTACTCCTTTTTTCGGATGCACCTCTGGTAAATCAACATTTTTAGCAAATAAGCGTTTGGCTCTATCTTTATAATCAATATTTACCTCTGTGTAACTAACATTTATGTATTGAGAAAAGTAATTTTCATCATCAAATTTTTTAAATCTAGGTAAAATAAAATCAGTTTCTCTTACCCAAGCAAAAGTACTACCATTACAACTTATCGCTGGTTGAATATACCATCCTTGACTATCTTTTTTTAAATAACCAGCTTGAACCGTTTTTGGCTCAACATATCTCTTGTATTCTTTTCCTAAAGAGTCTTTGTTTGGATTTGCTGCTACTGCGCGAAAGAATAATTTTTGTTTATCAGACACTCGCTCGATTTTACTAAAGGTAATAATTTCTATTATATTTCTTATCATTCCACGCAAGCTGCTACCGGGAATCACTGGTTTTCTGGCTTTAGATGCTATCTCCGTATAGAAAAAATCAGGTAAATCTTTTGATTCTGCACCACAAGCAAATTCTTCTTTAGTCAAACCACAACGAATATATAAAGGAGATTCAGTTGTGAGCGTACAATCAATTCTACCTGTATAGCGTTTTTCGGATTGAGCATAGTAAACATTGTGCGAAGGTAAAGAATCTGCTTGAATCTCAACTACATTATTGGGTAACTCTACAAAATTATAAGGTGCTATAGCTTTTTTAGTATCCGGTACATTCGTTAAATGTCTAGGTAGCATTTTTCAATTCCTTCTCAGTTGTAAGATTAACTAATCTGCTTAAATAAATACGGGATACACCTGTTTCTGCGTCATAATCAATATAGTGACGAACACACAAACGCAATGGACGATACAATTTTTGATTGCGATCAAATAACTCCATATCATATTTGGCTTTATTTGCTGCTGTCCGAGTCACGTTGTCAATTTTGACTCCATCGCGAATTTCTACTTGAATAGGGGTTTTACTTACAGCATCGTTAATAATTAAAAAACTTTGATTTTCTTTTTCTCTAAGTTCTATTTTTCTCGTTTCTGATAAGTCTTTTTCATTTTCATAAAAAAATAAATCTCCAAACAATGTAGTCGCGATATCATGACGAATATCTTTGATATTGTAACCTTTTGTGTATTCTCTTAAGTAGTTCCTCAATGCTCCTGCAATTGATGAACCTGTTAACAAAGCACAATTGCTAATACTATCTCTTAGTAAAGATAAATCCAGTGGGCTATCTACATCACCGCTACCTAAACAAGTGGGAGTATCTAATATTAATTTGCCACGTATAATTACTCGCTTAAGAATATTTCGATTTGAAAAATGACGCAAATTAATCATTATTGTTCTCCTTCATAGTCTTTTTGGTAATTGCTAAAATTAAACGTAATGTGTACTCTAACGCGAGATAATCATCATCAATAGTTTTTGATATGTTTGCAATTTCGATGTATGGCTTGTTATTCTGAACCATACCTTTGGTTTGGGAATCGCTACACCAATCTTGCTCTATCCAATCTTTTGGGGATTTGAGCCATTTACCAATTTGCTCGTCAAATCGTTCACCAGTATTCAAACGTGCTCTTTCAAATTGATTGCGAGCATTAGTAGGTAAATTTTTAATGAAGCTACTTATATCGTTAGAATATTCTTCAGCTAACTCTAATAACTTTTTACTTTTAGATTCATGTTTATTATTTTTGATTTCTATCTTTTTGACTTCTAATAGAGACAAATAACGTGTAAGAAGAGACATCATTTTTGATAGCTGACTATTAGAGATACTTTTTTTCGCAATTTCTAAACTACCAACTCTTTTGATGAGTAAGTTATGAATGTTTTTCCTAATAATTCTTGTAGCTATATTTTCAGCAATGTTTGATGACTCTAGGCTAAGCGATCGCGATTTGGCTTGAGATTCTCGTATTGCTAGTTTAACTTGATATTCAGTTCTATCTTCATCTAACCAATTAATTACAACTCTCCCAAAACCTTCATTTCTACGTTCTCCTATTCCCTGTTCTTCAAGTTTTTGTAATTGCTGTAAGTCTACATCACTTTTTTTGAAAACGAACACACTACCAGCAGCTAGTGCAGGTGTTTGTGGTAAAGGTAAACCCCATTTGCGATTAAATCCTCCAACAATAACGCCACTAGCATAAATACTATTATCTTGAAATTCGAGTTCTTTATCTAACTTTAAATCCCTTGATATAGTTTGGCTTAATACTTCAGGAAGTGCAGCATATTGTCCATAACTATCTCGTAAAATAGTATCACTCAGAAGTGTAATTGTTAGAAATTCTTTATTTTGAAGACGAGATATTAAATCAATTGAAACTTCTGACCAATTGTTGCTACTTGGAATTGACTCAAATATTGTATGTCCGTAACCTGCGCTTTGGGAACCACCTAACCAAATATCCTGTGGTTGTAGTAAAGATTCAATAATCGCTTTGTCTTCTTCTGAATCACACAGGATTGCACCCTGGAAAGTTTGCCCTACATCTATAGCATTGTAACTGAAGACAGCACCATTAGTATCAGTTCCTTTGCCGCGCTTGCGATCGCGTTGGTTGTGTATATTGATTCGTCGCTTAGTTCGATGAATTATTATCTCGTTGTCATCTATAGTGCAGAAATTCTCATTTAGTAATTTGGGAGATAAACCATCTGGCAAATATTCCTCCTTATCATCAACTGGAATCTTACTAAAATCATAAACAAATTTATATTTTTCTTCCGAGAATTCATCGCCTTTGTTTTTATATAAGGAAAGTGGTAATGGTAAAGACCGTTGCTTAGTATTGCTAACGGGATAAGCATTTAAATATCTAGTTTTAGAAGCATCAAAAAATAATCTTTTGATGACTGGAAAACGCTTACTATCCAAAATATTATCAGTTTTTTGAATATTATTATGTGGTGAATTTATATATCTGCTAATTAATGCTCCTCGAATCATACTACCTAAAATATAATCAAAAGAAATATCACTGTTAGGGTTGCCTTGAAGTGATGTTGCAAGAATGGGTTGCTGTGTCTGCAATAAAAAAGTAATTACTTTCATCTTTCTCTCCCAAAACGTCGAATGTAGCTAGTTTCTTGGGTTAATTCATGTTGCATATTCCACAGAGTACACTGCACATGACCTCGACCACGATTACGTCCGCTTCCAACTCTTCTTAACGCCAGCGTACCGACTATTAAAAGTGCCAAAATATCTTTATCTTCTTCTAAATCTGTGTTTAATTCCTTTGAGAACAAAAGCCTTGATTCAAAAGTAAGTTTCCGCAAAATAACACGCGACGCTCGCAAGCTGCGTTTAGTAGAAGAGCCATATTCTGGATCGATGGCAGTTTGACGACGGATAGTAGTAAGAGACTCCAATATATCAATATTGGTTAATTTTGGTTGATAATTGCGCTGTCTGCGCTTTTTTTCGGATTCTTCATCAATTTGTGCTTCGATCGCATTTCGCAAATCACTTGGTAAATATGCATCACCTACGTGCATAATCCCTTGAGTATCAAAGGTACTACCTGGTTTACCAAACAATTGATCGGAAATTTTCTGCCAATGTTGGCGCTGATTATCATTTAGTATCACAGCAACTAAGTTATCACATTCCTCACTTAACAACCCTTTTAAAGTGCGTCCTCGTAAATAAGGAAATCCGTAGCGATCGTGTTCTACCTCTTGGTCAACCAATCCCGCAACCCCATCACCACGACCAAATGTTGTATCACTCAACAACTTTATTTTTAAGGTGTAGCTACTCATCGATTGAATCTCCTAAAGGAATGTAAAACTCCATTGCTTCAATTGCATCAAAATAAGCACAAATACCATTCCACCAACCTTCCTCTCCTAATTTTGTATTAGCTTGTGAAAATTTTGGTAAGTTTTCAAGACTGTGTAGTTGTCGAAACTGTTTTGTTGCTTCATGACCTTGACGCAGTGCATCACGCAATTGCATTACTTTATTACGCTTATCTTTCCAATCTTTATGTGTATTAAACTCATGAATAACTTTTGCACAATTAGACCATGTACGCCATTCATTCTCATAGGAACATGAATGAATCGGTCGCATTATTAAAGAAGCTATTTTATTCCATTCTGGTATTTTTACTTCATATTCTCGTTTGCGAATTTCGTGAATTGACCCAATTAGACCACTTGCAGCAATATGCCAATCTAATGCTGAAAATATAAGTTTTTCATAGTCATTAGTTTTTTCTTTCATCCACTTTTTAGCATTACTGCATAACGCTTCACTCAATGCATAAGCTTTAGCAAAAGGATAATGAGTCTTTACAATTGCAATACCAGCACAAGCAGTTGCTTTCTCTTTATAGTCTGGTAAATTGCTAGTAAATTCCTCAAATTTCTCTAGTAATTTTGCAGCTAGAGACAATCCCAAACGTCCATCACATACAAAAGTGATATCATCACCAGCATATACTAAAGGACGAAAAGGTAGATAGGTTTTTCCATCTCTCGTTTGCAGAACTATCTTATTTAGAATTTCTCCCGATGTTATATCTACATACTTGATTACTGCTCGATTGTCGTCAATTATAATTAAATCTATCAAACTTTTAGCGATCGCACGTAAAGCGCTCTTTCCTGCATTATTTACAACCTGAGAAAATTTTCGCATTTTGATAATGCAATCTTCATTATTAGATGCAGTTTTTAAATAATCCTGAAAGCGATTACCCAATCTGTTGCCATCAGCATGAACAATTGCAATATAACTGCTATCTCCTTCCGAACGTCCTACATCATCAACATCATATGGTATGTGGTAGTTACCTAAATTTAAACCTTTGAAAATACTATTTTTCAGTTTTAAATTTGCAAGTTCATTATGATTCCTGTCAACCGCTTTAAGTTTAGCTACTATCTCTCTAGAGATCAAATAATTATCATTCGCAGGAATACCATAACGTGTACTATTGTCTACCGCAACTAATCCAGTTGAATTACAGCTAGCTGTAACACCTAAACCTAATACTGGCATTGATGATTTCGGTTTGCGTTTTTGATTTTCCAATTTTTCCTGGATTAGTTTTTTTTCAATAACTTCTTGAAGTGAGTCCTTATCCCAATCAAAAACCTGGTGAGCAATAACAATATTTAATCCAGGTGCTTCATGTAGTATTTTTGTGGTTAATTTTTGGGTAAATCTTTTTGCATATTCTTCTGTTTTAAAAAGTAATATGGTATTACCACCACCCGTATAAACTAACTCACCTAGGATTTCTCGGTTTGTAGGAATATACGCTTTAAAATCTTCCGTTTCATCATTGGGAATATAAACTTGACCTAACTCCCCCAAGCACTCTTTCACCCATTCATTTGTTGCGGCTTGAACCAAATACGAACCACCTATATTTTCACGCAAGCGATTGGTACAAAAAATATATTTTTGTATTCCAGTAGTATCAATTACTGTAGCAACTAAATTATTCATTATGCATCCACCGTTTGAATCCAGTTTTTAAGTTTTTCGGACAAATCTGCAATATCTCCACTGCCAAAAACCATCACTTTAGGGTCATCAACCTGACTCATGAAAGCTTGCTTAATTTTATTTACCTTATTGGAGTAACAAACTAAAGCAACTCGCGCTTCATTACCTCCCATTAATCGCGCTCGGTTATATGCTTCAAATAATTTTGATTTACATAAATTATCGGTCTTATCAGTAGTGCAGGATATAGCAAAAAGCTGATATCCTCGCAAGCAAGCAACATCAAATTCAAAAAAAGCCATATCTTCTTTTTCTGGGAAATTAAATGACATACCAATTTCATCTAAAGAACATTCTTCTTTAATTTTTTTCAGTTGTTGTAATACATAATCTTCTAGCCAAACTCCTTCAAACCATTTACAGATTTCTTTAGGTATGTCTTCATTTTTAGATGGTTTCGGGAATATATTTAAATCTTTTAGGTGCTGAATATTTAATTTATTATCAGCTTGAAGCATATTATTTTGCTTTATTATAGATACAATTATCTCAGGTAAACCATTGATAGAAAATGACACATTTATTAATTCTTTATGATGTTTCCAGTTGCCAATTTTAAAATATATTTCTGTTGTGTTATCTTTTTTTATTTTGGCTATCTCTTCTTGTTCTCTTGCTTCTATATAAAGTATTTTTTGGCACCATTCTCTCCATAGTAAATTATTTTGAACTATAGCTTCTACTAACTCAGGAAGAGTAACATCAGTTTTGATATTATCTTTTGAAGTTTTTTTGTTAGACAGAGATAAACCATGTAATTTAAAAAGTTTTTCTAATGATAATTTTAGTTGTTTATTTGGTATATTTAATGAAATCGGATTACCTCTATGGTCAATTAACATTTTCAAGCTACTAGAGTCTAAGTAGCTAAAAATAGGAGAAGGATTAAGTTGAGATTTAGGATCTTTCTCATCAGGTAAAAGAAATGCTTGATAAGCATGAACAGCCATTGCCTTGGTGCCACCTGTATAGTTTAATCCGAATAGCTTTTTCTCTGAATTTTCATATCCATCTTTCTGTTGACTTTTCTCTCTATCTCTCTGTTGAATTTCCTTAATTTTTTCTCTAATCTTCTTCTTTATTTCATAAGCATTAGCTTCATTATTATTCAACGGAACCATTTCCTCGTCGCTTAAACCAAGCTCCTCCTTAAGACGTTCCGCAGGTTTTTGTGTCCGTTCGCTGAAAACTAGGTAGGGTTTACCACCTTCATTCAACAGCATTTTCGCTGCAACGTAGTTAGGTAAAGGGTTCTCACCAATCAGCAAAAACAAGTGATCTACTTTGTACTCATCAAACTCAGATGTACCCATACGGTAAATGTATCCTTCTCAAAATTGCCATGCCCATTATGGCACACCATCGGAAATACCCCCTTCCGAAGCTCTGCTAATCTATAAACAATTGACCAAATAGCTCAAATTGTTATGATTACCATATTTAAAGGCTATCCAGATTTTAACCTTTTACAAAAACTCGTCAAGGGTTCCCTCGACCAAAGCCAAAATTTGACCCGTGCCATTAGACTGTGGGCATTATTACGGTGGTTATATAGCCAAAATTACTACTCCAAGCTTCCAGACCCTTTTGCTTACGCAGATTGGCGCGAAGCTTTTTTTACCGAAACTCACAAGGATGAGAAGCAAGCAGATATTCTCAACCATCAAGATTTGAATTGCGCTTGCACTAAAACAACCAGACAATGGTTATTAGAGTTGGAAGTACCCGTTGACAAATGGCAGGATTCTTTACAAGCACAAATATCCATAGCTAAAGCGGAACTGGAAAAAATTCTCGAAGAAAGATTATTTGCCCAGGTTCGTAAATCTTTACAAAGTGATTTTGAATTATTAGTCAGTCGTAATTACCTACAAAGAAGCCAACGTAAGACTGGTAGAAGTAAATATTATCAGCGATCGCCTTTGGCGCAAGCTGTACCCAGCTTATCGCAAACATTACCAAGCTGGAAAACAAAAGAAAATATTACCCCTCTAGCAAGCTTAAGTATGAAGAAACAAGCTTATTTAGCAGGGACTTTAGGTTTGTTTAGTTTCCTCGACCCTAATTTACCCGTATTAGCTGAAGAATTTTCCGAGGAGGAAATAGATGAGGACAATCATCGGATATTTCTCTATGTTGATTATGTCGTTCCCGATTCTAGTCCAACACAAGATGCTGTAGATGAAATTCAAAGCCAATTGCAGGAAATTTGGAACTATGACAACGTTCCACCTTTACTTTTTACATACCATAGTGCCCATAAGAATCAAGTTAAAGAGTGCGTTGTTTATCCAGTCTGTATTTATTTTATGGAGCGTGCTAAATATCTATGTGCCTATGGAACGACTCCACACGATGATATTAACTGGTACAAATATCGTCTCGATAGAATTATCTCCCAACGTGTAGAAGAATTATCTTGGCAAGATATTCGGGTTCCACAAATTTTAAAAGAACTCAATGATAATCATCCATTACCAACTCCCAAAACCGTCAACACAAAATTAAAAGAAGCTTGGGGATGTGATTTTTACAAAGAAATATCATTAATGGTATTACGATTTGACCAAGACTTCCATCAGCGTTATATCGATGGAATTAGTATTCATGATACTTTTGTAAAAATTACTTACAAGCAAGCATTTACTCTCCTTCAACAGCATATACTTGCTCAAGAACATCGGGAGGTAAGTTTAAATATTCTCCAATCTCGTCCGAGTAGCGATGCATATTACCAAGTTAATTATCGAGTTACAGATTATTACGTTATCAGATGGTTACGAGCTTTAGGAGCAAAAGTTGAAGTTTTATTACCGTGGAATTTACGTCAGGAAATGACTCGTGAGATCCAAGCTATGTTTAATTTATATGAGCACATTGTTGGAAGTAATTATAAATAATGGCATACACTGAGTTTCTTCTAATAACCTGAAGTCGTATCGCCTAATGCGGTAAGAGGGGGTTTTGACTTTTATTTAGAACAAATGTACTATTAAACTGTGCCGTAGTGTTAATCTTACACCAGGAGTGTGTTACAAACCATGAGTTATGGGAATCATAACCTTAGTGTAGTGCAGAAGTGAGGGGGCAATGCCAGACAATCAAAATCAACCCAAAGAGTTCGATGCCATTTTAGGCGGACAAGCACCTCCCCCAGTTGAGAGTGCTGTTTTGGGAGGACTCCAAGGAGTAAAATATCGTTTGACAAGTCCAATTGTAGAAGTACGGATTGCAGCTCTTTCCGAAGCACTCAACTATGGGGAAGCAGGTTTAGACGTGGCGATCGATGCTTTGCAGGATACCGCAGAACAAGTGCGACGTTCTGCTTCGCGGTTACTGCGGCAAAACGGGGGTGTTAAAGGAAAGCAAGCGTTGTTAAACCATGACCCATATTTGTTTTTTACCACGTTTCAAGATTGGAAAATTGAGAATTTTGACCCTGACACGGGCATTACCGACCCCGGTGGTACTGCGTATGTTGTCAATTTTGAGCAGCTGAAGTTACTTTTGCAAGACCCCCAAGCTAGCAAGGTTGAAGCTTTAATTTGTCAAATGTGGGAGCGCTCCTATTACGAAGTCACTGACGAATTCTATGCTTTTGTCGATACCCTCTTTGATGCTCGCCAGCAGTTAACTCAACTGAGAGCTTTATTCATTGGTGACGCTTCAGCACAAGGATATATGAAATCTTACCTTGGATTAGGTGACATCAGTTTGATTTTGAACGGGTATCCCAATCTGGAAGTGCTGCAACTTCGGGGTTTTTGTGGAGATTTACAGTGTAGTTCATACCATGGAAATCTCAAGACACTCATTATCGAAACTTTGTACATTAGTGCTGTTGGTTCTAGAATGCCAAAAAGCTGGTAATTTCTTGTAAAATACTGTAAAAATGGTAACTTCCCTACTTGAATTTTAACCATCAAAAATCAAGCAGTTTGATGGACAATCTAAAAAAGAATAATGCCTAAGCGATTCATTCCCATTGTCCACAGTGTTAAGAATGATTAAATAGCTGAAATAATCTTTAAGAAAAGCCACTAAAATTCTATAAATAAAATCTAATTTTGTCGAAAAATAAATCCATTAGTTAGGTCGAAACTGTGGCGAAAAAGAAATCTCTGTATGCTGAGTTAACACATCGAAGTTACTCTCGTCAAAAAGATGATTCTGGTAATCGTATACCTCAATTAAGGCGAGGAATAGAAGCTCAATTGCCATTTCATCCATTTCTAGAAGATTGGGGTTTTTACTATCAATCTTTCTTCCATAGCGCAGTTAATCAATTACAAAAAGGTCAAACTGAAGACCAAATAGAAAAAGAATTTCAAAAACGATTTGGGATTGAATGGGCATGGGCTGATTCCTTAGCAACTGATGCTAAGTCAACATATGACCAATTGGTAACAGCTAGAGAGAATCGAATTTTAGAACTGAGTAAAGATATAGAAAGTGGGTGGAAAGCTGTATCCGAAGGAATAGAAGATTTAGAAAATAGATTAAAAAATCCGACGCGTCAAAATTTCCAGGGATTTGAGAAGAAATTACTGGGACTTGAGTCTAAAACATCTAGGCTAATACGCAAGCAAGGCGATTTAGATAGATTGCTATCACAAAAAAGGTTGCATATCTGTTTTGGAGGAGTAAAGTTATTTAATAGCCAGCATCATTTAGAAGCCAATAATTATAAATCTCATGACGAATGGAAATCTGATTGGGAAAAATATCGGAGTGGCAATTTTTATTCAATTGGGAAAGGAAGAACACCTGGGAATAATAGAGTTGCCGGAATATTTTATCAGGGGGATGACAACTTTACTGTTCGTTTTGCTGTTCCGGGTTTCTTAAGAGAAGATTATGGTCAATATGTTTATTTAACGTTTGAAGTCACAGGGCAACGTAAACATGACTTGTTATATGCTTTAGAATCTAATAAACCAGTTACAGTTCAATGCTTTAGACGTGAGCATAAATCCGACCAATGGTACATCCACCTGACAACTTATGTACAAGATGTGCCCAGAATCAGTAGCTTACAAAATGGTTGTATTGGCATTGATTTAAATGCAGAAACTATTGACATTATTTATGTAAAACGCGATGGCAACCCCGCACGCACATCTGGTAAGCAGATCATCTTAAGTTTTCCCATCCCAACAGGCACAACTGGCCAAAATCAAGCGGCTCTCAGAGATATTGTTTGTGAAATAGTTAAATTAGCATCCATCTATCAATGTCCGATCGCCTGCGAAAATTTAGATTTCTCACTCAAGAAAGCTCAACTACGTCATAGTGGTTCAAAACACTATAACAGAATGCTTTCAAGCTTTATATATGACAAATTTCGGAGTTTTTTAGTTGTCAGAGCCGAAAAATCTGGAATAGAAGTCAAATTTGTGAGTCCATATATGACCAGTGTCATTGGAATGGTCAAATATATGGCGAAATATGGTTTAAACAGCGCTTCGGCGGCGGCAATGGTTATTGCTCGTAGGGCTTTGGGTTTTAAAGAGTATATCCCCCACTTGTGGTTAAAAACGCTTTCTCCATTTTTTGAACCAGAGGATTCAAAGGATGGAGGCTTTGGGGGAGGATGGGGGAAAATTTCATACTGGTTAAAAATTTATTCTATCCGTAGACCCCGATTGTTTCAACCTGATACCGTGTTGCGGTTCCTACTGGATTCCTTGACTGTGGCTAGTCCTAAAAAACCTAGACGTAGAAGGGGAAAAGTTACTGCAATTTCTACAAGTGTAGAAACAGCTTGAAGCTTTTGTTACGTTACAAAGGGGGTTTCACCGATACGGCTCGCCTCCGGCACTGAGAAGCTACTGAATATACCAGTTATGAGTAGATTTTTTCAGGTTATTTGTAGGTGAAGCTCTTGACCAAATTTATGACCTTCAACTGCCAGCACTGGAGTATTTTGAGTTATGGACTGGCAGAAGTAACGATCTCAATCTTGCTCCAATTCTCTTTGAGGAACAATTTCCTAATTTGAGTTATTTGGGGCTGCGTAGTTGTAGTTGTGCAAATGAACTTGCCAGTTATATCGCAGAGTCACCACTCATCAATCGTCTATCAGTGCTCGATCTATCAATGGGCGACTTAACCGATGAGGGAGTAGAAGTTTTACTCGACTGCCCTGCAATCGATGGACTTCACACACTCAATATTGCCAATAATTGTGTGTCTGCAAGCGCGATTTCACAATTATCTCAACTGAATTGTAGAGTTGTTGCAGAGCCACAAGAGGAGTTATATGACCGAGGATGTGGAGCGGCTCGATATTGTGTCCTGCATGAATAAACCAAAGGCGAGAATATGCTAGAACTGGTCATCATCGCAAATCCAGAAAATCGTCGAGTTGGTTTCTTGCAACAGGCGCTAGAGTATTTCAGTTTACCCCCTGCAACTGTTGTATCTTATGAAGACGCGATCGCAGGCAGAGAAACATTAGAACGTTTTGATGCACCCAACACCATCATCCGGTTTGATTCCCCTGAGAAAAACTTTGAGGTGGATAAAGCTATTATTGCTACAGGTGCAAATGTACCAGATGACGGTCAGCACCAACGCATTCATCCTGCTGATGCAATGAGATTAGTCTTCGACAAGGGGCTGATTCTTTACCACCGTCAGTGGTATCTAGGATGGCAGTATCTATTACAACAATGGGAAAAGCAACTCAAATGCCTAACAATGAACCATCCGCAAGATATTGCCGTGATGTTCGACAAACCCCGATGTCACGAAAGATTCAACAGCCACGGAATTCCGGTACCGCGATCGCTTGGTGTGATTAAAAACTACGAACAACTGCGCGAACAAATGCGGGTGCAGGAATGCGATCGCGTGTTCGTGAAACTAGCCCATGGGTCTGCTGCTTCTGGAGTTGTTGCATACCATGCCACAGCACGAGGTGAATCGGCTATAACTACAGTAGAACGAGTGCGAGAAGAAGGGCAAACCCTGCTTTACAACTCTCGTAAAATTCGTCACTACACAAGCAGAGAAGAAATTAGTGACATTATTAACATCTTAACAGCTGAGGGAGTACAAGTCGAAGAATGGCTGCCCAAGGCACGCATACAAGGATGCGGGTTCGATGTACGCGTGGTTGTGATTAACGGTCAAGCACAGCACGTTGTTGTGCGTTTGGGCAAAAGCCCCATGACCAATTTGCATTTGGGAAATGAGCGAGGTGACACCGAAGAATTTTTAGCGACAGTCGGACAAGAGAACTGGGAAAACATGAAACAAACTTGTGAAGCCGCAGCCGCCTTATTTCCCAACAGCTTGTACTGTGGCGTAGATTTACTCATCGCTCCTAACTTTCGCGATCGCACTATTTTAGAAATCAATGCCTTTGGCGATTTACTACCAGGAATTCTATGGAATGGAATAGATACGTATACCAGTGAAATCAAGGCGTTAGTCGGGAACAAGGGGGACACGGGGCACAAGGGGGACAAGGG